>CAMHMZ010000053.1 GCA_946186375.1 uncultured Clostridia bacterium
TTCCGGTGCTTATTTAGCATAAGCTTTTCTTACATTGTTCAATTTTCAAGGTACACCGCTGCTGTCTTTGCTTTGGGGTGACAGCTTGTCTATAGTACCACAGGAAGTTCTCCTTGTCAAGAAAAACTTTTTAAATCCCTTTAAAAATTTTTCCTGAGCGGCACGCTCAAGCCGGCCTCTCGGCGACAGCTTGTGTAATATACCACCGCGTGCGCGGCTTGTCAACACCTTTTTTCATTTTTCTGGGATTTATTTTTTTGCTGATAGAAACTGATAGAAAACCAGCTTCTGGATACACTAAAGGCTATGAACAGCTTGTTTTCTTTTGATCGCGGGCCGGGGCCTCATCCCGCGCCCAGGCCCGAAAATCCGGGGCCGCTCTGCGCCGCGCGAGTGCGTGAGCTTTTCTCCGGCTGCGCCGACTTCGTGCTGCGCGAGGTCGAGCCGGGGCTCGACGGCGGCGAGCCGGTCTTTGCCTGCTGGCTGGACGGGCTCGTCTCCGCCGACGCGGTATCCGAGACGGTGCTGCGTCCGCTGACCGATCCCGAGCGCGCCGCCGCGCGGGACGCCGCGGGCTGGGCCTCGCTCGCCCTGCGGGGCGGGGTCTATGCCTGCTCGGTGCGCGAGCGGCGGAGCCTGGACGAGGTGGTGCAGGATCTGACGCACGGCTGCTGTGCGCTCCTCTTTGACACGCTCGGCCTCGCGCTGAGCTTCGAGACGCGCACGGCGCAGACGCGCGCCGTGTCCGAGCCGACGTTGGAAAAATCGCTCAAGGGGGCGAAGGACTCCTTTGTCGAGGCGCTGCGGCCCAACACCGCCCTCGTGCGGCAGCGCATCGCCTCGCCCCGGCTCAAGCTTGTGGAGGGCCGCGTCGGGCGCAAGAGCGCGACGCGCGTGGCGATCCTCTTCGTCGCGGGCCTCGCCGATCCGTCGACCGTCAGGGAGCTGGCCCGTCGGCTCGACGCGCTGGAGCTTGACGCGCTGTTGGCCACGGGGGCGCTGGAGGAGGCCGTCTCCGACGCGCCGCGCTCTCCCTTCCCGCAGCTTATCCATACCGAGCGGCCCGACCGCTTCGCCATGCACCTCATGGACGGGCGGATCGGCCTGCTGGTCGATGGGCTGCCCGTGGGGCTCATCCTCCCGGTGACCTTTGCGGAATTCATGAAGGTCACAGGGGATCGCAGCTCGAACTTCCTTGTCTCCGGGACGCTGAGCGTGCTGCGCTACTTCGCGCTGCTGCTGGGGCTGTTCCTCCCGGCGCTCTATGTGGCGATGGCGATGTATCACCAGGAGATGATTCCGACGAAGCTCCTTTTGAGCATGATCGAGGCCAAGCAGAACGTCCCCTTTTCCACAGGGCTCGAGGTGCTGGGCATGCTGGTGTCCTTCACGCTGCTGCAGGAGGCGGGGCTGCGCCTGCCGAACCCCATCGGCGACACGGTCTCGATCATCGGAGCGCTCATTGTCGGGCAGTCGGCCGTGGAGGCCGAGGTCGTCTCGCCCATCGCGATCATCGTGGTCGCCATGGCGGGGATCTGCTGCTACACGCTGCCGAGCCAGGATCTGGCCTCAGCGGTGCGGCTGTCGAGCTTTCTGGCGCTCTTGTGCGCCATGGCGGCCGGGCTCTTCGGCGTGGGCGTCTATGCCTGTCTGCTGCTGTGGCACCTGGCCGGGATCGACAGCTTCGGCCGCAGCTATACGGCGCCGCTGAGCGAGAGCGGCCTGGGCGGGCTGCGGCGTGTGCTGCTGCGGCGGCCGGAGGCCCGGCGGCTCTTCCGCGACAGGCTGCTGCGCACGCCGGACAGGAGGAGAAGAACATGAAAAGCACACTATATAAAATAATCGCAGCGCTGCTGTGCCTGGGCGCCGCGCTTTCACTGAGCGGCTGCGCGGGCCTCTACGCGAACGTCCGCGAGGTGGAGGATCTGCTGGTGATCCAGACCCTGGGGCTCGACGGGGATCCCGCCGGGGTCCGGCTGACGCTGGCCTCCGGCGCGGGCGCGGCTGCGGACGACGCGCCGCTGCGGCTGGAGGGGCGCGGCCCCTCGGTCACGGCAGCGCTCGAGCAGATCCGCAGCCGCGCCAACGAGGAGGATCTCTTCTGCGCGCACATCAGCCATGTTCTGATCGGCGAAAGCGCGGCGCGCGCAGGGCTCGAGGCGGCGCTGGCCTATATCTGCCGCTCGCAGGAGCTGCGCATCAGCGTGCCGCTGTACGTGCTGCGCGGGCAGGAGGCGGGTGAGGCTGTGCTGCGGGTCGGCAGCGAGAAAAACGGGATCTGCGACGCGCTCGACTCGGTCAACGGCGACGTAAAGCTGCGCGGGGACGGACACGTCACCACGGCTTCCGAGCTGGCCGCCGATCTGGCGCGGCAGGGGAGCGGCCTTGTCTGCGCGGTGGCGCTGCAGCCCTCCGCCGAGCAGCCCTCGCCGCAGAAGAGCGCGGGGGAGGAGGCGCGCGAGGCCTTTGCCGCCCAAAGCGGAGACGAGGAGCCGCTGCTGACCGTGGCCGCGGCGGGCTACGGCGTCGTGAAGGACGGGAAGCTCTGCGCCTGGATCGACCGCGCCCGGGCCGTGGCCGTGGGCCTGCTGAAAAATCAGAGCGGCCCCTGCGAGCTCACGGTGACGGAGGGCAGCGGCGAGACCGTCACGCTCACGCTCGAGCGCGGCGAGAGCGCGCTGCGTCCCGTCTGGGGCGGGGACGGGAGGCTCGTGCGGCTGGACGTGCAGGTGCGATCGGAGGCGACGCTCGCCGAGCGCGGGGGCGAGGAGGGCCTTGCCGCGAGGGCGGACGAGGAGGAGCTGTGCGCCCTGGCCGAGGCGGCGCTCAGCGAGCGGCTGGGCGCGGTGCTGCAGCTTTCCAAGGAGCTGCGCGCCGACTTTCTCGGCCTCGGCAGCCGCCTGGAGCGCGCCGAGCCCGCGCGCTTTCGCCCGCTGCTGCCGGCCTTTCCGGAGCTTCTGGCGGACTTGCCGATCCGGCTTTCGGTGCGCGTCACGCTCACGCACACCAACGACGTGGAGGATCTTGCCCCATGAAGGCCGCCGACCGCTATGACCGCGGGCAGCTCCTGTCTCTCTGCGCCGTGCTGCTGCTCTCGCCCGCGCTGCGCTTCTGCCCCACGGCGAGCATCACGGCGGCCGGACGCGCCGCCTGGCTCTCGCCGCTGGCCGCGCTGCCGCCGCTGCTGCTCTACGCCCTCTTTCTCCGGCGCTTTCTGGCGCTGCGCCGGGAGGGCGAGGGGCTTTCCGAGCTCTGTGCGCGCGCCCTCGGCGAAAAGGCGGCGCGCGTTTTTCTGCTGCTTTCGGCGCTCTGGTTCTCGTTCTACGCGGGCTTTGTCGTGCGCGCGGGGGCCGAGCGCTTCATCACGACGATCTATCCGCACAGCGGCCCGGCCGTCTTCGTCGTGGTGCTGTCGCTGCTCTCCGCGCTCGCGGCCCTCGGCCCGGCGCGCTCGCTCGTACGCACGGCAAAGCTCGTGCTGCCGCTGCTGACGGGCGCGCTGGCGCTGATCCTCTTCACGGCGCTCTTCTCCGCAAAGCCCGAAAACCTCTTCCCGGTCACTTTTTCCGATCTGCCGCAGCTTCTGCGCGGCGCGCTGCCGACGCTCGACGTACTGCTCGGCGTGACGGTGCTCTTCGGCTTTCTCTGCGCGCCGACGGAGGTCCGCAGGGCGGGCGCCGCAACGCGGCTTGTGGGCGCCGTCGTGTTCCTCTCGCTTCTTGACGCCGCGATCCTCGGCAGCTTCGGCGCCGAGCTCTCGGCCAGGCTGACGCGGCCCTTCTTCTCTCTGGTGCGAAACCTCGTCTTTTTCCGCAGCGTGGAGCGCGTGGAAGCGCTGATGGTGACGCTCTGGGTATTCCCGGATTTTCTGCTCGCCGCCGCGGCGCTCTTTGCCGCCCAGCTCTGCCTGCGCCGGGCGCTGGGGAAGGAGGCCGTCTGGCGAGGCGACGCGATTTTTTCCCTTCGCCGCGGCCGTTGGCTGATCCCGGTCTGCGCGCTGCTGGCGCTTGCCGCCGCGCTCTGGGCAGCGCCCGACGAGAAGAGCTTTCTGTTTCTCTCCTCGCGCCTCATCCCGGCCCTGAACCTCAGCTACGCCCTGCTCGCGCTGCCCTTCGTCTATGTCGTCGGAAAGCGGACGGGAAGACTTTGAGAGAATGAGGAGTTAGGAATTAGGAATGAGGAATGTATGGAAACGAAGGATATACGAGGGAATTGACGTCCGCATCGTAGGGGCGGCGGCTTGCCCCCGCCCGGCAGCATACGCATAATCACAATAAAAATGTTCGGTGAATTCCAGATATCTGCGAATTCGCCGAACTATTCCTGTAAAATGACGGCTTACACCGCCGGGAGGGGACAAGCCCCTCCCCTACGGCAGTATCTCATACAATGCGTTTCATTATCGTGCTCTTTTCTAAAAACTAAAAACCGAAAACTAAAAACTCGCTCGTCACACCCTCAGCATCTTCTGCCGGGCGAGGGGGGAGCTGGCGCGGGAATAGAAATCCAGCAGCATCCGGCGGGCGATGGGCTCGATGGCCTCGGTGCCGCGGATGGGCTTGACCATGATGTGATCGCGCACGCCGCCGAGCTCCGCCTCCGTCTCGAGCTCCACATAGCCGAAGCGGGCGAAGAACTTCCGCAGCGCGCGCAGGGTCTCGTCCCCGTCGTCGCCGAAATCGGTCAGCTCCGTGAGGATGCCCTGCCGGTCGGCATAGCGGCGGTTGAGCATGCGCATCGTCTCGATGCCGACACCGCGCTCGCGGTACCAGGGCAGCACGGCCAGGTACTTGAGCCAGACGTAGCCGTAGAGCCCCCGGCAGCCGACAAGCGCAAAGGCCAGGTCGATGCCGGACTCCTCGTCCGTCACGGCGAGCAGCTCCATGTCGCCCCGCAGCATGGCGCGGCGCACCGCGAGCTGCGGCAGCAGCTCCTTTTTATCGAATTCCGTAGCAAACAGCGCCCAGGCGTGACTGAGCTCCGCCTGCGAACAGGTCCTCAGCTTCATATCTGCTCCTTCCCGGGGCCATCCAGCTGCTGTGCCCGGCACAGCGCCGCGTAGCGCCCGTTCTTTTTGATCAGCTCCTCGTGGCTGCCGCGCTCCACGATGGTCTCGCCCTCCACGACGGCGATCTCGTCGGCGTGGCGCACGGTGGAGAGCCGGTGGGCCACGATGATGCCCGTGCGGCCCCGGCAGAGCTTTTCCAGCGAGGCCTGGATGCGCTGCTCGGTCACGGTGTCCAGGGCGGAGGTCGCCTCGTCCAAAATCAGGATCCTCGGGTCCTTCAGAAAGACGCGCGCGATGGAGATGCGCTGCTTCTGGCCGCCGGAGAGCATCACGCCGCGCTCGCCTACAAAGCTGTCGTAGCCCTCGGGCAGGGCCATGATCTCGTCGTGGATGGAGGCCAGGCGCGCGGCCTGCTCGACCTCGGCGTCGCTGGCGTCCGGCCGCCCGTAGCGGATATTCTCGCGCACGGTATCGGCAAAGAGAAAGACGTCCTGCTGCAGCATGCCGATGTTCTTTCGCAGGCTCTCCTGCGTGACGCGGCGCACGTCGATCCCGTCGACCAGCACGGCGCCCTCGCTTACTTCGTAAAAGCGGGGCAGCAGCTGGCAGAGCGTGGTCTTGCCGCCGCCGGAGGAGCCGACCAGCGCGAGCGTCCTGCCCGGCTGCAGCTTCAGATCCACATGCCGCAGCACCGGCACGCCGTTTGCGTAGGAGAAGCTCACGTCGCGGTATTCGATCTCGCCGCGCACGCTCGGCAGCTCCTGCGCGTCCGGCGCGTCCTTGATCTCGGGCTCGGTGCGCATGAGCTCCAGAAAGCGGCTGAAGCCGGCCGTGCCCTGCATGTACTGCTCGGAAAACTGCGCGAGCTTCCGCACCGGCGAGGTAAAGGCGGAGACATAGAGGGTGAAGGTGATGAGATCGACGTAGTCCATCCGCCCGCGCATGATGAGCAAGCCCCCCACGGTGACGACGAGCACCTGCATGATGCCGGTGGTGAACTCCATCCCGCTCATGAAGAGGCCCATGCTCTTGTAGTATTCCACCTTGGAGCCGCGAAAGAGCGCGTTGGCGCGGTCGAACTTCTTCTCCTCCTGCTCTTCGTTTGCAAAGGCCTTCGTCGTGCGCACGCCGGAGATGCCGCTCTCGATCGCGGCGGTGATCTCGGCGGTCTTGCGCTTGACCTCGACGTTGGCGCGCTTCATGCGCAGGCGCTGGCTGAGCGTGAACCACAGGCAGACCGGCAGCACCAGCGCCAGCACGAGCGCGAGCTGCCAGCGCATGAAGAACATGACGATCAGCGAGCCGACGATGGTCAGCGAGCAGATGATCACGTTCTCCGGGCCGTGATGGCTCAGCTCCGTGATGTCGAAGAGCTCGCTGGTGATGCGGCTCATCAGAACGCCCGTGCGGTTTTGGTCGAAGAAGCTGAAGGAGAGCGACTGCATGTGCGTAAAGAGATCCTTGCGCATGTCCGACTCCACCAGCACGCCCATCCGGTGGCCCAGCACGGTGATGACATAGTATAAAAGCGCCTTGAGCAGATAGGCCGCGGCCATCAGCGCCATCACGGTGAAAAAGGCCGTGAACAGGCGCTGCGGCAGAAGCGTTCGCATCGAGGCGCGCGAAACGTAGGGGAAGACGAGATCGATCCCCGCGACGAGCAGCGCGCAGAGCATGTCGATCAGAAACAGTCTCTTCTGTCCCCAGATATACCGGATAAAAATTTTCAGCGGCTTATCGCGGAAATCGATGGCTTTCTTCACGCGTCATCCCTTCGCATAGCGGTCTCTCTCCGCCACGGCCATGGCGTCGCAGCGGTTGTTGTAGGGGTTGTCGGCATGGCCCTTGACCCAGTGATAGTGCATCTCGTGCTGCTGTGTCAGATCCAGCAGCATCGTCCAGAGATCGGGGTTGAGCGCGGGCTTCTTGTCGCTCTTGATCCAGCCCTTTTTGCGCCAGCCCCAGGCCCAGCCCTTGTCCAGCGCGTCGATCACGTATTTTGAGTCGGAATAGAGCTCGACGACGCAGCTCTCCTTGAGCGCAAGCAGCGCCTGGATGACGCCGGTGAGCTCCATGCGGTTGTTGGTGGTCTGTTCCTCGCCGCCGGAGAGCGCCTTTTCCACGCCGTTATAGCACAGAATGGCGCCCCAGCCGCCGGGCCCGGGGTTGCCGCTGCAGGCCCCGTCGGTATAGATCGTAACGGTTTTCATTCCTGGTTTCCTTAAAAAATTAGAATTCGGAATGCGGAGTCAGGAATTCGGCAAATTAATTCCTCATTCCTAACTCCTCATTCCTCATTCTTATCTGTCGTGCTCGTAGCGGTCCTTGAGCGCGCGGTATTCCGCCCGGTCGATGATGCCGTTTTTGAGCCAGTCCTCCAGCTGCGCGATGCGCTGCGCGCGGTCGCGGGCAAAGTGATCCTCGCCCGTCTGCTCGCAGACAAGGCAGTAGGGATCCGGCTCGGAAAAGCTCTGGCGCGAAACGGCCGGGTGCGTCGAATGCAGGCGGATGCTCGGCTGCTGCTTTTCGCGGCTGCTCTGTGTGCGCACGGGTGTCTCCTCCCGGCGCGCGCGGAGCTTCGCCGCCGCCTTGGCGAGGATGACGATCACGAGGATCAGCACCAGCAGCGCAAAGCCGATGCCCAGGGCCTCGCCGCCGTCGCCCCCGCTCAGCGCCCTCCGGAAGCGCCAGGCGTAATAGCCGAGGTCGTCCCAGTCGATGGCGTTGATGAGCCAGATGAGCACGAATACCAAAAGCCCCCAGGCGCCGCCCTTTTTCTTCGCGGTGTTTTTCTGCTTGTTTTTTTCATTCATCGGCTGCTGATCCATCGCCGTATCCTCCGATCTTTATGGTCTCCGGTCGTTCCTCTCTTCCAGATGGCCTGTTCCGCTCAGTTTTCCGGCTCGGCCGGCTCCTCCGCGCTCTCGCGCTCGGTCTTCTCCACGTCGATGACGCGGCTGCCCTCGCTCAGACGCATGAGGCGCACGCCCTGCGTGGCGCGGCTGAGCTCGGAGATGTGGTCAGCCGCCATGCGGATGATGGTCCCGTCGTCGGAGATGAGAAGCACGTCGTCGGCGGGGTTGATCATCATAACCGCGGCCACGTTGCCGGTCTTGCCGGTGACGTTGTAGTTTTTGAGGCCGATGCCGCCGCGGCCGTGCACGCTGTATTCCTCGACCGGCGTGCGCTTGCCGTAGCCCTTGTCGGTGACGCTCAGCAGCGCCGCGCCGGCGGAGGTGGAGTCGGCGCCGACGACATAGTCGCCCTGGCGCAGCCGGATGCCGCGCACACCGACGGCCGTGCGGCCCATCGGACGCACGTCGCTCTCCGGGAAGCAGGTGGCCATGCCCTGGTGCGTGGCGATGAGGATGTTCTCCTCGCCCGCGGTCGGGATGACGGTGATCAGCTCATCGCCCTCGTCGAGGTTCAGCGCGCGGATTCCGCTGGCGCGGATGTTCTTGAGCGCCGACTGCGGCATGCGCTTGACGGTGCCGTTGCGCGTGACGAAGACGAGATAGCTGTCCTCGTCAAAGCCGCGGCCGCGGATCATGGCGCTGACCTTCTCGCCCGGATCGAGCTGCAGGATGTTGATGAGATTCGTGCCGCGCGCGCTGCGTCCGGCCTCCGGGATGCGGTAGCCCTTCTTGACGTAGACGCGGCCGGTGTTCATGAAGAAGAGGAGATTGTCGTGCGTGGAGGCGGTGAAGAGCGTCTCCACATAGTCCTCCTCCTTGGTGGCCATGGCGCGCACGCCCTTGCCGCCGCGGCCCTGCGCGCGGTACTCGCTCACGGGCAGGCGCTTGATATAGCCGCCGTGGGTGAGGGTATAGACGCACTGCTCCTCCTCGATGAGATCCTCGATGTCGAGCTCGTCCTCCACGTCCTGGATCTCTGTCTTGCGCTCGTCGCCGTACTTGTCGCGCAGCTGGATGAGCTCGTCCTTCAGAACGGCCTTGATCTTCTCGGGATCGGCCAGCAGCTCTTTGTAATAGGCGATCTTCTGCTCGAGCTCCTTGTACTCCTGCTCGAGCTTTTCGCGGTTGAGCCCCTGCAGGGCGATCAGCCGCATGTCGCAGATGGCCTGCGCCTGCACCTCGGAGAGAGAGAAACGCGCCATGAGGTTCTGCTTGGCGTCGTCGTAGCTGGAGCGGATGATGCGGATGACCTCGTCGATGTTGTCCTGTGCGATCAAGAGGCCCTCCAGCAGGTGGGCGCGCTCCTCGGCCTTTCTAAGGTCGTATTTCGTACGGCGGACGATGATATCCTCCTGGAAGGCCAGATATTCATCCAGAATGTGGCGCAGGGAGAGGATCTTCGGCTGGGTCTGGTTGTTGACCAGGGCCAGCATGTTGATGGAAAAGCTCGACTGCAGGGCGGTCTGAGCAAAGAGGCGGTTCAGCACGACCTGGGGATTGGCGTCGCGCTTGAGCTCGATGACGATGCGCATGCCGTTGCGGTCGGTCTCGTCGCGCAGATCGGAGATGCCCTCGAGGCGCTTGTCGTGCACCTGGTCGGCGATGGTCTTGATGAGCTGGCGCTTGTTGACCTGATAGGGCAGCTCCGTCACGATGATACGGGTGCGGTTCTGTCCGTGCTCCTCAAACTCGGTGCGGGCGCGCACGACGACCTTGCCGCGGCCGGTGGCGTAGGCCTGGCGGATGCCGCTGCGGCCCATGATGATGCCCTTCGTCGGGAAATCCGGGCCCGTGATGCACTGCATGAGGTCAGCCAGCTCCGCCTCGGGGTTGTCCAGCACGCACACGCAGGCGTTGATGACCTCGGTGAGGTTGTGCGGAGGGATGTTCGTCGCCATGCCGACGGCGATGCCGCTCGAGCCGTTGACGAGCAGGTTCGGGAAGCGCGAGGGGAGCACGCGCGGCTCCTTGCGGCTCTCGTCGAAGTTGGGATCCCAGTCGACGGTCTCCTTGTCGATATCGCGCAGCATCTCGTTGGAGATCTTCGAGAGTCTGGCCTCGGTGTAACGGTAGGCCGCGGGGGGATCGCCGTCGACCGAGCCGAAGTTGCCGTGGCCGTCGACCAGCATGTAGCGCATGGAGAAATCCTGCGCCAGACGCACCATGGCGTCGTAGACGGAGGCGTCGCCGTGCGGGTGGTAGTGACCCAGCACGTCGCCCACGCAGGTGGCGGACTTTTTGAAGGGCTTGTCGCTCGTGAGGCCGCCCTCGTACATCGTATAGAGGATGCGCCGATGCACGGGCTTGAGGCCGTCGCGCACGTCCGGCAGCGCGCGCCCGACGATGACCGACATGGCATAGTCGATATAGCTCGTCTGCATTTCGCTGACAAGCTCAGACTCCGTGATCACCTGATTGGGAAACGCGATATCCTCGGGTTTGTAGTCTCTTTTATGTGCCATTGATGAATTCCTTCCTGTCATTCTGAGGAGCGCAGCGACGAAGAAGCTTATTCTCCGTCACTTCATAAAGATCCTTTGCTGCGCTCAGGATGACACTGTCAGATGTCGAGATTGACGACGTATTTTGCATTTTCCTCGATCCACTCGCGGCGCGGCTCGACGTTTTCGCCCATGAGCACCGTGAAGACCTGGTCGGCCATGATGGCGTCCTTGAGCGTGATGCGCCGCAGCGAACGCTGCTCCGGGTCCATGGTGGTCTCCCACAGCTCGTGCGGGTCCATTTCGCCGAGGCCTTTGTAGCGGTTGATCTCCACGCGGGCGTTGGGGTTATCCGCGCGCATCTCGGCGCTGATCTGGTCGCGCTGCTCGTCGGAATAGGCCACGCGCTGCTGTTTGCCGCGCTGCAGCTTGTAAAGCGGCGGCACCGCCGAATAGACGTAGCCGTGCTCGATGAGCGGGCGCATGTAGCGGAAGAAGAAGGTCAGCAGCAGGGTGCGGATATGGCTGCCGTCGACATCGGCATCGGCCATGATGATGATCTTGTGATAGCGGAGCTTTTCGATGTTGAACTCGTCCCCGATGCCGGCGCCGAGCGCCACGATCAGCGGATAGAGCTTGTCGTTGCCGTAGATCTTGTCGGCGCGGGCCTTCTCCACGTTGAGCATCTTGCCCCACATGGCGAGGATCGCCTGGAAACGGCTGTCGCGGCCCTGGATGGCCGAGCCCGCGGCGGAGTCGCCCTCGACGATGTAGATCTCGCAGAGCGAGGGGTCGCGCTCGTTGCAGTCCTGCAGCTTGTCCGGCATCTGGCCGCTCTCGAGCCCGGTCTTGCGGCGCACGGACTCCTTGGCCTTGCGCGCGGCCTCGCGGGCGCGGTTGGCCATCATGGCCTTCTCGAGGATGGCCTTGGCCGCCTGCGGATGCTCCTCAAAGTAGGTGGCGAGCTGGTCGCTCACGACGTTGTCGACGAGGGTGCGGATATAGGCGTTGCCGAGCTTCTGCTTGGTCTGGCCCTCGAACTGCGCCTCCGGGAGCTTGACGGAGATGACCGCCGAGATGCCCTCGCGCACGTCCTCGCCGGAGACCTTGTCGTCGCCCTTGATGATGTTGTTCTTCTGGCCGTAGGCGTTGATGACGCGGGTCAGAGCCGTCTTGAAGCCCGTCTCGTGCATGCCGCCCTCGGGCGTGTGGATATCGTTGGCAAAGGAGACCAGGGTCTCGTTGTAGCCGTCGTTATACTGCAGAGCGATCTCCGCGACGGCGTCGTCCTTCGTGCCGGAGAGGTAGATAACGTCCTCATGGATGGGCGCCTTGTGGCGGTTGAGATAGCTGACGAACTCGCGGATGCCTCCCTCGTAGTAGAGGGTCTCGCCCGGGCCGTCCTCGGTGCGCGCGTCCCTGAGGATGATGGTCAGGCCGCCGTTGAGGAAGGCCTGCTCGCGCATGCGGGTGTGCAGGATCTCATAGTCGTAGACCGTGTCGTCAAACATCTCGGGGTCGGGCTTGAAGCGCACGGTGGTGCCGCTGCGGTCCGTCGTGCCGACGACGGTGAGCTGCTGCGTGATGTCGCCGCGCGAAAAGCGCATCTGATAGATCTTCCCCTCCTTGTGGACCTGGACCTCCAGCCACTCGGAGAGGGCGTTGACCACGCTCGCGCCGACGCCGTGCAGGCCGCCGGAGACCTTGTAGCCTCCGCCGCCGAATTTGCCGCCTGCGTGCAGGACCGTGAAGACGACCTCGAGCGCGCTCTTGCCGGTCTGCTCCTGGATGTCCACGGGGATGCCGCGGCCGTTGTCGCTGACGCAGATGACGTCGCCCGGCTCGATGGTGACCTCTATGGCCGTGCAGAAGCCGGCGAGGGCTTCGTCGATGGAGTTGTCGACGATCTCATATACCAGATGATGCAGGCCGGAAGAGGAGGTCGACCCGATATACATGCCGGGGCGCTTGCGCACTGCCTCCAGCCCCTCGAGGACCTGGATCTGTGAGGCGTCGTATTCCTGCTTGACCTGTTCGATGTTGTCTGCCATACCTGTGTGTGTTCCTTTCCTGGGTGTTCCGGGGGACCCGCCCCCGGTGTAAAAATCAGATAAGCCCGCTCTCGGCGCGCTTTAAAAGCGTGGAGGCGGCCATCTGACTGAGATAGACCTTGCGCTGTCCCTCCCGCTCGCAGAGAAGGAAGGATTTTGGGATATCCTCGGCGGCGTTGACGACCTGTCCGCTCTGTTCCGCCCGGCGCAGAAAGGCGCGGGTCAGATACGACTGGCTCGTGAGGTCGAGATCGAAGATGGCGACGATGTCCTCCGTCGGGAGGACCGTGCCTTTTCCTATGTGAAGATACATGCCTCAGCCCCGGATCCTTCCGTTTTCGACGAAGAGGACCTTGCCGCCCGTGCGGCGGCTGATGCCCTCGTCCTCGCAGCAGGTGATGAGCGTCTGCCCGCCGCCGATGCGGTTGAGCACGAACTCCTGCCGCCGCATGTCGAGCTCGGAGAGCACATCGTCGAGCAGGAGGATGGGATATTCCCCGGTCTCGGCGAGGAAGATCTCCCGCTCGGCCAGCTTCACGGACAGAGCCGCTGTGCGCGTCTGCCCCTGGGAGGCGTAGCTGCGCGCCGCGCGTCCGTTGATGGAGATGTCCAGATCGTCCTTGTGCGCCCCGGTCAGGCACTGCCCGCTGTCGAGCTCGGCCTGCCGGTGCTTTTCCTGGTGCTCGCAGATCTCGTAATAGATTTCCTTCGCCGAGGCGCAGGGATCCGTCACGGTGCTGACGGTCGTATAGCGCAGGGAGAGCTCCTCCCCCTCGCCGGAAAATTCGCGGTGGATGGGCGCGGCGGCCTCATCGAGCCGCGCGGCGAAGGACGCCCGGTAGCGGATGAGCTGCGCGGAGGCGCGGCACATCCCATCGGAAAATTCGTCCAGCGTGTCGAGCAGCGAGGGTTTTTCCCGCCAGTCCTTCAAAATGCGCGTCTTGTGCTCGTAGAGGCGGTTGAATTCGGCCAAAATCTCGGCGTAGCGCGGGCGGATCTGGCTGATGGCCTGATCCATGAGCCGCCTCCGCTGCGCGGCGCCCTCCTTGATGAGGTTCAGATCGTCCGGGCTGAATAGCACCGTGTTCACGACCTCGGCCAGCTCTCCCGCCGTCTTTCTGACGCCGTTGACCTGGATCTTCTTGGTCTGGCCCGGCTGCAGCAGCAGGCGGATCGTCTGCTCCCGTTCATGGCTGCTGACCTCGGCAAGGATCTCCGAGGAGGAGTAGCCGAAGCCCACCAGCTCCTTGTCAAAGCGTGTGCGGAAGCTCCTCCCCGTGGAGAGCATATACACGCTCTCGAGGAGATTGGTCTTTCCCTGGGCGTTCTGTCCGTAGATGACGTTGGTGCCCGGGTCGAACTCGGCCGTCTCCCACTCATAGTTGCGAAAGCCGTTGAGTGCGATCTTTCTGACGATCATGCCTTTGCGATCTCCGCCTCAAAGCCCTCGAGACTCACCCTGTCGCCGGGATAGAGCTTCTTCCCGCGCTGGGTGCAGACCTCGCCGTTGACAGAGACGAGTCCGTCGGCGATGAGCAGCTTGGCCTCGCCCCCGGTGCCGGTCACGGCCGCAAACTTCAACAGGGCCTCGAGCTTGATGAATTCGGTTGTGATCTCGATCTTTTCCATGGTTCAGCCTTCCGCGCGCAGCCTCACGGGCAGGATCATATAGGTGAAATTCTTGCTGCCGTCGGCCGCCTCGAGGATGGTGGGAGAGGAGGCCGTGTTCAGGCAGATCTTCAGTCTCTCGGTCCCGGCGGCCTTCAGCGCGTCCGTCAGATACCGGTCGTTGAAGCCGATCTCCAGGCCCTCGCCGCTGCCCTCGCAGGAGCAGACGTCCTCGGCCTTGCCGATGACGGTGGCGCAGAGGCAGTCGATCGTGCCGTCGTTGAAGCACAGACGCACGGGACTGGAGTTTCTCTCGTTGATGATGAGAGCGACGCGGTCGATGGTGGACATGAATTCCGAGCGGTCAACCTCCACGGTGTGGCGGAAGACCTCGGGGATGGACTTTTTATAATTGAGGAACTCCCCCTCAAGACGGCGGCTGATGACGACGGTGCCGCCGATGGAGAAGGAGATGTGCTTGGCGCCGACGGCGATTTTCACCTCGTCTTCCTCATCCGAGCAGATGCGCTCGATATCGGACAGGGCGCTGCCGGGCACGACGAAGCTGCAGTCCTCCATCTGGCCCTTCTCGATTTTCTCGGTGCGCTTGGCCAGGCGATAGCCGTCCACGGAAACGAGCGTCAGCTCGTCGCCGCTGATTTCAAAAAGCGTGCCGGTGTAGATGGGACGCACGTCGCTCTGGGCGACGGCGAAGATGGTCTGGTCGATCATGCTGCGCAGGATCTTCTGCGGGAGGCTGATGTTTTTGAGGCCGTCCACGCTGGGCATTTCGGGATACTCGTCCGCGTCATAGCCCATGAAGTGGAAGTCGCTCTTGCCGCATTTGACGTTGACGTTGTTGCGCTCGTCGGCCGTGATGGTCACGATCCCGTCGGGCAGACGGCGGATCATCTCGCCGAAAAGGCGCGCGCCCACGACGATGGAACCCGGCTCCTCGACCGTAGCCTCGACGTCGGTGTAGATGCCCTCCTTGAGGTCGTAGCCGGTGACGCGCAGACTTGCCCCCGCTGTCAGCAGCAATCCCTCGAGCGTGGGGATGGGGCTCTTGGAAGCGGTCGCGCGCGAAGCGATGGAGCTGGCGTTCTGCAATACATATTTTTCACAGGTGATCTTCATGGGAATTCTCCTTTTCTGTAAGGGTAGAAAGAATATATTTTTTTATTATTCTTATTAAGCGAAAAGTTGTGGAAAACCGCGTGCGGCCCTTGATAACAGGGGAAAAGCGCTGTTGATAAAAATGTGGACAAAAAGCGCGGCTTTCAACAGAGAAAAAGCAGAAAATTCTTCAACAGGACAGTTTTCCGCTTCTCAACAGCTTTTTGTGGAAGCTTTATTTATTGATATTGGAGGAGATATCGCGGATGGCGGCGGCCATCTCCGGGTCTGTTTTCATGAGCTCCTCGACCTTGCGGATGGAGGAGAAGACGGTGGCGTGGTTTCTGTCCTCAAATTCCGCGCCGATGTCCTTCAGAGAGAGCGGCGTGAGCGTGCGGATGAGATACATGGACACCTGCCGGGCCAGCGCGGTATTCTTGGAGCGGTTCTGCCCGCGGATATCCTCCGGCTCCAGAGAGAAAAAGCGGGCCGTTTCACGGATGATGTGGTCGGGCTTCGGAACGGCCACGCCCTTGTCCAGCGCGTCCTGAATGGCCCAGGCGGCGTGCTTGACGGTGATCTCGCCCCCGGAGATGGACTGCAGCGCGGAGAGGCGCTTGATGACGCCCTCAAGCTGCCGGACGTTGGAGGTGATGCGTGAGGCGATATATTCCACAACGTCGTCCGTGAGGATCATGCCGAGGCGGGAGGCCTTGTTGCGCGTGATGGCCATGCGCGTCTCCAGATCGGGCGGCTGGATATCGGCCAGCAGACCGCCCTCGAAGCGGGTGCGCAGGCGGTCGTCCAGCAGGCTCATCTCCATGGGCGGCCGGTCGGAGGTGATGACGATCTGGTGCCCGGCCTCGTAGAGATTGTTGAAGGAGTGGAAGAACTCATTCTGCGTCTGCTCCTTGCCGGCAATGAACTGGATATCGTCCACGAGCAGCAGATCGACGCTGCGATATTTGTTGTGGAAGGCGTCCATCGTGCCGTCCTTGAGCGCCTTGACCATCTCGATGGTAAATTCGTCGCCCTTGATGTAGACAATCTTCAGCTCCGGCTTTTTCTGGTGGATCTCCTGGCCGATGGCCCGCAGCAGATGCGTCTTGCCGAGACCGGAGTTACCGTAGATGAAGAGGGGATTGTAGCGTTTGCCGGGCTCCTCCGCCACGCTCAGCGCGGCCGCATGCGCGAATTTGTTGGAGGGACCGACGACGAAACGGTCGAAGGTGTAATCCTCCAGCTCGGGCAGAGCCCTGATGCCCTCCTGCTCGTCCCGGAAATCGTTGAGCTCGTCGTTGGTGAGGACGCGGATGTCGAATTCACAGGAAAAGAGGTCGGACAAGATGGAGCGGATCGTGTTCCCGTAGCGGGAGACGATGATATCGCGCTTGAATTCCGTCGTCGTGTGGAGGATGAGACAGTTGTCCTGCAGCTTGACCGGCGTGCAGTCGTCAAACCAGGTTTTGATCGCGGTGGGCGTCAGCTGCTGGGAAAGGCTGCGGACGATCTCTTCCCAGATATCGTTCAAAGAGTTCACGGTAACACCTCTCCATCGGATGTTTTTCTTAACTAATCAATTATATCAAATTTCAGCAGCTTTGGCAATACGAAAAGCGAAGATATAAATATAATATAGAAGAGAATGACTTTTCAGAAGTCAGTTTTCAGTTTTCAGGCGAGTGACAAATTGGAGTTTAGCGAAAAATTCGGAATTCGGAGTTCGAAATTCGGAATGAAGGGAAACAAAGGATAGAGCGAGAAAATTGGCGCCCCCGTCGTAGGGGCCGACGCCCTCGGCGGCCCGCGCGGTATGATCTAAATACGTGAACAAATCCACGGCGAAAATGTACTATTCTACGAATTCGCCGGGGATTTGTGCATCTTATTGGCTCGCTTCTGCCGGGCTGCCGGGGGCGGCAGCCCCTACATTGTCATCCTGAGCGAGCGAAGCGAGTCGAAGGATCTTAAAAGATTCTTCGTCGCTGGCGCTCCTCAGAATGACAGCGCTAAATACCCGTTTCTCTTTCTGAAAACTGAAAACTGACTTCTGAAAACTAAATACCCGTTTTCCTCATTCCTCATTAAAAAAGAAGCTGTGAAAATCATTCACAGCTTCTTTTTGATACGATGTACGGGGACTTATTTTTTCTTCTTGAGCTCTTCGAGGATCTCGCCGAGCAGCTGCTCGGTGGTGGGGCCGGCGGGCTCTTCCGGAGCGGCGGCTTCCTCTTCCTGCTTCTTGGCCTTCTCCGCCAGCTCGCGGGCCTTGTTCATGGCCTTGATGACGCAGAAAAGCACCAGAGCGATGATCAGGAAGTTGATGATGGCGCCCACGAAGGTGCCCAGGCCGAGAATGAGCGCGTCGCCGGCTTCCGGCGCGGACTCGGGACGCAGGACGATGTTCAGCGCGTCGGTATTCGGGGAACCGAAGAGCCAGGCCAGCAGCGGGGTGATGACGTTGGCGACCAGAGACGAGGTGATCGCTCCGAAGGCGCCGCCGATGATCACGCCGATGGCCATGTCCATGACGTTGCCGCGGGCGATGAATTCCTTGAATTCCTTGACAAAGTTTTTCATGTTTTTCTTCTCCTTTTATCCTTATTTATTGGGGACGAGTTTGGTGGTGCCGCCCATGTAGGGCCAAAGCACTTCGGGGATCGTGACGCTGCCGTCGGCCTGGAGATGGTTCTCCAGGAAAGCAATCAGCATGCGCGGCGGCGCGACGACGGTGTTGTTGAGCGTGTGGGGCAGATAGCTGCGGCCGTCTGCGCCCTTGACGCGCATTTTCAGGCGGCGCGCCTGCGCGTCGCCGAGATTGGAGCAGGAGCAGACCTCAAAATATTTCTGCTGGCGCGGGGACCAGGCTTCGATATCGCAGGACTTGACCTTCAGATCGGCCAGGTCGCCCGAGCAGCACTCGAGCTGACGCACGGGAATCTCCAGCGAGCGGAAGAGCTCGACGCTGAAGCGCCACATCTTCTCGTACCAGGCCATGGAGTCCTCGGGCTTGCAGACCACGATCATCTCCTGCTTTTCAAACTG
>CAMHMZ010000054.1 GCA_946186375.1 uncultured Clostridia bacterium
GGCCTCCAGAAAGGGCTGGCTCTCGATGTCGCCGGTGGTGCCGCCGATCTCCGTGATGACCACGTCGGCGTTCGTCTCCGCGCCGAGGCGATAGATGAAGTCCTTGATCTCCTGCGTGACGTGCGGGATGATCTGTACCGTCTGGCCCAGATACTCGCCGCGGCGCTCCTTGTTCAGCACGTTCCAGTAGACCTTTCCGGTGGTGAGATTGGACCAGCGGTTCAAATCCTCGTTGATAAAGCGCTCGTAATGCCCCAGATCCAGATCCGTCTCGCTGCCGTCCTCGGTCACGTAGACCTCGCCGTGCTGATAGGGGCTCATGGTGCCGGGATCGACGTTGATATAGGGGTCGAGCTTCTGCGCCGCCACCTTCAAGCCGCGCGCCTTCAAAAGTCTGCCGAGGGACGCGGCCGTGATCCCCTTGCCGAGCCCGGACACCACGCCGCCGGTCACAAACACATATTTTGTCATGCGTAACGCCTCCAAACAAAAAAATTCTTCGATGCCTTAAGGGGGCACTCGGCCCCTGACATCGAAGAATTTCATTTGTTATTCAAGACAGATACAGGATATCAGAAGAAAAAAACCCTGTCAAGAAAGCAGTTTTCCTGCCATAGGCTTCCCGTATGAAGCGGCATACGAATCACGTATGGTTTACAGATATTTGGTGTCCTCCGGCGGGAAATACTCCCGCTCCGGCATGATATAGGGCTGCGTGCCGCGGCGCTCCTCCTCCATGCAGTCCTGCACGTAATTGACAAATTCCTGCGACAGCTCGGTCTGCCGGTCGTTGCGCTTCCAGACCAGGGCGTATTCCACCTGGCGGGCACTCTCGGTGATGATCTTTGTGACGATCAGATCGCTCATGTTATAGGTGGTCATCGGGTAGATGCAGATCCCGGCGTTCTGCTCGGCGAGGGCGACCGCGTCGATATAGTTGGAGAGGTCTCCCGCGATGGCGGGCTCCTCGTCCAGCTCCTCGAACCAGGCCCGGATGGAGTCGAGGCGGGAGCGGCGGCTGGGAATATACAGCGGCTGCCCCACCAGCTTGCGCAGCGGCAGAAACGGTCCCTCCTCCGCCGCGAGGGGGTGTTCTCGGGACATCATGGCCACCCAGGGCTCGCGCCCGACGGAGAAGCCTTCGAGCTGCTCGGCGTTATAGGGCGTTGCCACCAGCGCCAGATCCGCAAGGCCCCGCTGCACGCGCTCCATGACCTCGTCACCGCTGCCGTTCCAGAGGTGGATCGCGACGTGCGGAAACTCGCCGCGAAAGCCCGCGATCCAGCGGGCCAGCAGGAAGGGCGCGCGGCCCTCGACCAGGCTGATGTTCAGGTCGCCCGAGAGGCCCTCCATGCTCTTGAGCTCCTGCTGCGTCTGCTCCGAGAGCTCCAGGATCTGCCGGGCCCGGCGGTACAGGCGCGTGCCCGCGTCCGTGATGGTCAGATGCCGCTTGCCGCGGATGAAAAGCTGAACGCCCAGCTCCTCCTCCAGCCCTTTGATCTGGCCGGAGAGCGGCGGCTGGCTCATGTTCAGCCGCTCGGCCGCGCGGGTGATGTTCAGCTCCTCCGCCACAACGACGAAATAGTGCAGCGCACGCAGATCCATGTTCTCCGCCTCTTTCCTTTCATGATAGTGAGAGTATACACAAAAAGCCTCGCCGCCGCAAGCATCGACAAGCGGGAGACCCCTTCAGTCCGGAGGGATCTCCCGTCGATCGTCTATGCATCTGCGGCGGTGTGGAGGCTCAGCGGCCTTCCCGGTGGGAAAAGCTCCTGTAGTACTCCGTGAACAGTTCGGCAAATTTCTTCATAACAGACACTCCTTTTTTTTCGAGCTATGTTTTCTTCCCGACGTTCAAAGCCGGAAGGGCTCAGCCCTCGCGGTGAGAGAAGCTCTCATAAAATTCTTTAACCAGCTTTTCAAGCTTCTTCATGGGATTCGCCTCTTTTCGTTTTGGTTTGTTGTCTGTTTCCCGGGGACAACTGGAGCATAGCACAGGAGCCGAGAAAAATAAAATACATATAATATGCGTCTTATGATATGTTTTACGAATGTTAAATGCGCTCAGCCCGTCCGGGGCGATATAATAGGAAACAGCTGTGTTCATCTATACGAATTGCGAATGATAAATACCCTATTTCTCAAAAAAGGCTTGCATTATCCGTTTTTCGATCATAAAATGTTCCGTGTTGAGAGGCAGAGTCGCCTCTCATACGCATTTTTATCCACCGGGACCGAGAAGGAGGAATTCAAGATGAGCACCATTCCGGAAACATTTGGAAGCCTGGTATTCGATGACAAGGTGATGCGCTCGCGCCTTTCCGGCGAGGTCTATCACAGTCTGAAGGAGACCATCCGCAGAGGAAAGAGGCTGGACCTCTCCGTGGCCAACGCCGTGGCGGACGCCATGTGCGCCTGGGCCGTGGAAAACGGCGCGACCCATTTTACCCATTGGTTCCAGCCGCTGACCGGCATCACGGCGGAAAAGCACGAAAGCTTTCTCTCCCCCGCGCCGGACGGCCATGTGATCATGAAGTTTTCCGGCAAGGAGCTCATCCAGGGCGAGCCGGACGCCTCCAGCTTCCCCTCCGGCGGCCTGCGCGCCACCTTCGAGGCCCGGGGCTATACCGCCTGGGATCCGACCTCCTACGCCTTTATCAAGGAAAAGACGCTGTGCATCCCGACGGCCTTCTGCTCCTATGGCGGCGAAGCGCTGGACAAGAAGACGCCTCTGCTGCGCTCGATGGAGGCCCTGGATCGCCAGGCGCTGCGCGTGCTGCGCCTCTTCGGCAATACCGAGGTGCAGCGGGTCGTGACGAACGTCGGCCCGGAGCAGGAGTACTTTCTGGTGGATCGGGAGATGTACCTCAAACGCCGCGATCTCGTGTATACCGGGCGCACGCTCTTCGGCGCGAAGCCTCCGAAGGGCCAGGAGCTGGAGGATCACTACTTCGGCGCCATCAAGCCGCGCGTCAAGGCCTTTATGGAGGAGCTGGACGAGGAGCTCTGGAAGCTCGGCGTCAGCGCCAAAACCGAGCACAACGAGGTCGCGCCCGGCCAGCATGAGCTCGCGCCGATCTACACCGTGGCGAACGTCGCCGCCGATCAAAACCAGCTCACCATGGAGATCATGAAAAAGCTCGCGCGCCGGCACGGGCTCATGTGCCTCCTGCACGAAAAGCCCTTCGCGCTCGTCAACGGCAGCGGCAAGCACAACAACTGGTCCATGGCCACGGACACCGGGCTGAACCTCCTCAGCCCCGGTGACACGCCCTATGAAAACGCGCAGTTTCTGCTCTTCCTCGTCGCGGTCATCAAGGCGGTGGACGAGTATCAGGGCCTGCTGCGGCTGAGCGTGGCCACGGCCGGCAACGACCACCGTCTCGGCGCCAACGAGGCGCCGCCCGCCGTCATCTCCATCTTCCTCGGCGATGAGCTGACGGCCGTGCTGGACGCCATCGAGACCGACAGCCCCTATGCGGGGAGCGAAAAGCGGAAGCTCCGCCTGGGCGCCGACGTCCTGCCGCGCTTCAACCGCGACACGACCGACCGCAACCGTACCTCCCCCTTCGCCTTTACCGGCAATAAATTCGAGTTCCGCATGGTCGGCTCCAGCGACTCCATCTCCTGCGCCAACATCATGCTCAACGCCGCCGTGGCCGAGGCGCTGCGGCAGTTTGCCGACGAGCTGGAGGCGGCCGGGGAGGACTTTGAAGACCGGCTGCACGCGCTGATCCGGGAGAACATCAAAGCCCATAAGCGCATCCTCTTCAACGGCAACGGCTACGACGAGAGCTGGATCCGGGAGGCGACGGAGGAACGCGGTCTTCTGAACCTGCGCACGACGCCGGAGGCGCTGCAGATGGCGCTGGTGCCGGAGAACATGGAGATGCTGCAGCGCCACGGGATCTTCACCGAGGCGGAGCTCCTCTCCCGCTATGAGATCAGCATGGAAAACTATGTGCGTACCGTGCGCATCGAGGCGCTGACCATGCTGGATATGGCCCGAACCGAGATCCTGCCCGCCGTGCTGCGCTATACCGGTGAGCTCTCCCGCGAGCTGAACGAAAAAAAGAAAGCCGCTCCGGCGCTCTCCTTCCGGGCCGAAGGCAGGCTCCTGGAGAAGCTCTCCGCTCTGTCCGACAAGATCGACCTTGCGATCGGCGCGCTCGGGGAGGCCATCGACAGCCGCGCGGACGAGGATATGACGGCGCAGGCCTTTTTCATCCGGGACGAGCTTCTGGAAAAGATGGCCGCGCTCCGCGCGCTCTGCGACGAGGCCGAAACGCTGACGGCCAGAAACTATTGGCCCTTCCCGAGCTACGGCGATCTGCTGTTCGGCGCCTGATCCTTAATATGATTTACATATTATAGTTTACATAATTATATTCAAGAGTAAGAAAAAAGACCGGTCAAAAACCGGTCTCTTTTCTTTAGCAAGCGATGACTCAGAGTCTCTCCTTGACCTTGGCCTTCTTGCCCACGCGGTCGCGCAGGTAGTACAGCTTCGCCCGGCGCACCTTGCCCTTGCGGACGGTGGTGACGGAGACGATGGAGGGAGAATGCACGGGGAAGACCTTCTCGCAGCCGACGCCGTAGGAGATGCGGCGGACCGTGATGGTCTCGTTGATGCCGCCGTGCTTCTTGGCGATGATGGTGCCTTCGAAGGCCTGCGTACGCTCGCGGTTGCCTTCCTTGACGCGGACGAGGACACGCACAGTGTCGCCGACGTTCATCTCGGGCAGCTCGGGCTTGGTGTAGCGCTCGCTGAGGATTTTGACCAGATCCATGTTCCGATCCTTCTTTCGTAAAGACGTTCATATCGGAGGAAGCGCGGCTTCTCGACAGCGGACCGCCTGATGTTTTGTGCAAGCCATTTGCACAAGCCATGGTATAATACCATAGTTTTTCATGGATTGCAAGGCTTTTTTATTCTTCTACGATCTCTTTTCCGCACATGTGCTCGATATGCAGGACGAGGAGCAGCGTCCCCCTGCCCGAGCGCTCGATCTCGCGGCGGATATAGGCCTCGTCGTCGGTGAACTTGTGGCAGAGCTTTGTTGTTATGTCAACCACTCTGTCATAGTCGTCGATGATCTCGACGCGGCCGAAGACGATGACGCTGCGGATGCGTTTGGCCCAGCTGCCCTCGATCTCCTCCGGCTCGCCGAGGCAGCAATAGGAGGCCTTGTCGTTTAAGCGCAGGGCGTCGAGCCGGTGGCCGACGCGTCCGCAGTGGAAATAGAGGACGCCCTCGTCCTCGCTGTAATAGTGATCCATGGGCGTGCCGTAGGGGTATCCCCCGTCGCCGAGGACGGAGAGGACGCCGCGCTTCTGCTCCGTCAGCAGCGCCGCGCAGTCCTCCGGCGGCAGCTGCTTCTTTTTGCGCACAAGCTCCCGAAACTTCATCGAAACACCTCCATCTGCTCGTCATAGGTCTCCAGCCTTGTGAAGAAGGCAAAGTCCGGCGCAAGCTCCGGCTGCAGCTGCAAAAGCGCTGCGGCAAGAAGCTCGGGGTTCAGCGTGGGCTCCTGCGCGGAGATGAGTGCCGAGACGCGCACACCCTCCCCGCAAGCCGTGAAGGCGATCTCGCGGATGGACGGGCGGATCTCCGTCTTGCCGAAGCCGCGCTTGGTCTTTTTCTCGATCACGATGCTCTCCCGCTCGTAGAAGGCCGTGAGCCCCGCGGCCATCTCGGCCCTGTCGCGTGCGTCGTACTCGAAAAGCCCCTCCACGCGCAGCCACTTGATGGCGGCGCATTTGCGCGTCGCCTCATAGGCGGCGGTGACGGTGACGCCCTCGGGCAGGGCGGACGTGAGCTTTTCCGGCATGTCGTCGAGCGCCGCGGGCTCCGTCAGCCGAAAGTCCAGCAGCTCGCAGCGACTCGCCGCGCCCACCGACAGGGGCAGGGCCACGGAGATCTGCGGATGGGGATTGAAGCCCTCGGAGTATTTGAGGCTGTAGCCCGCGCGGGAAAAGGCGCGCTGCAGCGTCTGCATCAGATCGAGATGGGAGATATAGACGGCGCGCCCGGTCTTTTCAAAGCGGAGGCGCAGCCTGGTATTCACGTCATTCATCGCATTTCCTCCCCGGCAGGAGCCTGGCCGCGCCGCAGGCGGCGCACTGATGGCGGCAGTCCGGCGAGAGCTCAGACCGGTAGGCCTTCTCGCGCTCGCGCGCCAGATGCGCCTTGCGCACGCCGACGTCGATCACGTCCCAGGGCAGCAGCTCGTCCACGGAGCGCTCGCGGTTGGCGTAGAAGGCGGGATCGAGCCCGGCGTCGGCGAAGGCCTGCATCCAGCGCTCGAAGGAGAAATAATCCGTCCAGGCGTCGAGCCGCCCGCCGTCGCGCCAGACGCGCTCGATGGCGTCGGCCACGCGGCGGTCGCCGCGCGAGAGCACGGCCTCGATGAGGCTCGTCTCCGCGTCGTGCCAGTTATAGGTGACGTTGCGCGCGGTGATGGACGAGCGCAGAAGATTGACCCGGCGCAGGTATTCCTCGATGCTGATCTGCGCCTCCCACTGGAAGGGGCTGTGGGGCTTGGGGATGAAGCAGGAGGTGGAGATTGTGATCTTCACGCCGCGGTTTTTGTTTTTCGCGTTCAGGCGCCAGCAGTGCAGCACCTCGTCGGCCATCTTGGCGATGCCGACGATATCCTCGTCCGTCTCGGTGGGAAGGCCGAGCATGTAATAAAGCTTCACGCTGTTCCAGCCGCCGGCAAAGGCGATGCGGCAGGTGGAGAGCAGATCCTCCTCCGTGACGTTTTTGTTGATAGCGTCGCGCAGGCGCTGGCTGCCGCCCTCCACGGCGAAGGTCAGGCCGCTCTTGCGCACCTTCTGCAGCTTCTCCATGAGCTCGATGGAGAAGTTGTCCGCGCGCAGCGAGGGCAGCGAAAGGCCGATGCTGCGCGGCTCGCAGTAGTCCAGCAGCCCGTCGCAGAGCCCCGGGAGGGGCCGGTAGTCGCTGGTGGAGAGGGAGAGGAGCGTCACGTCCTGATAGCCGGTGTTTTTGAGCGTTTCGATGCCCTGGGCGATCAGCGTCTCCGGCTTTTTGGCGCGGATCGGCCGATAGACGTAGCCCGCCTGGCAGAAGCGGCAGCCGCGCACGCAGCCGCGGAAGAGCTCGAGGCTCACGCGGTCATGCACGACCTCGGTGGAGGGCACGATGGGCTTTGTCGGATAGGGCACGCTGTCGAGATCCTCGATGATGCGCTTGGTGACGCGCTCCGGCGCGCCGTCGAGCGGCGTGACGGACGCGAGCGTGCCGTCGGCGTTATATGCGACGTCGTAAAGGGAGGGCACGTACACGCCGCCGATCTGCGCGGCCCTGACGAGAAAGTCGTGCTTCGACCAGCCGCCGAGCTTGGCCTCGCGCAGAAGCGTCAAAAGCTCGTTGTTCATCTCCTCCCCCTCGCCGACGACGAAGAGGTCGATGAAGGGGGCCATGGGCTCGGCGTTGACCGCCGCGGTGCCCCCGGCGAAGACGAGCGGCAGGAGATCTGTCCGCTCCGCGCTGCGCAGCGGCAGGCCCGCCATGTCGAGCATGTCCAGCACCGTCGTATAGGCCATCTCGTAGCCGATGGAGAAGGCCAGCGCGTCAAACTCGGAGAGCGGATCGCCGCTCTCGAGCGCGTAGAGCGGCACGCCCTCGCGCTTCATCTCCGCGTACATATCGCCCCAGGGCGCAAAGCAGCGCTCGCACCAGACGAAGGGCAGGCTGTTCATCGTGTGGTAGAGGATGCTCAGCCCGAGATTGGACATGCCGATCTCATAGGTGTCCGGGAAGCAGAAGGCCAGCCGGACGTCCACGGCGGACTTGTCCTTGAGGATCTGATTGACCTCGCCCCCGGTGTAGCGGGCGGGCTTTTGCACACGCGGCAGGATCCGCCGCAGCCGTTTATCCATAAGCGCTCTCCCATGCATAGTGTTTTCTTGTTATTTTACCCCAGCCGCCTTCTTTTTTCAATCCCCATTCCCCGCGCCCGCCGCTTTACTTTGTCCGCGCTTTCCGCTATACTGTCGGCAAAAGGAGCTGTTTTCAGAATGAAACGCTATCCCAACTATATCTTCGATCTCTACGGCACGCTCGTGGATATCCGCACGGATGAGACCTCGCCCGCGCTCTGGAAACAGATGGCCGGGCTTTACGCCCGCTTCGGCGCGGACTATACGCCCGCCGCGCTGAATGATGCTTATCTCTCCCTCTGTGCGGAGGAGACGGAGCTGCTGCGCGCCGCCGGGCCCTCGGCTTATCCGGAGATCGAGCTGACGCGCGTCTTCCGGCGGCTGCTGACCGAGGCCCCGCGGCGGCACGACGCCGCCCTCGTCCCCGGCGAGGAGGAGCTGACGCGCTGGGTCGAGGCGATCGCCTCGGCCTTCCGCAGCGCCTCCATGCGGCGTCTGCGCCTCTATCCGGGCGTTCTCCGCACGCTGCGCGCGCTGCGTGAGCGCGGCTGCGGGCTGTATCTCCTCTCCAACGCCCAGCGCGTGTTCACCGTGCCGGAGCTGGAGCTTTTGGGGCTTGCCGACGCCTTCGACGCCGTGTATCTCTCCTCTGATTTCGGTGTCGCCAAGCCGGAGCCCGCCTTTCTGGAGGCACTGCTGACGGAGCAGGGCCTCGACCGGCACGACTGTCTGATGGTCGGCAACGACCCGGAGACGGATCTTGCCGTCGCCGCCGCCTGCGGTGTGGACGCTCTGCTTTTGGACAGCTACTCCCTCGCGCGTGAGGGCGAGACCTTTATCCTGCGTCTGGAGGAATTGTTATGAAGCTCACCGTCAAACGCTTTAAGGAGCTCACGCTCGCCGAGCTCTATGAGATCCTGCGCCTGCGCTCCGCCGTCTTCGTCGTGGAGCAGACCTGCCCCTATCAGGATATCGACAACAGGGACCAGGCCGCCCTCCACCTCTGGCTTTCGGACGAGGACGGGATCGCCGCGTATCTGCGCGTGATGGACAAAGGCGTCTATGACGAGGAGGTCGCCATCGGGCGCGTGATCTCTCTGCGCCGCAGGCGGGGCTACGCGCTGCAGCTTCTGCAGGAGGGCGTCCGCGTCGCGCGGGAGGCCTTCGGCGCGCAGCTCATCTCCGTGGAGGCGCAGGTCTACGCCCGCTCCCTGTACGAGAAGGCGGGCTTTCGACAGGCCTCTGAGGAGTTTCTGGAGGATGGCATCCCCCATATCCGCATGCTGCTCGACTGCGGCAAAGAGCTCTAAGCTGTTCGGCGGCGAGCAGCGCCCCGGCCAGGAACAGCGCCGCCCCCCTCCCGCGCAGCAGCGCCCGAAGTCCCGCGGCGCAGAGGCCGAGCGCCGTCAGCGCACCGAAAAGGCGCGCGAGCCTCTCCCCCGTCTCTCCGCCGGGCCACAGGCTCAAAAGCGAGGCGGCGACACGCCCCCCGTCGAGCGGCGGCGCGGGCAGGAGATTAAAGAGCGAGAGCGCCAGGCTGAGCCCCGCGCTCAAAAGGAGCACCTCGTCCGACAGATGCGCGCCGAGGCGGGAAGCGAGCCAGGCGTAGCACAGCCCGGCCGCGGGCCCCGCCGCAGCGGCCAGCAGCTCCTCGGCGGGGCTGCCGGCGGCGGCGTAGTCGATGCGCAGGCCCGTCAGCTCCGGCCGCAGCGCCGGGGCGCGCACGCCCAGAAGGCGCAGCGCGAGCAGATGCCCCAGCTCGTGCAGCAGCACCGCCGGAAGGAGCGCGAGCAGAAAGCGCGTCTCCGAGACGTAGACGAAGAGTGCGAGGGAGAGCAGCGCTTCGGGGCTGACGCGCAGCAGTGAGCGTCTCAACCCGGGCTCTGCGCCACGCTGCGGCCGAGCGCCTCCACGCTCTCCCAGCCGAGCTCCCCCACCAGCGCCTCGCGCAGCGCCGAGGCGAGCTGACGCGCCGTGCCGGGCAGCAGCAGCCGCAAAAGCAGCAGCATGGCCGCCAGCACGGCGGCCGTCTTGTTCCCCGTCATAAAACACACCCCCTCCCGTCAGCATATGCCGTGGAAGGGGGCGTTTATTTGTCCGGCCTCGGGCCTGCCGGGATCAGGTCTCCGCAGAAAACTCCCGGATCACTTCTATCTTGCCGATGATATGCCGGTTGAAGGCGGACAGCTCCTCCGCCGGGATCCACAGTTCCCGGTGCGTCCTGTTGCCGACGACGTGCACCTCAAACTGAGCGGCATAGGCGTCTTCCACAGCGAAGCGCGTCACATATCCCTTGCCCTCGCCCCGCTTCGCGTTCCACTTCTCTGCGATCTCCGACGCGTATTCCTCATTCAGGACCGGATAAAAGATCGGCTGCTCGGGAAGCCGCGGCGGAAAAGCGATAGTACCGCTCTGCCGGATCAGTTCCAGTTCCTTTGGGCCGACAGGTCTGTACAAAACCATTTTTTACTCTCCTCTGTCTGCTATCATACACAGTGTCCGGACTTATTCATTCCCGTCCTCTGCGGCAGAGTCGCGCTCTGCGTGTTTTTCGTTCAAAAGCTTCGACACCCGCTCGACCGGGAAGCAGTCTTCGATGTCGATGATCTCGTATTTCTCGGGATCGAGCGCCGTGCATTCCCGCAGTGCGCAGTACTCCGCCGTCACTTTGCTGTCGATCATGATCTTTCCGTGACCGGCCCAATGGCGGTCGGCGCCGTTCTTCTTGACGCCGGAGATCCAGTATTCTTCCCCGGTCTCCACGTCGACGTAGTTGCTGAACAGGCCCCGGCAGCGCCGAAACGCGTGGTCGTTAAAATACAGGGTCGTCCCGGAGCGGGACTCCTTCACGCGTCCGATCCAGGCCGGCCCGTCGTCCGACCAGCCGGTTTTCAGTTCGATATATTTGAGCTTGAGCATGATGACCTCCTGTTTGATGAAAGATCAAGCTAAAGCTGTATTTGCAGCACACCGCTGCCGGGGAAAGAGACTCTGCTCACTCTATGGTACAGACTCATCCCCTTTGGTGCTTTTCCGTTAAGAAGCTGCTCTAACTCCAGTTCCTCCTTCGGAGCAAACTCTGCATGGAAGTCTTTTTTCCTGCCTTCGAAGAAAAGGATCTGTCCCTTCCAGTTGCTTGGGTAGAGCTTGCTGTAAAGATGATCCGGGATCTCGAGTTTCCCGATTTTTCGGTACGTGGACGGTGCAAGGAACTCGTCTGCCGCAAAAGAGCTTATTAAGCCGAGTTTTTCTTGGAGAGGGTCAAGCGCGGGCATGTTAACTTGTATCCAGGTTTTCTGCAGGACACAGCAGAACAGCTGCGGCTCAAAAAACCGAGGCCATTCGACACGTTCGAGTACGACCAGCACACGCCGGCCTCCCTGCGTCTTATAAGCCAAAACATCTCCGGCTTCCAGGTTGGGCAGCTCACGCTCGCGCGGCGCTGGATGCCGTTTTATGGGTTTCTCCCGAGGCGTTTGCAGCGATTCCCAGAAAGCGTCAAGCTTTTTCTGACGCAGCGCCAGATCTTTTTCTCCAGCGCCGCGCTCTCTGTAGAAAGCAAGGTTTGCGCCGCTTTCTATGATCCTATGTACACGCTCGAGGATCTCCTCCGACGGAGAACAGCACATCCATCCGGCCTTGGCCAAGGCAAAATAGACATCGTGCAGGATCGGATCCTCTTGGTCGAATTCCTTAAGATAATCTGCAAGAAGCTCTTCGCAGATCGTTTGAACATCAGCGCCTTCATTGTAGCGTTTCATGAAGCGATCATAGGCTTCCCCATATTCATCGCTCTGATTCAGACCCATACCCCAGCAGCCCATGTTGTTCCCTTCTCTCTGTCAGAGTATTTCTCTCATGAAACACTCTGAGAAATTCCTTGTAGTCTGTCGTACCGAAAAAATGTTCTCCGGCGCTGAGTTGCACGCGGATCATGACGGTTCCCCGGTTTTCTCATCTTCTAACTCTTCTCCGGGTTTTCAGGCCTGTCTTCCACCTGCCCCATCGCTTCCATGATCCTGTCGGCGGCCTGCTCCCCTTCACGGCTGAAAAAGTGGACTTCTTCTCCCTCTTCAAAACCGTAAAGATGAACAATGGCGCCGTTGCGTGTGCTGCCGCAAGTGACTTTCCGAATGCCGGACAGCGGGGTCGAGTATTCCAGCAGGGGCTTTCTGTCCAGGCCCAAAACGGTAACGCTGTCCTCAAAGAGATACAGCCGCGCTCCGCGTGTTTCGGCGCCCACATAAATTACCCCTTCGCAGCTGAAAGCAGGCGCTCGGGCAAAGCGTGCCTCCGCCTGCTGGTAGCGCTTTTCCTCAAAATGCAGGATGATCTGCAGGATCACGCCGAGCACGATCGTCATGCCGATCCCTGCAGGAAGAGCCAGCCACACGTCCCCGGGATCGGTCAGACGAAAAATAATCCAGAAAAACAGCGTGCTGAAACCGCCAGATATTAAACTGAACACCTTATAATCGATCATAGGCCCTCCTGCTCCTTCCGTGTTCGGCTTGTACAGACCCGGTTCCGGTCGTGGCCGTTCGCCCGCTCAGGAGAGCAGGGCTTCGTAGATTGCTTTGTTTCTGTCGCTGAACACGGTGAAGATCACCCGGTCTATCTCTCCCCGGTGCTCCTCCAGCCAGCGGCTGACGGTCTCGACCGCGATCTCCGCCGCGCGCTCCTTCGGGAAGCGGAACACGCCCGTGGAGATGCTGCAGAAGGCCACGCTTTTCAGATCGTTTTCGGCGCAGAGGTCGAGCGTGTTCCGATAGCAGTCCGCCAGCTCCCTTTCCAGCGCGGGCGTCAGACCGTCCTCCACGATGGGGCCGACGATGTGGACGATCTTCTTCGCCGGAAGGTTATAGCCGTCCGTCAGCATGGGAACGGCGGTCGGCTGCTCATAGTCACGGCCATAGCGGAGGCGCAGCGCGTTCATCTGCCGGTCGCACTCCGCTCTCAGCTGCACCCCCGCGAAGGTATGGATGCAGTTATCGATGCAGGTATGCATCGGCACAAAGCAGCCGAGCATCTGGGAATTGGCCGCGTTGACGATGGCGTCGACGGCGAGCCTTGTGATGTCGCCCTGCCAGATCGACAGGCCGTCCCGGAGCTCGGGGATCTCCGACAGCGTTACGACGCCGCTTTCGCGGATCCGCTCCCGGAGATAGTCGTCCTGCACCGAGAGGACGGCCTCGTCCATTTTTCGCGGCATGCGCACGTTCATCAGCGAGCGCAGGAGCCGCCGCTTCCCCTCGTTATCCTCCGGCGTCGGCAGTTCCCTGTACCGGACGGAATCGGCTTTGAATACCTCGACAAGAAGATCCAGCCGCTCGTTTTGTGTCATAGTCTCTTTCATGTGCTCCCCTTCTCTCCGCCGCTGCGCGGCGGGTCGGATCGGCCTGTTTGTTTTCGTCTCCATCGTTTGCCTCAAAGCGATCATAGCATAAAACATGCGGTTTTTAAAGATATTTCGCCGCCGCGCCGGACTTTTGATTCCGTCGGATCGGCGACAGGATAAAAGCAGCAAAACAGCCGGAAAGTGAAACCTTTACCGGCTGTTTTTCGTGGTGGAGAAGGGCGGGGATCGGCCCGTGCTGATCTGTCCGCCGTTTTTGCCTGGTTTTTGATCAGCCCTTCAGAGCCGGTCTGCCCGCGGCCTCGCGCAGCGCGTTGAACTCCTCGCGGATCTTCTGCTCGCGCTCAGCCTCGGCCTTCTTCCTGTCGGGAGAAAGTCTGGCGACGCGGGCCTCTTCCTTGGCCCTGGCCTCGGCCTGCTTCTTCAGCTCTGCCTCATAGGCCTCCTCGCCTTCCTCGCGGCGGATCTTCTCCTCCGCGGAGACATACTCGCGGCCCTCGGCCTTCGCCGCGGCCTTCTGGTCGGACACGATGGCGAGATGGTCGATCTTCGAGAATTTCTCGACGCCCATAAACAGGAAGAGCAGGAAAATGCCGAGATAGCAGATGGTCTCGCCGCCGATGAAGACCCAGGGCATCGCCGCGCGCAGGATTTCGTTCGTCTGCAGGGTGGAGACGTCATAGTTCGTGGCGGAGAGCACCATGTTCAGCACGCCTGTCGTGAGGCCCGTCATGCCCGCGATGATCGCGCCGTAGACCGTCATGGAGAAGCCGTCGATGCGCTTGCCGTTGACCGCCTCCTGGTGGTCGAAGATATCCGCCAGCAGCGCCAGCGACAGGTACATGGCGGGCGTGGAGCCCAGCGCCTTGACGACAAAGGAGATCGTGACAACGACGAAATTATCCGGAGCAAACATGCCGATCGCGCCCTCGGGGATCAGCGTGACGTTGTTTTTCCTGATGAGCGTGGGCGGCAGCTTGTCAAAGACCTTGCCCAGCGAATCGGCTTTTTCACTCATTTTGTGTTGTCTCCCTTCTATGCCCGACGGAATGACAGGATCACGTCTGCAAAGAAATCCAGGGTGATCAGGGCGAAGACGATCCCCCAGAAGACATGCCCGCCGGTGAAGAAGACCACCGTCAGCACGCAGACCAGGACCGTCAGGATGATCGCCACGATGGGATCGATGCCGTTCAAAGTCTTTTTCATCCTAATTCCTCCCTTACTCCAGCGCTTTCTGCTTCTTTGACACGCCGAGCTGCCTGAAGAAGCCGCCGACGATCTTGCCAAGGCCCTTGCAGAAGGCGATGCCGTGCCCGTTGATGATATCCAGGATGCCGTCGCACATCTCCTGAGAGCACAGGCCGCCCGCCATCTTGCCGATCGCGCGCACGGGCATGTTGTAGATGAAGGTGATGTTCAGATCCGGTTCGCCCTTGGCGATGCTCTTTTGCAGCATGCCGTCCATGACCTTCCAGACAAGACGGGCTTTCAGGCTCTTGGCATAGTAAAGCTGCGCGATCGCGTCGTTGGGCTGGATCGTGCCGGCCCAATGCCCGTCGGGGATATCGTGACCCAGCAGGGTCTCGAATTCCGCGTCGGAGACCTGCCTGACGTCCCCGCTGGCATAGCTCGGGAGCTTGCTGAGATCCTCGCAGGCGGGCGCGTCGGTGCCCTTGACCGTGACGGCGCCGCTCAGTTTGATGTCCTCCACGCTGGCGCCGATCAGGATCTCATACTCGCCGCTGTCGATCTCAAACCTGCCGGTCTTGTCGTTCCAATAGCGGAAGGCCTTGTCGTCGAGAGGAATAGTGACTTCCCTGCTCTCACCGGCCTTCAGGAAGACCTTGGCAAAGCCCTTGAGCTCCTTGTTCGGGCGGTAGACCGTGGGGTTTACCGCATGGACATACAGCTGCGCGACCTCCGCGCCGTCCATGCTGCCGGTGTTCGTGAGGGTGAAGCTGGCCTCCCTGTCGGTGACTTTTAGATCGGCGTAGGCAAACGTGGTATAGCTAAGGCCGAAGCCGAAGGGGAACAGGACGGGCACCTTGGCAGTGTCGTAGTAGCGATAGCCCACGTAGAGACCCTCGCGGTACTCCACGCTGCGCTCCTTTGCCGGGAAGTAGGGGGCGCTGGAGCAGTCGGCATACTTGACGGGGTAGCTCTCGGAGAGCTTGCCGGAGGGGTTCACCTCGCCCAGCAGCACCTTGAGCACCGCACTTGCGCCGGCCTGGCCGCAGAGGTAGCCGTGCACCATCGCCTTGCACCGGTCGATCCAGGGCATTTCCACCGAGGAGCCGGCGGACATGACGATGATAACGTTGGGGTTGGCGGCGGAGACAGCCTCGAGCGTCTCGATCTGGCACTGGGGGATGGCGAGGGTGGAGCGGTCCAGACCCTCGGATTCGCTGATCTCGTCCAGGCCCAGATACAGCAGCACATAGTCGGCCTTCCCGGCAAGCTCGGCAGCCTTCGCCATCATGGCGGCGTCGGGCGCGCCGTGGCGGGGATAGCCCGCCTCAAAGCCCACGACGTCCAGATCGAAGTTGCCGATCACGTCCATCGTATGGTCGAGCTTTGTGCAGTTGACGACGGAGGAACCCGCGCCCTGGTAGCGGGCCTTCCTGGCAAACTCGCCGATCACAGCGACCTTGCTGCCGGGCTTGAGGGGCAGGATGTTGTCTTCATTCTTGAGCAAAACGATCGACTGCTCGCTGGCCATCTGGGCGAAGGCGTGGTGCGCCTCCTTGTCAAAGCCCTTGCCCTTGAGGGGATCGACCGCCTTGCGAGTCGAGAGCATCACATCCAGCAGCTCGTCCACGCGCACGTCCACCTCGGCCTCGCTGATCCTGCCGTCCTGAACGGCTTTCATCAGCTGGCGCGGGCCGTCGCCGCCGGTACCCGGCATCTCCAGGTGGGAGCCTGCCCGCACGCCCTCGACAAAGTCGTTGTTCGCGCCCCAGTCAGACACCACGAAGCCGTCAAAGCCCCAGGTGTCGCGCAATATCTCCTGCAGCAGGTGAGCATTCTCGTTGGCATAGACGCCGTTTACCATGTTGTAGGAGGACATGATGGACTTGGGGTGACCCTCGGTGACGGCGATCTCGAAGTTGGTGAGGTAGATCTCCCGCAGGGTGCGCTCGTCCATGACGGAGTTGGAGGCCATGCGCCTGAGCTCCGTGTTGTTGGCGGCAAAGTGCTTGGGGCAGGCGGAAACGCCGTTTGCCTGAATGCCGCGGATATAGCCCGCGGCCATCTTGCCGGCGAGATAGGGGTCTTCGGAAAAATACTCAAAGTTTCTGCCGCAGAAGGGGCTGCGCTTGATGTTGAGGCCGGGACCGAGCAGCACGCAGACGTCCTGCGCGGCGGCCTCGGCGCCGAGGTGACGGCCCAGCTCCTCGCCCAGGGCCGGGTCCCAGGAGTTGGCCATCGTGGCGGCCGTGGGATAGCAGGTGGCCGGGACGGAACCGTTCAGGCCCAGCTGGTCGCCTGCGCCCTCCTGCTTGCGGATGCCGTGGGGGCCGTCGGCGAGGGTCATGTTCTCGATGCCGAGACGTCTGACGCTCTGGGTCTGCCAGAAGTCGCGCCCGGAGAGCAGATGACACTTCTCCTCCAGCGTCATTTGTCTGATCAGATCCTGATATTTCAAGGTACATTCCTCCTTTTTCTGTTCTTTCAGGTAATGCCGTTTATCAATTATTGTGCAGCGCTGCGTCTGCCTTTTTTTCATCCGTGATCGGCCGATGGAACAGGGGCCTTCGCCCTTTGTCGGCGAACGGCAAAGAGGGGGCTGTCACTGTCCCCGGACGGAGAACGGTGACAGCCCCGGTATTCCTTTGTCCGAAGATCAGGCTTTCTTTGTCTTGATATATTTTCTGATGCTCAGAACCTCCAGCACAACGCAGAGCAGGATCACCGCAGCCAGGATCACGTTCTTGACGATCTCCCACCTGGCGGTGCCGCCGTTCAGGCCGTTGGCGTATGCACGGCTGTTGGCCGTCGTGTAGAGGATGTTCTTGCTGGCCTGCCGCATCGCGAGCACGGAAGTGGCGCTGGTCGTGTCACTGACCTTGGAGAAGTCGGTCGCCTGCGGCGTGAGGCAGAAGTCGTTGCCGTTGCGGATCAGGATATCCGCATCCTGGTAGCCGTAGCCGCCGAAG
>CAMHMZ010000055.1 GCA_946186375.1 uncultured Clostridia bacterium
CGCCCGCCTGAACAGCCTGCCGCAGATACGCGTCCTCTTCCGGTTCCCAGGGCTTGCCCTGGTTTTCATGCAGCGGAGTCGCGTTGATCGCGATGATTGCGTCCAGATTGTCCAAAATGAACTGCTGGGCCTGCTGATCATAGACCACGGCGGTATAATCTCCGTTTTGCCCGCTGCGCTGCTGCGTAGAAATGCCCAGCTTCCAGCCGGCTTCTGTCGGTCGCTTGTTCTTGTTGCCGCTTGGGGCTTCTTCCTCGAACAGCAACCCGGATTGCAGCAGAAACTTGGTGATGCTGGTGGTTTTCAGCTTCTGCATGGCGCTCAGATCCACCAATTCGTTGAGCCGCTGGGCTATCTGGCTTGCGCTGAGCGGCCACTCGCCAAATGTGTAGTGGCTGCGCGCCTCGAAGGGCAGGGCATAAGGCGCAAGCTCTCCCCGCTTTGCGGGAGCGCCGATCACGCCGCCGTTTTCGATCACCTGCCGCAGCACATCCGCCACATAAAACAGGCAGCGGGAAATGCGGACATTGTTGATGATCTCCCCCTCCGGCACCTCCCGACCCGTCAGCGGGTCGATGCCCTTTGCCAACTTGTCCAGATAGTCCTTGGCGTGCTGCATGATTTCCAGCTCTGTCATTTTCTGATCCTCCCATTTTACTCCATGCAAATCTCAACGTTTTTGCCGCTGAAGGCAGCTCCGTATTTGAGGATTTGCTTCACACCGTGAGTACGCAGCTCGGTCTCGTAGTGCTTTTCGTTGATTTGCCGGATCGCGCTCTGCGCCAGCTTCTCCAAGGCCTGCCCATCTGCGCCTTCTGTCCATTTTACCTCAATCAAGATTCCGGGCAAATTGTTTGTCTTCGGCATAAGCTGAATATCAAAGCGCCCCTCACCGGATTCCCGGTTCGAACTGATAGTGTAGCGGTTATCCATCATGGCGCAAAGTCCGAGCAGCAGTCCATGATAAAAATCCTCGTGAGAGGTATCGAAAGAGCTGACCGATTGCAGCAAAAGCTGCCGCATTTGTTTTTGCAGAGAATCAGCATTGCCGGAATAGATTGCTTTTTGAATAGATATTGACAGAGATTGCGGAATAAACACGCTGAGCTTATCCAGGATCTCTTTCTTATAGACAAAGGCAATTTCCTGATTGGGCAGGGCAACCTCGCACAGCGCGCCCTCTCCCAGCGGCGGGACAACGCTGACCAGCTTCAGATAGCCGGTAACCAGCAGGAAGCTATAGACGGAGGAAGGATCGCTGCCGATCTGCGGATAAATGACGCCGGTGTTAATATAGGCGGTGATCGTTTCTCCGCGCAGGAGGGCATACAGTTCTTCGTACAGGTCTGTTGAAGCCGCGGCCAGAACCTCTCCAATCACATCGTTGGAGCTGGTGGATACCCAGTAAGCTTGCAGCTTACATTTTCGCTGGAAGTAGTTGACTACAGACCATGGATTGAAAATATCGCTTTCCCCAAAACGATAGCCGTCATACCACTCGCAGAGCTCGCTGTAGTTACCGGCCGCACCATAGTAGGCGGCCATCTGCTTTACCTCGTCGTGGATAAAGCCGAAATATTGGCTGAAGTTGTTATCCATAATGGAATACACCGAAAGATTGTTCAGCCCGCTGAAAATGCTCTCCTTGGCCACACGAAGAATCCCGGTGAGGAAACCAAAGGTCAGATGGCTGTTGTCCTTCAGACCGCCGGAGAAGAGATTTCGCATAAACAGGATGACCTGATCGTAAAAATCACGGGTGTGGCCCTGCTGGATTGGGGTGTCATATTCATCAATGATGATAATAGGTGCAATCTTATGATGCTCATGGAGCATTCTGGTCAAGGTCAGCAAGGCGCTGGAGAGTTCCACATCGCTTGCTGTCCGCTCCATAATGCGGCGGAAGCTTGCTTTGTCCACATCGTTGCAAGCTTCCGTTGTGAGCAGCTCTGTATGCCGGGCAAATTCGCTGCCGATGATCTCGGCCAACTTCTGGAGCGTTTCCTGCCATGTCTCACATTTGACATCCTTGAAGCTGAGGAAGATCACGGGGTATTTCCCCTGATAGGCCTGATATTTCTCTCCCTGCTTCCAGATCGCCTTATCCCGGAAATAGACAGAGGTATCCTCGTCGGTTTTCTCAAAGAAGGTTCGCAGCATGTCCATATTCAGGGTCTTGCCAAAGCGCCGCGGACGGGTAAACAGTGCCACCTGCGGCCGCTCATCCAGGAACTCCTTGATCATCAGGGTCTTGTCCACATAGTAGTATTCCGTTGACGCGACCCGGTAGTCGGAAATGCCAACCGGGAGAGGCAGCTTTATTTTGCTCGACGCTTTCTTGTAGGCGCCGGTGCGCACACGCCCATCAGTTGGCCTCTCCGCATCGGCTGGGATATACCAGGTTCCGCCTTCTTTGTATGCGCCGGGGATCCGGCCATCCTTGCACATACTTGCAACACGCCGCTCTGTCAAGCCCCATTGTGCCGCTGCATCTTTTACGAGGATTCTATCCGGCATAAGCATTCTCCTTTTCATAAGGTTCGCATATAGTATAACCAGCGAAAAGAAGAAAGTCAAATGCAAAAAGAAGAATGTCGAGCGGTTCGACATTCTTCTTTTTAAGGAAGACAATCTTCGGCGGTCTTCTTGCTGCGCAGTTTTGAACATCCCTTGCAGATGTGCATGGAAGACGTGTCGCATTCCGTCATTATGTGCTAATCCGTCTCCGTCCTTTCAGCTAAATCCAACATGGAAAAGCTGAATAATTGCCATATTTCCAATGTCATTGCTGCGGGTCGACATTTTGGACCTTTATGGTATTGCAGTCAGAATAAGGTAGTACCACAGTATACGAGCAATGAAAACTCAACACGCACCCAGCACTTAGACTTATGTTGGATGCATGTTGAGCATATATTGCTTTTGCTATTTACCTTGCTATCCGTCTGCGTCAAATTCCTTCGCCACAACCAACAGCATTCATATCAACTCTCTTAATGCTTTATTCTGCCCCTTCAAGCAGCTTAGAGATCGCCGAGTCTGTTAAAATCCGTTTCCGATAAATCTCGTCTAAAATATCTAGACAGCATTCGGTTAGCTCATAATCCCCATTAGTCGAATCAATTAGCCGGATAACAGCATGGACAAGGCCATCTTCAATACGATACTTCTGCCATGTTTTTTCTCTTTCATCGACGCTCTCGACCGCTGTTTTTATGATCTCTGCAAAGCCGGATATGTGCGCGGAAACAGAGTATTGACATTAGGGGATTTATCCCCTATACTGATGGTAGATCATCAGAGAGGAGCGATCATATGCCAACAATCAGTTATTTTTACGGAATAATCATTGTTATGTACTTACGTAATAAGGAACACAATCCTCCGCATGTTCATGCTATCACGCAGGACTTTGATGCACCATTCTTGATTGAAACCGGAGAGATCATGGAAGGAGAATTTCCTCCGAAGGCAAAAAGTCTGGTTAAAGAGTTCATTTTAAAGTATCAGAATGAACTTCTGGAAATGTGGGAAACTGAAAAATACAAGAAACTGCCTCCGCTTAATTAAACCATTGCCGGATGATGAAAGGAGGTGCTGGCGATGTTTCATAAAGCGATAGATTTAAAGTTTTTAGAAGGCACTTCTTTGGAAGTAAGCTTCCAGGATGGAATTGTCAAACGATACGATATGAGCGTCCTGTTCTCTAAGTATCCACAGTTAAAACAGTTAGAGGATAGATCCTTGTTCTTATCTGGAAAGATGCTGGGGGCATACGGTATTGTTTGGAGTGATGACCTTGATATCGAGACCGAAACGATCTATGAAGACGGCGAAACTGTTCGTCATGAAAAACTAATCGTTCATCAAGAGTCAGCACATGCCGTTGCCGCAGCGCGTGCAATTGCAGGTATTTCTCAAAAGCAGTTGGCGGAATTGTCTGGGATTGATCAGTCTGATATTTCTAAAATAGAGAGAGGTATCGCGAATCCTTCTGTTGCGACACTTGATCGAATTGCGAAGGCATTGGGTGGACGATTAGCCATTTCTATCGAAATTCCAGCAACTGCATTATAGTTCGAATAAATGATGACAGACCGGGTCAATTCCCGGCCTGTCGTTGTTTACTTACATAATTGTTGCCATATATACTGACCTTGCACGATGTGCAAATCAATATAAGGAGGCCAGAAAAAATGGCAACAAGCACGTTTTTATCATTGGAGCAGTTCACATTTATTGCAGTTCCTCCCGACAGTCATATCAGCAGCCTTCGCGTGAGCATCTACGCAGATGGCAGGCTGATTTTGAACGGGAAACTCGCAGAGGTACTAAGTGGAAAGACAGTCGAAATAAGGTTTACCGATGATGCCCGACACCTTTGCTTCTTCGAGAGCGATTCCGAGAACGCTGTCAGATTTCCCAAGAACGGTTCAAAACGGCTCCCGTCTGCTGTGGAGCATCTCAAAAGGCACAAAATTTCATTGCCAGCCAGGTATGAAGTAAAGTTCAGTGAAGAACTCGCCTTTTGGCAGGGGGATTACAGCGAAAACCCTCCTGTAACCAAGTCAAAGAGTCCAGTAAGTTTGAAGCAGAAATAGAAGCGTTGCCATATGCAATCCGGGCATTTGTACGCTCTCTCCTATCAGATGAGACAAATGAGGATGCTTTTCATGATATGATTCTGTGCTGCTATGAAGCAGTAAATGAAACTGGACATTTTTCAAGAGCTAAGGCATTGCGCAGGATTGAAGACTTGACTCAAAAACAGAGGCGCGAGCAAAACACGCTTTACAAGCGAAATAATATATCTTTCAACCAATGCATCGGGGAAAGCAAAACGCCAGTCTCCGAATGGCTGAACGTCTCTGGCTGGAGGGAATGGGAATAGGCCGCAGAAGGAGAGCCATCTCAATACCCTTCTCCCTACGATCGGAATAATGGAGGATGTAGAAAAGATGGTTCGCCACGTGATGTAATCCTAAAGCGATCCTGGATGGTCAACAAAGATCAATCCCCTGGGGAGGGCTGCTTCGAGTCCTTCCAGGGGATTTTTCTGGTAATTCTGCACATATTTTCCGGTATGCGATCTGCCGTTACAGAAAACGTTGAAGGAGATCCTGCGGGCAAAAAGCAAGCGCTGTCAAGGCTTTGAACCCGTTTGTGCACGATTTTTGACCCCTCTCGGATGTGCACGGTAGAACGGGCATTTTCCGTCAATATGTACTATTCGAGCCCCATCCTTTTAGCCAAGTCCAACATAGAAAAGCTGAATTTTTGCCAGGTTTCCAATGTCGTCTGTGACGGGTCACCCTCGCGGATGCGCATGGTGCGGCGGATCTCCTTGGGGATGACCACCCGCCCGAGGTCGTCGATGCGCCGCACGATCCCTGTTGCTTTCATATGCAATAATCCTCCTGTTTTTCTATCGGTTCTCTCCGATAGTATTTGCAGGAGGATTTTTGTTATGCAAGACGCGCAGCTTTAAGCGGATCTCCGAACTGCGCCGCAATCTTGAAAAATGAGGATGTCATCGATCTTCACGCCGAAGACGGCGGCCAGGGCGGCCAGATTGTCCACCGTCGGCAGGGCCGCGCCGCGCTGCCACTTGTAGATGGCCTGCGGCGTGCCGAAGCCAAAGACGTCCTGCAGCTGCTTCACCGTCAGCCCCGCGCGGATACGCAGGCGGGCGATGTTGGCCCCGGTCGCGGCCAGGTCGATGACCGGTATTCGATTCATCTTGATCACCGTTCCTTTCCGGCCGCGTGAGCCGGAACAGAACCGGCTCAGTTGGCCTTGAAATTATAGATGGGCTTGAGGACTTCGATCACGTCGACGCTGTCCTCAATCACGTCGATGATGTCGGCGAGGGATTTATAGGCCATGGGCGCCTCGTCCAGCGTGGCCTCGCTGACCGAGGTGGTGTACACGCCCGCCATCTCCCGGCGGTATTCGTCCAGATCCAGCCGCTCTTTTGCGGCGGTACGCGACATGATTCGGCCCGCGCCGTGCGGCGCGGAGCAGTTCCAGTCGGGGTTTCCCTTGCCGATGGCGAGGACGCTCCCGTCGCGCATGTTGATGGGGATCAGCACCTTCTCGCCCTTGTGCGCCGCGATAGCGCCCTTGCGGAGGATCCGCTCCTCCGTGTCGATGTAGTTATGGACCGTATGGAAAGCGTCAATTGCTTCGAGCCCGAGCCGCCGCAGGATGATCTCCGCCATGAGCTCGCGGCTCCGGCGGGCAAAGCGCTGGCAGATCTCCACGTCGTGGAGGTAGTCTTCCAGATACTGCCCGTAGACAAAGCAGAGATCCTCCGGGATCGTGGTCTCGCGCTCCTCCCAGCGAAGCGCCTTGAGCGCCTCCTGGATCTCGCTGCGCCGCCCGGCGGCCTTGTATTCCGCGATCAGCACATCTCGCTTGGCAAAGTACTCCTCCTTGCCCTTGTTCAGCTCGACGGCCAGGCGCTGGTAGTGCTCGGCCACCTGCTTGCCGAGGTTGCGGGAGCCGGAGTGGATTACCAGATAGTTGCTGCCGTCGGCGGCCCGGTCGATCTCGATGAAGTGGTTGCCGCCGCCGAGCGTGCCCAGGCTGCGCTCGAGGCGCCTGGTGTCCCTCAGCTCACGGTAGCAGCGCAGGTCCAGCAGGTCGAAGCGCTCCTGCCGCCCCTCCCAGACGTTCAGCCCGGAGGGGATGAAGTGCGCGGCGGCGTCCATCCGCTCCATGTCGATCTCGCCCTTGCCCAGGTCGACCGTGTACATGCCGCAGCCGATATCGACGCCGACGACGTTCGGCACCGCCTTGTCGGTCACGGTCATGGTCGTGCCGATGGTGCAGCCCTTGCCCGCGTGCACGTCGGGCATGATGCGGATCCGGCTGCCCGCCGTGAATTCATAATCGCACATCCGGCGGATCTGCTCGACGGCCTCGTCCTCGATGACTCTGGCAAAGCAGACCGCGGTATTGACCTTTCCCTTGATCTCCATCATGTTTCTCACCTTCTCATACAAACAGTAAAGCCGCCTGCCTCATACAAGGCAAGCGGCTCGAAGCATTCTGTCCCTCCCCGGGCGGGTCATGAGAGCAGGGTTCGCTTTTGTCCGGCCTTATATGAGCGCGCGAAAAGACGGTCCAGATCACCGAGGCTGGACCTGCGTTCCGTTTTCGCGATATACGAGCCGATAAAACGAACGATGCTCATGCTTTTTCCTTTCCGGGCTTTGCCCTGTATTTCTGCAGCCACTATAACACGCCGCGTCCCGCTTTGTAAAGATACCGCCGGTATAAAAACGGGCGTCAGTCTTACCAGCCGGAATAGTCGAAGCGCTGCTCCAGGCCGTCGAACGAGGTGAAAACGATCTCCTTCTTCTCGCGGTCAAGCTCGACGAAGTCGCCCGCCCAGAGGGCGGAGAAGCTGTCGTCGTCCGCCGTATAGTCCGGCTGCGGGTGCTCCTGCGCGTAGTGGGAGCAGATCGTGAAATCCGAGCGCGGATAGCCGTCCTCCGCCTCGCGCTGCTCATCGTCCATCATGAAGAAGCTCAGCGAGTCGTTCGAGCCGATCACATAGGTGGGGTCGATGTGGTAGTTGTGTCCGTGGAGCCTCACGTAGCTCCACTGGTGGAGCTCCCCGTCCCAGGCGCGGCGGCCGCTCGCCACGGAGGCGTCCACGCCCGCTTGCAGCAGCAGATAGGAATAGGCAACGGAAAACTCCTGGCAGATGCCCCAGCCCGTGGTCAGTACCCGATAGCCGGAAAGCTTGCCCGGCGTGTAGGGCGTCTCCGCAGCCTCATAATCGTACAGATAATGATGCGAAAAATAGAGATACAGCGACAGCGCCTTCTCAAGCTCCGTATCGCCGTCGCGGAGCGTCTCGTTGAGGATGTCCTCGACCAGCGCGGCAAAGTCCGCGATCCGCGCAGCGGCCTCCTCCGGCGGCACGAGATAGGTAAAGCTCGCCACGCCGTCGACGACGGGGTTGTCGCGCTCATAGCAGTAGTCGATCAGCTCGACGAGCACCGGGAAGCAGCGGTCGGGGAACTGACCCATGACCCAGTCGTAGGTGTAGGCGTCCGGACAGGCGAAGTGATCCTCCCCGGCCATGACCGCGTCCACCAGGTGATACCAGGTCTCGACCATCGTCTCGCCGAAGAGATCGGCCATATAGGACGAGCAGACCTTGGGCTGAAACCGATAGTGCCCGCGCGTCTCCTCCGGGGTCGTCTCGGGTGTGGGCTCAGGCGTGGGCTCCGGGGTCGGCTCAGCTGTCGGCGCCGGGGTCGGCTCGGCCGCCGTCGGCACGGGCGCAGCGCTCGGCGCCGTCCCGCTTCCCGCGGCGCAGCCGCCCAGCAGCGAGACCGCAAGCGCCAGGCTCAGCAGCAGACAAAGCGTTTTCTTCATAACGTTCTCCTTCTCTCCGCGCGATTCGATATGAGGGTGGGCGCTCCCGGCCTCTTCAGTCCGCCCTGCGGAAGAAGATCCGGAGCGATCGGCCGAGGTGCTGATGGCTTACGCGCGTGGCGTCGAAATGCAGGATGTGGAAGCTCAGCTGCATGATGGGCCCGGCGCCAAAGGCGAAGAGCAGCGTCCCCAGGCCGACCGGCCCGCCGAGGAGTGCGCCCGCGAGCGTCGCCAGGGACAAAAGGCCGATGCTGACAGCGCCGATCGGGATCCTTTTCATGCGCTTGGCCAGCGCGACGAGCAGCGTGTCGCGCGGCCCGCAGCCGAGCGCCGCGGCCATATAAACCGCCTGCGTGCAGGCGATCACGACGAGTCCCGCGAGCATGACGGGCACGCCGACAAGCGGCGAGCGGCAGGGCGGGACGAGCCCGAGGCGGTTGAAGAAGTCCACCGCCTTGCCGACCACCAGCGCGTCGATAAACATCGCGATGCCGATCGGCTCGCGCAGCAGGGCGTCCAGGGCGAGGATCCCATAGGACACGCAGATCGAAGCCGTCCCGTAGAGGATCCCGAGGCTTTTGGACAGGCCGAGATTCAAAACGTCCCAGGGCCCCGCGCCGATATTGGCCTGGATCGTGAGATAGACGCCGAAGCCGTTGAAAAAGAGGCTGATCGCCGCGACCAGCATATTGGCGGCGATGGCGCCGCGCGTGCGGTTTTCCCACAGATGCAAGGTTTTGTTCATGCTATCCCCTCTTCGCGCTCATCGGATGGAGACCTCGCCCGAGCGGACGCTCTCCTCGCTGCCGTCGGGAAGACGCACGGCAAGCGAGAAATCGTCGCTTACGCCGAGGACGAAGGCCTCCCGGCTCTCCCCGTTCTGCAGCAGCGTCACATGCCGCCCGACTGTGAGGCAGCGGGCGCGGTAATCGGCCAGGAGTGCCCCGTCTCCGCGGCGCGCCGCAGCGACCGCGGCGTCCAGCTCCTCCGTCAGCGCCTGCGCGAGCGCGGGGATGTCCGTCTCGCGCCCGGTGATCTGCCAAAGCGACACGGCCACGCCCTCCAGCTCCGGCGGGAAGGCCGCCGTGTTGACATTGATCCCGATCCCGAGGGCGAGGCAGCGCCGCGCGCCGACCGTGAAGCCCTCGGCCAGGATGCCGCAGAGCTTGCGGCCGCCGAGCAGCAGGTCGTTCGGCCACTTGATACCGCAGCGCAGCGCGCTCACGCGCTCGACGGCGCGAGCGGCGGCGAGGCCCGCGGCGGGTGTGAGCAGCAGGTCGCGCGCGGGATCGTCAGCGGCGTCGAGCAGCAGGGAGTAATACAGGCCCCCCTCCGGCGAGGCAAAGGAGCGGCCGAGGCGGCCACGGCCCGCGCTCTGGCGCGCCGCCCAGAAGACCGTACCGTCGACCGCGCCGTCCGCAGCCAGCCGCCGCAGGGCGAGATTGGTGGAGTCCGTCTCCGGCGCGAAGAGCACCGGCGCTTTTCTTTCCTCCATGGCTCATGCCTCCCGCAAAAACAGGCCCGCGGTCGCCCGCCGGGCCTGTCTTTTTATTTCTTATCGTATTCGTCGAAAAACTCGCTGAGATCCATGTCCTCCAGCTCGCGCTCCGCCGGATCTACGACCGCGAAGCGCTGCGTCGGTTCCTTCGGCTGACGGCGCGCGGCGGTGCGTTCGCGCTCCTGCTGCTCCTGCCGGGCCTTGCGGCGCTTCTCGGCGGCGCGGCGCTCCCGCAGGTGTCGGCGGCGCAGCGCCCGGTAGCGCGCGACGAGCACCAGATACAGAAGCAGCAGCACCAGCAGCACGATGATCAGCGTCTTCACCCAGCCGCGGCTGAGCACGTCCAGCACGCCCTGCTTGAGAAACTGCGCCTTGGCCATGCCGATATCGGTGTTCGTCACGAGACTGATCGGGCCGTATTCCTTCCCGTCGATGACCACATAGGCCTCGCCCAGCGCCGTTCCGGCGCTGACGGGCGCGACGAGCCGATCCTCAAAGAGCTTGATGCGCATCTCGCGGTTTTCCAGATCCGTGTCGTTGGGCAGGAGGAGCTGGATGTTCCCCCCGGCGCGCAATATCGCGTCGCCGTCCCCCTCGGCCTTGTCGATCTTCACGCGGTCGATCGGGTCGGCCTCGGAGACCACCTGCTGATAGGAGAAGTTGTTGAACAGCCAGTCGAAGAGCGTGCGGGCGTCGGCAAAGTTGCCGATCGTGACGGTGCTCTCCAGATTGGGGCCGCTGCTGCCGAGCACGACCGCCAGGACGTTGACGCCGCTGCGCTCGGCCGCGGCGATGAGGCAGTAGCCCGCCGGGCGCGTGTAGCCGGTCTTGACGCCGTAGGCGCCCTGGTACACATAGCCGGGGCCGTAGAAGCCGATCTCACTCAGAAGGGCGTTGGAATTCGTAAGGTTGCGCTCGGCGTTGGCGTTGGTCGGGTCGATGTGATACTGCACCGTGCCGACCATCGTGCGAAACTCCGCGTGCTGCAGCGCCGCGCACGTGATGAGGCTCAGATCATAGGCGGAGGAATAGTGGTTTTCGCTGGACAGACCGTTCGGGTCGGCAAAATGCGTGTTTTCGCAGCCGAGCTCCGATGCGCGCTGGTTCATGAGCTCCACAAAGGCGCTGATGCTGCCGGAAATGGCGGTGGCGATCACGTTGCAGGCTTCGTTGGCAGAGGCGACCATCGAGCAGTAGAGATAGTCGCGCAGGGTCATCTGCTCGCCGGAGACGATGCTGGCGTTGCTGCTGTCCGAATCGAGTCCGGTCTGACAGTCGGGCCCGGCGGTCACCATGTCGTCCAGGCCGATCTCGCCCCGCTCCACGGCTTCGAGAGCCAGCAGCGCCGTCATGACCTTGGTCAGGCTCGCGGGAGAGCGCTGCTCGTGGATATTCTTTTCATAGAGGATCTCCCCGGTGCCAAGGTCGATCAAAACGGCGGCCTGTGCGCCGAGCGAGGGCTCGTCGAGCGCATATGCGCCGGGCGCGGCGACGCTCAAAAGCAGACAGAAGATCAGGATCAGCGGGATCAGGCGGATTTTTTTCATTTTAGTCTCCCGTTTTTTCAGGAATATGGTATAATAGTGATATTACGAGGCTCGCGGCCGATCAGCGGCCGTGGTGAACACCCTCCATTATACGGTCAAGCCGGGGGAATTGCAACAGAAATTCCTCGAAAAAGGTCGGAGGCTCGTCGATGAGCAGGAAACTTGCGCTGCTGCTGAGTGCGCTGCTGCTTCTCTTCTTCTCTTTCGCCGCGGTTTTCCCGCTGCTGTCTGCCGGGGCGGCTCCCGCTCTGCGCGCAGAGAGGCATGCCGAGCAGGCGCTGCTGCTCAGCGGCGGCGACGGAGAACGCGTCGCGCTCGAGCTCCTGCCCGGGGAAAAGCTGGATCTCAACACCGCGAGCGCGGAGGAACTGCAGAAGCTGCCGGGGATCGGGCCCGTGCTGTCGGAGGCGATCGTCGCCTACCGGACGGAGCACGGCCCCTTCACCCGGATCGAAGAACTGAGGAACGTGCCCGGGATCGGGCAGGGGCGCTATGACGCCGTGGCCGACAGCGTGACGATAGGGGAAACGCCATGAAAATCTTAGTCGTAGACGACGAGCGCCTGCTCGTCAAGGGTATCAAATTCAATCTGGAAAACGAGGGCTACACGGTCGAGGCCGCCTATGACGGCGAAGCCGCCGTGGAGCTGGCGCGCGCCGGGGGCTACGATCTGATCATCCTGGATCTGATGATGCCCAAGAAGGACGGGCTGCAGGCCTGCCAGGAGATCCGCGGCTTCTCCACCGTTCCCATCATCATGCTCACCGCCCGCAGCGAGGGCGCGGACCTGCTGATGGGCTTTGAGTCCGGCGCGGACGACTATGTGACCAAGCCCTTCAACATCCTCGAGCTCAAGGCCCGGGTGCGCGCGCTGCTGCGCCGCTCGAGCCTCGCCGCCTCGCCCGCCGACGCGTCGGGCGTGCTGCAGCGCGGACACATCACCATCGACCCGGAGCGCCGCAAGGCCTCCAAAAACGGCCAGGTCGTGGAGCTGACGATGAAGGAATTCGACCTCGTCGAGTTTCTGATGCGCAACCCCGGCCGCGTGTACAGCCGCGAGACGCTTCTCGACCTTGTGTGGGGCTATGACTACCAGGGCGACACGCGCACCGTGGACGTGCACATCCGCCGCTTGCGCGAGAAGCTGGAGCTCAACCCCGCCAAGCCGGACTATATCATCACCAAGTGGGGCGTGGGCTATTACTTCTCGGACGGGGACTGAGCCATGCACAGCATCCGAGCTCAGTTTTTCGGCTTCATCACGGCGCTGCTGCTGATCCTGCTGATCCTTCTGAACACCTACCCTCTCATCTCCTCGCGCGACCTCGTATTCGAGGAGAAGAAGCGCTCTCTCTCCTCCCAGGCGGCCGTGATCGCCTCCTCCCTCTCGGGGCTGGAGACGCTGAGCCGCCCGGGCATCGAGGAGGTGCTGCGCATCCTGGACGTGAGCGGGCTGGAGCGCATCCTTGTGACAGACACGCAGGGGCGCTCGCTGTACGACAGCGGCGGCAGCCAGAGCGCCGAGGGAGACGTGGCCGAGGCGCTGTCCGGGAAGATCGTCTTCCGCTCCCGCTTTGCCGACGCCGCCTTTGCCAGCGCCTGCGCCATGCCCATCAGCGGGCAGGGCGGTCTGGCGGGCGTGGTGTACCTGTATGAAACGGATACGGAGCGCGCCGGGCTCATTCTCGACGTGCAGAACCGCATCATGATCGTCTCGCTCGTCATCGCGGGGCTCTCCCTCGCGATCGTGCTGCTCTTCTCCGAGGTGCTGCTGCACCGGGTGCGCGAGCTCGTGCGCTCGATGCGCATCGTGGCCGGGGGTGACTATGACCACCGTCTCGCCGTGCGCGGGCAGGATGAGATCGCGGAGCTCGGCGAGGAGTTCAACCAGCTCACCGAGCGTCTCGATGAGAACGAGCGGCAGCGCCGCCGCTTCGTGTCCGACGCCTCGCATGAGCTGAAAACGCCGCTGGCCTCCATCCGTCTGCTGGCTGACAGCGTTGTGCAGAACGAGAACGTGGACGTCGGCACCATGCGCGAATTCATGACCGATATCGGCAGCGAGGCCGAGCGCCTGCAGCGCACGACGGAGAAGCTGCTGGATCTCTCGCGCCTGGACGACGACGTGCAGGTCGCCTCGGAGCCGGTGGATCTGCGGCAGGCGGCTGTGGATGCGCTGACCATGCTGCGTCCGCTGGCGGAGGAGAAGCACGTCTCTCTCCACTCCGAGCTGGATGACGGCTGCGTCATCATGGCCAACAACGACGACGTGTTCCACATCCTCTTCAACCTCCTGGAAAACGCCGTGAAATACAACGTGCCCGACGGCAGCGTCCGGCTGCTGCTGCGCGAGGTCGGAGACTCCGTGGAGCTGACCGTGGAGGACACGGGCATCGGCATCCCGGAGGAGGACAGGCTCAATATATTCTCCCGGTTTTACCGCGTCGACAAGGCCCGCTCCCGCGAGGCCGGCGGCAGCGGGCTGGGTTTGAGTATCGTGCACGACGCGGTGCTTGCCCACGGCGGCAGCATCACCGTCGGCGCCAATAAACCGCGCGGCTCCCGCTTTGTCGTGAGCTTTCCGCGCGCAACATCAGAGGAGACAGGTATATGAACAACATCCGACGCATTCAGGAAAAGCTGATCGAGCGCGGGCTGGACGCCCTGCTCATCACCGACGAGAAAAACCAGCGCTACGCCACGGGCTTCGCCTTTACCGACGGCTCCGTGCTGGTCGGCCGGGAGCAGGCCTGGCTGATCACGGACTCGCGCTATATCGAGGCGGCCGAAAAGATCGCGGGCGGCTGCTGCACGGTGCAGATGTTCGACCGCAGCCACAGCCAGACAGAGCTTCTGCGCGAGGCGCTCGCCGCCTGCGGCGAGAAGCTCGCCGCGGAGGACACGCAGCTCAGTCACGCGCGCTGGGCCTTTTTCGAAAAGGAGCTGGGCCGCACGCTCCTGCCCGCGGGCGATCTGATGAACGCCCTGCGCGCCAGCAAGAGCGACGAAGAGATCGCCAGTATGATCCGCGCCCAGCGCATCAGCGAGAAGGCGCTGGAAGAGGTGCTGCAGATCATCCGTCCCGGCATGACCGAGAAAGAGGTCATGGCGGAGCTTGTCTACCATATGCTCAAAAACGGCAGCGAGGGCAACTCCTTCGATCCCATCGTCGTCACGGGCAAGAACACCTCCATGCCCCACGGCGTGCCCGGCAACACCGTCATCCGCGACGGCGACTTCATCACCATGGACTTCGGCAGCCTCTCGGACGGCTACTGCTCCGATATGACGCGCACCGTCGCCGTCGGCCACGCGACGGACGAGATGAAGAACGTGTACGGCATCGTGCTCGAGGCGCAGCTGGCCGGCATCGCCGCCGCCCGCTCCGGCATCCCCGGCAAGCTGATCGACAAGGCCGCGCGCGACGTGATCGAGAAGGCCGGCTACGGCGACTATTTCGGCCACGGCTTCGGCCACAGCCTCGGTCTCGACATCCACGAGCCGCCGATGGCGGGGCCGCGCGGCGAGGCGCCGATGGAAGTGAACGATCTCTGCTCGGCCGAGCCCGGCATCTATCTCCCCGGCCGCTTCGGCGTGCGCATCGAGGACGTGATGATCATCCGCCCCGAGGGCGCCGAGGTGATCACCAAGGCCCCGAAGATGGAGCTTATCATCCTCTAATTTCAGGCTTTTTTCACTCTAATTTCAGGCTTTTTTCACAAAGGTCTTGCAAAAACGGCCGCTATACGGTAAAATGTACAAGCTATTTATAATGAAATTCTGATTTGGGAGGAATCCTATATGATCACAGCAGGCGATTTCAGAAACGGTGTTACCTTCGAGATGGACGGCCAGGTCATGCAGGTCGTTGAGTTCCAGCATGTCAAGCCCGGCAAGGGCGCGGCCTTCGTGCGCACCAAGATGAAGAACGTCATCACCGGCGCCGTCACCGAGACCTCATTCAACCCCACCGCGAAGTTCGAGAACGCGACCGTCGACCGCACGACCATGGAGTACAGCTATGCCGACGGCAACCTCTACTACTTCATGAACCCCGAGACCTATGAGCTCGAGCCGGTGGACGCCTCCGTCCTGGGCGACAACTTCAAGTTCGTCAAGGAAAACATGGAGTGCACCATCTACTCCTACAAGGGCAAGGTCTTCAACGTCGAGCCCCCCTTCTTCGTGGAGCTCGAGGTCACCGACACCGATCCTGGCTTTGCCGGCAACACCGCCACCAACGCCACCAAGCCCGCCACGCTTGAAACGGGCGCCGAGATCAAAGTCCCCCTGTTTATCGACCGCGGCGAGAGGATCCGCGTCGATACCCGCACGGGCGAGTATCTGAGCCGCGCGTAAAGCACGCAGAACGCAGGGGGAATGCCGCGCATTTCCCCTGTTTTTTTACGGTGAAAGCCGGCGCATGGGGTTTTATCCGGTCTCAGACGCAGATCGCCTGAAGCCGTTCTCCATACAGGAACGTTACAGCCGAAGGGTTTGACAGGAAGGAGCGTACCTTATGACGATCGTGGAAAAAGCCGCTTATCTGAAGGGCCTGGCCGAAGGGCTTGGCGTGGAAGCCGAGACGAAGGAGGGCAAGCTCTGGGCCGCGCTCAACGAGCTGCTGTCCGAGATGGCCCATGAGATCGAGGATCTCCAGGCTGCTCAGCTCGACATGGCCGACACCATCGACGAGATCGGCGAGGAGCTGTCCGCCGTGGAGGAGCAGGTCTTCGACCTGGACGGCCCGGAAAAGGCCGAGAAGCTGGCCGCCGAGGAGAACGAAGAGGAAGAGGCCGGGGAGACCGAAGAAGACGAAGAAGACGAAGAGGACAAGAACGAAGATGCGGAGGACGACGCCGGCATCATCGAGCTGCCCCGCTTCGACAACGTCATGTATGAAGTCACCTGCCCCGTCTGCGGCACGGAGATCACCGTGGACGAGGAGATGCTTGCCGAGGGCTCGATCGACTGTCCGGGCTGCGGCGAGACGCTGGAGTTCGACCTGCAGGACGAGGATGAGAAGAAATAAGTTTTCAGAAGTCAGTTTTCAGTAAAAAGGGCGCGTTGCAAAATAGCGCAGGATAACAAAAGCACCAGTTAGGTCCAAAAAGGACTTGGCTGGTGCTTTCGTTTGCGTTAAGCTTTAGGTGTGAAGAAAAACCAAACGCTGGAACAGTGTAACGTAATTGAGCGGAATGGTCAACTGGTATTTACACTGAACAGCGAAATCATGTTGCCGGAAGACGCACCCGTACGGCTGACCAACGCCCAGCTTGAGGAACTGGATTACAGGAAACTGTATGCAGCGTATTCGTCCAGAGGACGGAAATCGGTCACCGATCCGCGAGTGCTGTTCAAGATTCTGGTATACGGATACCAATGCGGTATCTATACAACAAGGAAGCTGGAAGAAGCCTGCCGGTACCGGATAGACTTCAAATGGCTGCTGTGGGACGAGCCAGTGCCGGACCACAGCACGATCTCACGCTTTCGGACAGGACGGTGCGCAGAGGCGGTGGAGGATCTGTTTTACCAGTACGTGCGCTATCTGGAGGAGCAGGGAGAAACGGATCACGAGACGGTTTTCATCGACGGGACGAAGCTGGAGAGCCGTGCGGGACGGTATACCTTTGTGTGGCGGAAGAGTGTGGAGAAGCAGCTTGCCAAAGTGAAGGAGAAGGTATTCACGGCAGTTTCGATCACAAGCCTGGAAACGCTGGAGCAGCGACTTGCGGAGATGGAGTCGGAGATTTCTTTCGTATATGGCCCCGGACGTAGGAAGAGCAAGGCCCAAAAGGAATGGGAGGCGCTGGACGAACTACGTCTGAGATGGCGGGACTACGAAGAAAAGCTCGCTGTTATGGGCACAGACCGCAACAGC
>CAMHMZ010000056.1 GCA_946186375.1 uncultured Clostridia bacterium
ACCCGGCGTCAAAGCGCCGCGCCGCCTTTATCCTCTGCCAGGCTGCTTTCTGCGAGCTGTCAAGGCTGTAAGTGTGCAGGTTCTCCGTCGGGCGAAAGCCGAGCCGGGCGCAGACAGCGTCCACCGTCTCAAAGCAGGGATGCTTTTCCGGGATCGAGACACGGATACCACGTGTTGAAGTCCTGATCACATGCTCCGCAAGAGCGGTGAAGACTCCTTTTCTGCGATACTCCGGCTTTGTATAGGCGTACAGGATGCGCTCCTCGGCGCTTTCGATGGCCGTACACACAAAGCCCTTATAAACGTTCTCTGACCGTTCGCAGTACATGCGGCCGCACTCCGACGCCTGCTGAACACAGGCGTCGGAGAAGGCGCTGCGCGCGTCGGAGAAGCAAATAAGATACTCCGCGACCGTTAGCTCAAGGCACATCCGGGTTTGTTATGATAATTTCTTCGGGAAGATCAGGCCTCGAGTTCTCGTCTTTTCCTCCGGCGACCTGGTCCAACTCGTCCAGGGAGAGCTCCTTGTCCTCGCTGAGCTTGGTCTTAAGGAAGGCCTGCACCTCCTCGGCGCTCGCCTCGCAGCCGTGGGCCGCAGCGAAGGCCGCAATGCTGCCGTTCTGCTCCGCCGCCAGAAATTCCTTCTGCAGCTCGGCGCTCTTGATGACTTCTTCGTAGACGTCTGCGATGGTTTTGCTCATAGTCTCGTTCTCCTTTTTCATTATTAGATCAGACACTTGTCTGCTCTATGCCAGATCATCGTTACGGCTTGCCCTGGATCTCGGCGCCGCCCTCGCCGCGCCGCGTCAGTCGATATGCATCCCCTTGTGCCAGCCGCCGACAGAGCGGGCATTGTGAAAGCCCAGGCGATAGGCGTGCCAGGTCGCCTGGTCGGCCACGGTTCCAAAGCTGCAGATAAAGAACAGCCTTGTATTCGGGTCTTTGTTTTTGAGGTAATCGTCCAGCTCCTCAGGATCGACGGCGGCGGTGCAGGGGATCGGCCCCTCCTGAAGCCGCCGGTGCTGCGGGCGGACGTCGATCAGCTCGCCGCCCGACGCGCAGGCTTCCTTCACAAAGCTCAGCGACACCCGGATCCGATCCGCGGTGGCCAGAGAGAAGGTCTCCGTTTCCCCGTCGTCATAGGTGAAGGTCATCCGGTGATCCTCATAGGCCGCGTCCGTCACCCTGCGGTCTGTCAGATGCAGGATCTTCACGCATTTCGGACACTCCGGAAGGATCGCCACGTCCCCGCCGGCGCTGACCAGCAGGATCTGATCCATGCAGGGCTCGAAAAAGAGCTTCACGGCGCCGCCCTTCGGCAGCCGCCCCGTTTCCTCCCAATAGTGCTGCTCTGTCAGATTCACGGGTGTCCAGAGCTCTCCCGTCAGGGAGGAGTAAAGCACCGCCTGTCCGTCGTCCGTTGTACCGGCGGCATAAAAATCATCCCGGGCGTAAAGGATATCCTGAAAGGTGCAGGGCGCAAACTTCCCGGCAAAACGCTCGTTAAAGCCAAGCCTTTGCCACTGTGCGTCTTTATAGACGCACAGATCGCCATCCTCGGCAAGCGTGAGCTTTCGCCTTGTGACCGGATTTTCGCAGATTCTGTTCATGGCCTGCTTCTTTCGTCAAAACGTCCTTCCCGGCCTATTTGAGCATCGTGACAGCTGCTGCGCAAAAACCGCACAGATCCCCGTTGTCCGCACAGCACGCGGCAGCAGCGGCAGCCTTTCCCTGGGTCTGGAGGATCCTTTTGTATTCGGGCGCTTTTCCGGAATTTACGATCCTGTTGATAAGGTCTTGCAGATGGCCGCCTCCGCTGACCTGCTCCAGCTTGTCGAAGTCCAGTTCCATATCCATTTCCTTGCTCATGGTGTATTCCTCCTTGTCTGTGTCTTCGTCTCTCCTATGTCCGCTTCCTTCATCAGCGCGGGAATGAGGCGGAAGGGCTCCGTTCCCGCTTGCTTTTCAACCGTTGCCCGGATGCGCTCCAGGGCGGCGCAGACCGCCCCGGTCAGCGCTTCCGGTATGTCCGTGTAGTTTCCCAGCCGTCCGCCGACATAGCGTCCGTCCCGGATGCCGAGGAAGAGCTTCTCCGTCTCCGGGTCAAAGCGCCCGTAGGCGGCGGTGAGGCCCACCGCGTCGGCCGCCAGCTCGTCCCGGATGGGGGCGACGTCGCCGGGGCAGAGCCTGCGGCAGATCACGTGGGTCAGCTCATGAAAGCGGCGGATGGTGTCGGAATGGCCGAGCCATTCTTCCTCCGTTTCACCCACAGCGGCGGCGTCCACGTGGCTGTAAGGCCCGCGGGAGAGCACGACAAGCATGTCTGTGTAGTTTTCCCGGACGGCGGTGAAGCGCTTGAATTCCGCCTGGCGCTCCTCCTCCGGGAAGAGCGCCAGGTGGGCGTGGATGCGCGGCCAGTTGAACAGCGTCAGCATGGCCGCGCCCTGGCTTGCAGGGATCGGGGTCAAAGGCCCGTCTTTGGCCGCCATCAGGCTGCGCAGAGCCAGCTCAAAATCCTGCCGATTGCCCAGCGTGACCACCCGGACGCTTCCCGCCGGGGTCTCCATGACTTCCTCCCGGTCGGCGGGATCGCCCCGGTAGTGAGCCAGGCTCTTCGCCTCCGGCTCCTCGCCCCGCAGGACCACACGGCGGTAGGCCTCCTGCGTATCCGTATCCGGATTCAGGTAAAGCTGGGGGTAATCAGCGGCAAGCGTTTCCATGAGCTTCGTCATAAGATTCTTCCTGTCCTCATGCTCACCAGGGGGGAGCGTAGATTTCTCAGACGGCTAAGGAAACACAAGCCGTCTTTCTGACCTCACCGCAATATCTGCACTGAAGGACGTCATAGCCGCTGCCCGTTATGAAGCAACGTACCGGTTCCTTTACGATCGCGCTCTTTCTCCCGCACTGATAGCAGATATCCGTCGGCAGATTCGTGTATTCGATGTTGCACAGATCGCAGCCACCGTCGGTCCCCCAGCAGTCGCTGCCCTCTTCCACGGTAGCCGCGCAGCCTTCCGCCATCCAGTCGCGGCCGCCGGCCACGTCTTCCAGCTCGTCCAGGCTCAGCTCCATGCCGTCCTGGGCGCGGCGCTGCTGCACCTGCTCCCAGACCTCCTGCGCGGGCACGTCCTCCCGGCCGCCCGCTTTCAGAAGCTCGGTCACTTCCTCCTGGCTGTCCGCCAGCAGCAGCTTGCTGTAAAGTTCTTTGGATAATTTTGCCATGGTTTTTCCTCCTGTATCATGATTTTTATGCTTAAAGCCGGCCGAGCTGGCGCAGCAGAGCATCTTCTTTGGCTTTCCACCCGCCCTTGAAATAGGGGAGCGTAGATTTCTCAGACGCCTAAGGCAATACAAACCGTCTTTTTTCTGACCTCACCGCAATATCTGCACTGAAGGACGTCATTGCCGCTGCCCGTCATGAAGCAATTTACCCGTTCCTTTACGATCGCGCTCTTTCTCTTGCACTGATAGCAGATATCCGTCGGCAGATTGGTGTATTCGATGTTGCACAGATCGCAGCCGCCGTCGGTGCCCCAGCAGTCGCTGCCTTCCTCTACGGTAGCCGCGCAGCCTTCTTTCATCCAGTCCCGGCCTCCGGCCACGTCCTCCAGTTCGTCCAGGCTCAGCTCCATGCCGTCCTGGGCGCGGCGCTGCTGCACCTGCTCCCAGACCTCCTGCGCGGGCACGTCCTCCCGGCCGCCCGCTTTCAGAAGCTCGGTCACTTCCTCCTGGCTGTCCGCCAGCAGCAGCTTGCTGTAAAGTTCTTTGGATAATTTTGCCATGGTTTTTCCTCCTGTATCATGATTTTTATGCTTAAAGCCGGCCGAGCTGGCGCAGCAGAGCATCTTTTTTGGCTTTCCACCCGCCCTTGAAATAGCGGCAGGTGTCCAGATCCACGGACAGGTAGTCCGTGGGATGGTCCCGGACGGCGAGAGCCCGGCAGCCGCCGCAGCAGTCGGTCCGGTATTCACAGACGGCGCAGTCCGGGTTGTGCTCCATGAAGTCGCCGATCCGGGCGGAGGTGATGGTCATATAGGTGGACTGCCCGTCCAGGATCTCCTCCAGGGGCGTTTCCAGCATGTTGGGGAACTGTTCCTCGATGGGGCCGCCCACCATGGACATGCAGGGCAGGACGTTCCCCTTGGGGCTGACGTAAATGCCCCGGCGCACATGGGCGCACATGAGGACCCTGCCGAAATATTCCTCCTTGATATCCTTCTCAAACCAGGACGAGACGGAATCCGAAGGCTTGTCGTAATCGAAGAAGCCCTCCAGGATCAGGCTCAGCGGGGCGCCGTCGGCGAAGAAATGGGGAATGTAATCCAGGTAGGTCTGATAGACCTCGTCCCGGCTGAGGAAGTGCTCGGTCTCGTTCCTCCACTCCCCCAGAGGAGAGGCGTTGCCCACCTTCATGCTCCGCACGCCCAAAGAAGCCATGAGGTTCACGGATTCCCGGATGCAGCCGGCGCTCTCCCGGCAGATGACCATGGAGACCGAGGTGGGGATGCCCCGGTCCTGACAGCGCTTCAGCGCGTCCAGGACGGTCTTCTCCGCGCCGGGGATGCCGCGCATCCAGTCGTGATGCCCCACGCCGTCGAAGCTGAATTGGATGCTGGGATATATCTTTCGCGCCTCCAGCTTGTCCAGGAAGTCATCCGTGACGAGCAGGCCGTTGGAGTAGATGGTGGTGATCGTCAGCCCCCGTTCAAGGATCGCGTCCACCAGCTTCCAGAAGTCCTTGCGGACCATGGGCTCGCCGCCGGTCAGATGCAGGTTGCGCACGCCGCAGCGCTCGAAGGCGTCCAGCATGGTCATCAGCTCGTCCCAGGTGGGTTCGCCCTGAGCCGCGTGCGGGGCGGACATGAAGCAGTGGCGGCAGCGGTAGTTGCAGCGCCCGGTGATCGACCACTGAACGTACTCCTTGAAGCGGGCGGGATAGAAGCGGTATTCCTGCTCGGGGAGCAGACTCTGCCGCCCGTCGCAGGGCAGGATGTAGCCAAACTGCTCCCAGTTTTCGTACAGCTTTTGCTGCTCTGCGGTCAGCGCGTCCCAGTCGATGGGCGTGTGTCCGTCGCAGTTCAGGAGCAGCTTGAATTCCGGCTTTTTGAAAAACTCCGTCTGCGCAAAGTGCAGCGACTGCAGCGCGTATGGGAGCAGCTTCCAGCCCCGCAAGGCGTAGCCTTCCGAAAGAATGTAGTATTTGATCACGTTCTATCTCCTGAATTTTGATTCATCTTGTATGTTTCAGCTGACTCAGCCGATCTTTTTGGGGGCATAGGGCACCCGGGAGGCGTCCAGCAGCAGATAGAATTTCGCGCTTGTGCGCCTGCCCTCCCGCCACTTGGCCTTGGTGCCGCAGGGGAAGCAGTGGTGGAAACTCAGTTCGATCCCGCCGTCCGGCATCCGGAACCCCCGTCGGGCGGAAAAGAGGCAGGGCTCCAGCAGGCGCCAGCGCCCGTCGGAGACGCCCATCTCCTGATAGAGCAGGCAGAGCCGCCGCAGCGCGCCGTCCTCCGCAAAGAGCGGCCCGCAGTCCGGCCGCACGTTCTCAACCATGGATAAGAGGGACAGCACCGGAAGAAATGTGCCGTCGGGCAGGAAATCGAATTGAACGGAAATCGGCGTGTCCACCGCCGCCAGCCGGGCAATGTCAGAGCACATGATATCGTCATAAGCGGTGAAGCCGAGCTCGTCCAGCCAGCGCCGAACATAGGTCGGATCGCTCAAGGCCTGCCTTGCCTCCGGGGTAAAGGGCTCCACTTCCATGCGGGTGCTGTTGATATCCCGCCCGGGAAAGACCCCTGCATGGCGGGCGTACCAGCCCTCCGGCAGCCGATCCGCGAGCCGGAGGAAGGCTTTCGAGCGCTCCGGCTCCCCCACGGTGCGGAAGAAAGCCTCCGCCAGCTTCAGATTTCCTTCTATCTTGCAGTGGATGCCAGACAGGGATCCTGACCCGGCGGCGTCCAGTTCGAAGAAAATGTAGGGCGGATAAGGCTTCCTCTGCGCCGCCCAGTCTAAAACCTCCTGTGCCTGAGTCAGCGAGGAATCGGCCACCAGGCAGCCGGAAAGCAGGCCGCGAGGGTTGTGGATAACCAGGGCGTCGTACTCCGGCACGCCCAGAAGCGGCGCCTCCACAAGGCCGGAAGCGGTTTTTGCACCGGCGGATGACAGCCTCCGGCAGGCATCCAGCAGCCTCCCGGCGTCCCCGCCCATGAGGGCCGCCTCTCTCCCGTCCGCGAAAGCCCGAGACCAGGTGTATTCCATCAGTACGCTCCTTTTTACTCTCTATCCGGCCAAGCCTCCGGGGGAACGAAGGGCTCGGCCAGACCGCCCGCCGCCAGAGCAAGATCGTCCAGCTCCAGCTCAGCCCCGTCGCCGAAAAGACGCTGCCGCAAGGCCTCCTTGTGGGCGGGGTTGGGAAACGCGGCGCCGCGCAGCAGCGTTTCCACGTCCCGGTCAGATGCTTTGCTCATGAGATCCGTTCCTTTCGATGCGTTTTGCAATCGCTCGCAGTCTTAACGCCTTCTTAATTCTATAATTTCTGCCCAGGTTAATTCCTTCTCTTCTATACCAAGATTTCTGGCAAATTTAACAGCATCTTCTTTCGCTGCAAACCGTCCTATAACTCTTCCATCAAAGTCGGAAATGACCTCCCATGGCCTATTACGGTCATCTCCACCGCCAAAGATATATCCCCCAGCAACCGCTCCGAGCTCTTCCGGATTCAGCTCTACGTCCTGTACTTCCTTTTTGATTTCTTCGCTCATGGTGTTGTTCTCCTTTTCAAAATATTTGGATCGGTCTCATGACCGCTCTATTCTATGTAGAAGGCAGCCCGCAGCGGGAGCGTTTCCGCGTCCCGCTCGGGTGCTTTATATCTGCCCGCACCGTCTTCTTATTTCTTCAAGTTCTCTATAGGATAATTCCTTCACTCCCAAACCGATAATAGTGGCAAGATTAATCGCTTCTTCTTTCGTTGCAAACCGTTCTACAACGCTTCCATCAAGGTTAATGACCTCCCATGGCCTATTACGGTCATCTCCACGGCCAAAGATATATCCCCCTGCAACCTCTCCGAGTTCCTCCAGATTCAGCTCTACATCCTGTACTTCCTTTTTGATTTCTTCGCTCATGGTTATGTTCTCCTTTCCTGTGGACGGCAATTGTTCAATCCAGTTTGTTGAAGTAATCCTCAAATTCGTAGTAGTCATCTTCCCAGATCACATTGCCGGCATCGTCAATATACCGCACCTTGTGATTAGCGTAGTCGATCTCAAAATGACCGCCACTTTCGGAAGCGGCGGTGCCTCCCGCAATCCGTTCCAGCTCATTAGGATTCAGTTCCATGCTTTCCGTCTCGAAAAAGGCCCTGATTTCCGCAGAGGTTTTCAAGGCTTCCAACTTGTCTTTCTGTTCTTTCGTTAGCTTCATCACTTGCCTCCACAGTTACTTATTGATGTTATGTAATATCCTCTTATTCTAAAATACCATGTTCCTTAATCCATTTGCATGCATCACAGTAATTTGAACCAAACGAAAGAAACGTCTTCCCACATAATTGGCATTCTTTTTCTTTCCCTTCAATCCCATTAATCACAAATCCACCACCTGCAACCTGGTTCATATCTTCCGGGTTCAGCTCCGTATCCTGCGCTTCTTTTTTGATTTCTTCGCTCATTGGTTTTTCCCTCCGTATTGACTATTTCTTTTCTTTAATTATTCTGCCTGGAAGCATATGCTTGCACCCAACCCATGTCGGTTCCAATAGATAACGGATTTGGCACTTCCGGCAAACAACTCTTATTTGGGGATGTTCTCTTCCAAATAATGCTGTGCCATATGCCATGTACGTTCCATCTCAGATAAAATGTTACCGTATTCGTCAAATTCCATACCGCAATAGGGACATATGAATTTATTGGAAGACGCTCCTCCGGCAACCTGGTCCAGCTGATCTAAAGACAGCTCCTCTCCATCGACAGGCTTAAAGTCCTCAGCGTTAAGGGAAAGGCCATACTCTTTGGCGATCTCGACGACTTTCTCTACTGCGTTTTCCTTGTCGGTCAGCGCGGTCAGCTTTGCTTTCAGCTCCTCGTTCTTACCGGCTTCCTCAAGGAATTTCTTCAGGTTCTCGTTCATGGTTTTGTCCTCCTTTTTGTTTATTTAGCACGGTCTTATGACCGCTCTATCCTATATACAAGACAGAACTCCGATTGGAGACAGGGGATTTACACTATTTTCAGGTTTTTCCCCGCCGTCCAAAAGCTGCCGGCAACGCTTCAAAAGCCGCTGGTAGCGTTTGTTGACTGCCTTGGACTCCATGCTGTACAGCGCACCGACTTCCTTGTCTGTAAGCCCCATGACATAGCGCAGGTCAAGGAATTCTCTCTCCTCCTGCGTCAGCCGCGCATATAGCCAGAGCACCGTATACCGGGGCTCGTCCTGTACTGTGGGGCTTCGATCGGCGAAGCCCTCCGGCATCGCCGTCTCCCGGCGGTACGCGGCGGAGCGCACAAGATTCACCGCCTTGTTGTGGGCGATGCGCGTCAGCCAGGTGGCCAGAGACGAGCGCGCCGGGTCATAGCCGGGATAGGCGACATAGGCGGCAAGGAAGGTCTCCTCCACCACATCCTCGGCATTTTCCCGATTGAGCAGAATCGTGTAGGCGTATTTGTACACGCGATCATAATAGACTTCAAACACTGTCTTGAAGTCCGGCTTCAGAAGCTCTGCCATGTTACGCCTCTGCATCCACGCGCTGCCGCGCCACCAGGTCGGCAAAGAAGCCGCCCTTTTCGATCAGCTCGTCATAACTGCCGTCCTCCACGATGGTCCCGCCGTCGAGCACCAGGATGCGGTCACAGTGGCGGATGGTGGAAAGCCGGTGGGCGATGACCACGCGGGTGCAGCCCATGGCGTCCAGCGCCTCGGAGACCTGCTTCTGGGTCTTGTTGTCCAGGGCGCTGGTGGCCTCGTCGAAAAACAGCAGCTTCGGCTTCGGCGCGATGGCGCGGGCGATCATCAGCCGCTGCTTCTGCCCGCCGGAGATGCCGCCTCCGCCCTCGGAGACCAGGGTGTACATCCCCATGGGCATGGCGCGGATATCGTCGGCGATCCCCGCCTTTTCCGCGGCGTCCCAGGCTTCGTCAACGGAGAGGTTCGGCGCGGTGAGGACAATGTTGGAGTAGATATCCCCCTGGAAGAGGCCGCTTTGCTGCATGACGGTGCCGATCTTACGGCGCAGGGAGCCGAGATCCAGGCTCTCGATATCCTTGCCGTCATAGTAGATGGCGCCCTTTTCCGGCTTTTCAAAGCCCAGCAGCAGGCGCATGAGCGTGGACTTGCCGCAGCCCGTCCGGCCCACGATGGCCACATATTCGCCTGGCTTGATCTTTAAGGAGAGGTCATTGAGAATATACGGAGAATCGTCATCATAGCGGAAGGAGACATGGCTCAGCTCCAGGCCGCCGTTGATATTGGTGACGATCTCCTTGTTCTCCTGCGTCTCCGGTACGGTTTTGAGGAATGGCTCCGCCATCTCTAAGATCGGCTGGATCTGCGCGGCGCTCATGGCCGTACCGGCCAGCGTGGAAAACGCGCCCATCAGCGAGCCGTAGGCCGCCGTAAAGGCAAAATACGTGGATGGATTCAGACCGCTCTTCACCGCGAGATAGTAGAGGATGATCGTTGAAAACAGGGAAATGCCCGTGCTGATGGCGGCGTTGGCCCGGAGGAACATCGGCGTGTTATAGGTCAGCTCCGCGCCCTCGGCGTAGAGATTCAGCCACTTGGCAAAGCTGCGCTTCTCTGCGCCGGCCAGCTTGATCTTCTGAATGCCGGAGATCAAAGAGTAGCTCATCCCGGATTCCCTGGCCGCGTGCTCCATTCTCTTTCGGTTGATGCCGATCTGCACAAAGGTCGTGACCACGGAGAAGCCCACCGTCACCAGCACGATCAGAAGCGACGGGACAACCAGCTTTGGCGCGAAGCGGAAGATCTGCGTGACATACAAAAGAGACGTGAGACTGGTCAGTCCCGTCGTCATGACCATGCTCATCAGCATCGAGCAGAGCTGGTTGACCGACATGGAGCGGCTTTTCAGCTCCCCGGGGCTGTACTGCCGGAAAAAGCTGGCGGGCAGAGAGATGAGGCGCATCATCATGGAGGCCTGCACGCCCAGCGAGGTCTTGGCCTGCAGGCGGCTCGATACCATGGCGCTGACCGAGGAGAAAAGCTGCATGGACAGCGACACGCACACAAGGCAGATCGCAAGGCCGATCAGCGCGCTGCCGCTTCCGCTGGAAAGCACCGGGCCTGTCAGCGCCCTGGTCAGGCGCGGGATCAGCAGGCCCACCCCGGACACCGAGATCGCCGCGAAGACGATCATAAAGATGTCGCTGGTGGAGACGCAGCGCTTCATGTACAGCAGAAGATCCGGGATGCTTAAGCTTTTCAGCGGCAGCGGACGGTAAAAGCAGATCGCGTCCGGGTCGAAAAGCTGCTCGGTCTCGGCGTTCAGCCGGACGGCCTTCCCGGTGGCCGGATCTTTGAAGGTATAGCCGTAGACCGCCCCCGGCAGCAGGGCCGCCGGGCTGCCGTCTTCCCTGCGGAAGGCCAGGATCGGCCCATAGGCGTCCTTGTACCAGCCCTTCTTCAGCTCCACGCTGCGGCGCATCATACCGTGGGGCCGCAGGCAGTAATCCAGCTGCTCGTCGGGGTCCGTGATGCTTTCCGGAAGCTCGGAGGGCTTATAGTGGTAATATTTTAAGATCTCATCGATCGCGCTTTTTGTGATGATCCGCGCGTCGCCGATCCGCTGGGCGTCCTTTTCGCCCATGACCACGCCGGCGATGCGGAGAAAGGATTCCTCCAGGAGCTGCTGATCGGCGTCGCGCCGGTCCTGGATCTGATTTTCAAACCAACCCATTGTTGATCCTCCCCTTGGTAGGATTTAGTGGTTAGTGGTTAGTGGTTAGTGGTTAGAGTCTTGATCAAGCCATTCAGCATCTTTCCGACATCGTCGGAAAGGGCCAGGGCTGTTTTCAGCTCGGATTCTGGTATGTATAGAAGTTGCTTGCAAATGAGACATTGTGTTTGGAGTTCGGCGTTGGAGCCTTTTGCCATGGAGAGAAAGTTTATAAACTCTTTTGTGCTGTTGCGGGCCTGCCCCTCTGCAATGTTGGAAGGAATGGAAACTGCTGATCTTCTCATTTGATCCGACAGGGCGTACAGTTCCTCTTTTGGAAGCAGTTTTACCAAGCGGTAAATCTCTGCAACAAGCTCCATTGCTTTCTGCCACACCAGCAGATCCTGATAACTCTTAACCATTGCGCCCTCTTTTCTAACCACTAACCACTATTCACTGGCCACTAACTCGGCGTAAGCCCCGCCCTTGGCCATCAGCTCCTCGTGGGTGCCGCGCTCGACCACCTTGCCCTTGTCCAGCACGATGATCTCGTCGCAGTCGCGCACGGTGGAGAGCCGGTGGGCGATCACGATGCAGGTGATGCCGCGGTCGCGGATGGCGTTGACGACCTCATACTCCGTCTTGGCGTCCAGCGCGCTGGTGGCCTCGTCCAGAATGATGATGGTGGGATCCTGCGCCAGCACGCGGGCGATCTCCAGACGCTGCCGCTGCCCGCCGGAGAGGTTCCGCCCGCCGGAAGTCAGCTTATGCCGATAGCCGCCCGGCATCTGCACGATATCGTCGTGGATCTGCGCGTCTCTGGCGGCGAGAATCACTTCAAAATCCATGATGGTGTCGTCCCACATTTTGATGTTGTTTTCGATCGTGTCCTCAAAGAGGATGATGTCCTGATCCACCACGGCCAACGATCCGACCATCACGTCCCGCGGATAGGCGCTGCGGGGCTTGCCGTCAAACAAAATCTCGCCGCTCCAGGGCTCATACATACCGGAGACCAGCTTGGAGATCGTGGACTTGCCGCAGCCGGAGGCGCCGACCAGAGCGATCCTGTCGCCGGTTTTCATAGAAAGGGAAAAGTCCTTGATCAGAGGCTCGGCCAGGCGGGAATAGCCGAAGGTGACGTTTTTCAGCTCGACCGTGCCGCTGAGCTTCTCCAGCTTTGCCTCCGCGCCCGGATTATCCTCCGTGTTCTTATCCGCCGGATACTCCATGACGTCCTCCACGCGCTCCATCTGGGTGCGCATCTCCTGGATGGTCTGCCCGGCGCTGACCAGCGTCATGGCGGGAGCCATGAAGGAGCCGAGGAAGCCCTGAAACATCAGGACCGCGCCCAGGCTGAACTTGCCCTGCATGGTCAGCCACACGCCGAGAAGCAGCACGGCGTAGTTGGCGAGCGTGCCGAGAAAGGCCGGCAGGATGCCGATGGTCTGCTGCGTCTTTGCCGCTTCCACGCTCTGGGAATTGACCGCGGCCTGGTGCCCGGCCCATTTCTGGAAGAAGCCGTTTTCCGCGCCGCTGGCCTTGATGGTCTCGATCATCTCGATGCCGGTGACCGTTGCGGCCTCCAGCATCCCGGCGTCGCGCATCTGCACCCGTGCCACGTTCATCCGCTTGTCCGAGATGATTTTGGACAAGACGGCGTTCAGGATCAGCGTGGAAATGCCGATCAGCGTCAGAAGCGGGCTCTGCCGGAGCATCAGCACCAGGTAAAACACCATCATGATGGTGTTGAGCAGCAGCGGCGCGAAGGTGTTCACCAGCGTTCCGGCAATGGAGCTGTTGAGCGAGAGGCGGGACTGAATATCGCCCGCCAGACGCTGGGAATAAAACTCCATGGGAAGATGCAGCACCTTCCACATATAGCTGGTGCTGCCGATCACGGCCATCTTGCCGTTGATTTTCAGCGAGTATACCGCCTGTACCCACGAGACCGTGATCTGGATCACCGCCAGGGCGATCAGCACGGAAAGGAACGGATAGAGCCAATCCGGGTTTTGTCCGGTGAGCAGTCTGTCGAGAAAGATGCGCGAGGTCACGGAATTGACGATGCCAAAGAGATAGGAGATCACCGTCGCCAGCATGACGAAGGCCACCGCCGCCCCCGCGCCCACCAGGCGCTTGCGGGCGAAATCTATGGTGCTCCGGCGCTTTCCATCCGGTTGGAAGCTCTCGGACGGCGTAGGGATGATGACGATTCCCGTGAAGGCGACATCAAACTCCTCCATTGTGACCTTGACCGTGCCGCGCGCCGGGTCGTTGAGATAGGCATATTTGCCTCGGAACCCGTCAAGCACCACAAAGTGGTTCATGTTCCAGTGGAGGATGCAGGGAAACTGCCCCTTCGTCTGGAGCGACTGGGGCGTCATACGCATGGCCTTGACATCAAAACCGTAGTGCTGCGCTGCAAGATAGATATTCTTCGCGTTGGAGCCGTCGCGGGAGACGCCGCAGGCCAGGCGAACTTCCTCCAGCGGCACCCATTTGCCGTAATAGGCCATGAGCATCGCGAGAGATGCCGCGCCGCATTCCAGCGCCTCCAGCTGCATGACCACCGGCACCCTGGCCACGCCTTTCGTGAGAGTTGGTTTTATCTTTTTCTTTTGATTTTTCTTTGTTTCCATTCAGCACACTCCCGTTGAGGTAGGAGTCAGGAGTTAGGAGTCAGGAGTTGTGGTGTCGCTTGCGCGACAATTCAAATCATGCGGAGCAACCCATAACTCCTCATTCCTCACTCCTCATTCCTCTGCATGACCACCGGAACCTTGGCCTCGCCCTTTGTAAGAGTTGGTTTTATCTTTTTCTTTTGATTTTTCTTTGTTTCCATTCAGCACACTCCCGTTGAGGTAGGAGTCAGGAGTTAGGAGTCAGGAGTTGTGGTGTCGCTTGCGCGACAATTCAAATCATGCGGAGCAACCCATAACTCCTCATTCCTCACTTTATCGGCTTTCCAGCAGAAATTCGATGGGACGGGTCTGCTCCACAACGATGGCCGCGTCATAGCTGCCGTCCGGCAGCGACACCTCGGCATAGGCTGTGGCCCGCCCATACGCGTCATAGTCCACTGACGCGATCACAAACTCCTGCGAGGCGATCCGCAGCGGCATCCCGGCCTCCAGCGCATCCGCGCCCTGACCGGAAGCGACGATCTGCGCCGTGTGATCCTGCACAAGGGCAGTGGCGTCCACGGTCGTTTCCAGCGTGCCCACCGCCGACCAGGCAAACACGCCCACCAGCAGGGCAATGACCGCCGCCAGAATGATCCACATCCCGGGGCTCGTCACACGCAGATAGCCCGTCAGATCTTCCGGAGAAGAAATGCGCGACATTGCCTTTTTCCGAAACAGAGTCGATCCTTGATTTTCAGCCATCTTTGTTCCTCCTGTGAGCCGGTTTTCCGTCCCTGCATCCGTACCGGACGGCTGCAGGAGCGTCGCAGCCTCCGCCGCGAAATATTATTATGTTATTTTATCACAAAAAACGCTTTTACGCCAGTGCCGGGAGAAGAGTTTTTTGGAGTTCTTGAACAAAAAAATGCTGATCGGGAGCGTCATGAAGACCGCTTGCGAAGATCCTCAAGGCGAAGCAGTCCCGCTGTATAAGACGGAGCAGCTCCGCTTTATGCCGGTAAAGGAGCGGGATCCCGCGTTTTCGAAAACTTCCTTATCCTCGGCAACGCGGTCAAATTCACCCCGGAAGGCGGCGCGGTTTCTTTTGCAATCGAAACGGCCGCGCGGTTTGACGGCAAGACCACCCTTCGCTTTACCTTCAAGGATACCGGCATCGGCATGAGCAAAGAATACCTGCCAAAGCTCTTTGACGCATTCTCACAGGAGGACTCTACCGCTACAAGCAAGTTTGGCAGCACGGGTCCGGGAATGCCCATCACAAAAAACATCGTCGAGATGATGAATGGCAACATTGAGGTGGAGAGTGAAAAAGGGAAAGGAACAACCTTCACCGTCACCGTGACCTTGCTCAATAAAGTGCCATCATCAGAACACAAATTTTCTCGGGATCCGCTCTTGCCGATTGAATCATCGTTACCTTAGAGTTAACAAATTCTTCACAGAAAAATTAGCACTCGCTCTTGACGAGTGCTAACAATAGTGGTATAACATACTCGCAAGAGGGAAAGTGATCCGGAACTCAGGTTCCGGGTTTCCTCATCTCCCCTTGCGGCATATACCACAGCAACAGCCCTGAACAGCATCCAGGACCGAAAATAAAAGGAGGTTTGACTTATGTTGTACATGCCTGGTATTTTTGGTGAGGATCTGATGGATCGTTGGTTCGACGACATGGATCGTGAATTCGCCCGGATGGAGAAGCCGCTTTACGGTCACAACGCCAAGAACCTGATGAAGACGGATGTGCGGGAGCACGATGACAGCTATGAAGTGGATATCGAGCTGCCCGGCTTCCACAAGGATGAAGTTCAGCTCAGCCTGGAGAACGGGTATCTGAACATCACGGCGGCAAAAGGCCTTGACAAGGATGAGAAGGACAAAAAGTCCGGCAAGCTCATCCGACAGGAGCGCTATGCCGGCAGCATGAGCCGCAGCTTCTATGTGGGCGAGGAGCTCACGGAAGAGGATATCAAAGCCAAACTGGAGCACGGTGTCCTGTCGCTGCAGATCCCGAAGAAGGAAGCAAAGCCGCAGCTGCCTGAAAAGAAGTACATTGCCATTGAAGGCTAATCGATCTCTTGACAGCTCCCCACCGATCCCGGTGGGGAGTTTGCTTTCAGGAAGGGAGATGTGAATCATGATGACAAGAAAAGTTATATCTGTAATCCTTGGTGCTCTGATGATCATCGCCGGCGTGTACTGCTTCTTCACGCCCGTGGAGACATCCGCTGTGATCCCCTTTGTTCTGGGAATCGTCATGATCGGTGACGGTATCGGGCGTATTGCTACGTGGTTCGATATCCGGGATATCGTGCGGCAGAGTGCGTGGGTGCTCGTGAGCGCGGTTGTATCTCTGATCTTTGGCCTTATGCTTGTGCTCTCGCCGGTATTGCAGATGTCTGTCGGCGTGTTTGTGATCCTGCTGACGGGCTGGTGGATCCTGGCCCTTGGCATCATCCGAATCGTCCACGCTTTTCACTTGCTCAAGCTCAAGAGAGAATCCGACGGGTTTGGCTTCGGTGAAATGCTCGGCTCCAACTGGTGGATCGCGCTGATCCTCGGCGCTCTGCTGACCATCTTCGGCGTCATCGTTATCCTCAATCCCATGCTGGGGCTTGGCGTGATCGGCGTGCTGATCGGCTGCGGCGTTATCACAGCGGGTGTCAACCTGATTTATCTGGGCTGCAGCCCCTGGATTCTGTAACCGTCCGAAGAAAAACGAAGCGTGCGAAAGAAGTCTGGAATGTCTTTATTGAGAAAGCTCGACACCCGATTCGGTGACAATACCCTTTGGCAGTTTATAAAATTTAATCTGGTATCCTTCAGCATCACGCTGCTGCAGCTTGCTCTTGCCAATTTGATGCCCCTGATTTTTGACGGCGTTACAGCCAAGCTGCCCCCGGTTCTGCGCCCGGTCTTTCGGCCGGACACACTTTTTGAGGGGCCTTCCCCCTATGTGGTTGACGGTGTTGTGACCTGGGGATATGTGCTCCCTTTCTTTCTGTCAAATTTCATCGCCAACATTTACGGCTATTTCATGAATATGAAGACCACATTCCGCGGCAAAGGGAGCCGCAGCGGTCTCATCGCCTATCTGTTGATTTTGACGGCGCTGATCCTTTTTTCCACTTGGCTGCAAGGATGGATCACTGCCAGATTGACAGCAACCGCCTTTGCGAAGCTGGCCAGGACCATTGCCGCCGCAGCTGCCGGACTTGTGCAGGTAGCCGTGTTGTTCCCGTTGGAAAAATATGTGTTGTTTAAGAAGGAATAAAGAATGGAAAAAGTCAGTGTCATCGTTCCCGTTTATAACGGTGAGAAATGCATCAAGCGCTGTGCGGACAGCATTCTGAGTCAGGACTACCCCGAGCTGGAACTGATCCTGATAGACGACGGCAGCCGGGATCGCTCGTGGGAGATCATGCAGGCGATTGCCGCCGCGGATCACAGAGTAAAGGCGATCCATCAGGAAAATGGGGGTGTTTCCTCTGCACGCAACCGGGCCCTCGACGAAGCAAGCGGGACCTATGTACAATTTGCGGATGTGGATGACTGGCTGCCGATGGATGCTACGAAGCTGCTGGTGCGGGAGATGGAGGCAAAATCATCGGAGCTCACAGTTGGTGACTTTTATCGCGTTGTGGATGGGAACGTATCTGAAAAGGGTTCCATCGAGACAAGCGGGGTCCTTTCGCTCCAACAGTATGCCGATGAGATGATGCTTGCGCCGGCGGATCTTTACTATGG
>CAMHMZ010000057.1 GCA_946186375.1 uncultured Clostridia bacterium
CGGCCGAAACAGCGGCACCAGCACGCCGGAGACGGCGGCGAGGATGCTGTCGGGGGAGTTGGCGACAAGGTCGAAATGAAAATCGAAGCTCTGCAGGAACCAGACGACGATCGTGGCGATCAGAATGACGGAGAAGGCGCGCTGCAGAAAGTCCTTGGCCTTTTCCCACAGAAGCTGCAGGACGTTGCGCGGGCTCGGCAGGCGGTAGTTCGGCAGCTCCATCACGAAGGGCACCGCCTCGCCCTTAAAGAGCGTCTTCTTATAGAGGAGCGCAACGAGCACGCCCGTCACGATCCCGAGAAAATAGAGCGCGGTGATGATGAGCCAGCTGTTCTTCGGGAAGAAGACGCTGACGAAAAAACTGTAGATGGGGAGCTTGGCCGTGCAGGACATGAAGGGCGTGAGCAGGATCGTCATGCGGCGGTCGCGGTCGCTCGGCAGAGTGCGCGTGCTCATCACCGCGGGCACCGTGCAGCCGAAGCCGATCAGCATCGGCACGATGCTGCGCCCGGAGAGACCGATCCTGCGCAGGAGCTTGTCCATGAAGAAGGCCACGCGCGCGATATAGCCGCTGTCCTCGAGAAGGGACAGAAACAGGAACAGCGTCACGATCAGCGGCAGAAAGCTCACCACGCTGCCGACGCCCTCGAACAGCCCCTTGAGCACGAGGCTCTGTACGGCGGCGTTGACGTGCCCGGCCTCCATGGCGCGCGCCGTGAGCGCGGCGAGCGCGTCGATCCCCTGCGCCAGCAGATCCTGCAGGAAGGGGCCGACGAGGAAGAAGGTCAGGAAAAAGACGAGGCCCATGATGAGGACAAAGAGCGGGATGGCCGTATATTTGCCCGTCAGCACCCGGTCGAGCCGCTCGCTGCGCTTATGCTCCCGGCTCTCGCGCGGCTTGATGACGCACGCCTTGCAGACGCGGGAGATAAACTCGAAACGCATGTCCGCGATGGCGGCGCTGTGGTCGAGCCCGCGCTCCTTCTCCATCTGCAGTACGATGTGCTCGAGCATCTCCGTCTCGTTCTGATCGAGCTCGAGCTGCGCGGCGATCAGACTGTCGCCCTCGATGAGCTTGCTGGCGGCAAAGCGGACGGGCAGCCCCGCGCGCTCGGCGTGATCCTCGATGAGGTGGCTCACCGCGTGCAGCGCCCGGTGCACCGCGCCGCCGTGATCCTCCGCGCTGCAGAAATCCTGCCGCAGCGGCCGCTCCTGGTAGCGCGCGATGTGCACCGCGTGGCGCACGAGCTCGTCCACGCCCTGGTTTTTCGACGCGGAGATCGGCACCACCGGCACACCCAGCATGGCCTCCATGGCGTTGACGTCCACGGTGCCGCCGTTGCCGGTCAGTTCGTCCATCATGTTGAGCGCCACGACCATGGGCGTGTTCATTTCCAGAAGCTGCATGGTCAGATAGAGGTTTCGCTCGATGTTGGTGGCGTCGACGATGTTGATGATGGCGCGGGGCTTGTCCTTGAGCACAAAGTCGCGGGAGACGAGCTCCTCGCTCGAATAGGGCGACATGGAGTAGATGCCCGGCAGATCCGTGATGGAGGTGTCTGCGTGGCCGCGGATGACGCCGTCCTTGCGGTCTACCGTGACGCCCGGGAAATTGCCGACGTGCTGGTTGGCGCCGGTGAGCTGGTTGAAGAGCGTCGTCTTGCCGCAGTTCTGGTTGCCCACGAGCGCAAAGCTCAGCACCGTCCCCTCCGGCAGCGGCTCGCCCGTGCCGCGGGGGTGGAATTTGCCCTCCTCGCCGAGCCCCGGGTGCGCCGAGGGACGGCGCGCCGCCGCGTCCGGCTTCCGTGCCGCGGCCTCCGCCAGGGGCGTGATCTCGATCTTTTCCGCGTCGGCCAGACGCAGCGTCAGCTCATAGCCGTGGATGCGCAGCTCCATGGGGTCGCCCATGGGCGCGAGCTTGATCATGGTCGCCTCCGCCCCGGGGAGCACGCCCATGTCCAGCAGATGCTGCCGCAGGGCCCCCTCGCCCCCGACAGACTCGATGCGGGCGGACTGGCCCGCCCTCAGTTCGTTCAGCCTCATATCGTTCTCTCTCTTATCTCCGCGGCAGTCTTTCCCCCCGACCCGCCGCGGTCTTGATGCACAGTCAGTATAGCACAGACCGCATGAAAGGGAAACAGGGAAAATGAAGAACAGGCCGGGACGGAGAAAAGCTGCGCTTTCTCCGCCCCGACCTTAGTAACCCTGTCAGTCTGTGATGACGATGCTCTCGATGACGGGCTGCTCGCCGCGCGGGATGGTGCCGTTGTTGTCGATGGGCCTGGCGTCCTTCGCGATCTGCTGCACGATCTCAAGGCCCTCGGTCACGCGGCCGAAGGCGGCATAGCTGCCGTCAAGGAACGTTGCGTCGGCCACGGTGATGAAAAACTGGGAGCTGGCGCTGTCGGGGTCCGAGGCGCGGGCCATGGAGATGACGCCCTCGACGTGGCTGATGCCGTTGGGCACGCCGTTGGAGGAAAACTCTCCCTTGATCTTCTCGCTCGAGCCGCCGCTGCCGGTGCCGGTGGGGTCGCCGCCCTGGATCATGAAGCCGTCCATGATCCGGTGGAAGGTCAGCCCGTCGTAAAAGCCGGACTGCGCAAGGGCAATGAAATTGGCCACCGTGATGGGCGCGGTGCCCTCGTCGAGCTCGAGCTTCACGGTGCCGTAATCGCGGATGGTGATCTCGGCATGACGGACGGACTGAAAGGGCTCGGGCGCGTCGGCGGGAGCAGGGGCGCTCTGCGCGGCGGGCGCGCCGCAGGCGCAGAGACTCAGCGCCGTCAGAAGCGCGAGCAGAAGGGCGATCGTCTTTTTCATGCTGGTATCTCCTTTTATCTTGTTGCTGTGCTCAGTCGAGCACCAGACGGACGCTGCTGCCGCCGCTTTTTTCCTTGGTGACGACGATCTGCCGGTCGATGCGCTCCTTGAGCTCCGTCACGTGGGAGATGATCCCGACGAGCCGGTGGGACGCCGTCAGTCCGGAGAGGGCCTGCACGGCCTGCTGCAGCGACTCCTCATCGAGAGAGCCGAAGCCCTCGTCGACGAACATGGTGTCGAGCCTTATCCCTCCGGCGGAGGACTGGATCTCGTCCGACAGGCCAAGCGCCAGCGAGAGCGAGGCCTTGAACGACTCGCCGCCGGAGAGCGTTTTCACGCTGCGCTCGGTGCCGTTATAGTGGTCGATCACGTCCAGCTCCAGGCCGCTCTGGGAGCGCATGCTCTCGGCGACGGCACGGCGGCGCAGCTCGTACTGCCCGCCGGACATGACCATGAAGCGGGTGTTCGCACGCGCGAGGATCCGGTCAAAAAAGCTCATCTGGACGTAGGTCTCCAGCATGATCTTCTCCTTGCCGGAGAGATTTCCGCTGGCGGTGTTGGACAGGGCGCGCACCCAGGCCCAGCGCTTTTCCAGCGCGTCGAGCTCCTCGCCCCGCACGCGCAGGTTCATCAGAACGTTCTCATTCGTGACAAGGCGCGCGTGCGCCTGCGTGCGGCGTTGTAAGGCTTCAATCCTGCGGGCGGTGAGCGCAGCCTCCTCCTCGCGCAGCGCGGCCGTGTCGGGCGCAGGCTCGGCGGCGAGCTGCTCGCGCAGCTGCCGGACGCGGCCCTCCGCTCCGGACAGGCGCAGCCGGCTCTGCGCGAAGCGCTCCTGCGCGGCGCTGAGCTGTTCCTGCAGCCGCCTGTGCTCGCTGCGCAGCTTCTCCAGCTCGCAGCGGGCCTGCGCCTCGTCGGCGAAGGGGAGCGAGGCGTCGAAGCTTTCAAGCTGGAGGGCGAGAGCTTCCTCACGTGCGCCGTCTGCGGCGAGCGCCTCGCTCTGCTCCCGCTGCGCGCGTTCGGCCTCAGCGGCGGCAGTCTCGAGCAGCGGAAGCTCTTTTTCGATCGCCTGCCGGCGGTCAAGCTTCTTCTCGGCCGCTTTGAGCGCATCCCCGCAGCGCGCAAGGAGCGTGCGCAGCTCCTCACGCTCGCGCTTTGCCTCAGACTCCTGCTCGTCGGCCGTGACGGCGGGGAAGAGGAGCGCTCCGTCGGCGCGGAGCTTCCGGCGCGCCTCGTCCGCGCGCCCGCGCAGCTCGCCGGCCGCGCGGCTGGCCGCGGCGGCGGCGTCCGTCTCCCTCTCGGCGCGCGCCTTAGCCTCCTTGAGCGCCTTCTCCGTCGGGGCTTTTGCGGAAAGTCGCGCCGGGGCCGGGTGCTCCACAGAGCCGCAGACGGGGCAGGGCTGTCCTGCGCGCAGGCCCTGCGCCAAAATCCCGGCCTGCTCGGACAGAAAGGCCCGGTTCATCGTCTCATAGTCTCCGCGCGCTCTCTCTGCGCTCTCCTGCGCGGAGAGAAAAGCCGTCTGCCGCGCCGCGAGCTCCCGCTCCAGGCCGGCGCAGGCAGCGCAGGCGGCGAGAAAGGCCTCCACGGAATCACTGCGTTTTTCGCTGCGCTCCTTCTCGCCGCGCAGCCGCTCGCGCTCCTCCCCGGCGTCGGCGAGCGTCCTGTGCTCTTCAAGCAAAGCCTCGGCCGCCGTGTTTTTCTTTTGCAGATCTTCCGCGATACGATCCAGGGCCTCCTGCCGCGCCAGAAGGCTCCGGCGCAGGGCTGCCCGCTCCTGCCGCAGCGCCTCGCGCCGGGCGTAGTCCGGCAGCTGCGCCTCCAGAGCGGCCAGGCGACGCGTGAGCGCCTCTTCCTCCGGCTTGCGCGCCTGCGCCGCCTCGAGCGCGGCCTTCTCCGCTTCGAGCGCGAGCGCACTGCGGCTCTGTTCAGCCTCCGCTTCCGCGAGAAGGGCGGCGGCCTTTTCCAGCGCTTCCGCGCGGCCGAGCTGCGCGTGCACTTCGGTCAGGTGCGCCTCGAGCGCCTGCAGCAGCGCGTCAAGCCTGTCCCGCTCCGCTCTGTCCTGCTCCAGCAGCTTTTCCAGCGTCGAGAGCGACTCGCCGAAGGGCAGCGCGCCCTCCCTGGCCTTCTGCAGCGCGGGGGAATATTCGCTCGTTTCATCGCAGACAGCGCCGCTCAGATACTGCTCGATGCTGCGGCGCGCCTCGTCCGTCCGCCGGGCGAGCGCTCCGGAAGCGTCCTTGAGCCGCTCCTGAAAGATTTGATAATACTTGGTCTGAAAGATCTCCCGAAAGATCTCCTGCCGCTCGCGGGTGTCCGCGAGCAGGAGCCTGCGGAAATCCCCCTGGGCGATCATGGCGATCTGCGAAAACTGCCCCCGATCCACACCGAGGATCTCGCGGATGGCCTGGTCTACCTCGCGCCCTTTGGTGATAACGCGCCCGTCGGGCAGCGTCAGCTCCGCCTCCGCGCACTGTGTGGTCATGCCCTCGCCGCGGCGCGCCGGGCGCTCATACTCCGGATTGCGCCGGACGGTATAGTGCTTGTCGCGGTACCGGAAGGTCAGCAGTACCTCGGTGGGCGTCTCGGGCGAAGCGTATTTGGAGCGCAGCATCCCCGGCTCGCGTATGTTGCCGCTGGCCGCGCCATAGAGCGCGTAGGTGATGGCGTCGAAGATCGTGGTCTTCCCGGCGCCGGTGTCGCCGGTGATGAGATAGAGCCCCTGCTCGCCAAGGGCGTCAAAGTCGATCCGCGTCCGGCCCGCGTAGGGCCCGAAGGCGGAGAGCTCCAGCAGGATCGGTCTCATGTCTCGCCCTCCCAGATCTTCTCCATGAGCTCGGCGGAGAAGCTCCGCTGCTCCTCGCTCATGGGCTGGCCGTTCTGCTTTTCATAGAGCTCCTCGAACAGCTGCAGCGGCGTCTTGCGCTCGACCTCTTCCGCCATGCCGACGGCCAGTCCCGCGCGCGTGCGGCGGTTGTCGTAGTCGAGCTTCATGAGGTTCGGGTAGATGACGCGGAGCCTCCCGATCGCGTCGGGCAGATCCTCCTCGTCCGTGAGCGTGATGTGCAGATAGTCGTCCGTGGCCGTGCCCTCGTAAAAGCTCTTCGCGGTGACTTCGAGATAGCTGCCGCGCACTTCGCGCAGGTCGTGCCGGGGGCGCAGCGGGACGGTTTTGACGTCCAGCGAGCCCTTTTCGCCCAGCGTGACGACCGTCACGGATTTCTCGTGCCCGGCCTCGGAGAAGGAATATTTGAGCGGTGTGCCGCAGTAGCGGACACGCTCGCTGCCGACGTTCTGCGGCGCGTGCAGGTGCCCCAGCGCCACGTAGTCGAAAGAGGCAAAGACCTCCGCGTCCACCGGGTCCGCCCCGCCCACCGGGATCTCCTCCGACTCACAGCGGAGGGCGCCCGTCACGAACTGGTGCGTGACGAGCACATTGCGCACGCTCTCCTCCGGGCGCATCTCCTCCACAGCGGCGCGCATCGCGTCGGTACAGGAGGCGATCTCCGTGTCCGGGAAGAAGCGCCGCAGCTGGGCGGGCTTGAGGAAGGGCAGCAGATAGATCCGCACCGGGCCGTATGCGTCCCGGAGCTCATAGGGCTCGACGTGCCCGTCATAGACCGGGCAGAGATGGATGCCGCTCAGATCGATAAGACGGGAGGCGAAGGCCAGGCGCTCGGGCGAGTCATGGTTGCCGCTGATGATGAAGACCGGCTGAGCCCTTTGGGCCAGACGCACCAGAAAATCGTCAAAAAGCTGCACCGCCTCGGCCGGGGGCAGGGCCTTGTCATAGACGTCCCCGGCGATGAGCACGGCGTCCGGCTTCTCCTCGTCCAGGATGCGCAGGATCTGCAGCAGGATGAACTGCTGATCCTCAAGCATGCTGAATTCGTTGACCCGCTTTCCGAGATGCAGGTCCGAGAGATGGATGAGCTTCATGGGCTCGCCTCCTCACCGGTGTCCGGCCGGAAGAATGATTGCTTGAACAGCACTTTTTACAGCCTGCGCGCGTGGATCTCGCGCACGGCCAGCACGAGGCTGATGCCCGCGGCGATGGCGAGCGCGGCGTTGAGCGTGGCGACCCCGTGCGCCCTGGCCAGCGCGAGCTCGCCGCTGACGGCCGAGCTCATCGTGTAATACAGCTCACCTCCCGGCACGAGCGGCAGGATCGCGGGCGTGATGAAGAGCGTGGCAGGGCACCTGAGCAGGTGTGCCAGCAGCTCTGCGTACAGCACGGAGAAGGCCGCGGCCGCGAGGTTTGAAAGGAAGGACAGGCCGAGAAAATGATCCGCGAGCAGATACACGGCCCAGGCCAGCAGCCCGCCGAGGGAGGAGGGAAGCCAGTAGCGCCGCCTGAGACCGAAGAGGATCGAAAAGCCGAGTGAGCCGCAGAAGGCGGCCAGAAGCTGAAGAAGGATCTGTTTCATACGCTCACCTCAGATAGTTCAGCGCCAGCATTGAGACCATGAAGCCCCCCGCCAGAGCCCCGGCCCAGATCAGCGTCTCCGCCAGCCGGACGACGCCGGAGATGGTGTCGCCGACGAGCATGTTGCGGATGGCGTTGGTCATGGCAAGACCCGGGATGAGCAGCATGATGTCGCCGATGAGGATCATGTCCGCGTTGAGCGTCGGCAGCAGCATCGTCACCGCGCCGACGCCGAGCCCCGTCAGCAGGGAGAGAATGAGGTTTCCCGCGGCGGGGTTGAGCTCCGTGCGTCCGATCCGGCGCTGCAGAAAGCTGATCAGGAGGGAAAAGAGCGCGGCGGTCAGCCCATCCAGAGCGTTGCCGCCGAAAAAGACGGCGAAGCCGAAGGCACCGATGGCGTTGCCGACATACACGGCCCAGACGGGCTTTTTCCCGGAGCCGATCTTGTCGAGCCGTTTCCGCAGCTCCTCAAGCGGCAGGGGCTCGACGCAGCAGCCGCGGCTGAGCGCGTTGAGCTTTTCGAGCCGGTAAAAATCCGTCGAGCCCGTCGAGCGGATGCGCCGCGTCTCCGTCAGCACCTCACCGTCGGGGAAGGAGACGCTGAGGCTGATGATCGAGGGGATGACGAACACGTCCAGCCGCTCGGCGCCGTAGGCGCGGCCGAGGCGGCGGATCGTATCCTCGACGCGGCTGATCTCCGCGCCGCAGTCGAGCAGCAGCGCGCCCATGTCCAGCAGGCAGTTCTGCAGGCAGCTGCGCTGCGCGTTCTCTTTCAGGTCCATAACGGCCTCCCGAAACGAAAAGTCTTTCTGTTTCCCCATCCTATCACAGCCCCGCCCCGCGCGCAAGCCGATAATAAAACAAGGCGCTCCCGCGCCCGCCGGGGGGCGAAGGAAGCCGCCCGGCTCACCAAAGATTGACAAATTATTGTCAAGTTGCACAGTCATCTTGCCCAAGGTCGTGGATTATTTGTCAATCGAAATTCGGTAAAACTGCTTGAAAGAACGCGGCATCTGCGGTATGATAGACCAGTATAATCCATGCTTTCCCCGTATGCCCGCCGGGCAGCGGGGGACATAAAAACAGCAAAAAACAAGGATCAGAGGGGGTGTGCCAATGTCATTCGAAGCGATAGCGAGCATCTCGCAGGCGGAAGCCGAGGCGAAAGCGACCGTTGCCGCGGCCGAGAGCCGCGCGCGTCAGCTCGTAAGCGAGGCGGAGGCGGCAGGCAAGGCCGCCGTGGAGGCCGCCGCGGCCAAGGCGGACAGCGAGCTGAGCGAGCTGCGCCGTCAGGCCGACGAAAAGGCCCGGACCGACGCGAAGGAGCTCTCCGGCGAGATGGAGAACACGAAGGCTGCGCTGCGCGCCAGAGCCGAGGCAAGACTCGAGCAGGCGGCGTCTCTCGTGGTGGAAAGGATCGTGAAGAGCTGATATGGCCATTGTAAAAATGAAAAAGCTGCGCCTCATCGCTCCCCGCTCCCGGAAGGACGAGCTGCTGCGCTCTCTGACAAAGCTCGGCTGCGTGGAGATCGCGGAGCCGACGGCGGAGCTGCAGAGCGAAGAGCTCGCCCCGCTGCTGCACCGCGAAAGCGGCGAGGCAGCCGCGCACAAGGCGCGCCAGACGGCGCTGCTGGGCGCGCTGGCCGTGCTGGATAAGCTCTCGCCCGAGAAAAAGCCGCTGCTGAGCGCCAAGCCCCTGGCCGGGGCGGACGCGCTGCTCGACGCGCAGGACGACGCGGCGCTCGCCGCAGCCAACGAGCTGCTTGCCCTCGGCGACAGGCTCAAGCGTCTGAGCGCGGAGGAGAGCCGCCAGCGCAGCGCGATCGAGGCGCTCAAGCCCTGGGAGGGGCTGGATCTGCCGCTGGAGACCGCCGCGACGGAGACCTGCGCCATCCTGCTCGGCTCTGTTCCGGCTCGCATGGACCGGGCGGAGATGGCGGAAAAGCTCGGGGAGGCCGCCGAAGAGGCGGAGCTCTTCGACATCTTCGAAGACAAAAACCAGCGCTATCTGCTGCTGGTGGCCCGGAAGGAGGAGCTGGCAAAGGCACAGGAGGCCCTGCGGCCTTATGCCTTTACGCTCGCCAACACCGCCGGGCTTCGCGGCACCGCCGCGGAAAACATCGCCCTTGCTCAGGCGAAGCTCGAGGAGCTCTCCGCCGAGAAGGACCGCACGGCCGACGATATCGCCGCCATGGCCGACAGCCGCCAGGCGCTCAAGCTCGCGGCTGACGCGGAGGGTACGGAGATCGCCCGGGCCGAGGCCGAGGACAGGCTCTGCGGCACGGAGAGCGCCGTGGCGCTGCAGGGCTGGATGCCCGCCGAGCGCGAGGAGGAGCTGGGCACGCTCTTTGACGCGCTGGGCTGCGCCTGGGAGAGCGAGGACCCCGATCCCTCGGAGTATCCGGACGTGCCGGTACAATTAAAGAACAACAAGCTCACCAACGGCCTCAACATGGTCACGGAGATGTATTCGCTGCCTGCCTACGACGGCGTCGACCCGAACCCGCTGATGGCCCCCTTCTTCATCCTGTTCTACGGGCTGATGATGGCGGACATGGGCTACGGGCTCATCATGATCCTCGCGGCGGTGATCGCCATGGCGAAGATCCGGCCCAAGGAGGGCAGCCTCAGCTTCTGCCAGCTGCTGCTGTGGGGCGGCATCTCCACCTTCGTGATGGGGGCGCTGACCGGCGGCTTTTTCGGAAACGCGCTGGAGCAGATCGGCAAGCTTCTCGGAAAGCCCGAGGGCTGGGGCGTGCTGCCGAGCCTCTTTAACCCCATGACCGACAGCATGATCGTGCTGATCGGCTCCATGGCCTTAGGGCTCATCCACCTCAACACCGGCATGGTCATCTCCGCCGTGGAGAAGATCAAGGCCGGGGACAAGGCCTCGGCCCTGTGGGAGGAGGGCTCGCTGTGGGTCACGCTCGTCGGCATCGTGCTCTTTGCCCTGTCGAAGACGATCGCCCCCGCGATCCCGGCCGTCCTGGGCGAGGTGATCCTGATCGTCGGCGGACTCATGATCCTCTACGGAGGCACCCGCGGCGCCAAGGGCTTCGGCAAGGTGACGAGCATCTTCGGCACGCTCTACAACACGCTCACGGGCTGGTTCGGCGATATTTTGAGCTATTCGCGTATCATGGCCCTGATGCTGGCCGGCTCCGTCATCGCGACGGTGTTCAACACCATTGCCGGCATCGCCAACAGCTGGGCCATGTTCATCCCGATCTTCCTCGTCGGTCACGGGCTGAACTTCGCGCTGAACCTTCTGGGCTGCTATGTGCATGATCTGCGTCTGCAGTGTCTGGAATACTTCGGCAAATTCTATAAGGACGGCGGCCGGGCCTTCGCCCCGCTGCGCATCAAAACCAAATACTATGATGTAGTAGAATAAAAAGGGAGGAAACAACTATGGAATTTCTGTTTGAACACTCCGGTCTCGCCATCGGACTTCTCGGCGCGGGTCTGGCCGCCTGCCTCGCGGGCGCCGGCTCCGGTCTCGGCACGGGCTATGCCGGCCAGGCCGGCGCGGGTCTCGTCACCGAGGACCCCGGCAAATTCGGCAAGGTCATGATCCTGCAGGTCATCCCCGGCACCCAGGGCCTCTACGGTCTGGTCGTTTTCTTCGTCGCCATCATGCAGATGGGTCTTCTCAACGGCACGGCGGGCGATCTGAGCTTCGTCGACGGCTGCCGCTACTTTGCGGCCTGCCTGCCCATCGGCATCGGCGGCCTCGTGACGGCTGCCTCCCAGGGCAAGGTCGCCGCGGCCTCCGTCAACCTCCTGGCCAAGAACCCCGACCACTGGTCCAAGGGTATGATCCTGTGCATCACGGTCGAGTTCTACGCCATTCTGTCCCTGCTGGCCAGCATGATGATGCTGCTCTTTATCTGAGGGAAGATTCAAAGAACGGAGTAAGCTTATGAAAGGCTCTGAAAAGATCATCGAGCATATCCGCTCCGACGCGCAAGCGCAGGCCGACGCGATCCTCGCGCGGGCCGAGGAGCAGTGCGCCGCGATCCGCGCCGACTACGACGCCAAGGCCGGGGAGAGCTATCATGCGCGCCTGCGCGCCGGCGTGAAGGCCTGCGAGGACCGCGTCGACAGCATGGACCGCATCGCCCGCATGGAGGCGAAGAAGGGCGTGCTCGCGCTCAAGCAGGAGATGGTGTCGGAGAGCTTTGCCCTCGCGCAGAAGAAGCTCACCGAGCTTCCCGAGGCCGAGTACACGGCCCTGCTGGCCAGGCTTGCCGCCGACGCCGCCGTCACGGGCGGGGAGGAGCTCCTCCTCAACGCGCGCGACCGCGCCGCCGTGGGCGAGGCTGTTGTCAAGGCGGCCAACGCCCTGCTCAAGGAGCGGGGGAAGACGGCCGCTCTCACGCTCGCAAAGGGCGAGGGCGACTTTGCCGGCGGGCTCATCCTGCGCCGCGGCAGCATCGAGGTCAACTGCACCGCCGAGCTCCTCGTCGAGCTGCAGCGCGGCGCCATGGCCTCCGAGCTGGCCGAGGTCCTGTTTGCATGAACCTCTGAAAAGGAGGGAACGATTTGAGTAAGAAAGAAGCATATCTGTATATCTCTGCCGTGCTGCGCGCGCGGGAGCCCCGGATGCTCAGCCGCGAAAAGGCCGAGCGCCTGCTCGACGCGCCGAGCTTCGCCGAGTGCGCCAAGGCGCTCGCCGACAGCGGATATGAGGATATGTCCCAGATGAACGCCTCCGAGATCGAGCAGGCGCTCTCCCGGCGCCGCGCCGCGGTGTTCAAAGAGCTGGCCGGTCTCCTGCCGGAGCCCGCGCTGCTGGACGTCTTTCGCGTCAAGTATGACTATCATAACGCCAAGGTCATTCTGAAGGCGGAGGCCGTCGGGAGCAACCCGGAGGAGCTCATGAGCGAGTCCGGCCGCATCCCCGCCGCCCAGATGCTCAACGCCTATCGCGAGGAGCGCAGCGTCGACCTGCCCGGCAGGCTGGCCGAGGCGCTCAAGGCGGGCAAGGAGCTCCTCTCCCGCAGCGGCAACCCCCAGCAGGCGGATTTCCTGCTGGACAAGGCCTATTTTGCCGAGCTGAGGGAGCTCAGCGAGAAGCTCGCGAGCCCCTTCCTCGCGCGCTACACGGCCATCCTGGCCGACAGCACCAACCTCCGCTCGGCCGTGCGCAGCCTGCGCATGGGCAAGGGGCCCGACTTTCTGCGCGAGGCGCTTGTACCCGGCGGCACCGTGAGCGAGGAGCGCATCCTGTCGGCCGCCTCCGGCGACGGCATCGCGGCCCTCTTCGGCGGCGAGCTTTCCGACGCGGCGGCGCTCGGCGCGGCCGCGGCCGAGGGCGGTGCGCTCACGGCCTTTGAAAAGGCCTGTGACAACGCCGTCGTCAAGACGCTCGGCGACGCGAAGCTCGTCTCCTACGGCGAGGAGCCCGTGATCGCCTACCTTGCGGCCGTGGAGAGCGAGATCACCGCGGTGCGCATGATCCTGACGGGTCGGCTTGCGGGCATCGAACCGCAGACCATCCGGGAAAGGCTGCGTGATCTGTATGCTTAAAATCGCTGTTATCGGCGGCCGCGACACCGTCATGGGCTTCAAGGCTCTCGGGCTCGAGACCTTCCCGGCAGCCAATGCCGAGGAGGCCGGCAAGGCCCTGCGCCATCTGACCCGCGACAGCGAGGACTACGCCATCATCTACATCGAGGAGGCGCTGGCCGCCGCACTCAGCCACGAGATCGACCGCTGGAAGGACAGCCCGAAGCCGGCCATCATTCTGATCCCAGGCCGCGAGGGCAGCATCGGCCTCGGTCAGTCGGCGCTGAAGGACGCGGTCGAGCGCGCCGTCGGCACCAACATCCTGGGCGACTGAGAAGCTGACGGGCGGATAGATCCGCCCTTACGACCAATCACGTATTGAGAGGAAGTTTGCTTATGAGTGGAACAATTACCAAGGTATCCGGCCCGCTGGTCGTGGCCGAGGGCCTGGCGGACGCCAACGTCTCCGACGTCGTGCGTGTCGGCTCTCAGCATCTGATCGGCGAGATCCTGAATATGACGGGCGACAAAGCCTCCATCCAGGTCTATGAAGAGACCTCCGGCCTCGGCCCCGGGGCCGAGGTGCTGACCACCGGCATGCCGCTGTCCGTCGAGCTCGGCCCCGGCATGCTCGACAACATCTACGACGGCATCCAGCGCCCCCTGCCGGAGATGCGCGCCGCGGCGGGCGACTCCATCACCCGCGGCATCAGCGTCCCGGCTCTGAACCGTGAGAAGAAATGGGACTTCGTGCCCGTGGCCGTCCCCGGCGACAGGGTCATCCCCGGCGACGTGCTCGGCACCGTCCAGGAGACGAGCGCCATCCTCCACAAGATCATGGTCCCCGTGGGCGTATCGGGCGAGGTCGTGAGCGTTGAAAGCGGCGAGCACGTCGTCACCGATATCATCGCCGTCGTGCGCGACGACAAGGGCAAGGAGCACGAGATCCCCATGATGCAGCGCTGGCCCGTGCGTATCGCCCGCCCCTACACCAAGAAATACGTGCCGGCCCGCCCGATGAACAGCGGCCAGCGCATCATCGACACCATGTTCCCCATCGCCAAGGGCGGCACCGCCGCCGTCCCCGGCCCCTTCGGCTCGGGCAAGACGGTCGTGCAGCACCAGCTGGCCAAGTGGTCGGACGTGGATATCGTGGTCTACATCGGCTGCGGCGAGCGCGGCAACGAGATGACCGACGTGCTGATGGAGTTCCCGGAGCTGAAGGACCCGCGCAACGGCGAGCCTCTGATGAAGCGCACGGTGCTGATCGCCAACACCTCCGACATGCCCGTCGCGGCGCGCGAAGCCAGCATCTACACCGGCATCACCATCGCCGAGTACTTCCGCGACATGGGCTATGACGTCGCCGTCCTGGCCGACTCCACCTCCCGCTGGGCCGAGGCTCTGCGTGAGATGTCGGGCCGTCTGGAGGAGATGCCCGGCGAAGAGGGCTACCCCGCCTACCTCGCCTCGCGTCTGGCGCAGTTCTACGAGCGCGCGGGCGTCGTCGAATGCCTGGGCGCGGACGACCGCCGCGGCTCCGTCACCGCCATCGGCGCCGTGTCGCCTCCGGGCGGCGATATCTCCGAGCCTGTCTCCCAGGCGACCATGCGTATCGTCAAGGTCTTCTGGGCGCTGGACTCCTCCCTGGCCTACGCCCGCCACTTCCCGGCCATCAACTGGCTGACCTCCTACTCCCTGTATCTGGATACGCTCGAGCCCTGGTACACCCAGCAGTTCGGCGAGGCCTACATGAAAAACCGCGAGAAGGCCATGCACATCCTGCAGGAGGAGAGCGAGCTGCAGGAGATCGTCCGTCTTGTCGGACAGGACGCCCTCAGCCCCGCCGACCGCATGACCATGGAGACGGCCAAGATGATCCGCGAGGACTTCTTGCAGCAGAACGCCTTTGTGGACGAGGACGCCTATTCCTCCTACAAAAAGCAGTTCCGGCTCATGGACCTCGTGCTGCGCTACGACACGGTCTGCCGTGAGGCGCTCGAGAAGGGCGCGAACATGGAGGCGCTGTTCGTCATCCCCGCCCGCGAGAAGATCGGCCGGGCCAAGATGGCCGACGCCGCCGCCTTTGAGAAGGAATACGACGCGATCGAGGCGCAGATGAAGGCCGAGATCGCCGCTGTAGTCGCCGGAGGTGAGGACGCATGATCAAGGAATATAAGACTATCAAAGAGATCGCCAGCCCTCTGATGGTGGTCGAGCACGTCGAGGGCGTCACCTACGACGAGCTGGGCGAGATCGAGCTGCCCAGCGGCGACGTGCGCCGCTGCAAGGTGCTCGAGGTCGAGGGCGACCGCGCGGTCGTGCAGCTGTTCGAGTCGGCGCAGGGCATCAACCTCGCGCAGAGCAAGGTGCGCTTTCTGGGCCACTCCCAGCAGCTGGCCGTCAGCGAGGACATGCTGGGCCGCGTCTTCAACGGCATGGGCCGTCCCATCGACGGCGGCCCCGACATCCTGGCCGAGGCGCATCTGGATATCAACGGCCTGCCCATGAACCCCGCCGCCCGTGCCTACCCCGCCGAGTTTATCCAGACGGGCGTGAGCACCATCGACGGACTGAATACGCTGGTCCGCGGCCAGAAGCTCCCGATCTTCTCCGGCTCCGGCCTGCCGCACGCGGCGCTGGCCGCGCAGATCGCGCGTCAGGCGCGCGTGCTGGGCGACAACGAGACCTTCGCCGTCGTCTTCGCCGCCATCGGCATCACCTTTGAGGAGTCGGAATACTTCATCAACGACTTCCGCCGCACCGGCGCCATTGACCGTACCGTCGTCTTCTCCAACCTCGCCAACGACCCGGCCGTCGAGCGTATCGCCACCCCGCGCATGGCGCTCACCGCCGCAGAGTATCTGGCCTTCGAGAAGGACATGCAGGTGCTGGTCATCCTTACCGACATCACCAACTACGCCGAGGCGCTGCGTGAGGTCTCGGCCGCCAAGAAGGAAGTCCCCGGCCGCCGCGGCTATCCCGGCTACCTGTACACCGACCTTGCCACGCTCTACGAGCGCGCCGGCCGCCGCCAGGGCAAGAAGGGCTCGATCACCATGATCCCGATCCTGACCATGCCCGAGGACGACAAGACCCACCCGATCCCCGACCTGACCGGCTACATCACCGAGGGCCAGATCATCCTCAGCCGCGACCTGCACCGCAAGGGCATCGTGCCGCCGGTGGACGTGCTGCCTTCGCTGAGCCGTCTGAAGGACAAGGGCATCGGCGTCGGCAAGACCCGCGAGGATCACGCCGGCACCATGAACCAGCTCTTCGCCGCCTACTCCCGCGGCAAGGACGCCAAGGAGCTCATGACCATTCTGGGCGAGGCCGCCCTGTCGGAGGATGACAAGCTCTTCGCCAAGTTCGCCGACGAATTTGAAAAGCGCTATGTCTCCCAGGGCAACAACACCAACCGCTCCATCGAGGAGACCCTCGATCTCGGCTGGGAGCTCTTGAAGATCCTGCCGCGCCGCGAGCTCAAGCGTATCAAGCCCGAGTTCATCGACAAGTATTTACCGCAGGACTGAGCGGGAGCCAAAGGTCGACGAACAAAGGAGGGACGATATGGCAAGTACGGCAATAACCCCGACCCGCATGGTATTGAACCAGCTCAAGGGCCGCCTCAAAACGGCCCGGCGCGGCCATAAGCTCCTCAAGGACAAGCGCGACGAGCTGATGCGCCAGTTCATGGACGTGGTCCGGCGCAACAAGGAGCTGCGCACCAAGGTCGAGGAGGGGCTGACGGCGGCCTTCGCCTCGCTGCAGGTGGCCAGCGCCATCATGTCTCCGGAGATGCTGGAGCAGGCGCTGCTCTACCCGCGGCAGAGCGTGGAGCTCGGTATGAGCTACAAGAACATCATGAGCGTCAACGTGCCGCGCTACAGCTTCCAGACCCGCAGCAACGACCCCTCGGAGGTCTATCCCTACGGCTTTGCCCAGACCTCGGGCGAGCTGGACGACGCGCTGGACAAGATGGCGCGCGTCTTCCAGGACATGCTGGAGCTGGC
>CAMHMZ010000058.1 GCA_946186375.1 uncultured Clostridia bacterium
CCATGAAGCGCAAGCAGTTTGAAAAGGGCATCCAGCAGATCGCCCAGGAGGGCGCTATTCAGATCTTCCACGAACCCTTCACCGGCGTGGAGGAGGTCATCGTGGGCGTCGTGGGCGTACTGCAGTTTGAGGTGCTGGAGTACCGGCTCAAGACCGAGTACGGGGTCGATATCCGCAGGCGGAGCATGCCCTATGAGCTCGTGCGCTGGGTGGACGGCGAAAACCCCGATATCCCCGCCCTCAATCTGACGAGCGACACAAAGTGGGTGCAGGATTTCCACGGCAATAACCTGCTGCTATTCACCTCCGAGTGGTGCATCAACTGGGCGCTTCAGAAAAACGAGGGCCTGAGCCTCAGAGAATTCAATAAAGAGTAAAGGAGCAATCGCCATGGCAGAAAAGATCGTGATCGAAATTTTCCGTAAAAAAGACCCGGATGAGCTGACGGCGGCTCTGGCGGATCCCGCCGGGAAGGCCGACGTGCCCAGCAGCGCCGCGCTCACGGCCGCCAACGCCTGCGCCATGGGCTTGCGCGCGGCGCGTCTCGTGCCCGGCGACGGGGAGCGGCTCGAGTATCTCCGCCGCAACCTCGACAAGCTGAGAAACTATATGGTCTATCTGATCGACGAGGATCTCAAGGGACGCAGCATCATGGCCCGTGCGAAGAAAGAGGGAGATCCCGGAAAGATCGACGCCGCCATCCACGCCATCTGCGCCATCAGCGACGAAATCATCAACCAGATGTGCAATGTGATCGACCTGCTCAAGGAGCTGGCCGACATCGACGCGGCCTCCTGTGCGCCCGCTCTCGGCAGCGCCGTCCATACCGCGCTGGCCGCCCTGCACAGCGCGAGGCTTTTTGTCATCAGCGCCACGCGCGTCAGCGACGATCAGACCTACGCTTTTGTCACACGCCGGGAAAATGAGATCCGCCTCGAGGAATACGCTCCCAAGGCGGAGGCGATCCTCGCGAAGGTGGAAGAGCTGCTGAAATAATGAATATCCCCGGAGGCCGCCGCTCAGAACGGCGGCCTTCTACCTTTCAGACTGCGACAGACGCGGAAGGTTTATAATTCTTAACAATTGAGAAGACCTGTCCGCTTGCAAGGCGCCCCACGCTGGTGTATAATATAATGGATTATAATTGGGAGGGTATGACATGGAAGACAAGGTCCTTCAGCTGAAACAGTGGATCGAAGAGAGCGACAACGTCGTCTTCTTCGGCGGGGCCGGCGTCAGCACGGAGAGCGGCATCCCGGATTTTCGGAGCGTCGACGGCCTGTACAATCAGAAATGGAAGTACCCTCCCGAGGAAATTCTGAGCGCCAGCTTTTTTGCGCGCGATCCCGAGGAGTATTACCGCTTTCACCGGGAAAAGCTTGTCATCGAGGGCGTCAAGCCCAACCGCGCGCATCTCCGCCTGGCGGAGCTGGAGCGTGAGGGCAAGCTGCGCGCCGTGATCACCCAGAATATCGACGGCCTTCACCAGGCTGCCGGGAGTAAAAACGTTCTGGAACTGCACGGCAGCATCCTGCGCGCTTACTGCAGCCGCTGCCGCAAGCCCTATCCCGCCGAACTCATCAACCACGGCACGGGCGTGCCCCGCTGCGGCTGCGGCGGCGTCATCCGCCCGGATATCGTTTTGTATGAAGAGCCGCTGGATGAGAATGTGATGATGAGCGCCGTACAGTATATCCGCCACGCCGACGTGCTGATCATCGGCGGAACCTCGCTGAACGTCTATCCCGCCGCCGGGCTTATCCGGTATTATCGCGGAAACAAGCTCGCGCTCGTCAACCTCGGCGTTACTCCCTATGACAGCTACGCGGATCTGGTGATCCACGAAAAGATCGGGGAGGTATTCGACCGCGTATGAGCAGAGTGGAAGTTTGCGGCATCCGTTTTGACGATCTGAGCATCCAGGAGGCGGTCGAACGCGCCTTGTGGCTAATGGAGGAGGGGCGCAGCGTGATGGCTGTGACGCCAAACGCCGAGATCGTCCTCGAGGCGCAGAAAAATCAGGATCTTCGCGCGGCAGTCAAGGCATCCGAGCTCGTCATCCCGGACGGGATCGGTGTCTACAGGGCCTCTCGCGTGCAGGGGAAACCCCTTCATCACCGCATCACCGGTATCGATTTCTGTTCCGCGCTGCTGGCCCGCATGGCTGAGCTCGGGCAGCGCGTTTTTCTGCTCGGCGCCGCCGCGGGCGTGGCCGAGGAAGCGGGAAAAAGGCTCGCCGTGCGCTATCCCGGCCTTGTCATCGCCGGAACGCACGACGGATACTTTGACCCGGACGACGCCTATGAGATCGTCGAGTCGATCAACGCCTCTGCGCCGGATCTGCTGATCGTCTGCCTGGGTTCACCCAGGCAGGAGCTCTGGATGAAACAGCACGCCGAGCGCCTGCTTGTCGGCATGATGATCGGTCTTGGCGGGACGCTGGACGTCTATGCCGGCCGCGTTGAGCGCGCACCGGAAAGCTGGCGGAGGCTCGGGCTGGAATGGCTGTATCGCCTGCGTCGTCAGCCGAACAGGCTCCGGCGCGTCCTCAGACTGCCGGGGATCTTTTTCCTTGCGCTGTACAGGAGGTTATTCAAGTGAGTAAGGGAAAACTGATCGTTTTGGAGGGCATCGACGGCAGCGGAAAATCCGCACAGTACCGCCGCCTCTGCGCGCGGCTGGAGAGCGACGGCATCGACTACCGTCATATCGTCTTCCCACGATATGACCGGGACAGCAGCGCGCTTATCCGCATGTATCTCGGCGGGAGCTTCGGTACGGATCCGAATTCAGTGAACGCCTATGCGGCCTCGACCTTTTACGCGGTAGACCGCTATGCCTCCTATCGTGACGACTGGGGAAAGGGCTACGAGGATGGCGGGCTGATCCTGTCGGACCGGTACACGACTTCAAACGCCGTCCATCAGGGCTCCAAGCTGCCGGAGGAGGAACTGCCAGCGTTTTTCAGCTGGCTGTCTGATCTGGAATACAACAAAATGGGTCTTCCCGAGCCGGATCTCGTGATCTATCTCGAGGTCGATCTGGAGACGTCGCTGGCGCGCATGAAGCGCCGCCAGGAAAAAACGCACAGCCACGCGGATATCCACGAGCAGGACCTTGCTTATCTGGCAAAGTGCCTGCGTACGGCCGAGCGCGCCGCCGATCATTACGGCTGGACAAAGATCCCGTTCAAAACAAACGGCGTCGAGCGCGATGTGGATGAGAAAAACGCGGAGATCTATAAGCTGATCCGCGGTTTCCTGGATTGATCGACGCGGCGGGCAACAAAAAAAGGGGCCTCCGCGGAAGCCCCTCAGCACAGAGTTCAGCAGCCGCAGCCGCAGTTGTTGTCACAGCCGCAGTTGTTGCAGCCACAGTTGTTGCCGCAGCCGCAGCCGTTGCCGTTCCATCCGAAGAGGATGATGATCAGGATGATGAGCCACAGCGTGCTGTTGTTGTTGCAGGAATTACAGAACATGACCGTTCCTTTCTCCGCGCAGGGAAAATGAATACGCCGACGGCCCGCGCGGCAGTCGAGCGGCGCATGAGCCGACGCGGTCTCCCGCATCGCTCAGACCATCCTATGCCGAAGCGCGCGCCACTGTGCGGAGAGGAAGGAACAAAGTTAAAGGAGGTCAGAAATGGCTGACGAACTTGACAAGATCAATGAGATCTTTCGTATACACGAGGAGATCGTGAACGATACAGCTAAAGAAGAAACCGAACTGCCCGTGCAGCCTTCCGGGCCGGAGGAGTCTTCTGCCCGGCCGAAAGAGGACGTGCCTCGGGCACAGCCTGCCGCGCCTCGCAGAGAGGTGACCGCGTCAAAAAAGACGGCAACGCCCAGGGAACACAATCGGAGTAAAGCTGCTGAAGAAGCAAAAAAGAAGCCGAACGGCGGGACCGGGCGAAAGTCCGGGCGGCGGGAGAGCGCGGAGCCGGACGACAAGACGAATTTCACCGGCGATGCGACGACGGAGCGAGATTTCCGCCCTGTCCGCCAGAGCCGCGAATATAAATCCGGCTGCCTCGGCGGCGTGATGTATTTCGTCTTTATCGTTTGCGTCAGCATCATTCTGGCCTGTTTTGCCTGGATGGCTGCCAGCGATGCGCTGGCGCTCAACCAGGACAGCTTCTCTGCCATGGTCACGCTGCCGTCCTCGGCCTTTGAGACCAAAACGGTCGACGTCCTCGACGAAAACGGGAACAAGACCGGCACACAGAGAGTGACGAGCGCGGATATCGAATATATCTCGACCGCGTTGAAGGAAGCTGGCCTCATCGAGTACCGCTGGCTGTTCGAGTTTTTCTGCCGCATCTCACACGCGGATACGAAGGTCACACCGGGCACCTATGAGCTCAAATCGAGCTACGACTACCGCGCGCTGATCTCCAATATGCGCGCCGGATCCGGGGCGGCCCAGACCATCAAGGTCACCTTCCCCGAGGGCTTCTCGCTCTATCAGATCTTCAAGCGTCTGGAGGAGAACGAGGTCTGCGACTTCGATTCGCTGGTGGAGGCGGCGCAGAGCTACAAGTATAACTACTCCTTCCTGGGTGAGTTGGAGCCCGGCGATATGTCGCGCCTGGAGGGCTTCCTCTTCCCGGACACCTATGAATTTTACGTGGGGATGCAGGCCTCAAGCGCTATCAACAAATTCCTGGAGCGCTTCCACTATATCCTCACCGCCGATATGCTCAAGCAGGCGGAGGATCGCGGCATGAGTCTGCGCGATATCGTCACGATCGCCTCCCTGATCGAGAAGGAGGCCGCCGTTGACCCGGAGAATAACGTGGACGAAAGGGCGCGCGTCGCCTCGGTCATCTATAACCGTCTCAAAGCCGGGATGCCTCTGGGCATCGACGCGTCGATCCTGTACGAGTATCCGGAGCATGAAGGCGCGCCGACCGCTACCATGCTTGAGAAGGATTCGCCCTATAACACCCGACTCTATCAAGGTCTGCCGCCTACGCCGATCTGCAACCCGGGCCTCGACGCCATCCAGGCCGCCCTCAATCCCGAGACGACCGGCTATTACTACTATGCACTCGATACGGAGACCGGCACGCATCGCTTCTTCACCAATGAGCGCGAGTTCAACGCCTTCGTCGCGACGCAGAGCTATGGCTGATCGGCCTGAACTCCTCTGCCCGGCAGGCGACAGGGAGCGCCTTGAAATGGCGCTCCTATATGGCGCTGACGCTGTGTATCTCGCCGGGCTTCGCTATGGGATGCGCGCCTCCGCAGGCAATTTCTCCGATGCGGAGCTGGCAGAGGCAGTGCGTCGGAGCCATGAGAAGAAGGTCAAGGTCTACGTCACCTGCAACACGCTCCCGAGAGAGTGTGAGCTGGAAGAGCTGCCGCGGTATCTCGGCTTTCTGCAGGAGATCGGTACGGACGGGCTCATCGTGGCCGATTTCGGCGTCATGGCGACGGCAAAGAAGGCCGCGCCGCGCCTGCCTCTGCACGTGAGCACGCAGTTTGGCGTGGTCAACAGCGCCTCGGCCAACGCGCTCTATGAATTGGGCGCGGATACCGTCGTGCTCGCGCGGGAGCTTTCCCTCAAGGAGATCCGCGAGATCCGGGCGCACACGCCGAAGTCCCTGCGGCTTGAGAGCTTTATACACGGAGCGATGTGCGTATCCTTCTCGGGCCGCTGTGTTTTGTCCAATTACCTCACCGGGCGCGACGCCAACAGGGGAGAGTGCGCCCAGCCCTGCCGCTGGAGGTATCACCTTATGGAGGAGAAGCGTCCCGGCGAGCTTTTTGAGATCTCGGAGGACGGCGGGACCTATATCATGAATTCCCGCGACCTCTGTATGATCGAGCATCTCCCGGAGCTTCTGGAGGCGGGCGTCGACAGTCTCAAGATCGAAGGACGCATGAAATCGGCCTACTATACCGCTATGGTCACAAACGCTTATCGCGCGGCGCTTGACGCGGCGATCGAGGGAAATCCTCTTGCCCCGTACTGGAGGGAGGAGACGGAGCGCCTCAGCCACCGTCCGTATTCTACCGGTTTTTACTTCGGCCAGCCCGGCCAATATACGGACGATGCCAAATACGAGTCCCATGCCGACGTGGTCGCCGTTGTGGAGGACTGCGGCGCAGACGGTGAGGCGCTGCTCAGCCAGCGGAACAAGATCTGTCCCGGCGACGAGCTGGAGCTTGTGCTTCCGGGCGTCAAGGCGATCCCGTTTATCGCGGAGAAGCTCCTGGACGAAGAAGGGAATGAGCTGTCAGATACGCGCAGGGCGATGATGCGCTTTTACCTGCATCTGCCGTGCTTTGCGCCGAAAGGGACTGTAATTCGCCGGGAAAGAGTCGTAAACTCTTGACAAATCAGACTTTTGTGATATTCTCATGGTGTTAACGGCGATGACGAAACGAGACGGATCGCCGGGGCAGCCCAGAGAGGAGCCGGTCGCTGCGAGGCTCTGTGCCCTTGTCCGTCAGCCACTTCCGAGCCTCCCTGCGAAAGCGGGGCGTCTGTCCGCGTTAAGGACGCCGAGATGTCGCGCAAGCGATAATCAGGGTGGTACCGCGAACGAACCTTCGCCCCTGAACCGGGGCGGAGGTATCTTTTTTATGAGAGGGAACAACATGGAAAAATACGGACTGAACCAACTGCGCGAGATGTTTCTGAGCTTCTTTGAGACCAAGGATCATCTCCGCCTGCCGAGCTTTTCTCTGGTGCCGCAGAACGACAAATCCGTCCTGCTCATCAACGCCGGCATGACGCCCATGAAGCCCTGGTTCAAGGGCGAGGAGGAGCCGCCGAGTCGCCGCGTGTGCACCTGCCAGAAGTGCATCCGCACCGGAGACATCGAGAACATCGGCAAGACCGCCCGCCACGGCACCTATTTCGAGATGCTGGGGAACTTCTCCTTCGGCGATTATTTCAAGCATGAGGCGATCGCCTGGAGCTGGGAATTCCTCACGAGCCCCGAGTGGGTCGGCCTCGATCCGAACCGCCTCTATCCGTCTGTGTATCTCGAAGACGACGAGGCCTGGGAGATCTGGAACAAGGAGATCGGCATACCCGCGGAGCGAATCTACCGCTTCGGCAAAGAGGATAACTTCTGGGAGCACGGAGCCGGCCCCTGCGGTCCCTGCTCGGAGATCTACTACGACCGCGGCCCGGAATACGGCTGCGGTAAGCCGACCTGCACTGTCGGCTGCGACTGTGACCGCTATATCGAGGTCTGGAACAACGTGTTCTCGCAGTTTGATAATGACGGACACGGCAACTACACCGAGCTCAAGCAGAAGAACATCGACACCGGCATGGGCCTCGAGCGCCTGGCCGTCGTCTGCCAGGAGGTCGACTCTCTGTTCGATGTGGATACCGTGATGAACATCACCCACAAGGTCAGCGAGCTCACGGGCGCCTTCTACGGCAAGAGCCACAAGATGGACGTGTCGCTGCGCGTCATCACCGACCATATACGCTCGGCCACCTTCATGATCTGCGACGGCGTTCTGCCTTCCAACGAGGGGCGCGGTTACGTGCTGCGGCGTCTCCTGCGCCGCGCCGCGCGCCATGGCAAGCTCCTCGGCGTCAACGAGCCCTTCCTGTATAAGGTCATCGACACGGTCGTTCATGAAAACGAGTGCCAGTACCCCGAACTTCGCGAGAAGCAAGTTTATATCACTCGCGTCATCAAGACGGAAGAGGAGAGCTTCGCCCGTACCATCGACGCCGGCATGCGCATCTTCTCAGACCTGCTGGCCGAGCACAAGGCAAAGGGGGAGAGCACCTTCTCCGGCGCCGACGCCTTCAAGCTCTACGACACCTACGGCTTCCCGATCGATCTGACGATCGAGATGTGCTCTGACGAGGGCATGACCGTGGACGAAGAGAGCTTCAAACAGCTCATGCAGGAGCAGAAAGAGCGCGCCCGCATTGCCCGCAAGGCTCTGGGCGATCTGGGCTGGGCCGGGGTCGATCTCGGCAAGGAGATCCCCGCCACCGAGTTTGTCGGCTACGATCAGACAAGCTGCGAGGCAAAGGTCCTGGCCATCGTGGCTGAGGATGAGCTGCGCGGTGCGATCCCGGCCGGGACGAAGGCCATCGTCGTGCTCGACAAGACGCCGCTGTACGCCGAGATGGGCGGCCAGATCGGCGACAAGGGCCGCATCGCCGTCAAGAATGAGGAAGGCTTCGTCTTCTCTGTGACGGACGTTCAGAAGAACAAGGGCGGCAAGTATCTCCATGAAGGTGTTCTGGATAGCGGCGAGCTCAAGGTGGGGGACACCGTGACCGTGTCGCTCGATACTGTGCGCCGCAGCGCCATTCGCCGCGCCCACAGCGCCACGCACCTGCTGCAGTCTGAGCTGCGCGCCGTGCTCGGCGACCATGTGCATCAGGCGGGCTCTCTGGTCGAGCCGGATCGTCTGCGCTTTGATTTCACGCATTTCTCCGCCGTTACGCCTGAGGAGAAGAAAAAAATCGAAGAACTCGTCAACAGCGCTATCCTTGAAGGTTTCGCTGTAAATACGGAGGAGCTGCCGATCAAGGAGGCCAAAAAGCGCGGCGCGACCGCCCTCTTCGGTGAAAAATACGGCAGCACCGTCCGCGTCGTCAGCATGGGCGAAAAGGGCAGCGTTTCCATGGAGCTCTGCGGCGGTACGCATGTCGGAAATACCGCCCAGATCGGTCTCTTCCGTATCATCGGCGAAAGCTCCGTGGCCTCCGGCGTCCGGCGCATCGAGGCTGTCACAGGCCCGGCCGTGCTGGGACTGCTGGAGCAGGCGGAGGAGCAGATCCGCGCGACAGCCGTCGCTCTGCACACCAATCCCAACGATATCGAGCACAAGGCCCGGCAGACCGTAGACGAGCTGAAGGAGGCCAACCGCCAGATCGAGCAGTACAAGGCCAAGGAGTCCTCCGGCGGCGCGGATGAGCTTTTGAAGAGCGCCCGTGAGATCGGCGGGCTGCACGTCGTGACCTGCAAGCGCGACGACTGTGACGCTGCGCGCCTGCGCCAGATCGGCGATGTGCTGCGCGACAAGGACGAGGCCGTTGTGGCCGTGATCGCCTCGGTCAACGGCGAGAAGATCACCTTCCAGTGCGTCTGCGGCAAGGACGCCGTCAGCAAGGGCATCAAGGCCGGAGATATCATCAAGAACATCACCGCCATCGCCGGCGGCCGCGGCGGGGGCAAGCCCGACTCTGCCATGGGCGGCGGCAACGATCTGACAAAGCTCCCGGAGGCGCTGTCCGCCGTGGAAGCCTTTGTCGCCGAAAAGTTTTGAAAGGAGAAGCAACATGGATCACAACTGCCTGTTCTGCAAGATCATCAACGGAGATATCCCCAGCACGAAGGTGTATGAGGACGAGGACGTTTTCGCATTCCGCGACATCAACCCTCAGGCACCCGTGCACGTGCTCGTGCTGCCCAAAAAGCACATCGCCTGCGCCTCCCAGATCAACGCCGAGAATTCCGCGCTCGTCGGCAAGTGCTTCGAGGCTGTCGCGAAGATCGCTTCGGCCGAGGGACTTGAAAAGGGTTTTCGCGTCATTAACAACTGCGGCAAGGACGGGGGACAGAGCGTCATGCATCTGCACTTCCATCTCATAGGCGGCCGTAAGCTCTCCGAAAAAATCATCTGATCACCGTCTGCCGCGAGGGCGCCTCCCCCGCGGCAGCGCTTTAGGGAGAGAGATATGAGAAAACTTGCCTGGGCTGCGGGAGCTTTCTCTGCGGCCTGCTTTCTGGCGGCCTATCTGCTGCCGGAGAGCTGGCTGCTGCCCTGCGCGGCTGTGCTTGCTCTTCTCGGCGCCGCGCTTTTGCTCCTGCGCAGGAAATGGCTGCGCGCGGCTGTCATCGTTTCTTTCGCCGCGGCCGCTGCTCTCGGTACTTTTCGCCTCCATGAGTATCTGACGCTGGACAGAGCCAGAACAATGGATGGTGAGACGCGTCCGTTCACGGCTGTCGTGCTGGACTATCCGGACGTCTATGAGGACTATTGCAGGGTGGAGATCCGCCTGAAAGCAGAGGGCGCCCCTGCACTCAACGCGATCCTCTATGACCGAAGCGGAACGCTGAACAACGCCTGTCCGGGTGACAGGCTCGAGGGCTCCGCGCGTTTGAGCTCCACCGAGAGGCGCTACGGAAAGCGCTATGACGCCTATACGGCAAGGGATATCTATCTGCTTGCCAGCGCCGGGGAGCTTCGTGTTTCCGGGGAAACGAGCTTTTCTCCCGCTTTTGCGCTCCGCAGGCTGAATCGCTTGCTCACACAGCGATCCGCCGAGATTTTTCCGGCGGATACCGCCGCCTTTTTCCAGGCGCTCATGCTCGGTGAGAAGGCTGCGCTCTATGAGGATGAGGCGCTCTATGTCTCACTGAGTCGGGCGGGGCTCATGCACATCGTAGCTGTCTCCGGGATGCACGTCGCGTTTCTGGTCGGCTTTCTGCAGCTGCTGCTTGGCACTAATAAAAGAAGCTCGCTTCTGTGTATCCTGCTCGTGTGGCTTTTTGCTTTTGTCAGCGGCGCGGCGCCGTCGGCCCTGCGGGCGGCCTTTATGCAAACAACGCTTCTGCTCGCGCCGCTTATGAAACGGGAGAACGATCCTCCGACCTCGCTGCTGACCGTCCTTGCGCTGCTTCTGCTTTTTAATCCCCGCGCCTGTACGAGCGTCAGTCTGCAGCTCTCCTTTGCGTCGGTCGCTGGCCTGCTGCTCTTTTCCCCGAAGCTCAACGAGCTTTTTGCGCCGAAGGACAGGCATGGCCTCCCGGCGGCGCTTCTGCGCTATCTTGGCAGCAGTGCCGCTGCCTCTTTGAGCGTGCTCGCGTTTTCTCTGCCGCTGACAGCGCTATATTTTGGCGGCATCCCGCTCTTATCTCCGGTCTCGAACGGACTGGTGCTCTGGGCGGTCCCGCTGTGCTTTGGCGGCGGGTATCTTGCCTGTGCGGTGTCGTTCGTGCTTCCGGCCGCGGGCGCTGCGCTATCCTGGCTGGTCGCGTGGCCCGCCAGGGTCCTGCTCCTGGCCGCAAGACTGATCGCGGCCTTTCCTTACGCAACGGTCTATCTGAAACCGCATATGACCGTTCTCTGGCTTCTGCTCCTGTACGGCATGGCAGCCCTGGCTCGCTTTACAAAGGCCTCCCCACGTTTTCGGCTGCTGCTGCCGACTGCCGTGTCTCTGGCGGCGCTTGTCCTGGCTCTTTTCTCCGCGCGGGCTGTCTATCGCTCCGGCGCGACCATATCGATCATCGATGTGGGACAGGGGCAGTCGCTGGCAGTCATGCAGGGTGACAGCACCGTTGTCATCGACTGCGGCAATACCTATAACAGTGAAAACGCCGGGCAGATCACAGGGCGCTATCTGCTCAGCTGCGGCAGAAGGCAGATAGACCTTCTGATGCTGACGCATCTGCACGCCGATCACGCCGACGGCGTCCTTCGACTTCTGGAGCTTCTTCCGGTCAAGGAGCTCGTGATGCCCGTCGACCCGAATGACGAGGACGGCCTTCTCGAACCGATCCTCGCTTCAGCGGCAAGACACGGCGTTCCCGTCAGCTATATTGCTGTGGATGAGACGCGCTTTGTCGGCGATATTCGCCTCGCGCTCTTTACGCCGGGGCTGTCCGGCGACGCAAACGAACGGTGTCTCACCGCAAGGGTATCTCTGGGCGATTATGATATGCTCGTGACCGGCGACATCGATAAGGCGGCCGAAAAAGAGCTGATCGAGAGGCATGATCTCAGCGGCACAGAGCTGCTGATCGCCGGGCATCACGGTTCCCGCTATGCCTCAAGCGGGGAATTTCTGACTGCTCTCGGCGGCAGCACCGCCGTCATCAGCGTGGGGTATAACACCTACGGGCATCCGACGAACGAGACCCTGGCAAGGCTTGACGCCTACGGCTATACGATCTACCGCACGGATCTCCACGGGACGGTGGAGATCAGAGCGGCTTAGGAGGACGGCTCCTTATGGCAAAGAAAAAAGAAGAGGTAAAGCTCAATTACCGGGAAGAGATCCAGAAGCTCAAAAGCGGCGGGCCTCGCAGGCTGTATCTGCTCTATGGCGCGGAGGACTACCTGCGCGAGCAATACCTGCAACAGCTCAAAAAGCTCTGCCTTCCGGAGGGGGAGGACAGCTTCAGCTACAAGCGGCTCGACGGCCCGGAGCTGGAGCCTCTCGCGCTGCGCGAGGCGATCGACGCCATGCCGTTCATGACCGAACGCAGCTTCGTCGAGCTGCGGGACGTCGATCTCAACCGTCTTGAAAAAAGCGAGAACGTTCTGAAGCTTTTGGAGGATATTCCGGACTACTGCACCGTCGTCTTTGTCCAGAACACGCAGTTCGAGCCCGACGGAAGGCTGAAATTCATCAAGGGCCTGCGCGAGCTTGCCGTGGACTTGCGCTTTACGCGGCAGTCTCAGGGCGCGCTGGTCGACTGGGTGATCCGCCGCTTTGCCGCGGCCGGCAAGCGTGTGGAGCTCGAGGCCGCCAATCGGCTAATCTTTATCAGCGGCGATCTCATGAACCGCCTCATCCCGGAGATCGACAAGGTCGCCGCTTATACGAAGGGTGAGGTCGTGACCGCGGCGGATGTGGAGGCCGTGGCCAGCCATATCCCCGAGGCCGTCATTTTTACCATGACGGATCATATCGCAAAGAAGGAATACAACGCGGCGATCCATGTGCTCGCCGAGCTCCTCTCCGACAAAAACAACAATCCCATCCCCATGCTCGCCATGCTCAGCCAGCAAATGAAGCGCCTCTATGCCGCGCGTCTCGCCGGTGATAAAAAGCTCGGCGTGGACTATGTGATGGAGGTCTGCGCGCTGCGACAGGATTACCACGCCAGAAGGCTGATGGCCTCCGCGCGCGGCTTTACACCCGGACAGCTCAAGAGAGCGGTGGAGCTCTGCGCGGAGACGGACTATCAAATGAAAAGCAGCTCCGCGGATGATGCGGAGCTGCTGATAGAAGCGGTTTTACGGATCATAGCGGGGGAGACCCATGCTTAGGATCAATGAAGTCATCCTTGTAGAGGGCCGTTATGACAAAAACGCTCTCTCACAGGTCGTCGATGCGCTCATTCTGGAGACAGGGGGCTTTTCGATCTTCAACGACCGGCAGAAGCAGAAGCTGCTGCGGACGCTGGCGAAGGAGCGCGGGCTCGTCGTGCTGACAGATTCCGACGGCGCGGGCTTTGTGATCCGTAATTTCATCCGAGGCTGCGTCGATCCTTCTCTCGTCAAGCACGCCTATATCCCGGATATTTACGGAAAAGAGCGCCGGAAGAGCGCCCCATCCAAAGAGGGGAAGCTCGGCGTCGAGGGTATGCCGCCGGAGATTTTGCTGAAAGCTTTGCTGCGCGCGGGCGTCAGCGCTTCGGATGTAACAGAGCAGAGAGAACACATTACCAAGGCCGATCTCTATGCCCGTGGGCTCAGCGGCGGGGAGGGGAGCGCGCAGAGGCGCAGGGCCCTGCTCAAGACTCTGGATCTTCCCGAGAAGCTGACGGCGGACGGCCTGCTGGACGTTCTGAACGCGCTGATGAGCCGGGAGGTCTTTTACGACCTGCCTCTGTAGGCGTCCTCGATGCAGACGGAGATCAGCACGCCGATCAGCAGGATGGCCTCCGGCAATTCATAGAGCGCTGCGGCGAGACTGCGCGGCGCGTCCGGAAACAGGCCGGCATAGAGCAGGAGCGACGCTGTCAGAAGCAGGCAGCAGAGCTGCAGGCTGCTCAGAAAAACGATCCAGGCGGGCCGGCACATCTGTGTCATCCTGGACGCGATTGATTTGATGGTTTTCATGGCCTTCACCTCAATAGAAGTATAAAAAAAGTGTCGCTTGCTTGCAAGCGACACTTTTTGGCATATTTGGACTTATTGCCCGTCGATCCAGCGGCAGGCGGCGAGCGCGGCGACAGCGCCGTCGGCCACGGCGGTCGTCAGCTGGCGTACGCCCTTGGACCGGCAGTCCCCGGCAACAAACAGCCCCGGCGTTTTGGTCAGGCAGTTTTCGCCTGAGGCGGCATAACCGGCCTTGTCCAGTTCCAGCCAGGAGGCGAAGGCGCTGTGATCGGGCTCATGCCCCACGGCCACGAAAAGCCCGTCTACGGCGATTTCTTTCTCGGCACCGTCCTGCTCCACCCGGACGGCGCGTAGCTCATCCTCGCCGAGAAGCGCGGTCACAGAGGCATTGAGCATAAAATCGACGTTCTCTTTCTCACGCAGAGTCTCCACGAGCTTGACCTCGCCGCGGAAGCTGTCGCGCCTGTGGATGAGCGTGACGTGCTCGCAGCTGTCGCTGAGCAGCACGGCGTCCTGCAGCGCACTGTTTCCGCCGCCGCAGACGGCGACGCGGCGGCCCTTATAGAAGGCTCCGTCGCAGACGGCGCAGAAGCTGACGCCGCTGCCCACAAGGGCCTCCTCATTTTCCACCCCCAGCAGCCTCGGCCTTGCGCCGGTGGCCAGAATAACAGAGCGTCCGTCAAAGCTCTCGCCGGACACGCAGCGCACGCGGAACGCGCCGTCGATCGCCTCGATCGCCTCGGCCTCGTCGAGCTCGACCTCCGCGCCCTGCTCCATGGCCTGCTCCAAAAGCTTGTCGCCAAGCTCCGTTCCGGAAACGGAGACGAAGCCAGGGAAGTTTTCTACCCGCGGAGACCAGGTGATCTGCCCGCCGAAGGCGTTTTTCTCCAGAACCAGCGCGGTCTTTTCCGCGCGGCGGAGATAGGTGGCGGCTGTAAGCCCCGCGGGGCCGCCGCCGATAATGATGACGTCGTACATTTCTCTTCCTCCCATGAGAAGCGGGCCGCCGCAGCGCTGCGGCGGCCCGTTGTCATTGTTCTGATTTACTGAGCGATCTGGCTCACATACTGCTTGATAGCGCCGGCACCGGCGATCTTGCGGACCTCGCCGCCCTCATTGACGATGAGCGTGGGAGCCTGCTTGACGCCAAACTGCTTGGCCAGCTCTGCGTGCTCGTCGGCCATCAGCTTGTCATAGGCAAAGCCAGCCTTGTCCATATACTGGCAGGCGATACGGCAGTTAGGGCAGGTGGGCGTGGCAAAGAGAATCGCCTTCGGGCCGACGGCGGTCTCGACAGGGGTCGCGGCCGGAGCGGCGACCATCGGAGCCTCCTCGCGCGGGCCCTTGTGCGTCAGCCTGGAGTTTTCCACAACGTACTCGCGGCGCTCCTTGTATTCCTGCGTCTTGCCGGCGTTCCAGTTCTGAACCGGACGGTAGTAGCCGGTGATACGGCTGTATACCTCGGCGTTCTTGCCGCAGTGCGGGCAGGTAAACTGCTCGCCGTTGAGGTAGCCGTGATCCTTGCACACCGAGTAGGTGGGGGACACGGTGTAGTAAGGGAGCTTGTAATTTTCGGCGATGGTGCGCACGAGATGCGCGGCGGCCTGCCAGTCGGGCAGCTTCTCGCCGAGGAAAGCGTGGAACACCGTACCGGAGGTGTAACGGGTCTGCAGGTCGTCCTGAATATCCAGAGCGGCGAAGATGTCCTCCGTGTAGCCGACAGGGAGGTGGGAACTGTTGGTGTAGTAGGGGGTGCCGCCCGCCTCGGAGGCGGTGATGATGTCGGGGAAGGCCTCGACGTCGTGCTTGGCGAGACGGTAGGAGGTGGACTCGGCCGGAGTCGCCTCAAGGTTGTAGAGGTCGCCGTACATCTCCTGGTAATCGCTCAGACGCTCGCGCATATGGTCGAGCACCTGCTTGGCGAAGGTCTGGCACTTGGGATCGGTCATATCGGCGCGGATCCACTTGGCGTTGAGACCGGCCTCGTTCATACCGACCAGACCGATGGTGGAGAAGTGGTTCTCAAAGGTGCCGAGATAGTGCTTGGTGTAGGGGTAGAGGCCCTCGTTGAGAAGCTTCGTGATAACGTCGCGCTTGATCTTGAGGGAGCGCGCGGAGAGATCCATCAGCTTGTCGAGACGCGCGTAGAAGTCCTTCTCATCGGCGGCGAGATAGGCCAGACGCGGCATGTTCAGCGTGACGACGCCGATGGAGCCGGTGCTCTCGCCGGAGCCGAAGAAGCCGCCGGACTTTTTGCGCAGCTCGCGCAGGTCGAGACGCAGACGGCAGCACATGCTGCGCACGTCGCTGGGCTCCATGTCGGAGTTAATGTAGTTGGAGAAGTAGGGCGTGCCGTACTTGGCGGTCATCTCAAAGAGCATCTTGTTGTTCTCGGTGGGAGACCAGTCGAAGTCACGGGTGATGGAGTAGGTGGGGATGGGGTACTGGAAGCCGCGGCCGTTGGCGTCGC
>CAMHMZ010000059.1 GCA_946186375.1 uncultured Clostridia bacterium
CGGGTGATGGAGTAGGTGGGGATGGGGTACTGGAAGCCGCGGCCGTTGGCGTCGCCCTCGATCATGATGTCGATGAAGGCCTTGTTGACCATGTCCATCTCTTTCTTGCAGTCGCCGTAGGTGAAGTCCATCTCCTTGCCGCCGACGATCGCGGGCAGATCCTTGAGGTCGGCCGGCACGGTCCAGTCGAGGGTGATGTTGGAAAAGGGCGCCTGCGTGCCCCAGCGGGACGGGGTGTTCACGCCGAAGACGAAGGACTGGATGCACTGCTTGACTTCCTTGTAGCTGAGATTGTCGACCTTGACAAAGGGAGCCAGATAGGTATCGAAGGAGGAGAAGGCCTGCGCGCCAGCCCATTCGTTCTGCATAATGCCGAGGAAGTTGACCATCTGGTTGCAGAGCGTGGAGAGATGGCTGGCAGGGGAGGAGTTGATCTTGCCGGGGATGCCCAGACCCTGCTGGATGAGCTGCTTGAGGCTCCAGCCGGCGCAGTAGCCGGTGAGCATGGACAGGTCGTGCAGGTGGATCTCGCAGTTGCGGTGGGCGTTGGCGATCTCCTCGTCATACACCTCGCTCAGCCAGTAGTTGGCGGTGATGGCGCCGGAGTTGGAGAGGATCAGACCGCCGACGGAATAGGTGACGGTGGAGTTCTCCTTCACGCGCCAGTCGGCCACGTCGAGGTACTTGTTGACGGTCTCCTTATAGTCCAGATAGGTGGACTTCATGTTGCGCATTTTCTCGCGCTGCTTGCGGTACAGGATATAGGCCTTGGCGACCTGCTCGTAGCCGCCGCGGGAGAGAACGGCCTCCACGCTGTCCTGGATATCCTCAACGGCGACCTTCCCGTCCTTGATCTTCGGCAGGAAATCGGCCGAGACCTTGAGCGCCAGGAAATCGATCACGCTGTCGTTATATTCCGTCTTTGTGGCGTCAAAAGCCTTTTTGATGGCGTCGGCGATCTTGGTGATATTGAAGTCTACGACCTTGCCGTCGCGCTTGGTTACCTGATACATCTCTTTATCCTCCCTTGTGTTTGCCAGGTAAATGATTTCTATTTATATGCCCCGCAGCTGAACGTTCGGCACGATGGGCCTGACCGCGTCAGCCAGCGCGCGCATCTGCGTCTCGCCGTAGGGGCGCAGCCCCTCGTCGTGCAGCACGCTGCCGGGGTTTTTATACTGTTGTAAGTAGTATTCTTTTGCGCCGCGGATCCACTCGGCAGCCTCTTTGAGGCTCTCTTCCGTGTGCAGGGGAGCCACGACCGTGGTGCGGAATTCGTATTCCACGCGGCCCTCCAGCAGCAGGGCGCGGGAGCGGTCGATCGCGCTGAGGTCCATGCCGGGAAGACCTGCCGTCTCACCGTAGAGCGCGGGGCTGTTTTTGATGTCCATGGCCACGCGGTCAACGAGCCCTTCGCGGATCAGCGACTCCAGCATGTCCGGGAAGCTGCCGTTTGTGTCGAGCTTGACGCCGAAGCCGAGCGCCTTGATCCTTTCAAGAAAGGCAGGCATGTCCTTGTGCAGCAGCGGTTCTCCTCCGGTGACGGCGACGCCGTCCAGGATCCCTTTTCGCTTGCCGAGGAAAGCAAAGAATTCCTCCGGATCCATCGCCGGGCCGAACTGCTCCGGCAGGACGAGCGAGGCATTGTGGCAGAAGGGGCAGCGGAAGTTGCAGCCGGAAGTGAAGACCGTGCAGGCGATGTGCCCGGGATAATCCAGCAGCGTGAGCTTTTGAAGCCCGCCGATGTGCATGGCGGCACCTCTCTTCTTTTTTGATGTGCGTGACTAATATACGGCCATATAGTGGGCTTGTCAAGAGGGAAAACACAAGATATTGAAAATTTAACTGCCTTGTAACCGGTTTGACCACAAAATTTAGTGGTGTGTTTCCGAGACATGACAGAGTGGAAAAAGCTCGAAAGCCGTCTGTTCCCAAGCTTTTCCTGCTATTGTGCAGGCGGTGAAAGCATGAAGCCTGTTTACAATTTATATACCAATTGAAGGCCCCGCCGTGATAACATATACTGAATAAAATAGCGCGGAAGCAGTTCGGCCCTCCGGAAGGGCGCAAGAAAACCGCCGCAGAATGATATCTGCGGCGGATGGCACCCGCGAGGGGATTCGAACCTCCGACCTACCGCTTAGGAGTAAACTGGCCATTCTAAAAACCGTGAAAGGACAGGCGTTTCCGGCTACCATTTTTCATTATCACTCATTTTATCACTCAAATTCCAGCTCCGCAACCACTTCATTTTTTCTGCGAAGATAACAAGTTTTTTGGCCGCCCGCCGCGGAAGCGGGGAATATAAAGTGCTGCTCTCAAAAAATACAAAATATGTTTTATCAAAACGCTTTTTCCATTTTGTTTCCGCTTTTGTACATATTTTGTTGTTGAGTTACCATCCGATTCACTGTATATTGTATTTGGGTGGTGGTTGAGGATGAGAGCAGAAAAGATATGCTGCTGCTGTGCGAGACGGTTCGGATCAGCGGAAGGCTGTTCATGGAACGCGATCCACTATCAGGACGAATACAGAGAGCGAATTCGTTTTGGCTCTGAGTGTGGTACGACCAAGCAAGAACGTTGTCCGCATTGTGGTGTAGGCAAAGGGGAGTACCATCACGCCGGCTGCGAATTTGAGGAATTGCCGTTCTCAGGTGTGAACGTAAAAATGCTGCTGAATGCAGAATGTGAAAACGCCAGATATGCCAAGTTGGTGTTTTCAAGTGAAGAAAAAGACGCTTCGCCGTATAATGAGCAAGTGATATGAGAACTGGGCGCTAATGGCGTCCAGTTTTTTTAATCAATTTTTAGCACTCTAATGTTGACAGTGCTAAAATTGAGGGTAAAACATGGATTGAGCTTAGGGTGAGCATTCAGCTCGCACTTTGCTCAAATACAAATACTATAAAGGAGGCATTTGAGATGCTGCAGAATGTTAACAGAGATGGCTTTTTGGTGGATATGTTCAGGGAGCCGCTCGAAATGTTTGGGAGAGAATTCAGTCTTCCGGGCTTGCAACTGGAACGCATCCGAATGAAAACCGACTTGATCGAGAAGGACGACGCCTATGAGATGAAGATCGATCTGCCTGGTTTCACGAAGGAGCAGATTCACCTGGAGATGGAAAACGGGGTTCTGGTTGTGAAGGCTGAAAGATCCGAAGAGTCTGAGGACAAAGACAAGGCGGGCAACGTCGTGCACAGAGAGCGTCATTCCGGTTCAATGGAAAGACATTTTGTGCTGGGCGATGCAGTAAAGGAAGATGAAATCACTGCCGAGTTCGAAGACGGCGTGTTGAAAGTTTCTTTGCCAAAAGCCAAGCCTGTGGAGCCGGAAAGAAAGCAAATCGAAATCCGGTAAAACAAAACGAAAAAAAGCAGAGGGTTTTTACCCTCTGCTTTTTAGTTGTTTTTGTCGTCTGTGGAAAGGTTGAGCAGAAACATGACAGACACGATCAGAGCGACGATACACATGATCATCATGTAGATCTTGCTCGGAAAGCTTGTCAGAAACTGCATAAAAGGATTTCGCTCGTCAAGGTAGACCAGCAGCATCATGCCGATAAGCATGGCGTTTGCAAGCATACCGACGAAAATCTTCAGCTTTTTCATGGCTGGTGTACCTCCGGTTCTGTAATGATGATCATATCACTGATCTCCCGATACGCAGACGGTGTGTTGACGTTCTCGCCGTTGTACACCATCATGCTGGACGCGCCACCGTCGAGATTGTAAGCGACGCTGCAGCCCAGACCGCTCATTATCTCGGCGAGGGTGGACATGCTGGCGCCGACAGAATGGCCTTTCTGACGCCCATCAACAACAACGAAACAGTAGTGCCCCGGCTCATAATACCCGATTGCCGTTCTCGGATGCACGCCGAGAAGCGCTTTGCTGGTATTGAACGTATCAAGCGGACCTCCTTCCTTATCGAGAAGGGAAGGCCCGAATGTCCAAACCTGATACGGATCGCCGCTGAGGATCTCTTCGGGGGTGTATTCAGACGGCCCATATACATGCATGGTCCCATCGGAACCGAGAACGCAGATATCCCAGCGAGACCAGTCGCTTTTCACAACATTGCCGTCGCGGACGCAAAGGCCTTCGTGGGTGGGAATAAAGCTGTCTCCGTTCATAGCAATAATCGCATTGTTCTCAGTAAAGATTTTTATGCCGGGCGCGTACGTGCCGTGGGACGGGCTGACAACAGAAAGGCTTCTGATATCTTTGATATAGACGTCTGCAACGTAGTAAGAGAGATCCGGATACTTATCAGTGTGTTCATATGCCGTCAGGCTGATGCTCACATTGGGGCTTCGATAACCGTTTTCGTCGGAAATGATCTCTTCGGAGAATTTATCATTGAATCGCTGAGAGAAGTCAGCAGAATCATCGGTGGTGTTCTCCTCTGCAGTCAGATCCGCTCCCATAGTGCTGGCGGCGGGTTTGATGGGTATGGTGCGCTCACTTTCATGAGAGACGCTGACAGCCTGTCGAACGCTCGTCTGACCAATGGCGCCAGTCTCGCGCTGCTGTAAGCGCAGGATAACGTGATGAAACATTGCAAAAACGCAGAGAACCAATGCCGTCAAAAGTATTTGCTGAAAAGCGAATGCGATCACCTTAAACGCAAACGACTTCTTTTCACGTTTAGTCATGCGGTTTTTCCTCCTTCTATAAAAATAGTGCTATTTACACACATGTTTTATTTTGAATGGGAACTATGTCAACAAACACGCACGTGCAGAAGCCATGCATGTGAAGCCACAAATAAAATGTTCCATTTTTTGAGAAGGAAGATGGCAAAAGCGAGTTGACAAACAGAGTAGAAAAAAGTAAAATCAAACAGCACGAAACAATCATGGCTGCTCTGCAGCAGAAAGGGAGATTTATCGTTTTGGAAAAAGTAAAGAAGTTTATCTCCGCGCTGAAAGCGGAAGTCGTTCGGATCGTATGGCCAACCAAGAAAGTACTGGCCGCGAACACCGGCACATCTCTTGCGGTGATTTTCATCGTCGCCGCAATCATGTTTGGATTTGACAGCGGCGCTTCGGCGCTGGTGCAGTTCGTACTAAGATTTTTCTAAGGGAGGGCTACTGAGATGTTCAAGACATTATCCGCTTCCTGGAAGAACAGGGAGCTGCGTCATGGGATCCTGTTCACACTCCTTGTGGTCCTCATTTTCAGGCTGGGTGCGGCCATCCCCGTTCCGTTCATCAACACTGATGCTATGCTGCAATACTTCAAGATGTTTGAAGGCACAGCAATAGGCTTGATCAACACAATGTCCGGCGGTGCATTCGCGAACGCAACCCTGTTTGCACTTGGTGTGCAGCCGTATATCAACGCATCCATCATTATTCAGCTTCTTTGCGTTGCGATTCCGGCCCTGGAAAGGCTCGCAAAGGAAGATAGAGAAAACGGCACAAAGAAGATTGAACATGCCACCATGATCGCGGCTGTAGTCATCGGTTTGATGCAGGCATACGGATATTACGTTTTAGCGGCGCACAACGGCCTCCTGGCTTCAAACACTGCCGGCGTTTGGTGGAAAGCGGTGATCATCGTGCTGTCCTTTGCGCTCGGCTCCGTCGGCGTTATGATGCTCGGCAAATGGATCGACAAGAAGGGCGTAGGTAACGGTATCTCCATTCTGCTGTTTGCAGGTATCGTATCAAGACTTCCGACCAGTATTATCACTACGATCGGCAATGTCAGAGCGGGCGTACTTCCTTGGTGGCTGGCTGTTCTCACTTACCTCGGCGTCGGCGTCATTGTTGCTTTGATCGTATTCGTGAACGGCGCCGAGCGTCGTATCCCCGTACATTATGCGGCCCGAGTAGTCGGTAAGAAATCATATGCCGGCCAGACGACGCACCTGCCTATGCGGGTGAATATGGGCGGCGTTATGCCTATCATTTTCGCGCAGACGATTGCAACGGTGCCCGCCACGATCGCAGCCTTCATCGGAAAAGGTGATTCCGCATGGGCTCAGACGAACACATGGTGGTTTGCCATCATTTACGCAGCGCTCATCGTAGCCTTCGCGTTCTACTACTCAAGTATCACCTTTGACTGCGTAGAGGTATCGAAGACTATCAAGAACAACGGCGGCATGATTCCAGGTTTCCGCCCTGGAAAGCCCACGTCAGATTTGCTGCTGTCAGTGCTCAATAAGATTACGCTTATCGGCGCGCTCTACCTCGGCATTGTGGCTGTGGTGCCTATGCTAATCTCCGCTTTCGTTCCGGCCGTGCAGTACACGGGACTCAGTCTTGGTGGTACGACCGTGATGATCGCAGTTGGTGTCGCGTTGGAAGTAGTTCAGGTTCTGGAGCTGAAGCTTCAGACGCGAAACTATTCCGGCCTATTCATCGAAAAGAACAAGAAATAAGCAATACAGTAGGCGGTGTTAATGCCGTCTGCTGTGTTTTTGCGCCTTTTTATACTTGCCAAACATGACATGATTTAGTATAATGGTAGCAGAAATTACAAGAAGAAGGAAGAAGAAAAAATGTACTTTTGCTCACCGATTTTTCTGTTCTGCTTTTTACCGGTGACTTTCATCGTTAGTCGGATGACTAAGAACATCAAAATTCAAAACGTCATGCTGGCTGCTGCAAGTCTGATCTTCTATGCATTTGGTCAGCTTGAATATGTGCCGCTGTTCCTCACATCTGTTCTGATCAATTACGTATCGGGCGTCCTGCTAATGCGCGAGAACGGGTATAGAAAAGCTGTGCTGGTTGTGTCTGTAGTCCTCAATCTCGGGCTGCTGGCGTTCTTCAAATACACGGGATTCATTCTGACGAACATCAACGATATCGCCGCTGCGAGCATCAAGATTCCGAATATCGTGCTGCCGATCGGTATTTCGTTCTTCACGTTCCAGGGAATGTCCTATGTGATCGACACTTACAGAGATCCGAGGACCGGAACAAAGAACTTCCTGAAAGTTCTGCTGTTCATTTCGTTCTTCCCGCAGCTCATTGCAGGACCGATCGTGAAATACCATGACATCGCCGAGCAGATCGATCACAGGGTCATCACGACCGATAAAACAGCTGCAGGCGCGCGCCGGTTCATCTTCGGTCTTGCAAAGAAAGCTCTGATCGCCGACACGATGGCAAAAGTGGCCGACATTGTGTTCGTCGACATGGTCCACGGCGCATACGGCGCCGGCGACTTCCGTATTGCGTGGCTCGGCGCCATCTGTTATGCATTCCAGATCTACTTCGATTTCAGCGGCTACAGCGACATGGCCATCGGCCTTGGCAAGATGTTTGGCTTCGATTTCCTGGAGAACTTCAAGCATCCGTATGGCGCGACGTCCATGAAAGACTTCTGGCGGAAGTGGCACATTTCGCTGTCCTCCTGGTTTAAAGAATATCTGTACATCCCGCTCGGTGGAAACAGGAAGGGGAAGCTGCGCACAGCGCTGAACAAGCTCATCGTCTTTTTCTGCACCGGCATCTGGCATGGTGCGAACTGGACCTTCGTTGTTTGGGGTCTTGGTCACGGGCTTCTGACGAGTCTTGAAGATCTCGGTGTCATTCCGGCGAAGAAGCTTGAAAAGAGCAAAGTCGGCCGCGTGGTTGGCAGAGTGTACGCATTTGTGTCCGCGACGCTTCTGTTTGCGATTTTCCGTGCTGATTCTCTGGCCGACGCCGTCACCGCGTTCAAGATGATGTTCACTGCGCCGGCAACGGAAATCGGCACCGTACTCCTCGCACAGACGCTCACGCCGATGTTCATCATGTTCTTCTGCGTGGCGGTCATTCTGGCTGGGAACTTTGTTCCTGCAATGAGTAAGAAGATCCGGGACGCACGTCTCGATAATTCGAGCGGGCTTCAGTCGATTCTCAACATCGCGTCACTGGTGCTTCTTGTGATCATCATGATGAATGTGGCCCGTGGAGGCTTCCACCCGTTCATCTATTTCCAATTCTAATAAGTAAAGGAGAAAAAATGGAGAAGAAAATCAGACAGAGCATTTACATCATTCTGGTAATCGTCATGCTGATTGCCCCGAGCTTTGGTATGCTCTCCGGCAAGGAAGTGACACCGTCAGCCAATGAAGTCCTTTCGCAGGCGCCGTCCATCGTGACGGAGGACGGAAAGTTCAATATTAACGTTCTGAAAGACACGTCGAGCTATATCGGAGATCATTTTGCTCGCCGCAAAGAACTGGCTACTGCGTGGGCAAGCGTTGGCGAAAAAGCCTTCCAGACGTCCGTAGATGACCAGGTAACGAGCGGAAAAGACGGCTGGCTCTTCTACACAGACACAGTTACAGATTATGCAGGCCTGTCTTTAAGCGATGAAACGATTCTGGAAATTGCAGAGAACCTGCTCAAGATCCAGAACTGCGTAGAGTCCAAAGGACATACATTCGTGTTCACCATCGCTCCGAACAAGAATAGCCTGTATCCGCAGTACATGAACAGCATTATTCCGAGCAACCACGAGAACAGCACTGCAGCAAAGCTTAAAAAGATTCTGGAGGAGAAAGGCGTGCATTACGTGGATCTCTTCGATGCCTTTGCAAACGAGCCGGTGTTGTACTACAGGACCGATTCGCATTGGACACCGAAGGGCGCGGCACTCGGAGCCGACGCGATTCTGAAGGCTGTCGGTAAAAACTCGGACTACTACAACGGCACGTATGTGGGAACCGCTCCTCATAAAGGAGATCTTTACGAGATGCTGTACCCGAGCGGGACGATGACTGAAGCAAGAGAAACCCTGTCAGGCGAATTTGGCTTTGTGGAAGATACGCCTACCAAAGAAGGAATGGCAATCACGATCAAAACCCACAACGATTCCGAAGAAGGAAGCGTTCTGTGCTGGCGAGACTCGTTTGGTGCGGATATGCACCACTACATCGCTGACAGTTTTGGCTCTGCATGTTTTGTTCGAGACGAAAACTATGATTTGGAAAAACGTGGTGCCGACGACTACGATGTTGTAATTATCGAGCTCGTCGAAAGAAATCTGTATAGGCTGGCCGGGGATTCCGTGGTGCTCCCCGAAATGTAAACAATACGCTGCCAGAAAATACGGCAGCGGCGCTGCAAAAGACAAAACGCGAAAATAATTTATTTAGGAGGATTATAAAAATGCCCAACATCATGCATCTCATTCCCGGTATCATCATCGCAGTAGTGCTCATCGCCATCCTTGCAAGAGGATATGTGAAGGCCCCGCCTGACATGGCCTACATCATCTCCGGTATGCATAAGAAGCCCCGCATCCTCATCGGCAAGGCAGGCATCAAGATCCCGTTCCTGGAGCGTCTGGACAAACTGTCTCTCGGCGCTATCCAGATCGACGTCAAAACAGGTTCTGCCGTTCCTACGGCCGAATACATCAACGTCCGCGTCGACTCCACGGTTTCTGTCCGTGTCGGTCGTGAACCCGAAATGATCGCTCTTGCAGCGCAGAACTTCCTTAACGTGAGCCGTGATCAGATCGCAGGAAAAATCAACGACCTTCTGGAAGGTAACATCCGTGAGATCGTCGGTCAGATGAAGCTGACCGAGATGGTCGGTGATCGTAAGCTGTTCAGTGAGAAGGTGCAGGCAAACGCTGTTCCTGACCTGAAGGCATACGGTCTGGAGCTGATCACCTTCAACGTGCAGAACTTCACTGACGATAACGACGTGATTACCAACCTCGGTATTGATAACGTGGAACAGATCCGCAAGGGCGCTGCCATCGCGAAGTCCAATGCTCAGCGTGAGATCGCTATTGCCGAGTCCGAGAACGAAAAGCAGGCCAACGATGCCCGTGTGCAGGCTCAGGAAGAGATCGCCAAGCGCAACAACGATCTGGCTATCAAGCAGGCGCGTCTACAGAAGGAAGCCGACCAGGAGCGAGCACAGGCTGAAGCCGCCAAGGGTATCGAGGCTGAGAATCAGCGCAAGTTGAAGGAAGTCGCAGAGACCGACGCCAACATCGCCCGCGCCCAGCGTGAAGCTGAGCTGAAGCAGAAGCAGATCGAGCTGAAGGAATACGAGCTGGATGCTCTCGTTCGCAAGCAGGCAGATGCCGATAAGTATCAGGCCGAGAAGGTCGCCGAGGCAGAGCTGGTCGCTCGCCAGCGTAAAGCAGACGCCGAGCGTTATGAGCAGGAGCAGGCGGCCCAGGCTCAGATGAAGGCTGCGGAAGCCGCCAAGTATGCCAAGGAGCAGGAAGCTGCCGGTATCCGTGCTGTAGGTGAAGCGGAAGCTGAAGCAATCCGCGCTAAGGCGCTTGCCGAGGCAGAAGGTATCGACAAGAAAGCTGAAGCCATGAAGAAGTACGGCGAAGCCGCCATCATCGAGATGATCGTCGGCGCCCTGCCGGAAATCGCGAAGAACGTGGCCGAGCCTCTTGGCAAGGTTGACCGCATCACCATGTATGGTGAAGGCAACAGCGCTAAGCTCATCGGCGATATCGTCAACGGTACGAGCCAGATCACTGAGGGTATGACCCAGGGCCTCGGTATCGATCTGAAGGCTCTCCTCGCCGGTGCTCTCGGCGGGAAGATGCTGGCCGGCCAGAGTGCCGTGAACGTCAACATCTCCACCGATGCTGACAAGCCCGTTGAAGAGACAGAGGCCGTGCAGGACGACGTTTTGAACGCCGAGTAAGGCCAGCGCATAAGCGAACATACAAAATACGCAGGGGCGGGATTTCCGCCCCTGCAGGAAGTAAGGTAAAGTGCAATTTTTGCACTTTGGAAAACCCATAGTGTAACTGTAGGCTTTCCAAATCGCAAAAAACGCATATCAACGCAAATAACTGTAAAAGGAGCAAAACAATGGAGTGGATTCGTTACGGTAGTTTAGAGGCAGATATCATCCCGTATAAGTGCTCGAAATGTGGCAAGGACATTGTAGTCGATTGGACAAAAGAGTGCCTGCCGAAAGAATGCCCCGGATGCGGAGAAAAGGCGACCCCGTTCAACACGTGGGGGACCAGAGCAGCTCCAGAAAATGAATGGCCGGTTCTACTTCCGCCTCGTTTTGAGGCCGCTATCGACGCAGTAAAAGCAGAGCGCATGCGGCAGATCAAGAAGTGGGGCGCTGACAGCGACAACCACCCGTATGAGTGGATGTCTATTCTCGGCGAAGAGTTCGGCGAGCTCTGCGAAGCTGTCAACGAGACCTACTTCAAGCGTGGCACACATCCAGAACGCGGTGGTCAGGACAAGATCATTGCCGAGGCTGCGCAGGTCGCTGCAGTCGCTGTGGCCATCATCGAGAGTGCTATGAGACAGCGTGATCCAAGCGATATATCAAGCAAAACGGATGATCCTGTCGATACCATTCAGAATGATGCGTATCTCCTTTCATGTCAATGCCCGGTTTGTATGCACTCCATCACCAGGGGATACGATGAAAGCACTGCCTATTGCGAAAAGTGCGGGCAGAAACTGCATTTTCCGCCGTTCGCCAAAGAGGAGATCGACAACGCCATGTTTGAGCATGAGATTGATTCATACGAGGATTGAGCAGATGACGGGTACACAGAAGCTTGCCATAAAGTTGGAGCGGATGGAAGAGCGAGCGGGAAATGAAGGCTGGGGCGGCGAATTTCGTGAAGACATGTTCGACGAGATGCTTCGCTGGCTGCAGGAACCGCGCAAGCACACAAGTGTTGGGCTCTTATTGGCACATCTAATTGCGTTCGGAGAGGAGAGGACAGAATGACAGTACCAGAAATTCTGAATAAATGGGCAGAATACTCCGAGTATGACCCGGAGCAGACGCGTTTCAATCTGCTCTCGTCCAACTATGAGATGCACAGGGCGTCCGAGAAAGCAAAGGCCATCAGCGCTTTTGACAGCACCGGCAAGATGGCCGTGCTCTATCTCAAAGAGATGTACCGGCAGATCTGCGAGCAGTCGTCTGTGCGTCTGATTTCGTATCTGAAGGATCCGACCTGTCTCCAGGAGCACTTGGAAATGTGGCAGATCTTCCAGTCGGACGATGTGACCGCTATTGAGGATGATATTCTCGGCGGTATGAATGCACTGATCGAAAAGATCGTTCCGGTGAAGCAGATCGGCGAGCGGGACAAGGGAAAAGAAAGGGAAGTGCTCGCTGAGGCGGTAACGTCTGTGACCGAGGAGCTTCGTGAGTGCCACGAGGTTCTCTACAAGCGTGGAAGGCCTTTCGGGAAGATTCAATCTATGTCCACCGAGATCCACGTGTTCCCGACGATCACGGAGTGCATTCTGACGCTGGAGCAGTGGCCGGACAGCATCTATCTGGTCTATATCCGCAACAGAGATACCGCGGACGGCTATTTCAGCTTCTTTCTGAAGGGAAATGGCAATTTACTGGAGATCACCGAGCGTGTGGAAGAGAGATATCCCGGACAGCACTCTGTCATGCGCAGCCGGTGGGCTGAGAAGAAGAAATACAACCTCTTCCCGTATCAGCTGATGCAGGATCCGAGCAACTACGACAATCACGGCTATGCGCTGAACTATCGCATTGACGACTCCAATTTGAAGCTGTTCAACTTGGGGCCGGATGCCTATATTCCGCTTGTGCTGAGCATTGTGATGCTGGCCAACAAATATTCGGGCATGAATCTTTCAGACAGACAGATCAGCTTCGTGGACGCGCTGCTTCCGCGGAACTTGGAGAAGCTCCAAGCAAAGAGAGAAACGGCCATAGTCATCCCGGAAGGCAGCCAGATCGTGGCGATCAACCGGGAGTATCGTAGCCCGTTCACAAGCGAAAACGTGCTGGACGGCTCCATGTCGGCGCTGTATGATCACACAGCTGCTTGCCAGGCCGAATTGGGAAAGCGATATGATGAAGTAGGAACGTTCCCTGTGGAAGAGAATATTTTTGTGAAAATGTACGGCGCAGGGTTTAAGCTGGATACATCGAAACTGCTTGTGCCGACATCGCAAGAGCTTTTTCTTCCCGGATCAAATCAGACCGAAGTGGTCCCTACATTTGAATTCATCGGTACGCAGAATCGTCTTGATCTTCTGGCTTACCAGAACGCGCGTGAGCAGTTGGCGGAGTATATCCGAGATAATATGTTCGCCGCCTATCAAGCCTTCGGAGGACGGCCTGCCGTGAATACGTGGTGGAAGAAGGTCGTTGGAGATCACAAGGACGAGATCTTCGCGCTGTGCGTGAAGCTTTGGGACGCATATCTGAAGGACAAAGAGGCCGTTGAGCTTGGCGAAAAGAAGTTTGACGGAGAGCGGTGGTACACGCCGTGGGCAAGATCCTGCATCGATGGTATGTGGGCGTCCGTGAACTACACGCCGGCCGGCTTTGAAAACCACATGCGTTCCGATACGCCGTTCAACACCAAAGCAATGCGGTTTTCAAACGGTATGCGTCTGACATGCGCCGAGGATGGTATTAGTAAGGCAACGGTAAGGTTCCACATTGAGTTTCGGTCTTATGAAGAGATGGCCAGCGTATTCGGTGCAGAGAACATCCCGGACATCCTGCGTGGATATAAGGCCGATGGCCATTTCGGCCTCGGTAACTCCATCCTGGATTGCACAGATGCCTGCACCCGTGTTGGCACGGTGTTCGAACGCATTGAGGCAGAGCGTAATAACCGTCTCTGGACCGAGAACGACTGGAAGCATTACTACTTCAATCATGCCTCAGAATATCCCGACTGGATGAGCAAGCCGGCGCCTGAAACGGCACTGCCTGTGTCGTCCGTACAGAGTTTCGGAGTGTCTGTTGTGTTCTCCAAGAGCGGGCTCAAAAAGGTCGCCAAACGACTTTCGATGTAAAAACAGTAAAAAGAGCAAAGGGCATGGCATTTTTCGGCCGTGTCCTTTTGTTTTAGCGTTCAAATGCGGGCTTTTTGGTTTGACAGAAAAGTTGCAGTATAGTAAAATGGTAACATAAAGACATCAGGAGGTGGCAAGATGGCGAGGATTTTTATTACAGGTGACACGCATGGCGATATTGACATAGGGAAGCTGACAACGAGAAGATTTCCAGAGCAGAAAGATCTGACGCGCGACGACATCGTGATCGTTTGCGGTGATTTCGGGGCCGTGTGGGATGGTGCCGGCCATGACCGTTACGTTCAGAACTGGTGGAAAGGCAAGCCGTTCACGGTTTGCTTTGTCGACGGCAATCACGAGAACTTCGAGAAGCTCGATCAGTACCAGGTAGAGGAGTGGAATGGAGGCTCCATTCATCGAATTGCAGACAATATCATTCATCTGATGCGCGGACAGATCTACACAATTGACGGAAAAACTTTTTACACGATGGGCGGCGCTGAGAGTATCGACAAGGCATATCGCCAGGCATACATATCCTGGTGGCCCGAAGAGATCCCAAGCTATGCTGAAATGGCGGCAGGCTTCAACAATCTGGAAGCCTATAGCGACAAAGTGGATTTCATTATAACGCATGAAGGCCCGCAGAGTGTTGTGACGCATATGACGCGTAAAATCAACGCTGGATATACGCCGAGTGGATATTCTGTGAATGAGATGTTTGACGCCATGATCAGGAGTGTAGAGTTCAAACGCTGGTTTTTCGGGCATCACCATTTCGATGAAATTGCCGGACGGTTCACTTGCTGTTATCAGAAGATCTACGAGCTCGTTGGTGATGAAGCTCGGCTGGTAGGAAACAGCATAGCGCCTCTGGCGTGGAGCTAAGAAAATGCATGGCTACTACAGAAGATTCCTGCGCTGTACAAAGTGCAGGACGGTAAACTCCGCGACAAAGCGTGCAGATAAGATGACACCGGTTGGGCACATCAAGACCATGTATTGCTGGAAGTGCAAGCAGTATACACGACATATTCAGATCAGCAGATAGGAGAAAAAAATGGAAACGGCTAAAGAAAAGAAGTTTAAAGGCATTGCCGCTGGTGATATCGTGTGGATGAAGCCGACAGGAAACGCCGCGCGGCGAGGACTTACGGAGCTCCTGGAAGGCAAAGTCACAAAAGTTGGCCGAGAGTATTTCTACGTCTCGCGCGTGTTTGATGATGGCTCACTTTCTCGCTATGTCGAGAAGATCCGGATCGAAGATGGCGAATGCATCAACGAAGGAAACTACGGATACATCATTTACCGGTCAAAAGAGGAAGCCGCCGAAGACAACGACAAGGAAGAGAAGTACGAAGAGATCAGAAAGTTCTTTTCCTCATACGGCGGCAACGTCAAAAAGCTTTCATATGGGGCAATCAAAGATATTCATGCCATACTCAGAAAGGAGGGGGTTCTGTAATGCATTCAGGCAGCAAAACAAGTGTTTTTAAGAATTCGAGCGGGAATTCTCGGCTATTCAATATCCGAGATGAAAGCGCATCTTGCCAATCATTTTTCCCACTATCTGTTATATATTTTTCTTTGCTTTTAGGCTGACAAATCGTGCGCTCGCAAGTAATACCTGTATATGAAAATTTATACTCATGGACGCACAAACGTCTACAACATCAACTACCATATCGTATGGTGCGTGAAATACCGCAGGAAGGTCCTGGACTCTAATATTAGCGAGCGTTTGTACCGTATCGCAAACGAGATCGCCGCAGACAAAGGTTTCGAACTCGCTGAAATCAAAGTTGGAGAAATGGACCACGTACATTGCTTCGTTTCGGCTCCTCCGATGCTGTCGATCACGCAGATCGTAAAGTACCTCAAAGGGATCACCGGCCGCAAATTGTTTGATGAATTCCCTGAGATCAAGGAAAAGCTCTGGCGCGGCCAGCTGTGGAACAACAGCTATTTTGTGGAAACCATCGGATCAACCAGTGAAGAAAATGTGCGCGAATACATCGAACGTCAAAAGAACGTTCAGATGTGACGCAGGATACACGGCTATGTCAAGAAAGAAAAGCAAGAA
>CAMHMZ010000060.1 GCA_946186375.1 uncultured Clostridia bacterium
GCGGCACCATCAGGTTGTGGCTCATGTTGAAGATGGTGTAGGCGAAGGAATAGAAGAGGTTGTAGGAGACCATGATCCAGATCGCCTTGACCGTCGGATTGGCTTCCGGCACGGTAAAGAGCAGGATCGCCGTGATCGTGATCAGCGGCGCCGAAACGAGCAGCCAGGGGCGGGCCTTGCCCTCCTTCGTCCTGGTGTGGTCGATGATCTGGCCCATGACCACGTTGGTCACAGCGTCGATGACCTTGGAGACGATGGGGAAGATCGTCAGGAACATGCCGCCCCACATGGGCGTCAGGTTCAGAACGTCCGTATAGTAGACGTTCAAATAGGTGGCCAGCACCGCGTTTAGGAGCAGCGCGCCGGCAGGGCCGAGCAGATAGCCCAGCCATTTTTCTCTGCCGGTCACGCTTTCGGAGCGGATCCGGCTTGCGGGAAGTCTCTCAAACAGCTTTTCCATGTTCTCTCCCTCTCTCTTAGCTCTTGTCCAGCCGCAGGGCCAGCGTCAGCACGTTTTTGGCCTTGCGCTGGAGCTCAGCGCAGGTGATGCCGTCGGTTTTGCCAAGGTTTCCTCCTGCATCAGGTCGTTGCCCATGGCCTTGTCGATGATACGCTGGGCCAGTTTTCCCAGTTTATCTCTCAGCTTTTTCATATCAGCACCCCTTATCGTTTTATTGAGACCAGTATAGCAAATCCTTTTTCTCTTGTCCTTGCATATTTGTTCGGATTATCTTATAATTTGTTCGGACATGGAAGGAGGCTCACGATGCGTATCGACTATGACTATCTTTGTCGGATCACCGCAAATCTTTCGGGGATCCCGGTTCGCGTTTATAAGGGGGAGGATCTGCTTTCCTTCCACTCCCCGGTCACACTGAACCGGGACCCCATGCTGCTGTGCAGGGAGCAGCTTTGGCAGATCTCCGATCATGTCGGTTACTTTCTGACGGAGCATTTCTACTATTACGGTGTCCTCTCTTCCGGCGAGATCCGTTTCATCGTCGGCCCGACCCGGCAGCTTCCCGCCTCTGATCAGGAGCTGCGGGAATTTGCCTTTCGCATGGGACTGAACAAAGAGGACGCCGAGGAATTCGGCCGCAGCATCAAGGCCATCGTGAATATGCCTGTCGAAAGTCTGCTGCTGATGCTCTGCTCCATCAACTATATGGTCAACGGGGAAAAGCTGGAGCTGCGGGATCTGACGATCACCACCGACGAGCAGGATATGCTGCGGACGATTCGTGCCTCTCAGGTCATTCAAAAGGGCGGCGAAATGCTGCCGCCCATCCCGCCGCACAACAGCTACAGCCAGGAGCAGGCCATCCTGCGTATTGTGCGCAAGGGAGACAGCGCTGCTCTGCACACCTGGATGGAGCGCGCGCCCGCCGTCCGGGGCGGCATTCTGGCGCTGGAGCACCTGCGGCAGATGAAAAACATTTTTATCGTCACGGCGACGCTCTGCTCCCGGGCGGCCATCCGGGGCGGACTGGACGTGGACGACGCCTTTTCTCTCAGCGATTTCTATATTCAAAGCTGCGAGCGGCTGGACACACCGGAGAAGATCACCAACCTGCAATATCACATGGTGCTGGAATTCACCGAGCGCGTGGAGCGGCTGCATCTGGGCGAGCACCCGGGGAAGCTGGCCGCGGCGGTGGCCAATTACGTGCAGCACCATTTATCCGAGCCGATCTCCACCGAGATGCTGGCCCAGTCGCTGTACATGGGTCGTTCGTATCTGTCCGCGAGATTTCACAGCGAGACGGGGGTCAAGCTCAACGATTTTATCCTCCAGCAGAAAACGGAGGAGGCCAAACGCCTCCTCCGCTATACCGACCGCAGCGCCGCCGCCATCGGAGACTATCTCGCTTTTTCTTCTCCCGCTCACTTTTCAAGGGTGTTCAAAAAATACGTCGGCCTTACGCCGAGTGAGTACCGGGCCAGAGCCGCCCGGTAAAACAGAAAAACCGCTTTCATTTGCGAAAGATCCTGTGGGTTAATGCCGGAAGGCGCGGTCTGCGGCCGCCGCGATCCCGGGGCAGGGCTTCTTCCGTGTGTGGACGCGGGAGGAAAACCTCGAGTTGCTGTTCGTGACGCTGCTGGCCTTCGCCCGCAGCGGCGCCGCAGACGACAGGGGCGGCAGCTACGGTGCCCTCCTCGGCACGCTGAAGAAATAAAAAAACCGGAAGCGGCAAAAAAGCGCAGAGCTGGTTTTCAGCTCTGCGCTTTTTTACATTCCGTCACTTGATCAGGCTCCGGAGGGGTTCGCAGCGCAGCTCCGGCTCCACGGGCTTTGACAGATGCGCGTTGAGCCCGGCCTGCATGCTGCGCTGGACATCCTCGTCGAAGGCCCTGGCCGTCATGGCGATGATGGGGATGCTTCTTTTCAGGCGATTATATAAAGCGCTATACGATCAGGCAAGGCTTTTGCGCCTCGTTCAGCGGCCGATAAGGTCCTTGATCACCTCGCCCGCGAGGATCATGCCCATGACGCCCGGCACGAAGGACACCGAGCCCGGCACGTCCTTCTGCCGCGTCTCGCCCGGCGCTTCGCGCGCGATCCCGACGGGGATCTCCGTGGACCAGACCGCCTTCACGCCCTCGATCCCCCGCTTTTTGAGCTCTTTGCGCATCACGCGCGCCAGCGGGCAGACCGTCGTATCGGCGATATCGGAGACGCGGAAGGCCGTGGGGTCGAGCTTGTTTCCGGCGCCCATGGCGCAGATGATGGGCGTTCCAGCCGCCTTCGCGCGCTCGATGAGCAGGAGCTTGGCCGTCACGGTGTCCACCGCGTCGACGATATAGTCGTACTGTGTAAAATCAAAATCCCCCGCCGTGTCCGGCAGGAAAAAGGTCCTGCGCAGCGTGAGGGCGCAGTCTGGGTCGATACTGCCGAGCCGCGCGGCGGCGGCGGAGCACTTGTCGAGCCCCAGGGTGTCCCGCGTGGCAAAGAGCTGACGGTTGAGGTTCGTGACGCTCACCGTGTCGTGGTCAACGAGCGTGAGCGCGCCGACGCCGCCGCGGCAGAGCGCCTCGGCACAGGCTCCCCCGACGCCGCCGAGCCCGAACACGGCCACGTGCGAGCGCCGCAGCTTCTCCATGGCCGCCTCCCCCAGCAGCATCCTGCTGCGGGCAAACATATCCTCTGTCATAGGCAGCCTCCTTTCCGGTTTCGGTTTTCAAGTGATTGAAAAAAATTTATGTTTTTAGGAGAACGATAAATTAGAGTTTAGCGAGGAATTTGGAATGCGGAGTTCGGAATTCGGAAGGAAAGGAAACGGAGGATAGAACGAGGAAATTGACATCCACGTCGTAGGGGCGGCTATCAGCCGCCCACCAAGCCCGTACCGTGTCCGCGGGCGGCTGATAGCCGCCCCTACGGCATCCTTTCAAGCTCAGCGGTAAACTGCCATTTCCCTTTCTGAAAACTGAAAACCAAAATCCGATCGATATCCAAAAACCGGAGGCTTTTGGGCCTCCGGTTTTCTCTTTCAGCAGAGTCTGCTGCCCGCCGGCACATCGTCCGGCAGCATCAGCAGGTGCAGCTCCTCCTTGCCGTCGACCTCGCGGACGGCGGAGAGCAGCATGCCGTTGGATTCCTGCCCCATCATCTTGCGGCTGGGCAGGTTCAAAATGGCGACCACGGTCTTGCCGACGAGCTGCTCCGGCTCATAGAACTTGTGGATACCGGAAAGGATCTGACGCGGCGTGCCGCTGCCGTCGTCGAGCTGGAACTTCAGAAGCTTCTCGCTCTTCTTGACGGCCTCGCACGCGAGCACCTTGCACACGCGCATGTCGCAGGCGGCAAAATCGTCGATCGTGACGTCGGGCAGCACGGGCTCGACCTTGATCTGCGGGCCATGCGCCTTCGCCTCGCGCTCGGCCAGCTCCTCGAGCGCCTTGGTCATGTCGAGGCGTGGGAAGAGCGTCTCTCCCTTGCGGACGCTGACCTCGGCGGGCAGGACGCCGTAACGGCAGGCGGACTCCCAGCTTCTCGCCTCTTCGTCCGCGCCGATCTGCGCGAAGGCCTTCTCGCAGCTTTCGGGCATGAAGGGCGTCAGCAGCGTCAGCGACACGCGCAGCGCCTCGAGGAGGTTATACAGCACCGCCGCCAGGCGGGGCTTTTTCGCCTCGTCGCGGGCGAGGACCCAGGGCTGGGTCTCGTCGATGTATTTGTTGGCGCGCTGGATGAGCTTGAAGACCTCTTCCAGGGCCAGGTGCAGCTGCAGCGCGTCCATCTGCGCGGCATAGCTTTCCGCCGTGGAGCCGATGAGGGAGACGAGCTCCGTGTCGAGCTCCGCCGCCTCACGCTCCGCCGGGAGCTGCCCGCCGAAATACTTTTCGGCCATGGCGGTGGTCCGGGAGACGAGGTTGCCGAGATCGTTAGCCAGATCGGTGTTGATCGTGGAGATCAGCAGCTCATTGGTGAAGTTGCCGTCCGAGCCGAAGGGGAAGGTGCGCAGCAGGAAGAAGCGCAGCGCGTCCACGCCGAACTGGTCGGCCAGGATATAGGGGTCGATGACGTTGGCAGTGTTGTTGGCCTTGGATTTGGAGACCTTGCCGCCGTCGATGACGAGCCAGCCGTGGCCGTAGACCTTCTTCGGCAGGGGCAGCTCCATGCTCATGAGCATGGCCGGCCAGATGATCGAGTGGAAGCGCACGATCTCCTTGCCGACGATGTGCACGTCGGCGGGCCAGTATTTGTCATAGTCGTCGTAGCGATCGTTCAAAAGGCCCAGGGCCGTGCAGTAGTTGAACAGCGCGTCGACCCAGACGTAGACGACGTGACCCGGATCGAAGTCCACCGGGATGCCCCAGGTAAAGCTGGTGCGGGAGACGCAGAGATCCTCGAGGCCGGGCTTGATGAAGTTGTTGATCATCTCGTTGACGCGGCTGGCCGGCTCCAGGAAGGTGCCGGTCTCCAGTAGGTCCTGGACGGGCTTGGCGTATTTGGAGAGGCGGAAGAAATAGGCCTCCTCCTCGGCGTCGTGCACCTCGCGCCCGCAGTCGGGGCATTTGCCGTCGACAAGCTGGCTCTCGGTCCAGAAGCTCTCGCAGGGCGTGCAGTATTTGCCCTTGTAGGCGCCCTTGTAGATGTCGCCCTTGTCGTACATCTTTTTGAAGATGCGCTGGATGGCGGCCACATGATAATCGTCCGTGGTGCGGATGAAACGGTCATTGGAGATGTTCATCAGCTTCCACAGATCCAGGATGCCGCCTTTTCCGGTGACGATGCGGTCGACGAATTCCTGCGGCGTGACGCCCGCGGCCTTCGCCTTCTCCTCGATCTTCTGGCCGTGCTCGTCCGTGCCGGTCAGGAACATCACATCGTAGCCGCGCAGGCGCTTATAGCGCGCGATCGCGTCGGTCGCCACCGTGCAGTAGGTGTGCCCGATGTGCAGCTTGTCCGAGGGATAATAGATCGGGGTCGTGATATAAAATGTCTTCTTTTCCATGCTTCTTTTCCTTCCTTTTCAGCCTATGACCACTTCGCCGCCGTCGTCTCCGCCGTCGTCTCCTCCGCCGCTGCCGCCGCCGTCATCTCCGTCGCCGTCCTTCGGCTTGGGATCGGCGGGCACCTCTTCCTCGGGCTCATCCTCCGGCCACTGGATATCCTCGTCGTGCAGGGCGTAGTAGCTGCGGAAGCCCTGCCGGTGCTCGAGCTGGTTGCCGTCGGCGTCGAAAATATCGAGCCAGGAGGTGGCATAGCGGCCGATTAGCACGTTGACGCCCTTTTCTTTCCACTTCTCGTCGTAGCGCTCGCCCGCCCAGGAGGAGCCGGGCACGGCGTAGGTGCCGTCGATGTTGCTGCCCCAGACCTGGATCGTCAGCGTCTTTTCTTCGCGGTCGGCCTTGGCCGAGAGGCGCACGGGATAATCGCGGTTGTTGACAAACTTGAAGTCCGGGCCCGGCCAGCTCACCGTCGCGTCCAGGCCCGTGGGCAGATAGCCCACCTGGAACATGTGGCAGGTGCGGTCGGTGATCTCGAGCTGCGCCGAGAGCGTCGCGACATAGAGCGTGGAGGACACCTGGCAGATGCCGCCGCCGATCTCGGGCTTGACCTGGCCGTTGACGTAGGCGTCGGCCGCGCGGAAGCCCGCCTCCGCGGTGCGTTCGCCGACAAAGCCGTTATAGGAGAATTCCTCGCCCGGCTGGATCACCAGGCCGTCGAGCTTCTGCGCGACGAGCTCGATGTTGCCGATGCGGTTGTCGCTGCTGCCCCAGAAGGAGGTGCTGCGCTCGCCGAGCAGATCGCGGAACAGAACTTCCTTCATCTTCTCGGCCGTCACGGTCGGATACTCGATCGTGACCGGGATCACGATCTTCTCGCCGGGCTGGGCCTTTTTCCACAGCGCCTCGGCGGTCTCGACGTCAAAGTCGACGCCCACGACCTCGGGCTCGATGGTGTCGGTCGCCGGGTCGTAATGCGCGTTCTTGACCTCGCTCGTAAGCTCCTTGTAGATCGCGGCAAAGTTCGGCATTCTTTTGCCGGTCTCGAATTTCTGATAGTCAAGCTCGAGCTTGTGCTCTGTGAGCGCCTGCCGGATCTCGCCTGTCAGTTCTTCTTCGTTCAGGCGCATCTGGCCCGCGCCCTTGACGAGCACGAGCTTGGACTCCTTCTCCTCCAGATAGTGCCCGCGATCGGCGGTGGCCTCGGCAAAGGCGTTCACGCCCTCCTTGACCTTCTCCTCAATATAGGCGTCGTTCAGCTCGATCGGCGCATTGGACACGTCCGTGCTCTCGCGGCGGCAATCGACGTAGGTGAGGAGATTGTCGATGGCGTTGCCCTCGCGGCCGACCTTCCAGGCCAGCTCCAGGATCTGCTCGTCGGTGAGGCAGGCTCCGGCCTCGATATAGTCGAGATCTACGGAGACCTCCATCGGCAGCGTCACGTGCAGCGTGCCGCCGACGGCCTCATTCCAGCCGCTCTCGCGCAGCTTCTGCAGCGCGGCGTCCCGCGTCAGCTCGCCGAGCTCCACGTTGTTCGCACGCACATTGGGGAAGATCTCCTCGCTGGAGGCGACCTTGTTCGCCCCGTAGATCACAAGCGACACAAAGCCTGCCAGCACGATCAGCACGATGAGGCCGGCAATGACGACCGCGCGCAGGATCCTGCTGCTGACCGAACGCTTCTTCTTATTCTTCCCCTCCGCTTTTTCGTTCTCCTCGGCCGAAGCCTTCTTCCTGCGGACGGGCTTTTCGTTCTCAGCGGTTTGGGCCTTCTTCCTGCGAACAGGCTTTTCGTCCTCAGCGGTCGGGGCCTTCTTCCTGCGAACAGGCTTTTCGTCCTCAGCGGTCGGGGCCTTCTTCCTGCGAACAGGCTTTTCGTCCTCAGCGGTTTGGGCCTTCTTCCTGCGGACGGGCTTTTCGTCCTCAGCGGTCGGAGCTTTCTCCGCGCGCACGGGCTTTTCGTTCTCAGCGGTCGGGGTGCTCTCCGCCGGGGCCTCTTCGGCCGCCGTCAAGACGCGCTCTTCCTCGGCGGGAGTTTCTTCCCGCCTGGCGCGCAGACGTCTTTTCTCCTCCGCCGGGCGTACTTCGCGCTTCGGCGCCAGGTGCCGGTTTGCCGGCCGGCTCACGCGCTCCGGCTTTTTGGCCAGATGCTTATTCTCTCTCTGTTCTTTCACTCGTATCTTCCTCGCTCGGTTTTTGCTGATAGAGCTCAGCAAAGAGCTCCTCGTCACTCTTGGGGATGTGGATCTTTTCCTCCGCGGCATAGGCGTCCTGCAGCCAGGGCGTGCCCTCGATGCGGCCGCTGGCCTGCGCCTCGAGCAAGATCCCGATCAGCGTGTTCGAGATCAGAAAGCCCGGCACGGTGAAGTGCCAGCGGCCTTCCTCCTCCACGGCCCAGCCCTTCTCACGAAAGGCTTCGAGCGCCTTGACGACGGGCCGCCAGTTGCTCTGGCAGCGGATGCGGTACTCCCTCTCGGAGATGCCGCGCGTGGTGCGCATACCGAGCATGATATACTCCACCGCCCGCTCCAGCGGGTCGATGACCTGATATTCGTCGGTCAGGCTCACCTTTTTCTCCACCCCGCTGATATAGCGGCGCAGATCCTTGACAAAGCTGTAGCGGAGATTGCCCACGCAGGAATAGGCGCCGGGGCCGAAGCCCATATAGTCGTCGAGCCGCCAGTATTTGAGGTTGTGGCGGGACTCGAAGCCCGGCGCGCAGAAATTGGAGATCTCATACTGATGATAGCCATAGCGCTCGAGCATCTCGGCGGCATAGCAGTACATGTCCGCCTGCTCGTCGTCGTCCGGCAGGATCGGCGAGCCCTTGTATTCCTCATACATGGGCGTGCCGGGTTCAAGCTTGAGGCCGTAGCAGGAGATATGCTCCGGGTGCATCTCCACGATGCGCGACAGGGTCTCGGCCCAGTCGCTCTTGGTCTGGCTGGGCAGGCCGTACATGAGATCGACGCTCACGTTGTCAAAACCCGCCTGCCGGGCGTTGTAGACGGCCTTCTGCGCCTGCTGGAAATTGTGGCGGCGGCCGATGAGCTTGAGCAGGTTGTTGTCGGAGGCCTGCACGCCCAGCGAGAGCCGGTTGACCCCCTCCTCGCGCAGAAGCTTCAGGGCGTTGAGGCTGATGCTGTCGGGGTTGCACTCGACGGTGACCTCCGCGTCGAGCCGGACGTTGCCGTTGAGCTTGAGGGCGTTGAAGAGGTCGGCGATCCGGTCGGCGCCGTAGTAACTCGGCGTGCCGCCGCCGAAGTAGATCGAGTCCACCTCATAGGTCTGGATCGAGGGAGCCGACTCTCTCAAATGGGCCAACAGCGCCTGATGATAGTCGGGCATCAGCGCATCGCAGCCGGCGAGCGAATAGAAATCGCAGTAGCTGCATTTGCTGGCGCAAAACGGTATATGGATGTAAATGCCTAATCGTCTGGCCATACTTAACACCTTTGGTTCTTTTGAAATGCGCTTTGTAGGGGTCGATCCCCTGATCGGCCCGCCGAGCTATCCCACAAACAGCTCGTCTACTCTCCACTTTTGTGGGTTTTCTTCAATATAGCGCCAAATCTCTTTGTAATCTTCTTCTCCTCTGATCACATGATCGTAATAGGAACGCTGGAACAACGCTTCACCGCAGCTTTTTGTTACCAAGCCCTTGAACGCCCGGATTCTTTGTGAAACAGATTGATCCCCATCCTTTGACAGAAGGATCCTGTGGATATGATTCGGCATGATAACATATTTATCAAGCCCGGGCATGCTTTCCAGGAATTGTTTGACTGTCTCCCCGCAGGAAGACAACTCCATCCGTGGGGCGGTAAAGATATTGCCTCCGGCAATGTCTCCAAGGCATTTCCGTCGGTTTTTTGTGCAGATGGTTATGAAATATGCACCTGCAGACGAGTAATCGTAGTTCTTCAGGCGATTATTCTTTCGAACGGGAAGCATGTTAACCTGTCATCTCTCCGCGGGGCGATGAGGGCATCGCCCCCTACAGTGCTTTCTTAATCTTCTCTTTGTAGGGGCCGATCCCCTGATCGGCCCGCCGGGTCCTTAAAACAGATCGCTGACCATTGCCACGAAGTCTGCGGGATCCTCCACCTCGCAGCCGGCCATGAGCTCGGCCAGGGTGTCGAGGATCTTCGCGAGCTTCCCGGCGCGCTCCTTGTCGCCGCTGTCATAAGCGGCCTTGAGCGCCTGCACGGCCTTGTGCTCGCCGTTGAGCTCCAGCACGCGCTCGGCGCGCACCTTGCGCATCTCCTGGCTGGGGCCGTGGCGGAAATAACGCTCCATCTCGAGCGTGACGGGGCCCTCGGTGGTCAGGCAGCAGGGCAGGCTCTGCAGCTTCCGGCTCAGCCGGACCTTGCTCACGCTCTCGCCCAGCGACTCCTTGACGAAGTCGAGCAGCTCCTTGTTTTCGATATCGCGCTCCTCGGCGGCCTTCTTCTCCTCCTCGGTGTCAAAGCCGAGATCGTCGGTGACGACATTGCAGAAGGGCTTGCCGTCCTGCTCGCGCAGATTTTCGAGCACCAGCTCGTCCAGCGGGCTCGTGAGGTAGAGAAGCTCATAGCCGCGGCTGCGCACCTCGTCGCCCTGCGGGAGGCTCATGGCGCGCTTGAGCGTGTCGGAGCTGGCAAAATAGATCTTCTGCTGGCTCTCGGGCATGTTCTCCACATATTCCTTCAGCGTCACCTGCTTGTCCTCGGAGGTGTAGAAGACGAGCAGATCGCGCAGGAAATCCTTGTAGCGGCCGTACTCGTCGCAGCAGCCGGCTTTCAGATGGGTGCCGAAATTGCGGAAGAACTCCTGATACTTGGGGCGGTCGTCCTTCATGAGCTTTTCGAGCTCGCCCTTGATCTTCTTCTCGAGGTTCTGGCCGATCACGCGCAGCTGGCGGTCGTGCTGCAGCAGCTCGCGGGAGATGTTCAGCGAGAGATCGGGAGAATCGACCACGCCCTTGACGAACTCGAAATAGTCGTGCACAAGCTTGTCGCAGTTTTCCATGATCATGACGCCGTTGGAATAGAGCGTGATGCCGCCCTTGTTGTTGCCGGTGAAGGCCTCGGGGTTTTCCTCGCCGGGCACGAACAGCATGGCCTTGTAGCTCACAAGACCCTCGGCACTGACACGGATGAGAGCGCAGGGATCCTTGCGGTCGCGGTTTTTCTCCTTGTACCAGGCGATGCAGTCGTCGTCGGTGACTTCGTTCTTGCTGCGCTGCCAGATGGGCACCATGGAGTTGATGACCTCGTCCTGGCTGACGATCTTGTATTCATATTTGGGCTGCCCCGCGTCGTCCGTCTCGCCGGTCTCGAAGCGCTCCTGGCGCTCCATCTCCATGTGGATGGGCCAGCGCACATAGTCGGAATATTTCTTCACGAGGGCCTTGAGCTTCCACTTTTCAAGATAGGTGCCGAAAAGCTCGTCGTCGGTATCGGGCTTGAGGTGCATGATAACGTCGGTGCCGACGCTCTCCTTCTCAATGGCCGTGACGGTGTAGCCGTCGGCGCCGCGGCTCGTCCACTGCACGCCCTCTTCCTCGCCGTATTTGCGGCTGAGCACGGTCACTTCGTCTGCGACCATGAAGGCGGAATAGAAGCCCACGCCGAACTGGCCGATGATCGACACGTCGTCAGCGGCCTTCTCCTTGTCCATTTCGTCCTTGAACTGGAAGGAGCCGCTCTTGGCGATGACGCCGAGGTTCTGCTCGGCCTCCTGCATGGTCATGCCGATGCCGTTGTCGCGCACGGTGATGGTGCGCGCGTCGCGGTCGACGAGGATGTCGATGCGAAAGTCCTTCCGGTCAAGGCCGACCTTCTCGTCGGTCAGGGAGAGATAGCAGAGCTTGTCGATCGCGTCGGAGGCGTTGGAAAGGATCTCGCGCAGGAAGATCTCCTTGTTCGTGTAGATGGAATTGATCATCAGGTCGAGCAGACGTTTGGACTCGGCCTTGAACTGTTTTTTCGCCATGGTATTTAGTATACCTCCAAATGAACATAGTAACGTAATAATAGATTATACCACAAGTTTCCTGAATTTCAACAGACAGAAGGCCTCTTTAGAATTTTTAATTGACGCGCAAAGGAGCGGAGGCTCTCTGTCCTCCGCTCCTTTTGCCCGATAAAGCATCAGCGGCATGCCCTCGAAGGCATGCCGCTGATGAAGATGCGCAGATCAGCCGTTATTCATGTAGATCTGCAGGTCCTGTTTGACGCCGTAGACCTCGGCGTGGACCTTGATGCCGCCCGCCTGGAAGGCCAGGCACTCGAGCGTGACCTTGTTCGGGTTCTCTTTGTCGACCGTGATCGTGACCAGATCCTCGTTGTCGGACGTCCATTTCACGACACCCGTGATGTCCGTCGGGATGATGATCGCCTCCATGGGAAGCTTTTCACCGACCTTCATCGTGACCTCCGTGCGCTCCTTGCCGTCCAGCGAGTAGCGGATCTCGAGCTTCTGGATGGTCGGCGTGGGCGTGGGGCTGGGCGTGGGCGCGGCCTCCGGCGTGGGCGCGACGCTCTCCTCGACCGGCGGGGTGGGTGTATTCTTGGTGCGCTCGCCCGAGCTGCTGTCATTCAGGCCGGTGGAGACCATAACGATCACCGCCAGGATGACGGCGACCACCAGGATCAGGCCGAAAATCAGCTGCCACTTGGTGTTGACCGACGCGCGCTCATAGGCGGCGGTGCCTCTGACGGTGCTGGGCGTCGTGTCGGGAGTGCGGCTGCTCTGCGTGACGCGGCGGGTGCCGCAGGCAGGGCAGCGGCTGCGAAGCGCAGAGAAGCTCTCTCCGCAGCGGCGGCACTTGACCTCGGGGATAATACTCATCTCATTTCCTCCATTCTATGTTCAAAAGAAGATAGGATTGACGGATACGGTATAGCACGCTAATCATACAACTTTCAAAGCGTTTCGTCAAGAGTTTGCCTGCTCTAAAGCCCATTTTTAAGGGTTTTAAGACGCATTTTCCCCCACTTATCCCCCAATTTCGACAAAAAACGGGGAGATGAGAGGGGCAGAGCGCTCCGCCTCCTGTCGAAAAATCAATCCTCCCAGGTGCGCTGGCTGATGATATAGCGCGGTCTCTGCTTGGTTTCGAGATAGATTTTCCCCACATATTCCCCGATGATGCCCAGGGAGATGAGCTGCACGCCGCTGACAAAGCAGACGATGCAGGTGGTGCTGGCCCAGCCGGGGACCGACTGCCCGCAGAGGGCCGTGATGAGCGCCCAGAGGACGCCGATGAAGCTCACGAAGGCCACGAAGACGCCGAAACCCGTGATGAGCCGCAGGGGCTTGACCGAGAGGCTCGTGATCCCGTCCACAGCCAGGCCCAGCATCTTGCCGAGAGGATAGTGGCTCTCCCCGGCGATGCGCTCGGCACGCTTGTAATACACACAGCTGCTTTTGAAGCCGACGAGCGGCACGAGTCCGCGCAGATAGAGGTTGACCTCCCGAAAGCCCGCCAGCTCCTGCAGCACGCGGCTGCTGATGAGCCGGTAGTCGGCGTGGTTGTACACGACCTCGGCGCCCATGGCGGCGAGGAATTTATAATAGCCCTGCGCGGTGGTGCGCTTGAAGAAGCTGTCCGTGTCGCGGTTGTCGCGCACGCCGTAGACCACCTCGCTGCCCGAGGCGTACTCCTCGAGCATGCGGTCCATCGCGTCGAGGTTGTCCTGACCGTCGCAGTCGATGGAGATGGTCACGTCACAGCGCTCTTTGGCCTCCATGAGCCCGGCGAGCACGGCGTTCTGATGGCCGCGGTTGCGGCTCTGGCTGATGCCGAGCACGCGCTCGTCCTCTTTGGCCAGGCGGCAGATAAGCTCCCAGGTGCCGTCGCGGCTGCCGTCGTTGACGAAGAGGACGCGGCTCTTGTCCGAGGCCAGGCCCTTCGCCGCCAGCTCCTCCAGCTTTTTCAGAAACAGAGGCGCTGTCAGCGGCAGCACGGCCTCCTCGTTATAGCAGGGCACAACGATATACAAAACAGGCGCCATGGTCAGTCCTCCAGAAAGGCGGCCAGCTCCGCCACCGTTTTGAAATAGCGGGGGCAGGCGGCACGCAGTGCTGCGGCGATCTCCGGGATGTCGTTGGCCCAGCCGACCGCGGCGAAATCCACGCCCGCGGCGGCGGCCATGTCATAGCCCGGCTTGAGATCGTCGATCATCAAAAGCTCCTCTTTTTTGAGCGAAAAGCGCCGCATGATCTCCTCGAGCGGCCAGGGCTGCGGCTTGCGCCGCTGCTCCGGCTGCTCCCAGCCGTACACGGCGTCCGGCTCCGGCAGGCCGTTCTCCCGGTAGTCGCGGCGGATGTTGTGGTCAAAGGAGTGGCTCACGACGCACAGCAGCCCGCCCTGTGCCTTCTGCCGCTCCATGATCTCGCGGATGCCGGGATAGGCGCGCGGCATGCGGGTCTTGACGTATTCGCGCCAGAATTCCTGCTCCTGCAGCAGATCCTCGTCCGTCATACCGTAGTCCCTGCGGCAGGCCGGGACGAAGCCGGGATCAAAATTGAAGCGGAAGTAGTCCTCCAGCGAGCAGTGCCGTCCCGGGTAGTAGCGCTCCAGATAGGCCTCGAAGCAGGGATGATGAATGGTGGCGGTGCTGTTGACCACGGTGTCGTCGTGGTCAAACACCAGGCATTTGTATTTCATAGAAACCTCTGGTTTCAGTTTTCAGTTTATAGTTTTTAGTTTTTAGAAAAATAACGGATCGCCGGATCTGCGCTGCAGGCGTGGGTGTGCAATACTCCCGATCCGTCCTTCCGAGGCCCCGAGGTGCATGAGAGCCCGCCTCTCCTAAAAACTGAAAACTGAAAACTAAAAACTCAGTAGAACGTCGCGACTTCCTGCGCGGGCTGGATGGCCTTCTCGTGGCTGAGGTAGGTCAGCACCGGGCCCTTCTTCCCGTAGGCGCGGTTGAACTTGAAGTTGACGCGCGCGGTGAGGGTGATCCAGCTCTCGTCGGGGATGCTCTGCGCCTTGTCCCACTGGCACACGAGCCCGGCAAACTGGATGTCCTCCACGCAGCAGGTCATCACGTGCCGGCCCACGACCAGGCTCTCCGGCGGCAGGCGCTTGCGCTGCAGGGCCTTGCACTTGAAGCGGACGGTCTTGCCCTCGTACTTCTTCGGCTCCTCGCTCATGTCGCGGTACCAGAGCGCGTAGTCCTCATCGCCGATGGTGATGACGGGCGCGTCCACGTCGAAGGGCAGCGGGTCCTCGATATCGTCGTACTCCACCTTGCCGCCGACGTATTCATAGGCGATATCCGCCCGGCGGGAGGCGCCGCGCACGACCTTGTGCAGCTCCAGCTTGTCGATGGCGGGGCTGTAGCGGTTAAAGACCACGAGCTCGCAGCTCTTGAGCTTGTCATAGACGAGCTGGCGCATGTTGGCATTGTAGCTGAGGAAGCTGCGCGCGTCGGCGAACATGAACTCCTGATAGACCATCCAGTTTTCCGGCATGGCCGTGTACAGCGCGTCGAGAAGCCAGGTGCCGTTGTATTCCACCACGACGCGCTCGGCCTCCACCTCGTCCAGCCAGCGGACAAGGTTCTCCGCCGTCAGCTCGGACTGATCCTGCAGCACGCGGATATAGACGCGCTTGTCAGCGAACTGATCGGGCGCGTATTCCTCCTCGCCCTCCTCGCAGACGAGCAGCAGCGTGCGCTCGCCGTTGCAAAAGCGCTTGTCCTCCAGCGTCTCCTGGATGAATTTCGTCTTGCCGGCCTCCAGAAACCCCGTAAAGAGGTAGACCGGTACGTCCTGTCTTTTACTCAAACCTGAAACAGCTCCTTCAAAGCCGGCTCGTTCAGCTTCGAGCCGATCACACAGAAGCGGCCGGTGACAGCCGCCCCACCGCGGCGAAGGTCGATCTCGCCGGGCACATAGTCAAAGTACAGCCAGTCGCCCTCGCCCGAGTCGACAAGGCCCTTGGCGCGCAGCACGATGCCGAAGCGCGCCTCGTCGCCGAGCGCCTCGAGCACACTGCGCAGCGCCTGCTCGCTGAACTTCTTCGGCGTCTCCATGCCCCAGGAGGTAAAGACCTCGTCGGCATGGTGATGATGGTGATGGTGCTCGCCGTCCTCGTCGTGGTCGTGGTGATGATGGCACTCGCACTCCGGATCGTCGCACTCCTCGCCGTCCTCGTGATGATGGTGATG
>CAMHMZ010000061.1 GCA_946186375.1 uncultured Clostridia bacterium
CGACTGTTGAGCCCACTGTCGAGCCGACCGTTGAGCCGACTGTTGAGCCCACTGTTGAACCCACTGTTGAGCCGACTGTTGAGCCCACCGTTGAGCCGACCGTCGAGCCCACTGTCGAGCCCACTGTTGAACCCACTGTTGAGCCGACCGTTGAGCCGACCGTTGAGCCCACTGTCGAGCCGACCGTTGAGCCGACCGAGCAGCCCGTCGCGACGGAGGAACCGGCTCCCGAGACCGGTCTCAAGCTGAAACAGCAGAATCTGTTTGCGCAGATCCAGGGCGGCGCCGAAAAGCGCGAGTCTGTCTGGGTCGGCGGACTGCTGCCCATCGGCGCGAAGGTCTATGCCCAGCGCGTCGAGATCGAGATCCCCGGTCAGGAGGTCCTGGCCGCCTATGATATCACCATCTACACCGCTGACGGTGAGGAGTGGCAGCCCGAAGAGGCGCTGACCGTCCGCATCCGCAACAGCAGTCTGATCGACGCCGAGGGCGACGTCAGCGTCTACCACATGGAAGACGAGAACGCCGAGCCCGAGCTCGTCGGCACGAAGGAGCTGAGCGCCGAAGCGATGTCCCTCAGCTTTGACGCGGACAGCTTCTCGGTGTACGTGCTGGCCGCCACCGTGGTGGAGAAGACCGTCACGGCCTCCGACGGCACCGTGTACCGCATCAGCGTCACCTTTGATAACCTCTCCGGCATCCCCTCCACGGCGCAGCTGGCTGTCAGCGAGCTGACGGAAGGGGAGGACTACGACGCCTATGTCGCGAAGACGGCCGAGGCGCTGGGTGCGGAGGCGTTCAGCTATGCGCACGCCTTCGATATCAGCCTCGTCGACCCCGCGAGCGGCGAGCATTATCAGCCGAATAAGAATGTGGCGGTTTCCGTCGAACTCCTGAGCGAGAATGTCCGGGCCGAGCGCGTGCGTGTCGTCCACTTCGCCGATTCGCGCAGCGTCGGCGCCGCGTCTGCCGAGATCCTCTCTTCGGCAGTCGTTGAAGGCGCGGTCTCTTTCAAGAGCAACAGCTTCAGTATGTTTATCGTCGCGGAGGAAGAGGATGTACATTATGTAAACTATCGCTTCTGGCTGAACAAGAGCGATATCAACAATAACGATCCTCTCTCCCCGCAGCCCTATCGCAGCATCGGCCTGAAAAACGGCGAGACGCTGGTCGCGCCCGCCGATCCCGCGGATGAAAGCCGCGGCAAATTCCTGGGCTGGTATTCCGCCGACAGCGACGCCGCCTTCTCCTGCACGGGCGTGACCGCCTCCATCGCGGACGACGCCACGGAGGATATCAACGTCGATATTTACGCGCAGTTTGACGACGCGCAGTATGCGACCTTCGAGTCGCTCTATATCGACATGCACCGCGTGGTATTCCACACGGAGACGCTGACGAAGACGGGCAGCACCTACAGCGTGAATCTGAGCAATGTCCCGGCCTACGGCGCGCCTGTGGGCTATAAGTTCCTCGGCTGGACCACGATCCAGCCGACCGACCCTAAGGGCTACGGCGAAAGCATCCCCAAGGGGAGCTACTATGCGCCGGATGCGACAGTCACCGGGCTGACCAGCAGCGTCACCTTCTATCCCGTGGTCAAGCAGATGTACGAGATCTCCTTCAACGGCAACGGGGGCCTTGTCAACAACCTGCCTGTCTACAAGCTGCAGGCGACCCGGGACGACACCTGGGAAGATGTGCTCAGCGGCAAGATCACCTCGGTGGAGCGCGCGGGCTATACAAGGGACAACGGCTGGTGGGACGGCCCCGACGCCTCGGCCAGCTCCGTGACCCTTACCGGCGACGTTTCGCTGACCGGCGATGTGAGCTATTACGCTCACTGGACCCCCACAACGACCACGGTGACGGTCAAGTACTGGAAGCAGGCTGTCAATGCATCGGATCCTTACTCGCTGATCGACCAAGATGTATTTACGGTCACGACCGGCTCCACCGTCGAGCTCGGCAAACAGTCCGGCAGCAGTGTTTCCAGGAGCGATGTGCTCTTCTACAATCCCGGCAGCACGACCCCGGCTCAGTCGCTCGACGTCAAGAACCGCTTGGGCTTTGACAACGGAAGCTACACTGTGGATCCGGAGCTGAAGTATTTCGAATTCAACAGCATTTCTTCCGCCGATCCCGAGGGCAACAGAGTTTCCTCCAGCCCCTCTGACGCTCATGGCAGAAAGTTTGTCGTTGCGGAGGATGGCTCCACGGTTGTGAACGTGTGGATCAACCGAAAGTCATATTCCATCAAGTTCCTGTTTAAACTTGCTGGCGTACTCGGAAACATCTATTACGGGACGAGCAGAATCAATAAGGAATTTGGTCCCTATACGATCAAGCTGGGCCAGGATATTTCTTCGATCTGGCCGGACCTTACAGATGATGATCTATCAATCAGCATTGGCAGATTAGGTTATACGCCTGTGGCCATGGGACGGCTAAAAAACCAAGGGGATTACCCGGACGCAGTCTATGCAGATTATTCAACGCCGCTTTCTACGGCGACGGCGGATTTGCTTGATAAAGCAAGCGGTGCGACGATCAATCTCTACGGAAGATACAATCAGAATACCGTTAACGGCGGTATTAGGCAAGGAACCATCTATGAGTATCGGCAAAAGCCTGATGGTTCCTATGTGAGAAGCGCTGCGATCAAATATAATTTCGGTAGAGGCAGTAGCCAAAGTGAACTTGAACCGCTTACGTCTTCTGTTTATCCCGGCTATGTGTTGAACGTTACTCAGACGCTGAACGCTAACACCAGCGTATACAGAAAGACGGATAACGGAAACGGCACGGTTACGATTGTTTACACGCGTGACGGAACCTATACAGCGAACTTCTATTACGATCTGGATACCTACACGGTCAACCTCCAGTACGGCGATACCGTTCTGGCCTCCGGCACGGATATCAAGTACACCCAGCCCATCAAGGCATATCTTCAGACTAACAGCGCGACAAGCGCGGTCTTTGCCGATCCCACTGCGGCGGCGGGCGTGCCGGATTATATGGTGTTCGACGGCTGGTATACCGACCAGGAATTCACGGCGACCTACGCTTTGAAGGACACGACCACCATGCCGTATACCAACGTCAGCATCTATGCGAAGTTCTCGCCCATACCGGTCACCGTGCAAGTCGATAATGGCATCGAGGACGGCACGCAGACCGCGACCGACCCGCAGCTGAACCTCTCCGGCTCGGAGCTGGGCCGCAGCGTCCGCTATCTGAACTACGTGCATGAATACGGCACCACGACGAACTATGGGGCCCATACCCATACCATCGCCGAGTTCCTGCCCAGCTTCTGGGTGAACCCGGTCTGGGAGGATCATGTCTTCACCGGCTGGCAGATCAGCACCGACGGCGGCAGCACCTGGACCAATCTGGTCGACGTCAACACCCCCGTGGATCATGACACGCAGCTCCGGGGCACCTGGCAGGATATGACCCGCCATGCCGTCCACTACATCGAAAACGGCAAGGAGGTCTATCTGGATCCCGAGTCCTATGTCTCCGGCAAGAGCGTGGTCGTCAAGGGCACCGACACCGAGATCTATCATAAAGATACGGGTGTAACAGAGGTGTTCCGCTACTGGCTGGCCGAGGACGGAACGACGCAGTATAAACCCGGCGATACGCTCGTCATGGGAGACGCGGACGTCACCCTCACCGCCGTGTTTGAGCCCGGCGGCGTCAGCACCGGCAGCGAGAAGGCCACCTATACCTTCCTGGTGCCCGACGGCAGCGGCGGCTGGGAGACTTATTATGAGGAGATCGTCTATCGCGGCGAGCGCCTGTCGCCTCCGCCCGAGACACCCACCAACGCCTCCGGCGACGCTTTCCAGGGCTGGTATCTCGACGAGAGCCTGACCCGGCGCTTCAACGGCTTCACCGAAACGCTCAGCAGTCCGGTGGACACCACACTTTACGGCAGCTTCAGCAGGCCGTATCGCGTGACTTACCGGGGCTATCAGCCGAGCGGGGAAGGCGAGCTGATCACCGCGCAGACCTACTCGCACGACGGCAGCGAAAATCTGAATACCATGGGCGTCGGCGAAAACTACAGCTATCGCACCAGTGATAAGCTGTATGCGCTGATCGGCTGGTCGGAGACGAAGCTTACACCGGGCACGATCCCCACCGACTACTTCAGCGGCTATACCAATACCATGGTCGACCATGATATGACCCTGTACCCCGTGCTGGAGGACGGCTTCTATCTGAGGTTCTATCACGACGAGAACATGGTCACTCTCCCTGACGTGTACTATACGCGCAGCCAGAACCTGAACTTCACCTGGCCCGACCCGGACGATGTGAAGCGCACGGATTGGGACTTTACCGGCAAGTGGTACACGGACGCGGCGCGCACTCAGGAATTCAACTGGAACACGCAGCTGACGGCGGACACCACCATCTACGCGGGCTGGACGCCTCAGGCCGGCGCCAAGGGCCAGTACACCGTGGTATGGTGGGTGGAGAAGGCCGACTCCAACGGCAATGCCGCCGATAGGACCAACTATGTCTACTCCAACTCCGTCACGGTAGGGGACGTCGCCCTCGGCACGGTCATCCCGAACACCCAGCAGGTGACGAGCTCGCACGCGAGCAATACCGCCGCCAATATGGTCACGCACGCGGATCTCGTCTACGAGGGCACGACGGATTACCACCGGTACTTCGAGGTGAATACCGCCTTGTCCGACGCCTCCACCACCGTGAGCCGTGACGGCAGCGCCACGCTGAACATCTATGTGCAGCGCGTGCGGTACACGCTCCAGTTCAATTTGCAGAATCGTGGCACAATAAGATACAACGGCACCAATTACGCCTCGTCCTGGACAGAACCCGCCTGGTTCCAGATGCCCCTGGCCGGCAAGTGGCCGGTCGATACCGGCAACGGCACCACGGTTCCCCAGCTGACGATGTCTGGCACCAATCGGTATGGCGGTTGGGACTATACAAATAACAATAATGTCAGTGACCCGACGACGGTTCCGGATCTGGTCGCGGATGAATGGCTGTCTCCCGTTGCATCAGGTGCAACCATCATCTTAAATCTGAAGACAACAACCACTTCGACACAGACCAGGATCCTGTATCGGTTCCTGAACGATCCGTCGCTGAACGGCAATGTGGCCGCAAACTACGAGGAACTGACCTATGACGGCCGCAGCTTTGACCAGACGCTGAACTCGACCGGCAACTTCGGCGCGAAGGATATCGAGGGCTATGACCACCACGCCAATATCGGCACCAATCCGGTAGCCGCATCGGGAAGCACGCCGAGGACCTATACCTTCTATTATGTCAGACTGTCGCGCAATATCATCCTGCACGACGCGGACGGCAGCGAGATCGAAACCATTCCGATGCTGGTAGGCGAGAGCCTGGCCGGCAAGATCGGTCTGCCCTCCGACTACGGGATCGACACGCCCACCGGCAAGGAATTCGCGGGCTGGTCCCGTTCGCAGGAAGCGCTGGTCAACACGTATGACGCGGCGGACAGCTCGGTCACCATGCCGCTGTACAACATCCACTATTATCTGCACTGGAAAGATCTGCAGGTCAAGGTGACGGTCGTGAAAACCGACGGCACCACGCAGGAATACGGCCCGCTGGTCTACAACTCCAAGCTGAGCGAATTCGGCCTCCGGGAGGAAGAGCTCGACGGCTTCAAATTCATGGGCTGGAAGCTCCTGGGCGGCGACGCTGCGCTGTCGTCGAACTACAGGGTCAAGCAGGACATCGAGGTCGAAGGCATCTACATGGATCTGCGTTCGCGCGGCCTGTCCTACAGCCTCAACGGCGCGGTCTACAACGGCGCGGGTGTGCCCATCGAAGACACGCAACTGCAGGGCGACCTGTACAAGGATACCGCGCAGTACATGGTCGGGGCCTCTGTGCCTGTGAAAGACCTCGCGCTGACAAATCTCACGCTGCCCACCGGCACGGTGAACTTCGCCTACTGGAACACCGAGGCGGACGGCAAGGGCGACAGCTACTATCCCTACGACGTCATCGAGCTCCCCGCGGGCGAGGATGTGGTACTCTACGCCATTTACTCGCCGGATATGAGCACCACCCTGATCTACCACCTGAACAATACGCTGGTCAACAGCTACGGCGACAAGAGCGTGTTCTTCCCGGATTACCGGACGACACAGCATCTTGACGAGGGCCAGCTCAAGGTCAACGACCATTATACCGTTGGCACGGAGTTCAGGGATGGAAGCTATCAGGATCTCCTCTACGGCGACCTCACGCTGGATCAGCTGACCAACAAAATGAGATTTGCCGGTTGGGCAAAGGACCCGGCCGCGGCGGATCCCGATTACCAGAACGGCGATAAGATCCGTGTGATCTCCTATGACGTGGAGACCGGCGACTACCAGCCCGAGCAGCATCTCTATGCCATCTGGGCGATCTGCAAGATCGTCGACAGCACGGGCGAGCATCCCTTCCCCACGCTGAACGCGGCGGTGAGCTATGCGCGCACCAAGCTCGGCGGCACAGCGAAGATCGAGATGCTGGTGGACTATGAGATCCCGAGCACCGATGCGGTCACGCTGAACCAGGCCAGCGACATCATCACCATCACCACGGCGCACACTGAGGATGATCTTCCGGAAGGGGAGAAGCTCGCGTTCAGCCCCACCTTCACGGCAGCTGAGGGACGCGCGGCGTCTGACAGCGCGGATAAGGCCATCCTTCGCCGCGGCTATTCCGGCGCGGATCTCTTCACCGTCAACGGCGGCAAGCTGACTGTGACGAACATCACCTTCGACGGCGCTTCGGGCAGTCAGACAGGCCGCGCCATCAATGTGTCGAACGCCAGCTCCTCTCTGACCGTCAAGGGCGGGTCGACCTTCCGCGATTTCAGCGTCACCGGCAACAATGTTGAGGGCGGCGCGATCTGCAGCGAGGCCGACGTCAAGATCCAGACCAATTCCGGCGAGACCGTGTCCTTCAGCAACTGCAGCTCCGCCTCCGAGGGCGGCGCGATCAGCCTGAATAAGAAAAAGCTCACGGTCGAGAATGCCGGTACCCTCAGCTTCGCAAACTGCTCCGGCACCTACGGCGGTGCGATCTGCACTGACAGCGCGGGCGACGTCGAGATCACGAACAGCGGCAGCCTCAGCTTCACAAGCTGCACCGCCACGTCCAACGGCGGCGCGATCTTTACCGGCGTCTTCAAGGCCGAGAACAACAGCGGAAGCCTCAGCTTCACGAATTGTTCGGCTGCAAATGGCGGCGGCGCGATCTACGCCAATCGGGATGCTGCAAACACCGACACCTTTGTGCTGACGAATACGGCCACCGGCACGGCAAGCTTCACGAACTGCACGGCCTCCAACGGCGGCGCGATTTCCGTGACCAGCGGCAACGCGAAGATCACTTCTGCGGGCAGCCAGATCACCTTCACAAGCTGCACCGCCAGCGGCAACGTCGGCGGCGGCGCGATCTATCAGGCTGCAGGCAGCACTATGACCCTTGAAAACGTCACCTTCGGCGCGGTCGGTGATCCTAACAAAGCCTGTACAGCCGGCACCAACGGCGGCGCGGTGTATTCTGCGGCAAGCGGAACCGTCACGATGACCAATGTCAAGGCCTACGGCAAGGGCAGCGCCACGCCTGCGGCGACAAACGGCAGCGGCGGCGCGATCTATGTCAGCAGCGCGGCGTTGACCGTGAACGGCGGCGAGTTTAAGGATCTGGCGGCCAAGGCTAACGGCGGCGCAATCTACGCATCGAAAAATCTGACTGTTACCGGTACGGCGGCAGCCAATGTCGTGTTTGAAAGCTGTGCTGCAAATGGCACAACCGACAACGACGGCGGTGGAGCCATCTATCAGAAAGACGGCAATGCCCTGACCCTGACCAATGTAACATTCGGCAAGGCAAATACGCCCGCTTCCGGCTGCACAGCTGCTTTGGAAGGCGGCTGCGTATACAGCACAGGAAGCAATGCGACGCTTACCGACTGCAATTTCTATTACGGTATAGCGGGAGAAACGAATGAAGGTAATAAGGCACGCGGCGGTGCGATCTATTATAAAGGATCGACAAGCCTGTCCGTATATGGCTGTGTATTCGACCATTGCAGTGCGCAAACGACATCGACAAACATCGGCTGGGGAAACGGCGGCGCAATATTTGTGGATGAGTCAAATAATGTAGCTCTGACGATAGACAAGAGCAGCAGCGGAAGAAGGTCCTCTTTCACCGACTGCTTCGGGCATCGGTTCGGCGGCGCGGTGATGTTTGAGCCGAATGGCTCATTGGGCACAAACAGTATCAGCATCAAAGACACGGATTTCACGGGCTGCTATACGGAGATCAGAGGCGGCGGCGCGGTCTGCACGGATTCAAACCAGACGACCATCGACAACTGCACATTTAAGGAATGCTACGATAAGAGCAACAGCGGCGGCGGCGCGATTCAGCTCCATCCGGACCGTAATCCGGGCTCCAATCCGAGCGTCAGTATCTCGAATTCTACCTTCGAGGACTGCTATACGGTCAGCGGAAACGGCGGGGCAATCTATGGCGTCTCTGGAAGCGTGCCGGTAACCCTGGAGAATGTCAGCATCAACGGTCATTCAACGCTTGCGGCAGGGTCCAACAACGCCGCCAAGGGCAGCGCCGTCTACTCCAACGGCGACCTCTTTATCAGCCAGTCTGGCACAGGTAAGACCGAGATTAAAAACTGCACGACGTCGACAGCCGACGCGGGAGCCGTACAGGTCACCTCCGGGAAAAAGATGACTTTCGAGGGCGATGTGGTGGTCTACGACAACACCCGTAACGGCGAGCAGGCCAACGTGGTGCTCGATCAGAACAACAACACGACCATCTACACCACGGCGGTCGGACTTGGCGAAAATGCCAACATCGGCATTTACGTGACCGGCAACCGGAGTCCCGAAGCGGATCCGTACAAGAGCCACGGCGGCCCCGGCGATCCCTTCGGCACCTATGACCCGGCGCAGCCAAACGTCACCGACGAGACCTTGAACCATTTCGACCGCTTCGTCAACGATCGCAACGGCCTCAAGGGCATGCTCGGCGACGAGTCGGCGCATACGATCATCTGGGAAGTCACCGTCAAGGTCTACGAGGGTGAGATCTTCCATGACTTTGAAGACGTCGAGGATCCCAAGGTCAGCCAGGATTCCGCCTACACCATGCAGTTCAGCGTCTCCGGCAACAGCCCGGTGCTCACCTTCGCCAACGAGAGCGGCACGGCGGTCACGCCTCCCGCCGGGACGACGGTGATCCTGCGCAACATGAACGACGGCGCCTACTATTACACCACGCTCAACGGCTCGCAGAGCTCTGTCGCCATCAGCTCCTTCACGAAGATGGGCGGCGGTACGACCAGCCTGCCGACGAGCTACACAGGCCAGTTCATCGTGGACTTCTCCGACGCCACCTCCGGCTGGCTCAGCGGCAAGCTCGTCATGGGCATTGCCCCGGCGGCCGGGCAGGATACGAGCGTCAGCGGCACGGTGACTCTGGTGCCGAAGCCGAGCTTCACGCTTGCCTCTGATAACTCCAACGATGATCTTGTCGTCACGACCACGGCGGGCTACACCGCCTCGGCGGAGCGGGCCTCCAAGTGGGATAACCGCGAGCTGGCGCTCGTCCTCGAGCCCGCCTCCGGCACGACCCTCCCGCCCGACGCGGCGCTGAAGGTCAAGGTCGGCTCCGGCGCGGAGCAGACCTACCCGGTCAATTCCGCCGGCAACGTGATCGTCCCGCTCGGCGCGCTGAATGCCTACGGCCCGATCAGCATCACGCTGATCTCTAACCTCATCCCGAACGGGACGCAGACCTACGAACTTGACGCCAGCCTGAAGGCCGCGCACTCCCTCGCGGAGGGCTCACCCTTCGACGGTACCGGCGTCACGACGGTCGCCACGGCGACGCTCAAGCTCAAGAACGTCTCCTCGCGGCCCTCGGTGAAGATCACCTCGGCCAAGCGGGCCACACAGCCCGGCACGGCGCTGAGCTTCACGGTGAGAACGCTCAACGATAAGCCCTATGTCGTCACGGCGACGGTCCTGAAGAAGGGCAGCAGCTGGAGCGACACGACGGTTGCTCAGGCGGCGCAAACCCTCAAGGCCGCCAACGTCAACGACGGCAGCTTCACCTTGAGCTTCACGCCTCCCGCCTCGACCAATGACGAGAGCTATGTTGTGATCGTCACGGTCCTGGACGGCGCGGACACTCTGCTGGAAGTGCCCTACTACTTCCTCGCGGTGAACGCGAATTAACAAAAAAACTCTGCACGCCGGGGAAACCCGACGTGCAGAGCTTTTTTATGCCTGTTTCGTTATGTGCGCGTGCACATCCCTCACCTTCTGTCATTGCGAGGAGCGAAGCGACGTGGCAATCCGTACTCCTGTCTCTCCCTGTCATTGCGAGGAGCAAAGCGACGTGGCAATCCGTTTTCCCCATGAAAAAGAGAACGGATTGCCACGACCAGTTTGCGAACTGGTCTCGCAATGACAGCGTATTCAGCAACGCGCCCTGTTTGCTGTTGCGGAAAACCAAGAAAACTTAAGCAGACAGCGGCAGCGGTTTATGCTAAACTGGAAGAAAAGAGGAAGGGGGAACGAGGCGTGAAAAGAGCGCTCGCGCTGCTGCTGGCGGCGCTGTTGCTGCTGCCGCTCGCGGCCTGCGCCGGGCGCGGCGAGGCAGAGATCGTGGAGCCGACAGCGCCCGTCCCCGCGGAAACGGCGGTTCAACCCGCTCCAACTGAGGAGCCGGAGCCTCCGGCCGATGACAGGCCCGAGCCGCTGCCTGCACCGACGCAGCCCGTCGGCACAGCGGACGAGCCGGAAGACGCCGAGCTCGTCTGCGTGAGCGATTTCATCCCGGATCTGTTCATCGAGCTGCGCTACGGCACGCCAGACAATTTCACCGGCCGGACCATCTATGATTTCACGGACGCCTGGCTGCGCTACGGCACGGTGCGAAAGCTCTCCAAGGCGCAGCGCTTGCTGCGGGAGCTGGGCTACACGCTGAAGCTCTGGGACGCCTACCGTCCGACGGCGGCGCAGTTCAGCCTCTGGGCGGCCAAGCCGGACTCCGCCTTCGTCGCCGACCCGCACAGGGGCCGCTCCTACCACGCCAACGGCGGCACGGTCGATATCACGCTGGTCGCGCTCGACGGCTCGCTGATCGAGATGCCCACGGATTTTGACGAGTTCTCCGCGCGGGCGGATCGGGATTACAGCGACGTCTCCGCCGAGGCGCGCGAGCACGCCGAGCTGCTGGAAGAGGTCATGACGGCGGTGGGCTTCGCGGTCTACGAGGGGGAGTGGTGGCACTTCTCCGACTGCGAGAGCTATCCCTACGAGGATTTGGAGCGCTTGCCGTATTCCTTGAACCGCCAGACGGCCTACGAGCCGGTCTGCGAGGAAACTATCTCCCTGCGCGCCCGGCCGGACGCCTCGGCCGAGGTCCTCGCGCAGATCCCGCGCGGCGCTGTGTTCGGCGTGATCGGCTGGACAGAGGGCTTTGCCCGCATCAAATACGACCGCCGGCAGGGCTATGTCTCCTGCGACTACATCCGCCCCGCCGGGGGATGAGGGCTCTGAACAATTCGGAATGATAATCAGTTTTCAGAAGTCAGTTTTCAGTTTTCAGACAAGAGAAACGGGGATTTAGCGCTCTGTTTGAAATGATGTCGTAGGGGCGGCTATCAGCCGCCCGCGGACACGGTGCAGGCTCGGCGGACGAGCAATGCTCGTCCCTACGGGGGGCGCGGCCTCTTTTCGTAGGGGCTGATCCCCTGATCGGCCCGCAAATCCGAACTGTGCAGACGGGGCGATGAGGGCATCGCCCCCTACGACATCATTTCAAACTCGGCGCTAAACTCCCGTTTCACTTTCTGAAAACTGAATTCTGAAAACTGAAAACTAAATCCCCGTTTTCTGCACAAAAACACACAGCTTCGACTCGGTTTGCTTGGACAGCTTTTACGATTTCGACGAGCATTTGCGATTTAAATGAAAAAAGTGTTGACTTTAGCAGCACATAGTGCTAAAGTGTAGCCATCTTCCACGGAGGTTGTGTCATGAACCGTTCGTTCTCTTTTGCTTATCGCTATTACCGCTATTTCGACAGGAAATAGGGGTCATTTGTGCTGCAAAAGAGAGATCACCGATCGAACTGCTGGCCGCACGGATGACCGTGCGGCTTTTGTCATGCCCGCCGCGGAAGACCGACAAAGCCATAAGCCCGGAATAATTTGATTCGGAGGAAACCGTCATGAAAAAGATCCTTGCTCTCCTGTGCGCGCTCGCGCTGATCTTCGCCCTGGCCGCCTGCGGCCAGTCCGCCGCGCCCGCGGCCGAAAAAACCTTCACCGTCGGCATCTGCCAGCTCGTGCAGCACCCCGCGCTCGACGCGGCGACCCAGGGCTTTAAGGACGCGCTGAGCGAAAAACTCGGCGACCGCGTCCAGTTCGTGGAGCAGAACGCCTCCGGCGATGCGGCCACCTGCGCGGTGATCTGCGGCCAGTTCGTCGGCGACGAGGTCGACCTCATCATGGCCAACGCCACGCCCGCGCTGCTGGCGGCCCAGTCGGCCACGAACACGATCCCCGTCCTCGGCACCTCCGTGACGGATTACGCCTCCGCTCTCGAGATCGACAACTGGTCCGGCAGCACCGGCACCAACATCTCCGGCACCTCCGACCGCGTGCCCGAGGAGGAGCAGGCCAAAGTCCTGCTGGAGCTCTTCCCGGATGCGAAGACCGTCGGCATCCTCTTCTGCTCGGCCGAGCCGAATTCCCGCGTCCAGGCCGACGCCATCACCCCGGCGCTCGAGAGCGCGGGCTGCACGGTCAAGGAGTTTGTGTTTGCCGACTCCAATGACGTGGCCCAGGTGACGACCACCGCTTGCGACGAGTGCGACGTCCTCTACATCCCGACGGACAACACCGCCGCCTCGAACGCGGAGCTCATCAACAACGTCGCCATCAACGCCGGCGTTCCCATCATCGCGGGGGAAGAGAACCTCTGCAAGGGCTGCGGCGTGGCCACCCTCTCCATCTCCTACTACGATCTGGGCGTGGTCACCGGCCAGATGGCCGCCGAGATCCTGCTCGAGGGCAAGGACGCCGGCAGCATGGAGATCCGCTACGCGCCCTTCACCAAGGAATTCAACGCCGATATCTGCCAGGCGCTGGGCATCGCGGTGCCCGATGACTACGTCGCCATCGGCTGACGCTGACTCAACTGACAAAGGAGCGAGCTTGTGAGTATCCAGGCCTATTTCGCTTCCCTGAGCGTTCTGAAGCTATTCAAAAACATGCCCGGCGGCATAGCGCAGGGCCTCATCTGGGGCCTGATGGCGCTGGGCATCTACATCACCTTCCGTCTGCTGGACGTGGCGGATCTGACGGTGGACGGCTCCTTCACCACGGGCGGAGCCTGCGCCGCCATGCTGATCCTCGCGGGCTGGCCGGCCTGGGCGGCGCTGCTGATCGCCCTGCTGGCGGGCATCCTTGCGGGGCTGTGCACGGGGCTTCTGCACACGAAGCTCGGCATTCCGGCCATCCTCTCCGGCATTCTGACGCAGTTTGCGCTCTACTCGGTGAACCTGCACATTATGGGCATGGCGGCCAACAAGGCGCTGAGCGTGGATAAATACGCGCTGCTGCTTTCCTCGCGGCACATCCCGCAGGCGATTTTGACCGGTTTTCTGATCGCCGCGGCCCTGGTGCTGCTGATGTACTGGTATTTCGGCACGGAGCAGGGCTCGGCCATCCGCGCCACGGGCAACAACCCCGCCATGAGCCGCGCCCTCGGTATCGACATCAACGCCATGAAGGTGCTGGGCCTCGCCCTCTCCAACGGCATGGTCGCCCTCTCCGGCGGGCTGATGGCGCAGTACCAGGGCTTTGCGGACATCAACATGGGCCGCGGCGCCATCGTGATCGGCCTGGCCGCCGTCATCATCGGCGAGGTCATCGCCCGCGCGGTGCTCGGCAAGCGCCTCAACTTCCTCGGCACGCTGAGCTTCACCGTGCTCGGGGGTGTGCTGTACTATCTGGTGGTCGTGCTGGTGCTCTGGCTGAAGCTCGATTCCAACGACCTCAAGCTTTTCACGGCCGTCATCGTCGGCCTCTTCCTGGCCGTCCCGCACTTCCGGGAGCGCCGCAAGCACAGCTTTCACAAGCGCGCGAAGGGGGAGGTGAAGGGCGATGCTTGAACTCAAAAACGTCAGCAAAACCTTCAACCCCGGCACCATCAACGAAAAGCGCGCCCTCTCCGGACTGAACCTGCATCTGGCCCCCGGCGACTTCGTCACCGTCATCGGCGGCAACGGCGCGGGCAAATCCACCCTCCTCAACGCGATCGCGGGCGTCTGGCCCGTGGATGAGGGGCGCATCGTCCTCGACGGCGTCGATATCACAGCGCTGCCCGAGCATAAGCGGGCCTATCTCATCGGCCGCGTCTTCCAGGACCCCATGATGGGCACGGCGCCGAACATGCAGCTCGAGGAAAACCTCGCTCTCGCGCTCCGGCGCGGGCAGAAGCGCGGCCTCGGCTGGGGCGTCACGAAGGCCGAGCGCGAGGAATACCGCGAGCGGCTCAAGGCGCTGGGCCTCGGGCTGGAGGAGCGCATGACAGCCAAGGTGGGCCTCCTCTCCGGCGGCCAGCGCCAGGCGCTGACGCTGCTGATGGCCTCCCTGCGCAAGCCGAAGCTCCTTCTGCTCGACGAGCACACCGCCGCGCTCGACCCGGCGACCGCCGCCAAGGTGCTGGAGCTGTCCGACCGGATCGTGGCCGAGGACGGCCTCACTACCATGATGATCACCCACAACATGTCCGACGCCATCCGCCACGGCAACCGTCTCATCATGATGGACGAGGGCCGCATCATCCTCGATATCTCGGGCGAGGCTAAGCAGCGCCTGACAAAGCGCGAGCTCATCGACCGCTTTGCCCAGACGGCCGGCTATCAGCTCGAGACAGACGAGACCTTGTTGAGCAAGAATTGATAAAAACCTGCTGAGAGAATGTCTCTCAGCAGGTTTTTAGTTTTCAGAATTCAGAATTCAGTTTTCAGAGGAGCGACAAATTAGAGTTTGAAAACAATGAGGAATGAGGAGTTAGGAATTCGGAATGAAGGAAAACGAAGGATAGAACGTAATAAAGTGGCATTTTCATCGTAGGGGCGCTTCACGA
>CAMHMZ010000062.1 GCA_946186375.1 uncultured Clostridia bacterium
TCAGCCGCCCGCCGAGTCTGTACGATATCCGCGGGCGGCTGATAGCCGCCCCTACTACGCTGTAACAATTAAAGCTTGTCATTCTGAGTGGAGCGCAGCGCAGCCGAAGAATCTTTTTCCTCTTTAAGATCCTTCGACTTCGGCTTCGGCTTCGCCTACGCTCAGGATGACAGTTATAGTTTTAGCTGTTACAGAGTACTACGGTGTCATCCTGAGCGAGCGAAGCGACGGCGCGAAGCGCCTAGTCCTTTAGGGGATGACAACGTAGGGGCTCGGCCATGGACTTCTCGGCAACCCGGCAGAAGCGAGCCAATAAGATGCACAAATCCCCGGCGAATTCGTAGAATGGTACGTTTTCGCCGGGGATTTGTTCGCGTATTTAGATCGTACCGCGCGGGCCGCCGAGGGCGTCGGCCCCTACGACATGGGCTTCAATTTCCGCGCAAATCTTTCCTTTTCCCTTCATTCCGAATTCCGAACTCCGCATTCCGAATTGTTCTATAAACTAAGGCCAAAGGGCTGTGAAGCAAGCTTCACAGCCCTTTGGCTTTACCCGAGCACGTCCAGCCCGGTCATGTAGCGGCGCAGCATGTCGAAGGCGTAGTTGCCCGCCATGCGGCGCACGAAGGAACGCGTGCGGTGCTCGCCCATGTGCGTCTCGCGCACCCAGGTGTGCTCCCCGTCGGAGAGGGAGATGAAAACGGTGCCGACCTCGTGCACGCCGTCGCCGTCCGGCCCGGCCAGCCCCGTCACGCCGAGGCCGATGTCCGCGCCGGTGAGGGCGCGCACCCGCTCGGCCATCTGCCTGGCGACCTCGCAGCTGACGGCGGTCTTTTCCTCGATGACTGCCGGATCGACGCCCAGAACGCCCGCCTTGACGCCGTTGGTGTAGCTCACGACGCCGCCGAGGAAGAAGGCGCTCGCGCCGGGCAGATCCGTAAAGCGCCGGGCGATATCGCCGCCGGTGCAGCTCTCCGCCGCGGCGAAGGTCAAGGGGTGCTTCTGCAGAAGCTGCATCACGGCCTCCTCGACAGAGTCGACGTCCTCGCCGTAGACGATATCCCCAAGCCGTTCGCGCACCCGCGCCATCACGGGCCGCAGCAGCGTCTCCGCCTCCTCCGCGGTGGGCGCCTTGGCCGTCACCTTCAGCAGGCAGTCGCACTCCTTGGCGTAGGGCGCCATGCTGGGATTGCTCATGGCGTCCATCTCGTCGCGAAACATCTGATCCACCGTGCTCTCGCCGAGGCCGAAGATGTTGAGCGTATGCGAGACGATGATCCCGTCGGAGAGCTTTTTCAGATAGGGCAGCGCACAGGTGCGGAACATCGGGACGCATTCGTTCGGCGGGCCGGGCATCATGATGACGGTCTTGCTCTGCGCCTCGAAGGCGCAGCCGGGCGCCGTGCCCCAGTCGTTGTGGAACACCGTGCAGCCCTCCGGCAGATAGGCCTGCTGGAAGTTGTTTGGCGTGAAATGCTTTGTGATGTGGATATAGTCATAAAGCCCGGCGTATTCCGCCTCGTTCTTCACAAGGCGCAGCCCGAAGGCCTCCGCGAGGATCTTCTTGGTCAGATCGTCGCAGGTCGGGCCGAGGCCGCCGGTGGTAATGATGACGTCTGCGCGGGACTTGGCGATCTCCACGCAGTCGCGCAGACGGCCGGGGTTGTCGCCCACGACGGTCTGGTAGCGCACGTCGATCCCCGCGGCGGAGAGCATCAGCGCGATATCGCGCGTGTCGGTGTTGGTCACGTGGCCGAGCAGCAGCTCGGTCCCCACGGAGAGGATCTCCGTCACATGTGTCTTATTCATGCTCGAGCCGGATCCTTTCCACGCCCGCGAGCGCCTCCTCGACGAGGGCGCTCACGTCGAGCGCGCGCTCGACCTCGTCCACCTCGCTCACCTTCGGGCGGGTGCGCGGATGGCGCGGGGTGAACACCGTGCAGCAGTCCTCATAGGGCAGGATCGAGGTCTCGAAGGTGCCGATGCGGCGCGAGAGCTGCACGATCTCCTCCTTGTCCATGCCGACGAGCGGCTGGAGCGTCGGCAGATGCACCACCGACTGCGTGGAGGCCATGGCCTCCATGGTCTGGCTGGCGACCTGGCCGAGGTTCTCGCCCGTGACGATGGCCTTCGCGCCGTTGGCCTCGGCGATGCGCTCGGCAATGCGCATCATGAAGCGGCGCATGATGAGCGTGAAGAATTCCTCCGGGCACTTGTCGCGGATCTCCTCCTGGATATGCGTGAAGGGCACGACCTCGAGCGTCATGCGTCCGCAATACTCGGTCAAAAGCTGTGCCAGCTCCACGACCTTCTCCTTGGCCGCCTCCGAGGTATAGGGGAAGGAGAAGAAGTGCACCGGGATGAGGCGCACGCCGCGCTTGGCGATCATGTAGGTGGACACGGGGCTGTCGATGCCGCCGGAGAGAAGCGTGACGGCCGTGCCGTTGGAGCCGACGGGCATGCCGCCCGCGCCGGGCACCGCGCCCGCGTGTACGTAGGCCGCCACGTCGCGTACCTCGACGAATACGGTCAGCTCCGGCTCATGCACGTCGACGCGGCAGTCGGGGTAGGCCTCGGCCAGCTCCCCGCCCACGTACTGGCTGAGCTGGATGCTCGAGAGGGGGAAGCTCTTGTCACTGCGCTTGGACTCGACCTTGAAGCTCTTGGCCGCGAGCATCTCGCCGCGCAGGTATTCGATCGCCTTCTTTGCGATGGCGTCCTTGTCCTTTTCGCAGGCCGCGGCGCGGCTGAGCTTGATGATGCCGAAGACCTTCTTGAGCGCCTCAAAGGCGGCGTCGATGTCGGCGCTCTCGTCCTCGGCCTCCACATAGACCGTCGACTGCAGGCAGTAGACACGGAAGGCGCCGAGCGGCGCGAGCCTGCGGCGGATATTGCCCATGAGCTTGAGCTCAAAGCTCTTGCGGTTGAGACCCTTGAGCACGATCTCACCGAGCTTGCAAAGAATGATGTCGTTCATATCGGGTTTGTCTCTCCTGTGCTGCTCTTGACTTGTTAAATGATAATTCCGAATTTGCTATGCTTCGCGGAAATCGTAGCTGCGGTACTGGATGGCCTCGGCGATGTGCTCGGGGCCTATTTCGGCGCTGCCGTCGAGGTCGGCCACCGTGCGCGCCACGCGCAAAATGCGGTCGTAGCTGCGGGCCGAGAGACCCATGGCGTCGAAGGCCTGGCGCATGAGCTCCTCGCTCTCCGGCGAGAGGGCGCAGAAGGTACGCAGCTCCTTCGCCCCGATGTGAGCGTTGCACATCGTGCCGTCGCCGCCGAAGCGCTCGCGCTGCACGGCGCGCGCGGCGTCCACGCGCTTCTTGATCTCGCTCGAGGGCTCGGCCGGGGCGCGGCGCTTGAGCTCTTCAAAGTCCAGCGCCGGGACTTCGACAATAAGGTCGATGCGGTCGAGCAGCGGGCCGGAGATGCGGCTGTGATAGCGGCGCACCTCCTGCTCGGTACAGCGGCAGCGCCCCGAGGGGTGCCCGTACCAGCCGCATTTACAGGGGTTCATGGCGCACACCAGCATGAAGCGGCTCGGGAAGGTCACCGTGCCCGCCACGCGCGAGACGGTCACTTCCCCGTCCTCCAGCGGCTGGCGCAGCACCTCCAGAGCCTGCGGCGCGTACTCGGGCAGCTCGTCGAGAAACAGCACGCCGTTGTGCGCGAGGCTGATCTCCCCGGGCTTTGGCACCGTGCCGCCGCCGGCGAGCGCCGTGGCCGACACCGTGTGGTGCGGCGAGCGGAAGGGCCGCGTCGCCACCAGCGGATGGCTGCGGCTCGTCAGGCCTGCGACGGACCAGATCTCCGTGGAGGCGATCATCTCCTCGCGGCTCATGTCCGGCAGGATGCCGGGCAGGCGCTTGGCCATCATCGACTTGCCCGCGCCCGGCGGGCCGACGATGAGGATGTTGTGTCCGCCGGCGGCGGCCACCTCGAGCGCGCGCTTGACGTTCTCCTGCCCCTTTACGTCCGCAAAGTCCGGCAGGACGCCGAGTGAGGCCTCCAGCGAAGGGGGCTCCGCCGGCGTGATGGGCTTTTCGCCGCGCAGATGGGCGATGAGCTGCGCCACGCTCTCCACCGGGTAAACCGCGACGCCCTCGGCGAAGGCGGCCTCCGCGGCGTTCTCAGCCGGGACGAAGAGCCGGTGAAAGCCCTCCCGCTCGGCGGCAATGGCCATGGGCAGTGCGCCGCTGATAGGCCGCAGCTCGCCCGTCAGCGACAGCTCGCCGAGGAAGGCGCAGTCGGCCTTCGGCTGCTCGATATCGCCCGTGGCGGCGAGAATGCCGATGAGCATTGGCAAATCGTAGAGCGTACCGGCCTTTTTCCGGTCCGCCGGGGCGAGGTTCACCGTCATGCGGCTGACCGGGAAGCGGAAGCCGTTGTTCTTCACGGCGGCGCGCACGCGCTCGCGCGATTCCTTGACCGCTGCGTCCGGCAAGCCGACCACGTCGAAGGCCGGCAGGCCGTTCGTGATATAGACCTCCAGCGCCACGGGGTAGCCCCCGACGCCGCTGACGCCCAGACTGTTCACCCTGGAAAGCATAGGCAGTTCTCCCATAAAGCAGCGGGCGGCTGATAGCCGCCCCTACTGTTTTTTATTCCTCTTCCTTCGCGGTCACAGCGATGTGAAGTTCGTCAAGCTGCTTCTGCGTGACCTCGGAGGGCGCGTCCATCATCACGTCCTGCGCCTTCTGGTTCATCGGGAAGGTGATGACCTCGCGGATCGACTCCTCGCCGGTCAGCAGCATGATGATGCGGTCCACGCCGGGAGCGGCGCCCGCATGGGGAGGCGCTCCGTAGCAGAAGGCGTTGTACATGGCGGGGAATTTCTTTTTCACGTCCTCCTCGCCCAGGCGCACCAGCTCGAAGGCCTTAATCATGATCTCCGGGTCGTGGTTGCGCACGGCGCCGGAGGCGCTTTCGTAGCCGTTGCAGACGAGGTCGTACTGCTGCGCCATGATGCTGAGGGGGTCGATCTCACCGCGCTCGGCCTTCAGCAGCACGTCCAGCCCGCCGGTGGGCATGGAGAAGGGGTTGTGGCAGAATTCCAGCTCGCCCGACTCCTCGCCGATCTCGTACATGGGGAAGTCCACGATCCAGCAGAGCTGATACTGCTCCCTGTCCATATGCTCCGGGCAGAGCTGCCCGAGCTTCGTGCGCAGCACGCCCGCCGTCTTCTGCGCGACGTCGAGCTTTCCGGCGGCAAAGCCGACAAAGCTGCCGGGCGTGAGGTCCAGGGCTTCGATGAGCTGCTCCTTCACCGGCTGCAGGAACTTGGCGATACCGCCCACGAGCTCGCCGTTTTCGTCCAGGCGAACCCAGCAGCTCTTCTGCGCGGTCTGCACCTCCACGTCGGCGCAGAGCTTGTCGATCTGCTTGCGCGTGGCGTTGAAGCCGCTGACCGGCACGGCCTTGACCACGTTTCCCTCGAAGGGCCCGAAGCCGAGGCCCTGTGCAAGCTCCGTCACGTCACGGATCTCCAGGTCGATGCGCAGATCGGGCTTGTCGGTGCCGTAGCGCTCCATGGCCTCCCGGTAGGGGATGCGCCTAAAGGGCGCGGGCGTGACGCGGTCGCCGTACAGGCCGTATTTCTCAAACACCGGCACCAGAACGTCCTCCAAAACGCTCAGCACGTCGTTCTGCTCGGCGAAGGCCATCTCCATATCCAGCTGATAGAATTCGCCGGGCGTGCGGTCGCCGCGGGCGTCCTCATCGCGGAAGCACGGGGCGATCTGGAAATAGCGGTCAAAGCCGGAGGTCATGAGCAGCTGCTTGAACTGCTGCGGCGCCTGCGGCAGCGCGTAGAACTTGCCGGGGTGCTTGCGCGCGGGCACCAGATAGTCGCGCGCGCCCTCGGGCGAGGAGGCTGTCAGGATGGGCGTCGTGATCTCCAGGAAGCCGTGCTCGGTCATCAGGCGGCGCAGCTCGGCCACGACCTGGCAGCGCAGGATGATATTCTTCTTCACGGCCGGGTTGCGCAGATCCAGGAAGCGGTATTTGAGGCGGGTGGCCTCGTCGGCGTCGCGGCTGCGGTTGATCTCAAAGGGCAGCTCGTTATAGCGGCAGCGCCCGAGGACCTCGACCTTCTCCGGCACGACCTCGATCTCGCCGGTGGGCAGCTTGGGGTTCTTGCTGGCGCGCTCGCGCACGGTGCCCTCCACCGAGATGGTAGACTCCTTGTTGATGGCCTTGAAGACCTTCATCATCTCCTCGGTCTCGACGACCACCTGGGTGGTGCCGTAGAAATCGCGCACGACCACGAAGGCAAAGTTATTGCCGACCTCGCGCACGTTCTCCATCCAACCGACGATCTTGACTTTCTCCCCTGCGTTCGAGAGCCGGAGCTCTCCGCAGGTGTGAGTGCGGGACTGAAACATTTCGTATTCCTCTCTTTCCTTATGGACTCCCCTGCTAAGGGAGCCGTCAGCACAGCTGACTGAAGGGGCCTTCCCCTCTTGTGATCTCTCTATTCCTTGATAATGGCGGCGCGGTTCTGCCAGGCCACGGCCGCGCGGATCTTTTCCGCGGCCTCGGCGGCGGAGAGCTTCACCTGCTCGCCGGAGCGCATATCCTTGACGGACACGACGCCCTCGCTGACCTCGTCCTCACCGAGGAGCACCGCGAAGGGCACGCCGAGCCTGTCGGCATAGCTCATCTTCGCCTTGAACTTCTTCTGCTCGAAATAGACCTGCGTGCGCACGCCGCCCTCACGCAGCACTGTGGCCGCGGCCACCGCCGCGCTCAGATCCTCCGTCATGGGCAGCACCAGCGCGTCGCAGGGCGCGGTGATGAGCTCGTCCGACAAAAGGCCCTGCTCGCCGAGCACATAGAACAGCCGCGTCAGCCCGATGGAGATGCCCACGCCGGGCAGCTGCCTGTCGGTGTAATACTCGGCCAGGCTGTCGTAGCGGCCGCCGGAGCAGACGGAGCCGATCTCCGGGTGCTCGGTCATCACGGTCTCGTAGACGGTGCCGGTGTAATAGTCGAGGCCGCGGGCGATGGTGAGGTCGATGGCGAAGTGATCCTCCGGCACGCCGAAGTCCCGGAGATACTTCGTCACGGCGATCAGCTCGTCCAGGCCCTGATTGAAGGTCTCGTTTCCGAGCTGGCGGTATTCCTCCAGCCGCGCAAGCACCTCCTCGTTCGTGCCCTGGATGGCCATGAAGTCGAGCACATTCTCGCTCTTGTCGGGCAGCATCTTCACCTCGTCGATGAGAAGCTGCTTGACCTTCTGAGGGCCGATCTTGTCGAGCTTGTCCACCGTGCGCATGATCTCCCCGGCCTTCTCGCTCATGCCGTTGAGCTCGTAGAAGCCGTTGAGGAGCTTGCGGTTGTTGACGCGGATCTTGAATTTCTTTAAGCCCAGGCCGGTGAAGCTGCGGTAGATGACGGAGGGGATCTCCGCCTCGTTGAGGATGTCGAGCTTCCCGTCGCCGATGACGTCGATGTCGGCCTGGTAAAATTCCCGGAAGCGGCCGCGCTGCGCGCGCTCGCCCCGGTAAACCTTGCCGATCTGATAGCGGCGGAAGGGGAAGCTCAGCTCGGCATAGTGCGCGGCCACATACTTGGCCAGCGGCACCGTGAGGTCGAAGCGCAGCGCGAGATCGCTGTCGCCCTTCTGGAAGCGGTAGATCTGTTTCTCCGTCTCGCCGCCGCCCTTGGCCAGAAGCACCTCCGCCGATTCGATGACAGGCGTGTCCAGCGGCGTGAAGCCGTAGGTCTCGTAGCTGCTTCTGAGGCTCGCGAGCATGCGCTCGAATTTGATCTGATCGGCGGGCAGCAGCTCCATAAAGCCGGAGAGCGTGCGCGCTTTGGTCTTCGCCATGGTTTCTGTGTCCTTTCGTTCCAATCTTGAAAGTATTTTCCAGAGCAGGAAAAGGCGGCGCGGCCTGACCGCGCCTGCCTGCATGGTCCTTCGGGTTTACCGACGCTTGGGGTTGACGATGTTGCGCCAGTCGAGGTCGCCGCGGCGCAGGCCCTGGACGAGGACCTCTGCGGTGGCGGCGTTCGTGGCAAAGGGGATCTGATACTGGTCGCAGAGACGTTCGACCTTGTTGATATCGTCAAAGCCCTTGGGATTGGCCGGGTCGCAGAAAAAGAGCACCAGATCGATCTCGTTGAAGGAGATGCGCGAGCCGATCTGCTGGGCGCCGCCCTGGTCGGCATGCAGGTACAACGTGATCGGCAGCCCTGTGGCCTCCGATACGAGCTTGCCCGTCACATGTGTGGCACAGAGGGAGTGCTCCGCCAGGATCCCGCAGTAAGCGATACAAAACTGCACCATCAATTCTTTCTTTCTGTCATGAGCCATCAAAGCAATATTCATTCGTCTCTCCTTCTCCTTGTTCCTGTTCGCGTTCACGCGGGGTGCAGCCGCGTGTGTCTTTATTTGAGCAGCTGCATCTCCTGTTCGGAGGTGTCGCTGTAGCTCTTGAGGTCAAAATAGGCATCGATGATCTGCCGGGCCATGAAGGCGTTGTTCGAGCCGGACTCGCCGCGCTCGATGACCATGGCGATGGCGATCTCGGGATCGGTGAAGGGCGCGTAGCAGATGAAAATAGCGTCGTTGACGATGTTCTCGCCCTTCTGGGCCGTTCCCGTCTTGGCCGCGACGGCGCGGGACTTCGGCAGATCGATGAAATACTTGGAGACGTTGTCGTTCAGCGGGGAATTGGCCACGAGGTGCATGCCCTCCTGTACGGCCTCCCAGTTGTAGGCGGGCGTCTCGACATGGCTGAGGACCTCGGCCTTGCGCTCATAGACGTTGTCGCTGTAGTCGAAGCTGCGCACCTCCTTGAGCATGGAGGCGGAATGACGGTCGCCGGAGTTGGCGACGGTCGCACAGTACTCGGCCAGCTGCAGCGGAGAGAACACGCTGTCCGACTGACCGATGGCGGCCTGCAGCGTATCACCGATACGCCACTCAGAGCCGGCGTAATCCATGTGGTTGGCCTGGTTGGACATGTTGCCGACCGTCTCGGTCAGCTCGATGCCGGTATGTTCGCCGAGACCGAAGTTGTGCGCGTATTCGCCCAGCTTGTCGACGCCGAGGTCGTTGCCGACGGTGTAGAAGAAGTAGTTGCAGGAGTGCAGCAGCGCCTCGGTGACATTCAGCTCGCCGTGCGTGTAGTGCTCGGGCAGCATGGCCGTCCAGATCCAGCACTCAGGCGCGTAGCCGTCGGCCGCGTACTTGGTGAAGACGCCCTCGCACTTGACCTTCTCCTGGGTGTTCTTGATGCCCTCGCTCAGCATGGCGATGGCTGTGCAGGGCTTGAAGGCCGAGCCGGGCGCGTAGGCGCCCATGAGCGCGCGGTTAAAGAGCGGCGCGTTCGGCGTCTCCAGCAGCTGCGCGTAGTTTTCGATGATGGTGGACACGTCGTAGCTCGGCCAGCTGGCGATGGCCAGCGGCTCGCCGGTCTTGACGTTGACCGCCACGCAGGAGGCGCCGGTGATCTCCCAGTAGCCGTCCTTGAACTTCCATTCGCCGACGGCCTCGCGCTCGGCCTTCTTGTTGAGCCGCTCGCGCATCAGCACCTGGATGCCGGCGTCGAGGATACGCTCCACCTTTTCCTGCAGCTCGATATCGATGGTGAGATAGACGTTGTTGCCGGGCACAGGCTCCTTGGTGTAGACCGTGCTGAGGATGGTGCCCTGGGCGTTGCGAGTCTCTTTCACCTTGCCGTCGATGCCGTGGAGGTATTCCTCAAAGGCGTATTCCGCCCCGTCCTTGCCGACCATGGCGTCGGTCGAGTAGTCCAGCAGCGAGTAGTGCTCGTACTCCTCCTGCGTCATGAGACCGACGTAGCCCAGCAGATGGGCCGCGTAGGCGGTGCCGTAGTCACGCACGTAGGCGCGCGAGACCTGGATACCGGCCAGCTTTTTCTCCATGATGGCGGTCGTCAGCTTCATGCTGGCGTCCTGCACGAAGACATAGTCGGCGGTGTTGATGGCATAGCGGACGTTGATGGAGTAGCGCAGGCCGGCGATGGTGCGCATGTCCTCGGCCGAATAGTTGTTGTCGATGTCGTAGCGCGTGCGCATGTAGCTCAAAAGCTCCACGGCCGTGGGCGAATCGGAGGGCAGGCCGGAGCGGTGGCGCTTGAAATAGGCCTCCAGCATCGTGCGCTGGATATCCGTCATGTTCTCCAGATATTCGAAGGGCGGGCTCGTCGTGATGGGCAGGTCGTCCGTATAGGTGTCGCCGTACTCATTCACGAGGCTCACGAGCTCCAGGATCGTGGCGTTGGGGTCGGGGTCGGCAAAGAGCTTGGTGACGTCGATGGTGAGGTTGTAGCACTCCTTGTTGCTCACGAGCACACGCCCGTAGCGGTCGAGGATGCTGCCGCGCGCCGCGGTCACAGTGCGCTCTTCCTGCGTGACCTGGTTGGAGGCGTTGTAGTATTCCTCGCCCTCGATGATCTGCACTTTATAGAGGAAGGCCAGATAGATGACCAGCAGGACGCCCAGCAGGACGCCCAGCGCGGCCACCCGGCCGGGTTTGATGAGTCGATTCATGCCATGTCCTTTCTATTCGATCCAGCGGGCGGGCGGGAAATAGGCCAGCGCCGCGGGAGGCAGCGACCAGAGCGTCTGCAGCACGACGGTGCCGAGCATGCTCAGTGAGCCGCTGTCGGCCGCCCAGACCTTCAGCATCTGCACGAGCGCCGTGATCAGCAGCGCCGCTGCGGCAGCCAGCAGAAAGCCGAAAAAGCGGCGGTTGATAAAAAACTGCGACACAAAGCCCGTGGCAAAGGCCAGGGCCGGGAAGAGCAGCGTAAAGGTCACGGTGCTCTCCACATAGACCATATCCGTAAAGATCCCGAGCACCAGCCCGAAGACCGCGCCCCAGGTGCCGCCTTCAAACATCCCCACCGCCACGGCGGCGGCCGGGAGCACGAAGGGACAGACGCCCAGCGGGCGGATATAGGTCAGCACCATGGTCTGGAAGACCAGGGCGAGGAACAGATACAGCCCGTAGAGCAGCACGCGCCGCGGGTTGATCTTGGACCAAATCTCTTTGAGCATCATTCCACCACTTCAAAATCCTTGATCACATATACCTGCACGAGCGAATCAAAGGGGCATTCCGGCTCCACGAGCCCGTAGAGCACCTGGCCGTCGGCATCGGTCTGCACGGCGGTGAGACGCCCGATGACGAGCCCCTGCGGAAAGACGCCGCCTGCGCCGGAGGTCAGCACCTCGTCGCCGACATAGATCTGCACGCCGTCGGCAAGGTTCGTGAGCTTTGCCTGGCGCTGACGCATCAGCGCGTATTCGCCCTGGACGAGACCGGAGGAGCCCGTGTCGCCCACGAAGGCGCCGAGGCTCGTGTCAACGTCGATGATCGTGCTCACGGTCGCCCAGTTGTCGCCTACCTCGGTGATCTGGCCGACGACAGCGTTATACTCGGTCACCACTGCATCTCCGAGCTGGATATCGGAGCTCGTGCCCTTGCTGATGGTAAAGGAGTGGGCCCAGTTGTCGCTCGACCAGAGGACGACCTTGGCCGACTCGAAGACGTAATCCGTATATTTGCTGCGTAATCCCAGCTGCTCCCGCAATCTGGCGTTCTCCTCCGAGGCCTCGATGCCGTCGCGCGCCGCCTGCTGGGCCTCGGCCAGCTGTGTGCGCAGCGTCTCGTTCTCGGCGACGATGTTGTCGTAGTCATAGAGACGGTTGTAGATCGTCCCGAACCAGTTGACGGCGGAACTGACGACCTTCTGCACCGGGGAAATGAGCACCCCGGCCGCATTGTGCGCCAGGCTGATCCGGCCGCCGCGCGCCGCGGCTCCGAGCGCGATCATCAGTGCGACCGCCGCGACGAGCACCGCCACGCGGATGCCGTTTTTCTTCAAATATTCTCTCAAACTAGCTCCACTCCCTGTTTTCCGAGCCCTGCCCGCGCGCTGCAGTCAGCCTCGCAGGCCGCTCCCGGATCAAAGCCCTTTGAGCGTCATTGCAGCGCTTCAAAATCCTTGATCACAAACACCTGCACCAGCGACTCGAAGGCGCATTCCGGCTCCACGAGTCCATAGAGCACCTGGCCGCCGGCCTCGGTCTGCACGGCGCTGATCCGCCCGACGAGGAGGCCCTCCGGGAAAGCGCCGCCCGCGCCGGAGGTCAGCACCTCGTCGCCGACGTAGATCTGCGCCCCGTCGACCAGATAGGTGAGCTTTGCCAGGCGCTGGCGCATCAGCGCGTATTCGCCCAGCACGATGCCGGAGGAACCCGCGTCGCCCGCGAAGGCGCCGAGGCTCATGTCGACGTCGATGATCGTGCTCACGGTCGCCCAGTTTTCGTCCACCTCGGTGACCTGGCCGACGACAGCGTTATACTCGGTGATCACGGGGTCGCCAAGCTCGATACCGGAGCTCGTGCCCTTGCTGATGGTGAAGGAATGGGCCCAGTTGTCGCTCGACCAGAGGACGACCTTGGCCGACTCGAACACATAGTCCGGATGTTTGCTGTGCAGCTCCAGCAGCTGCTGCAGACGGGCGTTTTCCTCCGCAGCCTCGACGCCGTCGCGCGCCGACTGCTGCGCCTCGGCCAGCTGCGCGCGCAGCGACTCGTTCTCGGCGCGGATGTTGTCATAGTCGTAGAGACGGTTGTAGATCGTCTCGAAGCCATGGGCGGCAGCGCCGACGATCTTCTGCACCGGAGCGGCAAGTGCCCCGGCCGCGTTGTCGGCCAGGCCGAGCCGCCCGCTGCGCGCCGCGATGCTCAGAGCGATCATCAGCACGACCGCCGCGGCGAGCACCGCTATGCGGACGCCGTTTTTCTTCAAATACTCTTTCAAAGCAGCTCGACTCCCTGTCTTCTGAGCATCTGCCCAAGTCTGCACAGCGGCAGGCCCATGACGTTGAAAAAGTCGCCCTCTATGCCCTGCACGAACAGCGCGGCCCGGCCCTGCGCCCCGTAGGCGCCGGCCTTGTCCATCGGCTCGCCGCTGTCGACATAGGCCTCGATCTCGCGGCGGGACAGCTCCCGGAAGCTCACGCGGCTGCACTCCGCTTCGCGTACTTCCGTATCGCCGCGGCGCACCGCGACGCCGGTATACACCTCGTGCGTGTGCCCGGAGAGGCTCTCGAGCATGGCGATCGCCTCGGCGCGGTCATGGGGCTTGCCGTAGACGCGGCCGGCAAACCACACGATGGTGTCCGCGCCGATGATGACGTCGTCCTCCCCGTAATGGGGCGCGACCTCCGCGGCCTTTGCGGCCGCGAGCGCCTGCACGAGCTCGGCCGGGCCGACGCCCTCGGGCGGGATCTCCGCCCCGCGGGCCGGCTCGATCCGCAGCCCGGGCGTCTGCAGCATTTCCATGAGCTCCCGCCGTCTCGGCGAGGCAGAAGCAAGAACGATGTTCATAGCTTAAATCCTGATTTCTTGTCTTAATTCCGAATTCCGAATTCCGAATTTTTATTCCACGCCCCGGTAGTACAGTCCGCGGGTGAGGACGTTCGGCCGGTAGTCCGAGAGGCCCATGTAGCCCTTGGCGACCTCGACGCACTCGCGCGCGCTTTCGGTGGAGAAGAGCATGCGCAGGCCCCAGAGCCCGGTGGAATAGAGGTCTTCCTTCTTGTCGGCCAGGTACAGCTTGTGCGCGTTGTAGATCACGTTGCGGCAGCCGAATTCCTTGACCACCGGGAAAACCGAGCCCATCCGGTCGGCCATCTGGGCCGGCGTCTGGCAGTTGCAGCGGCCCGCGCTCTCCTTGATGATGCACTGGTCGGAGACCATCACCGGCAGACGGCCGTAGACGATGAGCTCCGTGTCGAGGGGCTTGGACATGGCGCGGATCTGCGACAGACGCAGCTCGAAGGAGGCGGTGGCAGACATAAAGCCCGCGTCGCGCAGCACCTCCATGGAGTAGGAGTTGAAGGCGTTGAGCCCGAAGTCTCCGCGCAGCTTCATCCCCGCGCGGCGGGCCATCACGATCTGCCCGAGGTTGCCGAGCAGCGCCTCATTGACGCCGTAATCAAAGAGCTTTCCGAGCGCCGTATAGAGGATGGGCACCTGGTCGTCGGTGATGACGCGCGGCAGCACGGCCACCGGCGTCGCGCCGTTTTCAAGGAAGGGGCGCATGAGGCCGAAGTCCTCCGCCATCAGCATGGCGGGGACATAGATATAATCGGGCTTGAGCGCGGCCAACTCCTCGCTGAGCTGGTCGGCCGAGCGCACCTGGAAGATGCGCACGGGGTCGGAGATGGCCGGGACGCTCAGCGGCGCGCGCGGCAGACGCAGGCTCCGGCGCACGGGGGGCTTGGCCCGCTCCTCCGTGAGGCTGGAGATGAGGCTGCGGCGCAGGGCGTTGATGTCCGCGGCCGAGACGAAGAGGCCCTTGTCGGTCCTGGCGCGGTTTTCCGCCACAAAGTAGGGCGTGCCGCCCGTCTTGAGCATCTGCTCGGTGAGATACTGCTCGGTCAGCCCCTGGCGCTTGGCCGGCTCCGGCACGGGGCCGGTGGCCACGGCGCGGTGGCCTTCGTCGTCAAAGGCGATGGCCTTGATCGGCTCGCCCTGATTGCAGACGGTGTAAAAATGGATGCCGACGCGGCGCATTTCGCCCTCGGCATAGGCCTTGCGTGCGGCCGCGTACAGCTTGTCGACCTCGCGGTCGGGCTCGGCGCGCACGCCGAACATGCCCTGCTTGTCACCCGTAAAATAGCCCTGGGTGAAGCCCTGGCGGGAGAAGGTCTGCTCCAGGCGGTCCATCTCCTCGGCCGTGGGCTTGCGGTGCTCGCGCAGCGCCTTGGCGTAGATCTCGGTGACGATGGCGGTGTACTCCGGCCGCTTCATGCGTCCCTCGATCTTGAGGCTCTTCACGCCCGCGTCCTCGAGCTCCTGCAGATGCTCGACAAGGCAGTTGTCCTTGAGCGAGAGCGGATAATCGTCCATCCGCCCGCCCAGCGAATACTGCATGCGGCAGGGCTGGGCGCACATGCCGCGGTTGCCGCTGCGGCGGCCGATGAGG
>CAMHMZ010000063.1 GCA_946186375.1 uncultured Clostridia bacterium
CTTTAGGCCTGAAAAAGGAGCCGCTGCAAAACTTCCATTTTGCAACGGCCCCTTTTAGTTTTCAGTTTTCAGTGTCCTTTATCCGACGAGGCGTTTGATCTGCGTGCTTGTCGCCTGGGGCAGGAGCTTCGTCAGATGCGCGGTGAGCCTTTCGCGCGACTCCTCCGGCTCCCGCTCGTAGACCTGCGAAGTGAAGCTCCCGCCGAAGAAATGCTCGGGCGTGGCGTAGCGCGCCAGGCCCCAGCCGTAGGGGCGGCCGAGGCGGTCGGTCTCGTAGACGAAATCCTCCGTCGTGATATAGCCCTGCATCTGCAAAAACGTGAGGCTCTGGTCGTAGCGCTTCCGGCTCTCCTCGCTCAGGCAGCTCAGGCTTTTGAGCTCTCTGGAGAGGAGCGAGCCGCGCTCCGTGAGCACCTCCATCAGCCTCTCGTCCTGGTGCCGGGCCAGTCCGTCGTCCACGCGCGCGTCGTAGTCGTAGCCGTCGCGCCGGTAGTTGGCAAAGTCCAAAAACCAATCGCTGCTGATATACATGGCGCGGCCGCGGTAGAACTTGCCGTAGGCGCAGTGTGCATCCCGGATGATCGGCCCCTTCCACTCCCAGGGGCTGCCCCCGTCCTCGGCCCCGCCCCACATGACGCGGGTGTTCTCCTCGATGGAAAAGCCCGGGATCTCGCCCTGAAAATAAGGCAGGAAGCCCAGCTCTTTCACGAGACGCACGATATCCTCTTTCATTTTGATCTCCGGCAGGAACATGCTCTTCACCTCTTTTTTATGATAACACAAAACTTTGTCATTGTACAATGGCGCAGTTGATGCTAAAATAGATTAGTACGACAAAATTTAACAGGAGTGATACAAATGATCAGTCTGTGCCGAGGCTGGCGCTTTACCGAAGAATGGTCGGAGGACTTTCTCCGCGGCAAGCTCGAGGGCGTGCCCGCGGAGCTGCCGCACACCGTGCGGGAGATCGACCAGCACTACGCGGGGCCCGAGGACTATGAGATGGTCTGCGGCTACCGCCGCAAGCTGGAGATCCCGGAGGAATATCGCGGCAAGCGGCTCTTCCTGCAGTTCGACGGCGCGGCGCACATCGCCACGGTGTACGTAAACGGCGTCGAGGCCGGGACCCACCGCAGCGGCTACACCGCCTTCCGCGTGGAGATCACGGAGCTTGTCAGCTACGGCGGCGAGAATACCGTCGCCGTCCGGCTCGACTGCACGGAAAACGGCAGCGTGCCGCCCTTCGGCTTTGTGATCGACTATCTGACCTACGGCGGGCTCTACCGCGAGGCCTGGCTGGACGTGCGCGAGAAGCGCTATATCGAGGATCTCTTCGTCACCACCCCGGCGCTCGACCGCGTGCGCGCGGAGCTGACGGTCTGCGGCACGGAGCCCGTGCATGCGCGCGTGCGCATCCTGGACGCCGCGGGCGGCTGCGTCGCGGCGCAGGAGGGCATGGCGAGCTTTGAGCTGCGTCTGCCGGACGCGAAGCCCTGGACGCTCGAGGAGCCGACGCTCTACACCTGCGAGGCGGAGCTTCTGGACGCGGCGGGCCGCGTCGTTGACACGCAGCGCGCCCGCTTCGGCTTCCGCACCGCCGTCTTCAAGGCCGACGGCTTCTATCTCAACGGGAAGAAGACCTTCCTGCGCGGCCTCAACCGGCACCAGTGCTATCCCACGATCGGCTACGCCGCGCCCGCGCATCTGCAGCGCGAGGACGCGCGCATCCTCAAGGAGGAGCTCCAGTGCACGGCCGTGCGCACCTCCCACTATCCGCAGAGCCAGCACTTCATCGACGCCTGCGACGAGCTGGGTCTGCTCGTCTTCACCGAGATCCCCGGCTGGCAGCACATCGGTAACGAGGCCTGGAAGGAACAGGCCTGCCAGAACGTGCGGGAGATGATCCTGCAGTACCGCAACCACCCGAGCATCGTCCTCTGGGGCGTGCGCATCAACGAGAGCCTGGACGACGACGCCTTCTACACCCGCACCAACGCCATCGCCCATGAGCTCGACCCCAGCCGCCAGACCTCCGGCGTGCGCTATCTGGAGAAGAGCCATCTGCTCGAGGACGTCTACGCCTTCAACGACTTCTCGCACAACGGCCAGACGCCCGGCTGCAAGCCGAAGAGCGCCGTCACGACGGACATGAGCAAGGGCTTTCTCATCTCCGAGTGCAATGGGCACATGTACCCGACCAAGCCCTATGACACCTGGGAGAAGCGCCAGGAGCACGCGCTGCGCCATGCGCGCGTACAGGACGCGGCGGCCGCCGACGGCGAGCACGCGGGCTGCTTCGGCTGGTGCATGTTCGACTATCCCACGCACAAGGACTTCGGCTCGGGCGACAGGGTCTGCTATCACGGCGTGCTCGACGCCTTCCGCAATCCCAAGCTCGCCGCCGCGACCTACGCCAGCCAGGGCGAGGCCTTCCCGGTGCTGGAGCTCGGCTCGAGCATGGATATCGGCGACTACCCCGCCGGGCAGATCGGCCACCCCTGGCTGTTCACGAACGCCGACGAGGTGGAGCTGTATAAAAACGACCGGTATGTCACCACCTTCCGCCCGCAGGGCTGGAAGGGCCTCAAGCACGGTCCCATCCCCGTGGACGACACGATCGGGGCGCTTCTGGAGAGCGAAGAGGGCTTTTCCAAAGAGCAGGCCGCGCTCGTGCGCGAATGCCTGCTGGCCGCCGGAAAATACGGCATGGCAAACCTGCCGCTCATCTACAAGGGGAAGCTCGCCTACTGCATGGCGCGCTACCACATGACGCTCGAGCAGGGCACCGCGCTCTATGGCAAATACGTCGGCAACTGGGGCGGCGAAGCCACGGTCTGGCGCTTCGACGCGAAGAAGAACGGCAAGACCGTCCTCTCCCGGCTCTACTGCCCCGGCCGCAGGCTGCATCTCGAGGCGATCCCCAGTCAGACGGCGCTGTGCGAGGGCGACAGCTACGACATGGCCGCCGTGCGCATCCGCGTGCTGGACGAAAACGACCACATCGCCCCCTATGCCCAGCTGCCCGTGACACTGCGCGCCGAGGGCGCGCTGTCTCTCATCGGCCCCGCCGTCGTGACCGCCGAGGGCGGCATGACAGGCTGCTATCTGCGCACGAAGGGCGAAAAGGGCGAGGCCGCGCTGCACATCGACGCGGGCCAGGCCGGCAGTGTGACGCTGCAGTTCACGGTCGGGTGAACAGTTTTCAGAAGACAGTTTTCAGTTTTCAGAAAATGCTGAATCCCGCCTTTCTGAAAACTGAATTCTGAATACTGAAAACTATAGTAAAAAGGAGTTTCTATGGATCTGACTTATTCTGTCCGCGTGCTGACCGCCGAGGGCCAGCGCGAACTGAGCGGCCGCGCCTCGCTCGACGGCGCGCTGCGGCTGCGTCTCGAGCTGCCGGAGGGCGTGCTGCTCTCGGCCGAGGCGCGTCTCTCGATCTTCTGCTCCGACTGGGACAAGATCTTCATGAACGGCTTCCAGAGCTGGACCCACAGCCCGGAGCTCAAGCGCTGGGATCGCATCCACAGCCTCAAGCGTCTGCCGAAGCTCGGCGTGCGCTACTACGGGCTCGACCGCTACGGCGACGACTACTTCGTGCCCTACCCCGACCGCCCCGGCCGGAGTCACGGCGAGAGCTGGTGCTATTTCCGCTCCGGGGAGCGCTTCCGCCTGCTCGCCTCCCTCGACGAGCGGCCGGGCTACACGCTCTTTTCCTACGACGCCGGGACCGGGCTGCTGACCGTCCGGCGCGACTGCACGGGCGTCTTCTGCGGCGGCCCCTACGACGTCTTTGACCTCTATTATGCCGAGGGGACGGAGGACGAGGTCTTCGACGGCTGGTTTGAGGCCATGGGCGTCAGGGCGCGCACGCAGGAGAAGATTGCGGGCTATTCCAGCTGGTATAACCGCTATCAGGCCATCAGCGAGCAGAGCATCCTCGACGATCTGCGCGGCTGCGCGCAGGTGCTGCGGCCGGGCGACCTCTTCCAGATCGACGACGGCTGGGAGCCCTTTGTGGGCGACTGGCTGGAGACCGACAGCGAAAAGTTCCCGCACGGGCTCAAGCCCCTCGCCGACGAGATCCACGCGCAGAAGCTGAAGGCCGGGCTGTGGCTGGCGCCTTTCGTGGCGCAGAAGGGCTCGAAGCTCCTCAGCGAGCACCCCGACTGGTTCTATCTCCACAAGGGCCGGAAGTGGTACTGCGGCTCCAACTGGGGCGGCTTCTATTCTCTCGACATCGACAAGCCCGAGGTCGTGGACTATCTGCGCGAGGTCTTCCGCCGCGTCTTCGACGACTGGGGCTTTGACCTTGTCAAGCTCGACTTCCTCTATGCCGCCGCGCCCTTCGGCAGCGAGCGCGAGAGCCGCGCCGGGCGCATGACGCGCGCCCTGGAGCTGCTGCGCGAGCTCTGCGGGGACAAGCTCATCCTCGGCTGCGGCGTGCCGCTGATGCCCGCCTTCGGCCTCGTGGACTACTGCCGCATCGGCTGCGATGTGGGGCTCGACTGGAACGGCTCCTGGCTCATGCAGCAGACGCACCGCGAGCGCGTGTCCACCAAGCAGACCATCGACGACACGGTCTTCCGCCGCCAGCTCAACGGCCGCGCCTGGCTCAACGACCCCGACGTCTTCTTCCTGCGCACGGAGAACCTCCAGCTGACGGAGAACGAAAAGCGCGTCCTCGCCACGGTCAACAGTCTCTTCGGCGGGGTGCTCTTCTGCTCGGACGACATGTCGTCTTACACGCCGGAGGCCCGGGCCTTCTACGAGGAGCTTCTGAAAAACCGGGAGGCCACCGGCATCCGCGTGGACACCGACCGGGGCTTCAAGATAAGCTATACCGTCGACGGCGAGCGAAAAACCGTCGAGATCCCGCAGTATTGAACAGAACCCGGATTTGAAAAACTGTGTTTTTCAAATCCGGGTTCTGTTCAGTTTTTAGTTTGTAGTTTATAGTTTTTAGGAGAGCGACAAATTGGAGTTTAGCGACAAATTGGGAAAGCGGAGTTCGGAATTCTGAATGAAGGGAAACGTGGGCTTTGCGCGGAAATTGACGTCTGCGTCGTAGGGGCCGACGCCTCGGCGGCCCGTGCAGTACAGGCGAAAAAGTTGAACAAATCCCAGGCAAAAATGTAACATTCTACGAATTCGCCGGGGATTTCCGTATGTTTTTGGATTGTTTTGCCGGGCTGTCGAGGACGCCAGCCCCTACAAGAGGAGGGCACGCTCCCCGTAGGGACGAGCATTGCTCGTCCGCCGAGCCTGCACCGTGTCCGCGGGCGGCTGATAGCCGCCCCTACGGTGTCAGTCCCTAAAGGACCAGGCGCTTCGCGCCGTCGCTGAGCCTCAGCGAAGAATCTTAAGATCCTTCGACTCGCTTCGCTCGCTCAGGATGACAGCGTTAAACTGCCGTCTCTCTTTCTGAAAACTGACTTCTGAAAACTATTTCTTCAGCAAGCCGCGGACGCTGTCGATCTTTGTCTTCACGGTGCTCAGCACGTTCGGGATGTCGTTGAGCTCGGTGCGCACCTCGTCGCCGCCCTCGAAGAACAGCGCCAGCGCGCCCGGGCCGACGTGGCAGCCCGTGACGGGCTCGTAGCCGACGAGCACGATCTCCTTCGGCGGGCGGTTGCGTTTGAGGAGCGAGGCGAGCAGCTCCGCCTCCTCGCGGCAGGCCGCGTGCACGATGCCGACGGTCTGCTGCTCGGGCCCGACGACCAGCGTGTCATAGCGCTCGGCCAGCGCCTCGATGGCCTTCCGGCGGCCGCGCAGCTTGGCGAAGGCCACGATGCGGCCCTCCTCGTCGCCCTTGAGCAGAGGCTTGACGTTCAGCACCGTGCCGACGATGGCCGCGAGATTCGAGAGCCTCCCGCCCCGGCGCAGAAACAGCAGATCGTCCACGGTGAAGACGTTGCACATCCGGCGGCTGAGTCTTTCCAGGGCGTCCACGGTGTTGGCAAAGTCGAGCCCCCGGTCGCGCAGCTCCGCGCCGCGCAGGGCCACCAGCCCCTCGCCCAGGGCCGCGCCCTTCGTGTCGATGACGGCCACGCTGCGCTCGGGATAGTCCTCCTTGAGCATCTGAGAGGCGATGTTCGCGCTGTTGCAGGAGCCGCTGATGCCCGAGGACATGCTGACGAAGATCACGTCCTCGCCGCGCTGCAGATAGGGCGCGAAGAAATCGGCGTACTGCTGCGGGGAGATCTGCGTCGTCGTGACAAGCTTGCCGGCCTTCATATCCCGGTAGAAGGCCTCGCCGTCAAAATTTTCGATATCGGTGCAGACGTAGTCCTTCTCGTCCATGCGGTAGACAAAGGGAATGATCGCGATGTTGTGCTCCTGCACCAGCTTCAGCGGGAGGTTGCCGGAGGTATCCGTCAAAATAGAAAAAGGCATATCCTGTCTCTCCTGTTTCTTTATTCAGTCGTCGCGGCCGTCTCCCCGGCCGCCGCTTTCAGTTTACGGCAAGACTTCGCCGGGTGCAAGCTATTGCTGCGAGAAGCGGCGCTACTCCCCTCCTTTTTGCGCTATAGCAAAGGGAGAGACGCGCTCTACTCAGAGTAGAATTGACCGTTTTTCGGGCTTTTTCAGCCTTGGCCGAGCACCTTTCCGCCGAAGTAGCGGATCTGGCTGCCGTCGGGCGCAAAGAGGATAAAGCTGTTGACCCGGCCCCCGGCCTCGTACACGGCGTCGACCCGCAGCCCGACGCTCACATGGTCGAGCAGATGGTAGCCGCTGTAGGCGCAAGCCTCCTCTTCCCCGCCGTCGAGCGGCAGGATGCGCTGGCGCAGCAGATCCCCCTCCAGCGCAAGACGCGCCTTCCACGCGCCCTCATAGTAGAATTCCGCCGTGCCGCGCAGGGCCGTGTCGCTGACGATGCGCTCCGTGCCCTCCGCCAGGTCGAGGCAGCACAGGCGCTTGCCCGCGTCCGTCTCCGCCGTGTAATAGAGCTCCTGCCCCACGCGCAGCGGCGCGTAGGCTGCGCCCTCGGTCAGCCGCCACTCGGCGCCCCCCTCAAGCGCGCAGAGATAGAGCGCGTGCTCCTCCCCCTTCTGCAGGAGGACCTGATCGCCCATCACGAAGGGATAGTCGCACGCCGCGGCGATCAGCACGCTCTGCCCGCTGCCGTCCGGCTCCATGCGGCAGAGCTGTCCCCCGCCGTTGAGATAATAGAGCTTCCCCCCGGCAAGCTGGAGCGTCTTTGCACTCTCGCACAGCACTTTCGGCTTTGCGTCCTCCGTCAGCGCCAGACGCTCGATGCGCCCGTCGCGGAGATAGTAGAGCACGCCGTCATACAGCGTGAGATACGAGGCCACGCAGTTTTCCGCGAGCACGGTGAATTCCCGCAGGGTGTTGTCCACCACGCGGTAGCGCCCCAGCACGCTCTGAAGCTGCTCGTCGTATTCAAGCGTGTAGAGATACTCGCCCTCCTGGAGCGCGCGGTTGGCACAGAGGAAATTTGCCATGGCGACGCTTTCGGCGCGCGTAAAATCCGGCGAGAGCTCCGGCCGCTCGATCACGGTGACAAGGCCCTCGTCCTCTTCAGGCTCCGCGGGGGCGCTCTCCGGTACGGAGCCGCAGCCGCTCAGCAGCAGCGCGAGCAGCAGCAGGAGCGCGATCAGTTGTCGTGTATAAGTCTTCATGGCTGTATTTTAGCACATCCGCCCGGCAAAGGCAATTGCGGGATGCGGCAAAGCGTGATATGATAAAAGAAAGCATGCCCATTTCTGCGGCATTTATGAGGAGACACCTATGAAAATCAAGAAAACCTGGCTGCGTCTGGCGCTCGTCGTTCTGGTGCTGGCCGTATTGTTCTTCGGCGGCTTTTTCCGCCAGGCGGAAAGCCCCGTTCCCCCCGCCGCCGCGCCCGGCGACGCCCTTGTGCTGCTGACCGAGCCCCCCGCCGCCGCGGAGGCGACGCCCTCACCGGCGCAGGAGCCGGAGGCACAGCAAACGGAGACGCCCGCAGAGCAGACGCAGAGCCCTGAGGCGGAGGAGACCCTTGCCGAGGACGGCGTCTACACCTCGGCCGAGGACGTGGCGCTCTATCTGCACCTCTACGGCCGCCTGCCCTCCAACTTTATCACCAAGAGCGAGGCAAAAAAGGCCGGCTGGCCCGGCGGCTCGCTCGAGCCCTACTTCCCCGGCATGTGCATCGGCGGCGACCGCTTCGGCAACCGCGAGGGCAAGCTGCCGACGGAGAAGGGCCGCACCTGGTATGAGTGCGACGTGAACACCCTCGGCGCGGACGAACGCGGCGCCGAGCGGCTCGTCTACTCCAGCGACGGGCTCATCTACTACACCGCCGACCATTACGAGAGCTTCACCCGGCTCTACTGACGGCGGCTCGGCAAGCTTCGTTCGCCCGTTTCCTTTCCGTTTTTCAGGCATTCGACAAATTTCGACATTTCCGGGAAAAGATTTCTGGAAAACCTTGTCGAAGGGCCTTGCACTCCCTCGAAGCGCATCGTATTATGTCAACAAGATCCCCGCGTCATTCGACAGCTTTCTGTTGTTTGAGACTGTCACTTATGGTAAATTTACTGCGACATGGCGAAGATTTCACAACATTTCATGCCGCACACACGACGTGCACATCATAGGGAGGATTTCATTATGGAAACTAAAACGCGCATTCTCATCGCCGACTCGAACCCGGAGTTCTGCACCCTGCTGAGCGATCTCATCTCCGGGGAAAAGGACATGGAGATCGTCGCCTCGGCCGACAACGGCGTGGACACGCTGGCGCTGATCACCGAGCTTCGTCCGTCCGTGCTGCTTCTGGATCTGGTGCTGTCGAAGCTCGACGGGCTGGAGGTGCTGCGCCGCCTCCCGGAGACCGGCGTCAAGCCGCACGTGATCGTGCTGTCCGGCTTTGTCAACAACAAGGTCGTGTCCGACTGCTCCTCGCTGGGCGCCGATTATTTCATGCCCAAGCCCTGCGACGCCCCGGCGCTGCTCACGCGTATCCGGCAGCTTGCCGCCGCGGAGCGCAGCCCCCTGCCCTCCGCGGGCTTTGACATCTCCCCCGCGCAGAGCCGCCAGGACGTGGATCTCGAGGCCGTCGTCACCGACATCATCCACGAGATCGGCGTGCCCGCTCACATCAAAGGCTATCAGTACCTGCGCGAGGCCATCATCCTCACCATCAACGACATGGAGATGATCAACGCCGTCACGAAGGTGCTCTATCCCGAGGTCGCCAAGAAATTTGGCACGACGCCGAGCCGCGTGGAGCGCGCCATCCGCCACGCCATCGAGGTGGCCTGGGACCGGGGCGACATCGAGGTGCTGCAGAAGTTCTTCGGCTACACGGTGAGCAATATCAAAGGAAAACCCACCAACAGCGAGTTCATCGCCATGATCGCGGACTCCCTGACGCTCCGCCAGAAGCAGGCGAGGCTGTGAGATAGCTGTTTTTTATCGGCAGACGGCGAAGAGGTCGAGTCAGCACTGCATTTTATCTTCCAGCCGCAGAGACGTTTCCCGTGCCCGCAGACACGGTACGGGCTCTGCGGACGAGCGGTGCTCTTCCCTGCGGGGGCGCGGTCTCTTTTCGTAGGGGCCGGCGTCCTCGACGGCCCGGCAGGAAAAGCAAAAGAATATGCGAAAAGCCCCGGCGAATTCGTAGATCAGCACGTATTCGCCGGGGATTTGTTCGTCTTTTCCGCCTGTACCGCGCGGGGCGATGAGGGAAAAGGCGCTCGCGCTGCCGGTGGCAGATAAAGCGAGCAGCCTTTTACCGCAGCGGTCGAAAAACCGAAGGTCCAGCGTGAGCCCGAACGGTTTTTCGGGCACCGCAAGGCGGATTCGCCCCCTACAATGGCTACGCCAATTTCCGCGCAAAGCCTTCGTTTCTCTTCATTCCGAACTCCGCATTCCGAAATCTCTTATTCGTCGCTCTCCTAAAAACTAAAAACTGAAAACTGAAAGCTACCAATAGTATTCCGGGCCGCGGAGGCGGCCGGAGCTGGCCTGCCAGGCGCCGCCGACGCGATAGACGACGTCCAGCGCAGAGGGCGTGACGGGCAGGTCGTAGGGGTTCAGACGCTCGTTGAGGAGCGTGAGCCAGGGCTCGAGCTCGACCGTGACGTAGCTCAGGCCGTGCACGTCCGCAGGCGTGTTCGGCATGACGGTAAGCTGCACGCCGTCCTTCCCACACAGCAGCAGCTGCCGCAGCAGCCACACGACGTTTGCCGCGGAGAGATCCGTGTCCGTATGCTCCGCGACGAGCTGCGCCAGCTCCTTCAGGGCCGGGAGCCCCCCGCGCGCGATCATCTGCCCGAGCGCGGCACGCAGGAAATCCTGCTGCACCGCTACGCGGTCGAGGTCGCCGTTGAGATAGCCGCTGCGATAGCGCACGAGGCCCATGGCCTGCGCCCCGCTGAGCCGCTGCGGTCCGGCCTCGAGGCGGATGCTCAGCCCCTGCTCCGGATCGTCATAGCTCATGGGGATGGGCACATCGAAATCGACGCCGCCGATGAGATCCACAGCCTGCTCGAAGACATCCATGTCGATCACGGCGCTGCAGTCGGGCAGAAAGCCCGTCAGACAGCGGATCTGCTGCCGCAGCGCCTCCAGCCCGCTCTCGCCCCGGTTGACGGCGGCGGGATAGACGGCGTTGAGCTTGCGGACCTCCCAGGCGAGATTGACAAGGGTGTCGCGCGGCAGGCTCACCAGATCAAGCCGGTGGCGGCCGGTGTCGAGCCGCCCGACGAGGATCGCGTCGGTGCTGCCGCTGGCGCTGTCGAGTCCGGCCAGCAAAAGGGTGTACACGCCGCCCATCCGCCCGGCGGGCACGGCGGCCTCCGGCAGCGCTCCGGCCGGGGCTTCCGTCTCCTCCGCTGCGCTCTTCCCGGGCGCCTCGGCCTCCTCGCGCGCGGGCGGCTCCTCCAAGACGGTGACCGCGCTGACAAAGGCCGAGGCGAGGATGAAGAGCACGCACAGCCCGGCCAGCGCGGCCCGTGCGCGGCGTTTTTTCTTTTCAGACATAATGTTTCCTCTTTTCTTAAGGCTTACAGCAAGTATACCCGGAAAAGAGGACGACAAAACAGCGGGAGGACGCTTCCTCCCGCTGTCGGTTTTTTATTCGAGCTCTTCGGCGAAGCTCTTTTTCAGCTCCTCGAGGCTCAGGCCGGTCTCGCGGCTGAGGGCGGCCAGATCGTCGTGCTCTATCTTGACGCGCCTTAGCCCCCGGCCCTCCGAGATCTTGACGCGCACCGGGCCGTAGGCGGTGGTGAGCGTCTCCTCCCGGCGGCGCAGCACGTAGCGGCGGCACAGGGTCTCGCGCACGCCGATGGTGCTCGTGTGGCGGAAGAGGGCCTCGAGGAGCTTGTCGCGGTCTTTCTCATGGCAGAGGACCGTCAGCACGAGGCCGGGGCGGGATTTCTTCGTCCCGACGCTCTGCCAGCTCACGTCCAGCGCGCCCTCCTCCAGAAGCCTCTCCAGCGCAAAGCCCACGGCCTCTCCGCTCATGTCGTCCACGTTGCAGCGAAGCTCCACGGCCGTCTCATCCGCCTCGCCCAGCAGGGCCCGCAGGCAGTTGGGGCGGCCGAAGTCCTTGCTGCCCACGCCGATACCGATGTGCTCGACCGCCATCGCGGGCTGGGGGCCGAAGTCCCGGACGAAGTATTTCAGCAGCGCCGCGCCCGTGGGCGTGCACAGCTCGCCCCGCAGCTCGCCCCCGTAAGTCGGGATGCCCTGCAGAAGCCTTGCCGTGGCGGGGGCGGGCACCGGCAGCTCGCCGTGCGCGCAGCGGACTGTGCCGCTGCCGACGTGCACCGGGGAGGCGCAGATCAGATCGATCTCCAGCTCCCGGAGCAGCAGGCACACCGTGGCGACGTCGACGATGGCGTCGAGCGTGCCGACCTCGTGAAAATGCACCTGCTCCATCGGCGCGCCGTGGACGGCGGCCTCCGCCTCGGCCAGCAGCCGATAGACCGCGACGGCGTCCTCCGCGGCCTTTTCGTCCAGGCCGCTGCCGCGCAGGATGCGCTCCACGTCGCTAAGATGGACGTGGTGACGGTGGTGCTCTCCGGCGGGGATGGGCTCGCCCTCCTCCGCGCCGTCGACGGTCACGGTGTAATGCGCGCCGCGCAGCCCGTGGCTCATCCGCTCCTCGAGCGAGACGGCGACGCCGGGCAGCGCCATGGCGCGGATCTTTTCCAGCACCGTCTCCGGCGCCGGGTGCAGCTGCAGCAGCGCCGCGGAGAGCATATCGCCCGCCGCGCCCATGCCGCAGTCGAGATACAGGATCTTCATGCTTCTACCTTCCTTTGGGATCGAGCGTCAGCGTCTCGAAGAGGTCAGCCAGCTCCTGCTGCAGCTCTGCCCGGTGCTCCCGCGCCCGCGCGAGCTGCCCCTCCGGCAGCTGCAGCAGGGCCGAAGCACCGCGCAGCCGCACGCGCAGATCGGAATAGCCGAGCGCGAAGAGGCGGCTCTCGGCCTCTTCCACCTTGTGCAGCTTTTCTTCCGTAATGGTCTCTCCCGTCGGCACGCGCGTGGCGAGACAGGCGTAGGAGGGCTTGGCGGCGGTAAAGAGCCCCGCCTCGGCGGAGAGGCGGCGTACGTCTGCCTTCATCACGCCGCACTCGCGCAGCGGCGAGCGCACGCCCAGCTCGCGCAGCGCGCGCATGCCGGGGCGGTCGTCGGCGCGGTCGGAGGCGTTCGTGCCGTCGAGGACAAGCTCATAGCCGTCGGCGCGGGCCGCGGCGATCAGAGAAGAAAAGATGGCCGTTTTGCACCAGTAGCAGCGCTCGGCGGGGTTTTCCGCCACGCGCGGCGCGGCCAGCACGTCGAGCTTCAGCAGACGAAGCGTCACGCCGAGATCTTTGCAGAGGCGCTCGGCGTCGGCAAGCTCAAAGGCGGGCTGAAAGGCGCTCTTGACGAAATAGGGCTGCACGTCCGCGCCGCTCTGCACGGCCTCGTACAGCAGATACGCCGAATCCGTGCCCCCCGAAAAGGCCAGCGCGGCCTTCGGGTGCAGCGTGAAAAAGTCCCGCAGCGTCATGGCTTTTGGCTCAGGTGGTTGATCATGCTCGCCAGATACCCAGCGCCGAAGCCGTTGTCGATGTTCACGACCGACACGCCGCTGGCGCAGGAATTGAGCATGCTCAGAAGCGCCGCGATCCCGCCGAGCGAGGCCCCGTAGCCCACGCTCGTCGGCACGGCGATGACCGGCGAATCGGCCAGGCCCCCGACGACCGAGGGCAGCGCCCCCTCCATGCCCGCCACGGCGACGATGCAGCGGGCCCTCATGATGGGCTCCATGTTGCGCAGCAGCCGGTGAACGCCCGATACGCCCACGTCGTAGAGCCGCGTGACACGGTTGCCAAGCGCCTCGGCCGTGACGGCCGCCTCCTCGGCGACGGGGATGTCGCTCGTGCCGCCCGTGCAGACGACGATGCTGCCGTCCCCGTCCGGCTCGGGCAGCGTGCCGAGATAGCCGATGCGGCCGAGCTCGTTGTAGTGGAGCTCGAAGCTTTTTGAGATCTCCTCGGCCGCCGCTTTGTCGATGCGAGTGATGAGCACGGTCTCCTGCCCGCGCTCGAGCATGGCCCGCGCGATGCCGACGATCTGCCCGGGCGTCTTGCCCGCGCCGTAGATGATCTCCGGCGTGCCCTGGCGGATCGCCCGGTGGTGATCGACCTTGGCGTAGCCGAGGTCCTGAAAGGGCTCAAGCTTGAGCTGTGTGACCGCGTCCGCGACCGAGAGCTCCCCGTCGCGCACGTGCTCGAGGATCTGATATACGCTTTCTCTGCTCATGTGTTCTCTTCCTCTTCTCTGCAAAGGGTGCTTTGATACAGAATGATTGATTATACCATATTTCCTCTGCTCCCGCAATAAGCGAGTGGGACGAGAGTTTTCAGAAGTCAGTTTTCGGTTTTTAGTTTTCAGAGAGAAACGGGTATTTAGCGAGGAATTCGGAATTCGGAATGCGGAATTCGGAATACAGGGAAAACGA
>CAMHMZ010000064.1 GCA_946186375.1 uncultured Clostridia bacterium
AGCATGCAGCGCACCTTTTCGCCGCCGGAGAGGACCTTGGCGGGCTTGTACACATCGTCGCCGGAGAAGAGCATGCGCCCGAGGAAGGTGCGCAGATAGCTCTCGCGCTTGTCCTCGGAAAACTGGCGCATCCACTCGATCAGATCGCCGTCAAAGGAATCGAAATAGCTGTTGTGATCCTTCGGGAAGTAGGCGGGCTCGATGGACGCGCCCCACTTGACCGTGCCCTCGTCCGGCTCCTCCTCGCCCATAAGGATCTTGTAGAGCATCGTGACGGCCAGCTCGTTTTTGCCCACGAGCGCGATCTTATCCTCCCGGCCGACGATGAAGCTGACCTTGTTCAAAAGCTTCACGCCGTCGACGGTCTTGCTGACCTCGGTGACAAAGAGGCGGTCCTTGCCGGGCTCGCGCTCGGCCTTGAAGCCCACCCAGGGATAGCGCCGCCCGGAGGCGGGCAGCTCCTCCACGGTGATCTTGTCCAGCAGCTTCCGGCGGCTGGTAGCCTGCCGGGACTTGGACTTGTTGGCCGAAAAGCGCGCGATGAAGGTCTGCAGCTCGGCGATCTTCTGCTCGGCCTTCTTGTTCTGGTCGCGGATGAGCTTCTGGATGAGCTGGCTCGATTCGTACCAGAAGTCGTAGTTGCCGACGTACATCTTGATCTTGCCGTAGTCGATGTCCACGATGTGCGTGCAGACGTTGTTGAGGAAATAGCGGTCGTGGCTGACGACGAGGACGGTGCCCTCGTAATCCATCAGAAAGTCCTCCAGCCACACGACGCTCGCAAGGTCGAGGTTGTTGGTCGGCTCGTCCAGCAGCAGCACGTCCGGGTGCCCGAACAGGGCCTGCGCCAGCAGCACCTTCACCTTGAGGCGCGGGTCGATCTCGCGCATGAGATTCTGGTGCAGCTCCACCGGCACGCCGAGACCCTGCAGGATGCGCCCCGCGTCGCTCTCGGCCTCCCAGCCGCCGAGCTCGGCGAATTCCTCCTCCAGCTCCGCCGCGCGGATGCCGTCGGCGTCGGTAAAGTCGGGCTTGTCATAGATGGCGTCCTTCTCCAGACCGCAGTCGTAGAGCCGCTGGTGGCCCATGATGACGGTGGTGAGCACAGGCACCTCGTCGTAGAGACTCTGGTTCTGCTTCAAAACGGACATGCGCCGCTTCGGATCGAGCACGACCGAGCCGCTCGTCGGCTCCAGCTCGCCGGAGAGGATCTTGATGAAGGTGGATTTCCCGGCGCCGTTGGCGCCGATGATGCCGTAGCAGTTGCCGGCGGTGAAGCTCAGATCCACCTTGGAAAACAGCACGGACGAGCCGAACTGCATGGACAGGTCGTTGACAGTGAGCATAGAAGTCTCCTTTCTGAAATCGGGGAGGAAACAGAATAAATGAGGAATCTGGAATGAGGAGTGAGGAATTGAGCGGCGATTCGGGGGACTTTAAGAAAAATACTTTTCCACGAAGTCGACCTTCTCCACCTGAAATTCCTTCCCGCGGAGGTAATTGAGGATCCCCGCGTCGGTGGGGAAGTCGAAGCGGAGCTTGTAGGAATAGAGCGCCTGGCCCTTCTCCTCGAAGTTTTTGTTGAAGCGCTCGCTGCCGTATTTTCCGTCGCCCAGCAGCGGCCAGCCCGCATGGGCCATCTGGGCGCGGATCTGATGGGTGCGCCCGGTGAGCAGACGGCACTCGACAAGGCTCAGCGGCCCCTTTGAGCGCAGAAGCTTATATTCCGTCACGGCGGTCTTGGCGCCGGGCTCCGGCCGGTCCTTCACATAGACCTGGTTTTTCTGCGCGTCCTTGAACAGGAAATTCTCCAGCCGCCCTTCCGGGGGCTTCGGCCGCCCGTGCACCGCGCAGAGATAATATTTGTCGATCTCCCGGTCACGGATCTTGTCGTTGAGGATGCGCAGGGTCTCGGCGTTCTTGGCGGCGATGACGATGCCGCCGGTGTTGCGGTCGATGCGGTTGCAGAGAGCGGGGGCGAAGCTGTTTTCCTCCTTGGGCTTCCACTCGCCCTTCTGCGCGAGATAGGCCTGGACATGGGCGATGAGCGTGTTATAATCCCATTGGCCCGCGCTGTGGCATAAAACACCCGGCTTCTTGTCCAGCAGCAGCAGGTTTTCGTCCTCGTAGACGATGCTCAGGCGCGGCGTGCCGACTTTGAGCCAGGAATTTTCCTCCCGGGGCTTTTCAAAAAACTCGTCGTTGATATAAAGCTGTATGACGTCGCCCGCCTTCAGCCGCGTGTCGCGCTTGGCGCCCTTGCCGCCCAGCTTGATGCGCTTGAGACGGATGTATTTTTGCAGCAGAGACTCCGGCAGCAGCGGCACCGCCTTGCCCACAAAGCGGTCGAGACGCTGGCCGGCGTCGTTGGTTTTGACAAGTAGCTCCTTCATGGCGATCTCCCGCGCAAAATTTTTCTCTTTTTTGGATTATACAATAGAAAATTTCTGTTGACAAGACCTGTCAAAGCAACTATAATATCTAAGCGACTGTGGACGGGGAAGAGGTGTCGGTATGCGTCTGAACCTGCGGGAGATCATCGAGCGGCCGGGGTCCGCGCTGCCCTTTGAGGCGGAGCTGGACACGGAGGGGCTCGACTTTCCTTCGGTGCTGAGCTACCGGGACAAGCCCCGCGCCATCGGCCGCGTCGTCAACGAAGCCGGCGTGCTCAAGCTTTCCGGCGAGCTGACGGCGGAGCTCCGCCGCGTGTGCGACCGCTGCGGCACGGCCTTCGACAGCCGCAAGGTCACGCGGCTGCACGCCACGCTCGTAGACGAGGACGACGGCGAGAATCCCGAGCTGTTCCTTCTGGACGGGACGGAGATCGATCTGGACGAGATCCTGCTCACGAACTTCGTTCTGGACATGGACAGCAAGTGCCTCTGCCGGGAGGACTGCAAAGGTCTGTGCCCCCGCTGCGGCAAAAATCTCAACCTCGGCCCCTGCGGCTGCGGGAAAGAAATCGATCCAAGATTTGCTGTGCTTGAGCAGCTTTTGGATAAAGAATAATAGAGCTGCTCAAAACAGCTGAAGATCAGGAGGTGTCAACATGGCAGTCCCTAAGAGAAAGGTATCCCGTCAGAGACGTGACAAGCGGCGCTCTTCCACTTGGAAGCTCATCGCTCCCGGTGTCGTCAAGTGCCCCAACTGCGGCGAGTTCTGCATGCCCCATCGTGTCTGCAAGAAGTGCGGCCAGTACAAGGGCCGTCAGGTCATCACGGTTGAGGAAAGCAAGTAAAAAAGCTTGAGGAGGACGGGAGAGTACCGTCCTCCTTTTGCTTTTAAGCTCAATTGCGAAACCGTGTTTCGCAATTGAATGACTCGCGCTTATCGCGCTCGGCTTGCCCCTGAAGGGGCTGGGCACAAAAGGAGAAGGGCTGCGCCCCTCTTGATGTGCGTCGTCGCGGGGGGCCTCGCTTGGTCGGCGCGAGGGCTCGCTCAGCTCGCCTTAGGGTGTTTTTGAGGCGGCGGAGCTGCCTCAAAAACGATTGAATGATTTTTCGCCTGCGGGCGAAAAAAGAGGGCGCTTATGGAGAACAAGATCAAGTCCATCGATCCCGCAAGCCCGCTGCGCCACAAGGCGCGGGAGGGCGACGTCGTCGCCGCCATCAACGGCCACAGGATCCTCGACGTGCTGGATTACAAGTTCTTCGCCTACGATACGAGGCTGACGGTGCGTCTGCGCCGACCGGACGGCACGGAATATGAGGTCGACGTGCACAAGCCGGAGGGCGGAGATCTGGGCCTCGAGTTTGAGAGCTATCTCATGGACCGGGCGCGCTCCTGCGCCAACAACTGCGTCTTCTGCTTCATCGACCAGCTGCCGCCGGGCATGCGAGCGACCATGTACTTCAAGGACGACGACGCACGGCTGAGCTTTCTGCTGGGCAACTACATCACGCTCACGAACCTCTCTCAGCGGGAGATCGAGCGGATCATCGCCCTGCACGTCAGCCCCATCAACGTCTCCGTCCACACGACGAACCCCGAGCTGCGCTGCCGGATGCTCAAAAACAAACGGGCGGGGGAGACGATCGACGTGATGCGGCGCTTTGCCGAGCACGGCATCGTCATGAACTGCCAGATCGTCTGCTGCCCCGGCTGGAACGACGGGGAGGAGCTCCTGCGCACGATGCGCGATCTCGAGGCCATGGCCCCGGGCGTGCACAGCGTGTCCATCGTGCCGGTGGGACTGACGAAATTCCGCGAGGGGCTTGAGAAGCTCACGCCCTTTACGCGCGAGCACGCGGCCGAGACGCTGGACATGGTCACCGCCTTCGGCGACGAGTGCCTGAAGCGCCACGGCACGCGCATCTTCTTCTGCGGGGACGAGCTGTATCTGCTCGCCGGGCGGGAGCTGCCGCCGGACGAGTTTTACGAGGAGCACACGCAGCTCGAAAACGGCGTCGGGATGCTGCGGCTGATGGAGACGGAATTTCTGTCCGCGCTGCGCCTGTCGGACGAGCCGGACGGCGTGCCCTTCGCCATCGCCACGGGCGTCTCCGCCGCACCCTATTTTCAAAAGCTCCTGGACGCGGCCAAGGCGCGCTATCCGCAGCTCGACGGGCGGGTCTACGCCATCGTGAACGACTTCTTTGGCCACAGCATCAACGTGACCGGACTCATCACCGGGCAGGACCTTATCGCACAGCTCAAGGGGAAGGAGCTCGGGAAAAGGCTCTTCATCTCCCAGAACATGCTGCGCCGCCAGGAGATGGATTTTCTGGACGACGTGACGCTCGCGCAGGCGGTGGAGGCCCTTGGCGTGCCCATCTACCCTGTCGAGCAGGACGGCTTTGCCCTCTGGGACGCCATGGCGGGCGAGCTTCCCGCCGTGAAGCTGCCCGAGAGCGGGCCGGCCACGGACTATTATCCCTATAACCAGAATTAAAAGGTTCCGAAAAAACGAAGCGAAGCGGCGTCAGCGCTTCTTCGCCCGCTGCTCCCCGCGGGGGAGTCTGTAAGGAAGTGAACGATATGCCCAAGCCCCTGGTCGCCATCGTAGGGCGGCCCAACGTAGGAAAATCCATGCTTTTCAACCGCCTGGCCGGGCAGCGGCTCTCCATCGTGGAGGACACGCCCGGCGTCACGCGCGACAGGCTCTATGCCGAGTGCGAGTGGAGCGGGCGGCGCTTTGACATTGTGGACACCGGCGGCATCGAGCCGACGACGGACAGCGAGATCCTTCTGTTCATGCGCGAGCAGGCGCAGATCGCCATCGACAGTGCGACGGTGATCGTGCTGGTCGCGGACATCCGCACGGGCGTGACCGCGGCGGACAAGGACGTGGCGAACATGCTGCTGAGATCGAAAAAGCCCGTGGTGCTGGCTGTCAACAAGGCCGACTCCACCGGCGCTGAGGACCCGGCGATCTATGAATTTTATTCGCTCGGGCTGGGCGATCCGATCGCCGTGTCGGCTATCCACGGCCACGGTACGGGAGACCTGCTGGACGAGTGCCTGAAGTATTTCCCAGAGCCCTCGGAAGAGGAGGAGAAGGACGACAGCATCCGCGTGGCCGTGATCGGCAAGCCGAATGTCGGCAAATCCTCGCTCATCAACCGCATCCTCGGTGAAAAGCGCGTCATCGTCAGCGACGTGGCGGGCACGACGCGCGACGCGGTGGACAGCGTGCTCGAAAACGAATTTGGCCGCTATACCTTTATCGACACCGCCGGCATCCGCCGCAAGTCGAAGGTGGACGAGCGCGTGGAGAAGTTCTCCGTCATGCGCGCGAAAATGGCCATCGAGCGGGCGGACGTCTGCCTCATCCTCATCGACGCGCGCGACGGCGTCACCGAGCAGGACACCAAGATCGCGGGGCTCGCGCATGAGGCGGGCAAGGCCAGCATCGTCGTGGTGAACAAGTGGGACCTCGTCGAAAAAGAGACCGGCACGATGGAGAAGATGCGCAAGGACGTCATGCGCGATCTGAGCTTCATGAGCTACGCTCCCGTCCTCTTCATCTCGGCCCTCACCGGCCAGCGCACCGACCGGCTCTTTGAGCTCATCAACTTCGTCAACGACCAGAGCAGCATGCGCATCACCACCGGCATGCTCAACAATGTCCTGGCCGACGCCCAGGCGCGTGTGCAGCCGCCCACGGACAAGGGCCGCCGCCTGAAGATCTACTACATGACGCAGACAGGCATCAAGCCGCCCAACTTCGTCATCTTCTGCAACTCCAAGGAGCTGTTCCACTTCTCCTATCAGCGGTATATCGAAAACCAGATCCGCGCCGTCTTCGGCCTTGAGGGCACCCCGGTCCGGATCGTCCTGCGGCAGAAAGGAGAGAAAGAGTGATTTATTGGCTTCTGTCTGTCCTCACGGCGCTGATCGCCTACTTTTTCGGCTGCCTGGACAGCATCGTCATCGCCTCCAACTTCATTTTCCGCCGCAACCTCCGCCGCCTGGGAAAGAGCACGGTCTTCGTCTCGAACTTCTGGCGCGTTTACGGCTGGAAGGGAAGCGTGAAGCTCTTTCTGGTGGAGCTCGTGCTGGATCTGCTGCCGATCCTGATCGGCGGCTGGCTCTTCGGCATCAAGGAGCAGGCCGCGGTGGGCCGCGCGCTGGCGGGCTTCTGCCTTGTGATGGGGCGGATGTGGCCGGCGACGAACGAGCTGCGCGGCGGCCACGGCGTCCTGGCCATGGTCTTCGCCGCCTTCGGCGTGGACACCTCACTGGGCATCGCGGTGCTCCTGGTGACGGTCGGCGCGGCAGCGGCCTCCCGCCGGGTCTCGGTGGGGGCGCTCGTCGGAGTCGCGACCATGCTGATCGTGACGGTGCTCGTGGTCGACGGCGCGCTCGTGACAAGGCTCGCCATGCTGACGGCCGCGGCGGTCACGGTGCGGCATGTGCCCGCCATCTTCCGCCTCGCCCAAGGGAAAGAGCCGCAGCTCAATTTTGAAAAGGATATCACCTATAAGCTCGACGAAAAGTTCTGACAGAAAGAGCCGGATCGCTTCAAAATATGCGGTCCGGCTCTTTCTTTTTATCTGGCCGAAGAAATGTCGTGCATTTGCGGAAAAAGTATATTATAATTGAATTATCCATTTCGCTCAGAACGGAGGTGAAGTCCTTGCGGGGAAAAAAGCTCTGCTGCCTGCTGCTGGCGGCCTGCCTGCTGCTGGGCGGCTGCGGCGCGGAAAGCGTGCCGCGCTCGACGCACGACGGGGACTTCACGCCCTACGCCGCGCCGCCCTTTGCCGATGCCGTCTTTCATGAGGACAGGGCAGAGACAGTGGATAACGTGCGCGTCGATCTCTCCGCACTGGAGGAGGGCTACATCGCCGTCGCGGCGCAGTCGGCCTCCAAATTGAAATTCCAGACCATCAAGGGCGAGATGACCCTCACCTACGACCTGCCCGGCGACGGGACGCCGACAGTCTTCCCGCTCTCCTGCGGGGACGGGGACTACAGCTTCCGCGTGATGGAGAACCTGAGCGAGAACAAATACGCCCCCATCTATACGCATGACTGCACGGTGAAGCTCAGCGACGAGTTCCAGCCCTTCCTGCGCCCGAGCGTCTACGTCGATTACACGCGCGACTCCGCCTGCGTCAAAAAGGCGCAGGAGCTCGCCGCCGCCTGCGGCGACGCGCTGGAGGTGGTGTCGGCGGTGTACGCTTTCGTGACCAAAAACGTTTCCTATGACAAGCAGAAGGCCGAGACCGTGCGCTCCGGTTACCGGCCGGACCCGGACGAAACGCTGAGCACCGGCAAAGGCATCTGCTTTGACTACGCTTCTCTGGCCGCGGCCATGCTCCGCAGCCAGGGCATCCCGACCAAGCTGATCTTCGGCTACGTCTCGCCGAACGACGTGTATCACGCATGGAACATGTTCTATACCGAGGAGAGCGGCTGGGTGACCGTCAGCTTCGAGGTCAGCGGCAACAGCTGGAACCGCATGGACCTCACCTTTTCCGCCGGAGGCGCCGCCGCGAGCTTCATCGGCGACGGCAGCAACTACGCGGACGTGTACGCATACTGAGAGGGAGGAGTCGACATGAGCAGGAAAATGCTTGACGAGCTGGGCGTCAGCGCCTTTTGCGAGAGCATGGCCATGATGATCCAGTCCGGCATCCAGACGGACGAGGCCGTCGCGCTGCTGCAGAGCGAAAACAAAGACGGCGGCCTGCTGGAGCAGGGCCTCGGCAAAATGAAGGAGGCCGTGGAGCGGGGCGAAACGCTCTCGGCGGCCATGGAGGGCTCGGGCATCTTCCCGGACTTTGCGCTGCGCATGATCGCCGCGGGCGAGAGCTCAGGACGGCTGGAGGATGTGCTGTTCCGCCTGGCGCACTATTACGCCGAGCAGAAGACCGTCTCGGAAAAGCTGCGCGGCGCCGTGACCTATCCCGCCGCCATGCTGGTGCTGATCATCGCCGTGCTGACGGCCATGCTGACGATGGTGCTGCCCTCCTTCCGCGCCGTGTACGACCGGCTCACGGGCAGCCTGGCTGCCTCCTCCTATGCTTATATCCGCTGGGCCGGCGTGTTCTGCACCGTCGCGCTCATCGTGATGGCGGCGCTGGCGCTGTGCCTTGCCGCGGGTCTGCTGCTGTGGAAAAACGGGAAAAAGAACGTCGTATTGACCGTGCTGGAGAAGTTCCCGCACTGCCGCGCCATCCTGGACACGAACGCACTCTTCCGCTTCACCTCCGCGCTGGGCACCTTCCTCGCCAGCGGCGAGATGCAGGACGAGGCCGTGCGTCTGAGCATCCCCATGGTCGGCTCGGAGCGGCTGGAGAAGAAGCTTGAGAGGATAACGGCGAGCATGGAGGAGGGCCACAGCATCGCGCAGAGCGCCTACGACGAGGGCCTCTTTGAGCCGGTCTATGGCCGGATGCTCCTCGCCGGAGAGCGCAGCGGCTCGCTCGAGCATGTGCTGGCGCGGCTGACAGAGCTGCTGGAGGAAAACAGCCTCCATCTGACCGACAGACTTGTGGAGATCGTCGGGCCCGTCCTCTCGGGCGCGCTGATGCTCACGATCGGCCTGACGCTCATCAGCGTGATGCTGCCGCTCATCGGCATGATGAACGCCATCGGCTGAGGGCAGCGGAGGGAAGAACATGTATTCCGACCGGAAAAAGACCCATACGGGACTGATCGTCCTGCTCTGCGCGCTCGTGCTGCTGGGCCTTCTGGTGCTTCTCGTCTTCGGCGATTCGTCGAAGGACGTCGGCGAGGAGGGCGCCGCGGCCATCCGCGAAACGGTCCGGCGCAGCGCGATGCAGTGCTATGCGGTCGAGGGCGTCTATCCCCCCGATCTGCAGTATTTGAAGGACAATTACGGGCTGCAGGTGAACACGGAGGACTATTACGTCGTATATGACGTTTTCGCCTCCAACCTGCCGCCGACGGTGCGCGTGATCCAGAAGAACGCCGGATAGAGGAGGGGAGCAGGCTGTGAAGCAAAAACGATCGAACCCTGTTCTGGCCCTGTCCATCGGCGTGGTGGCGCTGTTCCTCACGGGCTTTCTTCTGTTGGTCGTCTTCGGCGCGAACACCTACCGGAGCGCGGTGGAGAGCCAGTACGCCAACATGGACGCGCGCGATCTGACGGCCTATCTCGCCTCCGCCGTGAAGGCCAACGACAGCCGCGGCGCCGTCTCGGTGCGCGAGTCGGACTATGGCCCGGTCCTCGCCGTGGCGGACACGGAGAGCGGCTATGAGCTGCGCTATTACCGCTATGAGGGCTCACTTGTGGAGGACCTGGCCCCGGCCGGGGCGGCGCTCGCGCCCGACGCGGCGCAGCCCATCGGCCCGACGGAGGTCTTTGCCGTCGAGCGGCGCGGGGAAAGCTTGCTGACGATCACGACGGACGCCGGGCGCACGGTGCTGACGCTCCGCTGCGGAGAGGAGGCCAGGGGATGAAAAAACAGGAACTGAGTTCCTTTTATCTCGAGGCGCTGCTGCTCGTGGCGATCTTTGTCGCCATGATCCTGGTGCTCACGGGCGTCTTCGGCGCGGCGCGCGCGCAGAGCCGACAGGCCCGGCAGCTGACGAGCGCGGTCACGCTCTCGGCAAACGCCGCCGAAGCCGCCGCCGCGGCGGACAGCGCGGAGGAGCTTGCCGCGATCCTGGACGAGGGCGGCAACGTCGCGCCCGTCCCCGGCGGTCTGGAGGCGTTCTACCGTCTTGACGGCAGCCCCTGCGGCCCTGAGGAGGCCGAGCTGCGCCTCGCCGTCTCCTGGGAGACGGAGGGCGGCGAGCGGCCCTGGATCCAAATCAGGATCGCCATCTTCCGCACGGACGCGGAGAAGCCGCTGTATACGCTGGAGACGGCGCATCTCGGAAGGGGGGCGACGGCATGAAGCAGACAGCGATCCGCCTCGGGCCGCTGGCCTTGCTGCTGACGGTGATCAGCATTTGCCTGACGATCCTCGCCATTCTCACGGTGACGACAGCGCGGGCCGACCTCCGGCTCGCGGAGAAATACGCCGAGACGGTAAAGGAGCGCACGGCGCTCGAGACGCAGGGGCAGGAGCTTGTGCGCGCGGTGACGGTCGGAGAGGCCGGAACCCTCGCTCCGGACGCGGACGGGACGATCCGCGCCGAGCTTGAGCAAAACGGCCTGCGCCTTCGCCTGGCGCTCTCGCCGGACGGAGAGGGCGGCTGGGCCGTCACGGACTGGCGCATGGAAAAGGAATGGACCTTTGACGATACGATCGACGGACTGTGGAGCGGAAGCTTCGGAAAGGAGGGCTGAGCCTTGGAGATATTGGAGATCCTGCAGAAGGCGGTGGAGGCCGGCGCGGCCGACGTCTTTCTGGTCGCGGGCCTGCCTGTCACCTTCAAATGTGACGGACGGCAGCAGCGCCTGGACAGCGGCATGCTGATGCCGGATGAGATCCGCGCGCTGGTCGACGCGGTGTATGAGATCAGTCATCGCGACCGCAGCAATCTCGAGCGCGGCGCGGACGACGATTTCTCCTTCGCCGTGTCGCAGCTGGGGCGCTTTCGCGTCAACGTCTTTCGCCAGCGCGGGTCGCTGGCCGCGGTGATCCGCGTGATCCACTTCGGCCTGCCGGATCCGGCCAGGCTCGGCATCCCGGAGAGCGTTCTGAGCCTCGCGGAGAACAAGAAGGGCCTCGTGCTGATCACGGGCTCGGCGGGCACGGGCAAATCCACGACCCTGGCCTGCATGATCGACCGCATCAACAAGAGCCGCGACTGCCACATCATCACGATGGAGGACCCCATCGAGTATATCCACCGGCACGACCGCGCGATCGTGACGCAGCGCGAGATCTCCATCGACACTCCGGGCTATCTCGACTCGCTGCGCTCGGCGCTGCGCGAGAGCCCGGACGTGATATTGCTCGGCGAGATGCGCGACTACGACACCATTTCCGCGGCCATCACGGCGGCGGAGACGGGCGTGCTGCTGCTGAGCACCCTGCACACCAGCAGCGCGGCCAACACCATCAACCGCATCCTGGACGTCTTCCCGGCCAACCAGCAGAAGCAGGTGAAGATCCAGCTGGCGCAGATCCTCAAGGGCGTCGTGTGTCAGCAGCTCGTGCCCTCGGTGGACGGGGGACAGCTGCCGGTCTTCGAGATCATGAAGACCACCGTCGCCATCCAGAACATGATCCGCGAGGACAAGCTCCACCAGCTCGAGTCGGCCATGCAGGCCGGGGCCGCGGACGGGATGTGCACCATGGACGGAAGCCTGCTGAAGCTCTACAGGGAGGGCAGGATCACGCGCGATACGGCGCTCGTGTCCTGCGTCAACTACGAGAGCATGATCAAGCGCCTGTGACGGAGAGAGAAAACGATGAGAATGACCGATGCGAAGGAGAACGTCCTGTATGTGCGCATGCTGGGCGGCTTTTCCGTGCAGTATAACGGCAGACTGATCGCAGGCGGCTCCAAGGCCAACGGCTCGCAGTTTGCCTATCTGCTGCAGATTTTGATCCACGACCGGGAGAAGGGCGTGACGCGTGACCGCCTGGAGGAGCTGTTGTTCGAGGACCGGGAGATGAGCAACCTCCACCATGCGCTGCAGAGCGTCATCTACAACACCAAGAAAAAGCTCACGCAGCTTGGCCTGCCCCCGGTGAACTTCATCGAGCAGCGCAAGGGCGTCTTCTATTGGACGGACGAGATCGAGCTCGTGGAGGACGCGACCGGCTTCGACACACTCTGCCGCCAGGCGGAGGAGAGCGAGGACGAGGACGAGAAGCTCGCGCTGTATCTGGAGGCCTGCCACTGGTACACCGGTGAATTCCTGCCGATGCAGGCGGGCGTGATCTGGGCGGCGCGCGAGGCGCGGCGCTACCGCGAGGCCTTCTGCCTCTGCGTGGAGCGCGCCGCGGAGCTTTTGCGCGAGCGGCAGGATTATTTCCAGCTCGAGGAGCTGGGCACCTATGCCGCCAAGGTCGACCCTCTGGCCGACTGGGAGCCGCTGACCATGGAGGCGCTGGCCTCGATGGGCCGCTATGAGGAGGCCCGGCAGCTCTATGAGGACACCGTGGCCTATTACTTCAACGAGCAGGGCCTGAGGCCCTCGAAGAAGCTGATGGCGCAATTTGCCCGCCTCGGCGACGAGATGATGCACCGCTACGGCGTGCTCGATCAGATCCAGGAGGATCTCTCCGGCCGGAACGACGACCATCCCGGCGGCTACCTCTGCAGCTATCCGGTCTTCCAGGGCATCTACCGCATGGTCGAGCGCATGCTCGAGCGCGGCGGGCAGTCGGTGTATCTGATGCTCTGCACCGTGGTCGACGGCAAGGGAAACCCCATGAAGGACGGACCCATGCTCGAGGAGCTCAGCAAGCGCATGGGCGACGCGGTGCGCCGCTCCATCCGCCGGGGCGACGCCATGACCCAGTACGGCAAGGGCCAGTATCTGGCGCTGCTGGTGAACACGACGCGCGAAAATTGCGCCGTCATCCAGAAGCGTATCAACGCGCATTTCATCATCGGGCGCCAGCGCTCCTCGATCCAGTACTACGTCAACAGCGTATTCTGGGAGCCTGAGCTCGGTCAGACGGACAGCGGCAAGCGGGGGAAGAACGCATGACGAAGACGCAGTGGTATATCGGCGCGCCGAACGGCGTGGTGCTCTGCGTGGACGCGCTGCGGGACGGCCGGGCGGCCGGCAGGCTCTATCACAGCTACCGGGAGGAGCCGGAACGCTTTGACAACGCGGCCGAGATGGTCTTCCACATGGAAGAGCTTTATAACTCGCTGAATTTCCCGCACCCCGGCAACAACGAACGCAGCTTCACACCCGTCAAAAAAGCGGGGCAGCAATTTACGGAAAGGGACAGGATCATGAAAGACGAAACACTCCTCTCCAAGCACGGCGACCTCGGCACCTTCATCGTGCGCGTGCAGCACCGGCAGAACAGCAGCTGGCAGGGCCGCATTACCTGGATGGAGCAGGACAAAACCATCAACTTCCGCTCGACCTGGGAGATGATCAAGCTCATCGAGAGCGCGGTGGACACCGTGAGCGACCCCGACGGGGAAACCGGCGCGGAGCCGACCTGGGACAGCTGAGCGGGCGGAGAGAAAGGAAGGAACGACGATGCTTACGATCGACGCGCTGCGCGCCTTTGGCGCGGACACTGCGGCCGGTCTCGGCCGCTGCATGAACAACGAAAGCTTCTACCTTCGCCTCGTGGGCATGGCGCTCTCCGACGGGAGCTTTGACCGGCTCAGCGAGGCCGTGGCCGCCGGAGACGGGAAAGCGGCCTTTGAGGCGGCGCACTCACTCAAGGGCGTGCTGGGCAATCTCTCGCTCACGCCGCTTTTTGAGCCCGCCTCCGCCATCACGGAGCTGCTGCGCACAGACAGCGCAGCGGATGTGACGGCGCCGCTGGAAGAGCTCAGAACACAGTGGCAGGCACTGAAGAAGCTGGCCGAGTGAAAGGGCGCGTTGCAAAATAGCGCAGGATAACAAAAGCACCAGTTAGGTCCAA
>CAMHMZ010000065.1 GCA_946186375.1 uncultured Clostridia bacterium
GCCGGTGCAGCAGCCGGTATTCGCTGCGGGAGGTCATCATGCGGTAGGGCTCGTTCGTGCCCTTGGTCACAAGATCGTCGATGAGCGTGCCGATGTAGCCGTCGCTGCGGCGGAGGATCAGCTCCTCGCGTCCTAAAAGCTTCAGCGCGGCGTTGACGCCCGCGACGAAGCCCTGCGCGGCGGCCTCCTCATAGCCGGAGGAGCCGTTGAACTGCCCGGCGCCGTAGAGGCCGGCGATCTTCTTGCTCTCGAGCGTGGCCCGGAGCTCCGTCGGGTCGACGCAGTCGTATTCGATGGCATAGGCCGCGCGGGTCATCTCCGCCTTCTCGAGCCCCGGGATCGTGTGCAGCAGCGCGACCTGCACCTCCTCCGGCAGAGAGGAGGACAGGCCCTGGATGTAGAGCTCCTCGGTGTTCAGGCCCATCGGCTCGATAAAGAGCTGATGGCGGAGCTTGTCCGGGAAGGTCATGATCTTCGTCTCGATGCTCGGGCAGTAGCGCGGGCCGACACCCTCGATGACGCCCGCGTAGAGCGGGCTGCGGTCGAGGTTCTGGCGGATGATGTCGTGCGTGCGCTCGTTGGTATAGGTCAGATAGCAGACGGCGCGGTTTTCCGGCGGCGTGAGCGTCGAAAAGGAGAAGGGCTCGGGATCTTCGTCCCCCGGCTGCAGCTCCATCTTGGAAAAGTCCACCGTGCGCGCGTTGACGCGCGGCGGTGTGCCGGTCTTGAAGCGGCGCATCTCGAGCCCGAGCGCGCGCAGCCGCTCGGCAAGCTTCCCCGCGGCGGCCAGGCCGTCCGGCCCCTCGTCGCGCAGCACCTCGCCCACGACCGTGCGTCCGGCGAGATAGGTCCCCGTGGCGAGCACCGCCGCACGGCAGGCGTAGACGGCGCCGTTTCTCGTCGTGACCGAGACGACGCGCCCTTCCTCCACGCCGAGATCGACGATCTCGGCCTGCTTGAGGCGCAGGTGCTCCTGCCGCTCAAGCGTCTGCTTCATGACCTCCTGGTAGCGGCGGCGGTCGGCCTGCGCGCGCAGGGAGTGCACCGCCGGGCCCTTGCCGAGATTGAGCATGCGGTACTGGATGCAGGCCTTGTCGGCGGCCCTCGCCATCTCGCCGCCGAGCGCGTCGAGCTCCCGCACGAGGTGGCCCTTGCCTGTGCCGCCGATGGCGGGGTTGCAGGGCATGTTGCCCACGCTGTCGAGATTGACGGCAAAGCAGAGCGTGTCGAGCCCGAGCCGCGCGGCGGCCAGCGCCGCCTCGATGCCCGCGTGGCCCGCGCCGATCACGGCGATATCACATTGTCCGGCAAAATAGGTCTTCATGGCATGATGTCCTGGTTTTCATAGTATAAAAGCAGCGTCCCGTCCTCCACGCTCACCGCGGCCGGGCCGCCCGTGAAGGAATTGCTGACGCCGAGGGGAAAATCCGAGCGGAGCGTTCCGCCACAGAGCGTATATTTCGTCCCCTCGATGGTGACGCCGCGGGCCTCGCCGTCCGGGCAGAAGACGGAGAGTGTCCCCCGCATCCCCGCCGGGAAGCGCAGCGTCCCGTTTTTGAGCACCCGCCAGACGCAGCCGGGGGCACAGATCATCCCCTGTGCGCCGTGAGAAGCGAGGAAGACGAGCCCCTGGAGATTGGCCAGCGTGTGGTCGGCGCGCATGCCGCCCGTCGCCCCGTAGAGCACAAAGTCGCGGCAGCCGCGCTCGAGTCCCAGCCGGAGGGCGAACATCGTGTCCGTGTCGTCCTTCTCCACCGGCAAGCGCACAAGCTCCTCCCCCTCCGGGGCGGCCATGGAGTCGAAGTCTCCGATCACGACCGTGGGCTTCAGCCCCGCCCGGCGGCAGTTTTGATAGCCCGCGTCCGCGGCCAGGATCAGATCGCCCGGCCCGGGCCGCTCCGTGAGCGCGTCAAAGTCCCCGGCAGCAAACACAAAGCACTTCACCGCTTCCCCTCCCTGTTTCATGATTTACTTATTATATCCGCACGGCCGAAAAATGGCAAGAGCCTGTCTCCTGGTCGCCGATGTTCGGCCTGCCCTGCCAAAAACGCCCCGGATCCTCCGGTTTTTTTGTGTTTTTTGTAAGATTTTGCTTGACCGGAAAAGACTCGAAGCTTATAATGTTAACATAATAATAATAGGGAGGTTATATTCAAATGAGACCTACCTTCCGGAAATGGACTGTTCTGCTGCTGACGCTCTGTCTGCTGCTGTCGCTGGGCCTCAGCGCGCCCGCAGCCCTGGCCGCCGAGGCCGAGGAGACCGAGACGCCGACCGAGGAGACCGCCGCACCCGAGGCGACCGAGACACCGACCGAGGAGACCGCCGCACCCGAGGCGACCGAGACGCCGACCGAGGAGACGACGCCCCCTGCGGCCGGGGAAGAGATCAAGAAGGTCACGATCCAGCTGACGCGCACGCCCGTCGTGCTGCTGCCTGTATCGGACAGCGTGGCCAAGGTCAGCTCCTCCAACGCCTCTGTCGTCAGCCTCACCTGGTACGACCCGGACGGCAACGCGGCCAGCGATACCTTCCAGTTTGTGAAATACAGCATGGAGATCAAGATCCAGGCGGACGAGGGCTATGTCTTTGCCCCGAACGTGGACGTCTATATCAATAACTCCAACACGGGCTATTCCGTCAGCGCCAGCGGCCGCAGCGCCACGATCACCCGTGAGCCGACCATGGCCGCGGTCTGGAACCCGAGCATCGTCAAGCACCCCGGCGACGAGCCCGTGAAAGAGGGCGACCTGGTTTCCTACGTGTCCACGGCGCTCTACGCCGTGAGCCTGGAATGGGAGCTCACGAGTCCCGACGATTCCCAGACCATCAACGCCAAGGACATCGCCACCGTTTTCCCAGAGGCGCGTGCCACGAATAACGGCGTGGACAAGATCGTCATCACCCACGTCCCCATCGAGATGGACGGCTGGAAGATCCGTGCCGTGTTCCACGGGGCGGAGTACGCTGTCTCGCGCAGCCGCTACTCGGTGATCAAGGTGATCCCGAACGGCGAGGCGACGACCACCCCGGCCGAGACCCCCGCCGCGGAGGAGAGCCCGATCCCTACGGAGGAGCCTGCGTCGAGTGCGGAACCGACGCCGACCCCGACCCCGACGCCGGAGCCTGAGGAAGAGCCGGAGGAGACTCCGGTTCCGACCGAGCACGTGCATGAATTCTCCAAAACCTGGGCCATGGACGAGACGAAGCACTGGCACGAGTGCCCCGACGACGGTGAGCGCGCCGATGAGGCCGAGCACGACTTCCAGTGGACCACCCTCACCGAGCCCACCCGCACTGCCTCCGGCGAGGAGCGGGGCGAATGCTCCGTCTGCGGCTATCAGGTCAGCCGCGAGCTCTACTTCACCGGCTCCGACGATATCATCACCCGCACCCCGATCGAGATCCCGCTGATCGCGATCCCCTCGCTGATCCTGGTGCTTGTGATCACACAGAGCATCCTCGTCGCCAGCCGCAGGAGACGCGGCGAATAAAGATCAAACGCCTCCGGAGCGGAAGTTCCGGAGGCGTTTTTTGTTCGTGGTGCAAACTGGGGGATGTGAAAGAAGTCTTTTCACATCCCCCAGTTTGCAGTTTTCGGAAAAGAAAAGGAAAGCTGTCCAAACAATTTCCACCCGACATAATACTGATACCCGATAGAAAGCAGACAAAGATTTGCGAGTCAGAATTGCGCCAGACAAGGCGGGCTCCGCAGAGCATAATGGAGATATATGGTCAAGGAGCTCAACGCAGTATGGCACAATTCTGGCCGCAAAGATTGTCTTGTTTTTATTGGGTATCAGTATAAGAAGGGCGAAACGATTCCATCGACGATTGATCGCAGTCTGACGCTTTTTCTCAAAATAGCGATACAAATTTCAGATTTCTGTCTGAAATCTGAAAACTGGAGCTGTGAAAAAACCACGTTTTTCACAGCTCCAGTTTTTACGGGTGTTTATCGTCTTCCGTCAGCGCGTCCAGCGTCAGGATCTCAAAGCCCTCCGCCTTCCCCTTCAGGCGCAGCGTGCTGCCCAGCGAGGTGCAGCGGGCAGCGCCGCCCAGCGCGTCGGCGACGGCTCTGCTGATATAGACGGTTCCGCCCGGCGCGTTTGACTCGAGGCGCGCGGCGGTATTCACCGTATCTCCGATGGCGGTGTAATCCATCCTTCTCTCCGAGCCCATGTTCCCCACGACCGCCGGACCGTAGTGGACGCCTACGCCCACGTGCAGCTGTTCGCCCAGCTCGCTTTCCAGCTCGCGGGAGAGCTCCTCTGCACCGCGCACAATGTCGAGCGCGGTCCGCGCCGCGTGCAGAACCGGGTCCTCCTGCGGCAGCGGCGCTCCCCAGAAGGCCATCGTCGCGTCCCCGACGAATTTATCCAGGGTCCCGCCGTTGCGTTCCACGCAGAGGCTCGTCATCGCGAGATAGCGGTTCAAAATAGAGACGACCTTCTGCGGCTCCAGGCGCTCCGACATGGCGGTGAAGCCGCGGATGTCCACGAACAGCACCGCGATCCGACACAGCTTTCCGCCGAGCGACAGGCTCTCCTCGCCCTCCTTCAGGATCTCGCGGACGATCTCCGGCGCAACGTAGCGCTGGAAGGTGCGCGTGACGCGCTGGCGCTCCATCGCGGCGCGCACGTAATGCGCGGCGACTGAGAGTACATAGAGCGCGAGCGCCGCTGCGGGCAGCCACAGCACATGCACGACAAGGCCCAGCTCGTACAGCAGCAGCGATGCGCCGAGTCCGAGCACGATCACGCCCGCGCACAGGATGGCCGAGAGCCCGACCTTCTTTCTGGAGAAGAGCCAGGCCAGGGCAAAGCAGAGCGGCAGCATCGCCAGCAGCTGCGGCAGATCTGACAGCTCGCGCTTATAGTTTTCCTCCAGCAGCCCCTGGATGGCGTTGGCGTGCACTTCCACACCGTACATGAGTCTGGCCCGGTCGACCGCCGTGAGATAGCTGTCCTGCAGCCCCGCGGCGTATGGCCCGATCAGCACGATCTTCCCGGCATACCAGGAGGCCGGGATCTCACCGCGCAGCAGACGGATCAGGGACAGGCCCTCGCTGTAGCTGCCGGGTCTGGCGGAAAAGGCCAGATAATAGCGGCCATTGGCGTCGGTCTCGGGGAGGCGAAGCTCTTCTCCGCGGCTCTCCAGATAGCGCGCGGCCGTCTCGCAGGCCAGGGAGCGTACCTGTCGGCCCGGCTCCGGCTCGATCGTGAGCTGCGCGTGGCGCAGCACGCCGTCCGGATCGTACATGACGTTGATATGGCCCGTCGTCGTCACGGCGGCGAACGCCTCGTAGGGCGCGGTATAGTGCAGCAGTGCGTCCGGGTCGAGCACGGCGCGTCCCTCCTCGTCCAGGAGGAGCCGCTGGCCGAATTCCGCGGCCGAGGCCGACACCACGCAGCCGAGCTTTTCCGCCGCGGCGGCCAGCCGTGCGTCCGCGGCGGGGTCTGTCTGCCCGGCGTAGAGCGCGTCCACCGCGACGACCGCAGGCAGACTGTCGGGATCTGAGGCGAGCGCTTCGAGTGCCTCGGCCATCACGTTCCTGTCCCAGCTGTTATAGGGGCCGAGCGTCTCGAGCGTCTCCTCGTCGATCTCGAGGATCACGATCTCCTCCGCAGGGTGCTGCGCGTGCTGATAGAGCGCGTCCTGCGCCGCGCGGTCCGGGCGCGTGAGCACGCCTGCGGCCAGCAGCGCGACAAGCAGCAGGGACGCTGCCAGGGACAGCAGTCTCTCCTTTTGAGCCGCTTTCATATAGGCATCCCTCTTTTCCCGGTTTTACAGCCGCTCCGCTTTACAACCGAGCATTGTTATGATCACGGCCCAACGTCGCCACCCGGTTCTGACGGTGTCGGCGACACAACAGCAACGGGCGCTGTCGGATCCACCGACGGCTCCGGGGTCGGCGTCGGCTTGGCGTACGTCGGATCCACCGACGGCTCCGGAGTCGGTTCCGGAGTTGGCGTCGGCGTTGGGGTAGGAGTCGGTGTAGGCGTCGGCGTAGGCGTAGGCGTTGGGGTAGGCGTCGGGGTAGGCGTCGGTGTAGGCGTTGGCGTTGGGGTAGGCGTCAGCGTAGGCGTCGGTGTAGGCGTAGGCGTTGGCGTTGGGGTAGGCGTAGGCGTAGGCGTCGGCGTAGGCGTCGGTGTAGGAGTAGGCGTCGGCGTCGGCGTGGGCGTCGGCGTCAGCGTGGGCGTAGGCGTCGGCGTGGCTGTCGGCTTCGGCGTGGCCGTCGGCTTCGGCGTGGCCGTCGGCTTCGGCGTGGCCGTCGGCTTCGGTGTGGCCGTCGGCTTTGGCGTGGCCGTCGGCTTTGGCATGGTGGTCGGCTTTGGTGTGGCCGTCGGTTGCGGCGTGGCCGTCGGAGCGGGCGTTTCGCCCGGATCCGTTTCAGGCTCCACGACCGTCAGCGTACCGAGCGCAAAGCTTACCGTAAAGTTCTCGGGACGCAGCGAGCCCCAGAGGATCTCGCAGCCGTTTTCGCTGCTGCCGACCTCGGTCTGGCTTCCTGTCGCCTCACCCAAGGGGGCGCGTATGCCTGCGGTGTCGAAAAAGAAGAGCTCGCGGCCCGTAAGCGCAGTCCCGGCATATCGCTGCGCAGAGCCGTAGAACACGGTCTTCATCGAGGCCGCGTCCTCCACGACCTGAGGCTCGTCCTCCGGTGCGCAGGGCTGCAGCAGCTGCACTTTTTCGGCCAGGCCGAGCAGCTCGTCCCGGTCCCAGCCGGTATCCGCGCAGCAGGCCTGCAGTACTGTCTCATCCTCCGCCAAAAGCTGCAGCGCCGCGTCGGGCAGATCCCCGGCGCGGATCGGATCGCTGCGGAAGCGGATCGTTTCGATGTCGCCTTTGTTATAGGCATAGACCCTCAGCTTCTGCCCGGCGGGGATGTCGGTCTCCAGCGTCTTTCCGGTATAGGCGTCGGCGCCGGTGACGTGGATCGAGCCGTCCAGCACGTACAGACAGCGGCTCCCCTTCTCATCCGTGGCGATGACGCCTGTATTGCGTCTGCCGCCCTGTCGGTTCCAGAGGAAGGTCATGATCTGCGCGTTCGGCTCCGTCAGCGGCTGCCCGTCATAGGTCTTGACAGCGCTCGGCGTATGTGCGGTGAGCGGTGCGGGCAGAACAGTCAGCGTCCCGTCGACGGTCGTCACCCCGGCCAGGCTCTCCGTCCGGTCGATCCCGTCGCTGTCATAGATCCGATAGCTGACGATCCGGTTGGCGGCGGTCCCGGCGTCCAGACAGCTGCCCTCCACGCGCGTCTCCGCACGGCAGCCCTCCGGCAGTCCCCGGGCGACGACGCCCCAGGCCTGCTCCAGCGGCTTCCCGTCATAGGTTTTACAGGCGCTCGGCGCCGTGAGCGTGACCTCGACTCTGTCCCAGCGGACGTCGCGGGCTTTCGGCTCGGGTTCGGCCGCCTCCGGTTCTCCCGCCGCCGGAAGCCCCGCAAGCTCCCGGATGCGTTCGGCGTCCCAGCCGGTCTCGCCGCAGACCTTTGCCAGCAGCTCCGCGTCTCCGGCGATGGCCTGCAGCGCGACCTTCGGCAGCGCGGTCTCGTCCACCTGCTCCAGAGTGAATTCGACCGTGTCGCTGCTCCGGTCGTTGAAGAGGCAGACCGTCAGCTTCTCGCCCGCTCTGACGTCCGTTTCGCGCGTCTCTCCGGTTACCGGATTCTTTCCGATCACGTGCACGACGCCGTCCGTCACGATCAGGCTGTCGTGCAGACCGTCGGAGCAGACCGTACCGGAGGTGCCGCGGATCCCGGCGATCATGGTGGAGGTCTCGACCTCAAAGGTCTCTTTCTTGTCCAGCTTTTTAACGACCTGGAAGAAGAGACGCCCGCTCTTGAGCTCCATCTCCAGATAGCGCCAGCGCTTCGCGATCTCGGCCCGACTCTCCTGCTCCATCGTGACGATCTTCGTGTCGTCAAGGTTCACGGAGAGCAGGCTCTCCTCTCTGGTCTCGAGTCTGTCGCCGCTGCGCAGACGGGCATTTTTCAGCAGTTCCTTCTCCCGTCCGCTCGGGTCGGAGAGCATGACGCTGCCCTCCGCGCGCAGCAGACGCATCGTCGCGGCCAGGTAGCGGCCGCCGAACAGAAACGCGGCCGCGCCGGCCAAGAGCAGGACGAGAACGACGATCAGCAGGATCGGTCCCTTTTTCTTTCGTTTCTGGGGAGTGCGCGTCTGAGCTTCCTCTTTCATCTCAAAAGCCCTCCTGTCTTTCCGGCAGATCGGTTCCTTACTCCCTGTGGGCGCTCCACCAGTCGTGGGCAGAGGCCAGGCGTTCAAGCGTTTCCCCGTCCGTCTCCGCCAGCGCCTCCTCCAGATAGCCGACGAGCGTATCATCGAGCTGGCCGTTTTTCGCCATGTCGTGAAGGATCGCAAAGGCCTTCGGCCTGGGGATGGGTTTTTTATACGGTCGGTCCGTACACGTCAGCGCGTCGAACACGTCGACCACCGTGAGGATCCGCGTCTCCAGCGGAAGCTCCCCGGCCGTCAGATGCCGCGGGTAGCCGCTGCCGTTGAGGTATTCGTGGTGGTCGGCCGCGAAGCGCCGCACCTGCGCATACTTGCGGTCGAAGCGGACCTTGTCGAGGATCTTCCCGGTCATCTCCGCGTGGCTCTCCATCACGAGCCGCTCCGCGGCCGTGAGCGTCCCCTTGCATATCAGCAGGCAGTCCCGCTCCTCCTCCGTGAGATAGGGGATCGTCTCCCCATCCTCGCCCGTATAGCTTCGCCCGGCGAGCTCTCTGACCTGCTGCAGCGCCTCGTCCGGCAGGAAGCCCGCGCCGTTGCAGTCTTCGATGAAGTGCAGGCTCTCCCGGAGGTACGCGTCTGTTTTTTCATAGTCCTCCCGGCTCAGCAGGCCCTTGAGCAGATCCCGCTCATAGAGCGCGTGCAGCAGTCTGAAGCGCTGACGGAGCACCGGCAGCCGGGCATCGAGCCGCGTCGCCTTGTTCATGACCTCCAGCGGCACGACCATCTTGCCGATATCGTGCAGCGCCGCCGCGAGCACCAGCTGCTCCCGCCGGTTGTCGTCGAAAAACTCCTCCGTCCGCCCCTCGGCGTGGAGGCGGTTGATATGCCGCGCCAGCATGTCCGCGCAGATCGTCACCTTGCGGGTATGCGAGCCGTTGTAGGGCGTGCGCTCGTCGACCGCCGCGGCGAAGGCCTGCACAAAGGAGAACATCTGTGCCTTGATCTCGTCGATGTAGATGACGTTGGCAAGCGAGACCGCCGTCATCGAGCCGAGCGACTGGAGGATAAATTCATCGTCCTCCGTAAAGGGCAGCAGCGCGCCGTCCTGCGACAGCTTGTTCATCAGCTGCAGCACGCCGATCAGCGCACCCTCCGCGTTCTCGAGCGGCACGACCAGCATGGAGCCCGTCCGGTAGCCGGTCAGCGTGTCATAGCGCTTCGGGCCGGAGAAATCGAAGCGCTCGCTGTCGTACACGTCCGGGATATTCACCATCTCCCGGTGGATCGCCGCGAAGGCGCAGACGTTCTCCTCCCGCAGCGCCACGGGCGGCAGGTCGATCACCTCGCCGTCACGGCCGCGGTCGACCTTCTGCGAGAGCGTTTTCATCACCTTGAAGTGCAGGAAGCCCTCCCGGTACAGATACAGCGTCCCCGCGTCGCAGCCGGTGATCTCGATGGCAGTTGCCAGAAGCTTTTCGAACAGCCGGTTTTTGTCTTTCTCCTCCGTCAGCTCGATGCCGAGGCGCACGACGTCCTTCAGATTTTCCTGTGTCAGCATGGCACTGCGCCCCTCCTCAAAACGGGTAGATCCTGCGCTCCCGCATGAATTGCAGAGACCGCCTCTGTTTTTCCAGTGAGCGCGTCTCGATCAGCGCCGAGCAGCGCAGCCCCGCGGCGCGGATCTCCCTGTCAAAGTCCGCCCAGTTCGTGACGCCGTCGCCGACCGCGTCATGCCGGTCGGCCCGGCCATCGTTGTCGTTGAGGTGCAGATGGCGGATGTACGGGGCGAGCGTCCGGATCCAGGCGCCGGGCTCTTCCCCGAAGACGGAGGCGTGCGCATAGTCCAGACAGACGCCGAACTGCGGCACGTCCCGCATCGCCCCGGCAAGCTCCGCGAGCCTTTCCGGCTCCCGGTCGAACATATTCTCCATCCAGACCTCGATCCCCGGGTATTCCGCGCAGAGCTTCGTCCAGAAGCGGAAATTGTCTTCGAGCCAGGGTCCGCTGTAAAGCTTGTCATAATAGTTGGGAATGAGCCCCGTGTGAAACACCACGGCGCGCACGCCCAGCGATTGCGCCGCGTCCATGCTCTGACGCACGCGGTGCTCGGAAAGCGCACGGATCTGCCCGTCGCGGCTGTGCACGGTCACGTCGAAAAACGCGCCGTGGAGCGTGTCGCCGCGCCCGGAGCGCCCCAGGGCGCGATAGCGCGCGATGCGCTCCCGGAGCCGCACGGGGTCATCCAGCAGCGCCGGTTCGTAAAAGTCGTTGTATTCAAAGCCCGCGTCCCATTCCTCGGCCAGCGCGCAGGACTCCTCCAGGCGCTTGGGGTCCGGGATCAGGCTGATCGTTCCCGTCATGATCGGCCACCTCTTCCCCAGCATCAAATAAAGAAGCCGCCGTCGCAGGAGAGGACCTGCCCGGTGGTATAGCTGGCCTCGTCGGCCAGGTACACGACGGCGCGCGCGATCTCCTCCGGGCGGCCGAGACGGCCCATCGGGATCACGTTCTGCGCCAGATCGTCCAGCGTCTCCTGTCCCAGCACACGCACCATGTCGGTGTCGATAACGCCGGGGGCCACGCAGTTGACCCGGATACCGCTCGGCGCGAGCTCCGCGGCCAGCGATCGGCTCAGCCCGATCAGCGCGTGCTTGGCGGCGGCGTAGGCCGTCTCGCAGCTCGCGCCGTGTCCGCCCCAGATGGAGCTGACGAAGATCATGCAGCCCGCGTGCTCGTGCAGCATATGCCCCAGCACCGCCTGTGCGCAGTGGAAGGCGCCGTTGAGATCCACGTCGAAAAGCCGCTTCCACCATTCCGGCGAGATGTCCTGGAACTGCCGCTGCTCGGCGATGCCCGCGTTGGACACCAGCAGATCCACCGGTCCGAGCTCCTTCTCCACGCGCGCGACCATGGCGAAGACCGCCTCGCGGTCTGCCACGTCCGCCTGATGGCAGATGGCTGTGCCGCCCTCGGCGCGCAGCGCCGCGCACAGCGCCTCCGCCTTTTCCTTCTGCTCGATATAGTTGATGCAGACGGCCCAGCCCGCGCGCGAGAGCGCCGCGGCCGTCGCCGCGCCGATGCCGCGGGAGGCGCCGGTGATCAAGGCTACCTTCATGCTTTTCCTTCCTTTCCGGGCTCTTCGAGGAGTTTTTCTTCGAGAAGCGCGCGCACGTGCTCCGCCAGCTCCACGGTCTTCAGGCGCTTGACCGTCTCCGCGTCGATGAGCTCCAGCACCTCGAGCGTCACCGGCGTGCGGTAGATGAGCGGGAGCTTCATGATGTTCTGCGTGCCGCGCATGCACACCACGGCCACCGGCACGCCCGCCTTCTGCGCGATCTTGAAGGAGCCGGCGTGGAAGGGCAGCAGCGGCTCGCGCGTTTTGTTGCGCGTGCCCTCCGGGTAGATACCCATGCTGCAGACGCCGCGCCTGAGATAGTCAGCGGCCTGCAGGATGGTCTTCAGTGCGGCGCGGTCGTTTTCGCGGTCGATGCCCAGAAAGCCCGCGCTCTGCGCCATGCGCCCGACGAAGGGGATCTTCAGATTGGAGGGCTTGGAGACGAAGGCAATGTTATACTTGCCGAGATAGCCCATGACGATCAGCGGGTCGAACATCGAGCGGTGGTTGCCGACAAGCAGAAAGGGCCCCTCCGGCAGCTTCTCCAGACCACTCATGCGTACGCGGGCGCCGCCAAGATCCGTGAGCCAGCGCGCGCCCTGGGTGCAGAGCCAGCGGGAGAAGGGGTGCTGCTGCTCGATCCCCTCGTCGGGTCCGAGCGGCTTGAGAAACAGGGCGTTGACGATGACGACCAGCAGAAAGAGCAGGTTGCCGGTCAGAAAGCCCAGCGCCGCCGCGCCGAGGACGCCCCAGACGCTGACAGACGCAGAGAGCGCCGCGTATGCGATAGCCGCCGCGGCGGCGAGGAGCAGTGTCAAGACAAAGACCACGGGTCAAGCCTCCCTTGTCGTTTCCGGATCAGGTGCGCTGCCGTCCCTGTTCGGGCGCGGCGAAAATGCACATATTACTGATTATAGTATACTCCATCGAAGCATTGAGGGCAAGAGTGCTGCGCCAGTTTCCGCCCGGCGACCGCTTTCCGTCTTTTCCGCGGCCCGGCCTGTGTATGATAGGCCGAGGGGGTGAGACGATGGGCGGTGTGAAAAAAGCCTTCGCCTGGGCGACGGCTCTTTTGTGCATGTTTCTTCTGCTGGCGGGGCCGCTGCGGCAGCTGAACGAGAAGGCCGTGGAGACCTCCCGCCTGCGCGGCGTGGAGTTCGACGCCGCCGAGCCGAGCCTGCCTCCCCTGCCGAGTCCCCGGCGCTTTGTCGAGGAGACCGCCCCGCCCGTCTCCTCCGTGAGCCCGGAGGCCGTCCCGACGAGAGCCCCGGAGCTGCCGACGCCGCCGCCCCTGCCGACGGAGGCTGAGGATGTTCTGGAGACGACGATCATGGGCGGGCTCTCCCTCAAAAACGAGACGGGCTATGAGGTCGATCCCGAGGCCGTCCTCGCCGAGGGGCCGACGCTGCGTCTGCCGTCGGAGGGTGCGCAGATTTTGATCGTGCACACGCACGGCAGCGAGGCCTATACGCCCGCGGGACTCGACCGCTACGAGGCCAGCGACACCAAGCGTACCCAGGACGAGCGCTGCAGCGTCATCCGTGTGGGCGACGAGCTGGCGGCTGTCTGGGAGGCGGCGGGCCTGCGCGTCCGGCATGACCGCGGCGTCTACGATTACCCCAGCTACACCGGCAGCTACGCCCGCTCGGGCGAAGCGGTGGAGGCGGCGCTCCGGGAGGAGCCCGGCATTTCGGTCGTCATCGACCTGCACCGCGACGCGCTCGGCAGCGGGGACGTGACCTATAAGATCATGGCGGAGGAGAGCGGCGTTGTAGCCAGCCAGCTCATGCTCCTTGTCGGCACCGACGAGAGCGGTCTGGAGCACCCGCTCTGGCGCGGCAACCTCGCCTTCGCGCTCTATCTGCAGTCGGCCGTGAACCGGGCCTATCCCACGCTGATGCGGCCGGTCGATCTCGTGCCGCAGCGCTATAACCAGCAGCTCGCGCCGGGCATGCTGATCCTCGAGGTGGGCAGCAGCGGCAACACGCTGCAGGAGGCGCTCGCCGCTGTGCGGCTCTTCGGCGAGGCCACCGCCCCGGCCCTGCTGGCGCTTGTGGACGGGTGACGTTTAGTTTTCAGTTTTCAGTTTTTAGTTTTTAGAAAAGAGAAACGGGAATTTATCGAGGAGTTTGAAAGGATGCTGTAGGGGGCGATGCCCTCATCGCCCCGCCTGCGTAGGTCGGATTTGCGGGCCGATCAGGGGATCGGCCCCTACAACGGTCTTCGTTTCCCTTCATTCCGAATTCCGCATTCCGCATTCCGAATTCCGCATTCCGAATTCGTCGCGCTCTTCTGAAAACTAAAAACTTAAAACTACAAACTAAAAAACCATCTGTGAAAAACAAAAGTTTTTCACAGATGGTTTTTTCGCATCTCACTGCTGATAGTGGTGCGCGTCCTGCAGCACCATTTCCTTGACCTTCAGCAGACGCACCTTGGTGGCGTTTTCGTTCTCCTCGAGCTTCATGGAGATATACTTGATGTTGCCCTCCAGCTCGGGGATCATCACGTACT
>CAMHMZ010000066.1 GCA_946186375.1 uncultured Clostridia bacterium
CTACTATGTGGACACAGTAGGGAAAGACACAAAGAAGATAGCGGCGTATATCCAGAATCAGTTAAAAGAGGACGAAATGTCCAACCAATTGACAATGGAGGATATTGACCCGTTTACGGGTAGCAAGTAACAGTCTCCTCGCGCGTGCCAGACCGTATTTGCGCCTTCAGGCGCTGCCAGTAAACAAGGGCTATGCCCGAAAATGAAAAACCACCCGCTGGGCGGGTGGATGATTATTTTCTTGTCGAAAAAGGGAAGATGTGCTATTCTTTTCCTGCTGCCGATACCTCGGGGCGAGGGAGGTGAGCAGCTGATGGAAGTCCTGTACTCATTCATCCTTTCCGTTATGGCAAGTGTATTCGCACAGTACATTTGCAAATGGCTCGACGGGAAGTAGAGGCAGCGAGCCTGACGGTTTAGCCAGCCGATAAATGGTAGAAGCCCCGGGAGTCGCACCTCCCGGGGCTTCGCTTTCGGTGAGCAGTTACGGACACCTGTACTCATTGCCTTTCGGCAAGATTATTATATGCGAAGCGCCGAGAAAATGCAAGTCTCATTTGTTAACTTTTTGTCTCCCGTCCCGGGTAAAACCGGGGCGGGCTTTTTTTATAAACAGAGTTAGTGACTTCGGCTTAACAATCCATTTTCGTTCTTGTAATAAAATGCCTCAGAGTAAAGGGATGCTTCGTCAATAGCAGGGATCTTCCAGAAATAACAAACAAAGTCCATTTCTATATTGGGGTACATTTCACAAATCACAGCATTGATTATCTCTGTATACTTATCAACAGTAGCTCTTAACTCATCTTCGGTGCCATCAGCATAATAATTCAAATAAAAATATGAGGTCGCTAAATGCTGCGTGCTGGCATCAAAGACTATTTCAGGGTTCCCGAGGTCTGTAACTAATGGCACGACGTACCAGTCGAGCTGCTCTGCCACACTCTTCACGGTCTTGAACAGACTGTTCCTCAAAGCAGCATCGCTCTTGAAACTGTCTATATAGGGCGATAGCTCAAGATCATATTTTTCTATTGCGCTGGGAGGGGCAGGAGTAGGAGACGGCTTTGGAGTCGGTTTCGGAGTCGGCTTCGGAGTTGGTTTTGGCGTTGCCGGAGAAATTGCCTGTATTGGAGTCTCTGTAGGAATGGAGGAAACGACAGGCTGTGCTTTAGTAGAGTTGCAGGCATAGAGAGCGAGGGGGATGACCAGAGTAAGAAAGAAGGAGGAGAAGCGAGCTATAGTTCGGTGAGCCATTGCAGATATTCTCCTTTCAGCAATCAAAAATAGTATTCCGGTTCTATGTAGAATTCTGCTCTGAGGTAAGTATAGACCTTCTTGTTTGCAAGCTCCAGATCCCCGGCGGGCTGAACGGCGTAGGCATCCGGGCAGATCAGAGAGCAGATCTCCTCCGCATGCTCCGCACACCACGCATGGCGCTCTTTCTGCGTCTTGCCTGCCTCTGCGGGGAAAACGAAGCCTTTCAAAAGGAGTGCGTCAACCACCTGCTTTTTGGACATGCTTCGGATGACAACGGCCCGATCTGTATACTCGAGCAGGCCGTCGGCGAGCGGAAGAGACAGCATCGCTATATCTTCACAGACATACGGCTCCTTTTTGTACCGGGCGGCGAGCACCTGCCACAGCTCCCTACTGGTCTCCTCCGGGTAACTGCGAATTCGGGATTTACATCTTTCCTCTGCCAGCGCGCGCTCCTTGGCGGTAGGCCCCTGCTGCTTGATCTTTCCGGCGTCCGAGACGACGCCGGGCAGCTCGATCACACCCAGCTCGTGAGCGAGGCGATACATGTGTTTGCAAGGAAGTGCACCGTGTCGGTTGTTGTGAAAGTCCCGGCACTGGCAAGAAGTCAGTGTGGTCGTATATTGACCGCTCGAGCCCCTGAAATTGCCGCGTCCCTCTTCCTGTGACAGGGAAAGAGGCGTGAGCTCAGCGGAGGCTGCGCTTTTCATACGGTTTGCCTGATCCTTGCCGCCATCCGCGGCTTTCATGGCGAGGAAACGATCTGCTTGTTCGCGGGACAGTTTGTTCATAGCCTATCTCTCCTTTTCATTAAGCTCTCCTGAACGGAATGATTACGCCGTGCCCGTCTGCCCCTTTTCATCGGTTTGACGGGACAGCATAAAATCAGCGTACTGCAGGAGCTCGTTTCGCTTATCCGAAGAAAGCGCCCGAAAAGCTTCGAGGAGCTTGCCCTCCCCGGGAGAGGTGGGCCTGATGTTGGGATTGTCTTCTACACCATACAGGTATTCCACTGTCACCCCAAAGTGCTGTGCCAAGCGGATAGCAATACTCGCTTTCGGCTCTCTCTGGTCGTTTTCGTATCTGAAATACGCTATTCGGGAAACGTTTGCAGCGTCAGAAACCTGATCTTGCGTCTCGTCTGCAGCAGATCGCAGGCGAAATAAAGTAGCTCCAATATTAGTATTCAAGTTATCACCCTTTATTATTGTACCATTTGGATAGAAAAAAATATATATCCAAGTGGAACTTTTCTCTTGACAAATGCCCTATATGGATATATTCTATACGTGCCAAACGGAAACAGAGAGGTGATTACATGCTTAAGGAGCTCAGGAAGGCAAAAGGTTTGACGATGGATGAACTGGCGAAGATCAGCGGCGTGTCTCGCGTCTCCATCAATCGCTATGAGCTGGGAGCACGGGTTCCCGATATCATTATTGCCTCGAAGCTTGCGAAGGCACTTGAATGTCGCATTGAGGATTTAGTCCCGCAGGACGCCGGGCGGAAGGCGGTGTGAGAGATGGTGAATGAGCAGTACATACAAGTCGGCGTGACGGCGCTGCGTGATCCTGCGACGGGCGATTTTCTGCCCGCCGTGCCGCTGTACATCAAGGCCGACGACAGCGCCCGGGCGGGCGAGGAGAAGCTGATCCAGGACATCGGCCATCTGCTCGCTCTGCGCATGAAGGCCTATGCAGACGGCTGCGCGGCCGAGGGGATCAGGATCTGAAAGGAGCCCGGCGAGGGCGCTGCTCAGGAGTGCGGGGCTGCGGCGTCGCATGGCGTTTCGCAGCACAGCAAGGGCACTGCGGAGCTTGGCCTCGCGGCGCAGAGCGAAGAGCTGCAGCGGCATTGCATAGCCGCGCGGGGATCTGCAAAGGCATAGCACTGCGGAGATCAGCACGGAAGCGCAGAGCCTGAGGCCCGGAATGAGGAGACCTCATCCGCCGCCACGGCGGCACCTTCCCCGTGCGCGGGGAAGGCAGGGGTAAGATCCTTCGGCTCGCCCGTCGGGCTCGCTCAGGATGACAGGGCACGGGGCAAAGGCACTGCTTTGCTGTGGGGGGCGATCCGGAGCGCTGCGAGGGCATAGCTCAGTTTAGCCCTGCTGGGGCGTGGCATGGTTTTCCTTTGTATAGCAAGGGCATAGAAGGGCGGCGCGATGATTCACATGGCAAGGGCTTTGCGCGGCAAGGGGCAGAATCAGCCCAAGGCGTCCGCTCTGGGCATACAATATTTATAGTAGAGAAGGCCGGCTCCCTATAAATGGGAACCGGCCTTTCTAACAGCGCCTCAGTACAAAATCAGCGCGATGAGCTCCAGCGGCTCGTCGCCGTCGTTGACGAGACTGTGGCATTCGCCGTTATTGCAGACGGCGGTGTCGCCGGGGTGGACGCGCACGGGCGTGCCGTTGTCGTTGTAGAGGCCGCTGCCCTTGAGGAAATAGAAGATCTCGTTGTCGCCCTCGTGGCGGTGCTCGCCGATGGAGCGGCCGGGCGCGAGGATCATGTGGTTGAACATCCGCCCCTTGCCGTAGAGCTCCTCCACGCTGTTGAGGATCTTGTGCATTTCCGCTTCGCCGTTACCGTTGCGGATGCATTTGAATTCGACGGTCTGTTCCTGCTTCGTTCTGACCATGATGATTTCTCCTTTCAGTGTTGGATAAACTCCCGCCGCAGGATCTCGCGGAGCTCCGCGAGACTCACCGCGCAGCAGGTATTGCGTACGGAATTGTTGTTCTCCCAGCGGGGGAGGGCGGCGTCGATCTCTGCCTCGGTCATGCTGATCTCATTTTCCGGCAGGCAGAGCGTGAGAAGCTCCGTCAGCTTTTCCCGGGAAAGCCCGAGCTCGGCGAAAAAGCGCGCCGCGCAGGCCGGATCCTTCCGCTCCACGAGCTCCAGCAGCGCCGGAAGAAAGCGCGCGCTGGCAAAGCCGTGGGGGACGCCGTAGTTTTCTGTCAGATAATAGCCCACGTTGTGGGGAAAACAGGTGCCCGTCCCGCAGATCGCGAGGCCCCCGAGCAGCGACGCGTCATACAGGGCGGCGCGGTCCTCCGACGTGAGCGTCTCACCCCGCGCGCAGCGCAGCAGCGGTGCGGCGAGCAGGCGGATCCCGCGCACGGCGAAGGCGCGGGAGATCTCGTCCGCGTTGCGGTTGAAGTAGCTCTCTGCACAGTGGGCGAGCACGTCGATGCCCGTAGAGAGCGCGACCGGCCGCGGAAGCACCGCCGTGTAGCGCGCGTCGCCGAAGGCCGCGGCGGCAAAGAGCCTGTCGTCGTGGATGCTGTGCTTGCGGCCGCGGCTGTCAGTCAGAACGGAGACCTTGGTCACCTCGCTGCCGGTGCCGGCCGTCGTGCCGATGAGCAGGATCGGCAGCGGGGGAGCGTCCCAGCGCTTCTGATAGAAGCCCTCCTCGTCGAGCCCCGGATTTGCCGCGAAGACTGCCGCCGCCTTGGCCGCGTCCAGCGCCGAGCCGCCGCCGATGCCGACGACGAAAGCCGCGCCGAAGTCGTGGGCGGTCCGTCCCGCGGCGATGCAGCTTTCGACAGAGGGGTTCGGCCCGATCCCGTCAAAGACGCAGAAGGGGACGCCGCTCTGCTCCAGCGCGGCCGCGACGTCTGCGAGCGCGCCGCTTTTGACGGCGGAGCTCTTGCCGGTGATGAGCGCGCAGCGCTCGCCGAAGGCGGCAAAGAGCCCGGCGTTGTTCATAACGGCCCCCTCACCGCTGAATACCCGGACGGGCATGTAGTGCTTCATGTCGATCCCTCCCGCATAGACTTTTCTATGATCAGTATAACACAAGCTGCGATTTTATCAACCGTCATCCTGCGCAATCACGTCTTTTTCCGGCGCATTCGGAGCGCTGTGACGCGAGAAGCTTTTCGTTATTATAATGGTAATGGAATAATAGGTTCAGCCGCCGACCATCGCTTCCGCAGAGCCGTGTAGGCGCCTGTGTACCGGATTTATCGGCAGACTCAAAAAATTATAGCATGATGCGCGTTTTTCCCTGTTTTGTTGATGCATTTGTTGACGCATGCAACGGTAAAATGAACATGCGAAATGGGAAAGCATGCGCTCAAATGCTCTGTTGCTTTAAAAAATTAAAGCAAAAAGAACTTGATTTTTTCGGCAGGTACGATATAATAAATTGAATGTATTTCATAGTGGATCGGTGCCTCTATTTTTGGGAAAAGCCAGGAAATAAACAGGCATTCGACTCATCCAGACAACGGCAGGCCGCGCAAACGGCCCGGACCGCGGCTTCGGAACAGGACCGGCGGCGTCTCAGACGCCGGGGCCGCCGAAGACCTGACGCCGGCGGCGTCTCAGACGCCGGAAGGACCGGGAAGCCCTGCGACAGACCGGGCGGAGTCTGGAGATACATTCCCATTATGACGCGTCCCCGGGAAATAAAGGAGGACAGCGCGAAAGCATCGGAGGTGGTCTCATTGCCCCAGACGGACAATCAGAAACAAACGCCGGAGCAGAGCCCGGAAGTGAACACGGTGGCTGCAGAGAAGCAGGAAAAAACCGGCGCAGGCCAGAAAACGCTGACCGTGATCGGCGTCATTCTCTGCGTGATCCTGCTGCCGATTCTTGTGATCAACGTGACGCTCATCATCCGCAGCTACACGGATCGCGACGCGGTCCCGAGCATCGGCGGCATCTTCCCGATGATCGTGCTGACAGACTCCATGTATCCTGTGATCCAGAGCGGGGACCTGATCATCTGCCGTCAGACCGATACGGATACGCTCGCCGTCGGCGACGTGATCACCTTCTTCGACCCGGCCGGCAACGGCACGAGCATCGTGACCCACCGCGTGATCGAGGTCACGCAGCAGGACGGACAGCGGGCCTTCCGCACGCGCGGCGACGCGAACAACGCGGACGACCGCCTGGCTGTCAATGCCGATAAGGTCGTGGGTACCTATTGGAAGCGCATCCCCAAGGCGGGCAATGTCGCCATGTTCATGCAGACGACGGCGGGCCTGATCGTATGTGTGGTGCTGCCGCTGCTGCTGCTCGTCGGCATCGACCTCATGCGCACGCGCCGCTTTGAAAAAGCCCGCAAGCAGGACACCGATGCTCTGATGAAGGAGCTCGAGGCCCTGCGCGCCCAGCAGAACGCCGGAAAGTCCGGCGAGAGCTGACAAACAGTTTTCTTCCATACCTTTCCCCTGCAAGTTGAGATCGTTGGTTCAGAACCATGAATTATTATGTATATATTCTTTCCAATAAAACAAACGTCGCGATTTATGTCGGCGTTACCAACGATCTGATACGCAGGGTATACGAACACAAGAACCGGATGTCACCGCAAAGTCATACGGCAAGATATGATATTCATAAGCTGGTTTACTTTGAGGAAACATCGGATGCTTATGCGGCGATCGAGAGAGAAAAGCAGATCAAAAGCTGGAATCGAAAACGAAAAAACCAATTGATCGAAAGCATGAACCCTTCGTGGACTGATCTGTATGATTCTCTTGTTTGACTGGCAAAAAACGCCTGTCATTGCGAGGAGCGCAGCGACGTGGCAATCCGCCCGCCGGAGGCCCTGACCCACACAGAAATGTGACCCGGCCGAGGGGAGAGAACGGATTCCCACGTCACCAGTGTGCGCACTGGTTCCTCGGAATGACAACCATATCCCATTGTTATTCTTCCCCTGGAAGCCACACCGGGGATGAATATAAACCGATCCCCGGGAAGGGGAAGAATAAAAAGCCGCGCAAGCGGCAAGGAAAAATCAAAGAAAGGAGTTTTTCTTGCTATGAAGAAAAACAAAATGATGAGAGTGGCTTCCTTCCTGCTGGTTGCCGTTCTCCTCTCCACCAGCGTCATCTCCGGCACCTTCGCCAAGTACGTCAGCGAAGGCGGCGTTGAGGACGTGGCCCGTGTCGCCAAGTGGGGCGTCACGGTCACCGGCGCCGGCACTCTGTTTGCCGACACCTATAAGAAGGGCACCACCAACACCCCCGGTGTGAGTGGCGACGGTGCTTCGGAGCTGTCTGTCGTGTCCAGCGTCGTGGCTGGGACTGACGCCATCAAGGGCATCAACGGCAATGAAAAGGTCGTTGCCCCCGGCACCAAGAACGACACCGGCCTGACCATCACCGTGGCCGGTACGCCTGAGGTCGACGGCAAGATCACCATGAACGTCAGAAGCGCCGCTGGCGAGGAGTTCAAAGCTGATCGCGACGACATCTATCTGAAGGCCAACACCTATGCTCTTATGACCAAGGTCGGCAAGATCCCCGAGGGCAGCTTCAAGGCCAACACCTACTACACCCTCTCTGGCAGCGATTACACGCTGGCTACTGCCTGGGCCGATACCGACTTCTATGCCCTGCATGACAAAGTGACTCTGGCCAAGGACTACTACCCGGTCATCTACTCGGTCAACGGCACTGCGCTGGGCACTGACCTTGATAAGAGCTCTCTGGCGGCTGTTATTGATTCCGGTGTCGACAAGGCCTTTGAGGCCAACACGGACCTGTCTACTTTCGACCTCTTCGATGGCCACAACTATGTGACGGTCACTTGGGAGTGGAAGTTCGAGAACAGCACTGAGACCGATGCTACCACCGGCAAGCTCATCACGGACGGCGCCGACACCATCCTTGGTCACCTGGCCGCTGGTCTGAAGGCCGCTGGTGACGCTTGCGTCGTCGTTGTGAACGCTGACAACAGCGTGCGTCTCCTGACTGAGGCGACTTCGACCGACTACACCGGCAAGGACTTCAACATCACCTCCGGCATCCAGATCCTGGTCAAGGTTGAGCAGGTCGACTAATTTCTGAACATAGCTTCTGCCACACAGCTAACTAACTGAAGAAGCGGGCGCCCTGCCTGAGTGGCAGGGCAGGGCGCTTGCCTCTTGCAGGCGGAAGCGAAAAAGCGCAACACTATTATTAATAAGTAAGTCGGCCCTGCAGGCGAGAAGCCTGCGGGCGGAAGAAAAATCAGGCAGACCGGAAGGAGAACGGCCGTGGAAAAGGGAAGAGCCCAACAATTGAAGAACGGATCTTGGCTCCGGACGGTGCTGCTGATCCTGCTGGTGCTGGAGCTGACGGCGGCGGTGCTGCTGTCGACGCGGCTCATGAGCAGCGGCGGCGGGCAGAGCAGACGCATCTCACTGACTGAGGGCGGCGAGGGGACGATCGTCACCGTGACCGGCGGGCGTCACCGGACGGTAAGCCCGCGGCAGCTCAAGGCCGCGCCCGCGGGACTGCGGCGGATGACTGCTGAGCCCCCGACGGAGGCTCCGCAGGAGACTCCCGAGGCGACCACGGTGCCGACCCCGACGGCGACCCCGACCGGCGAGGACAGCTTCCGTGTCACTGATCAGGACGATACGGTCTGGGAGACCCTGACGGACGTCGAGATCTTCCATGTGCGCTACGACGGCGCGGACGAGGACGAAAACCCGAGCTTCACCGTCGTCAGCAGCACGGACGACGCGCTGATCGCGCCGGGCACAGGCAGCGACTACAGCTTCACGCTCGAGAACACCGGGCGCACGCCTCTCACCTACACCCTGATCCTGGAATGCTGGATGGAGGGCGACGAGGACTTCGTCCCGGTGGAGGTCCGGCTGCTGGACGCCGAGGGCAATAACCTCACGGGCGAGCCCGACGCCTGGCTGCCGGTATCCGAGCTCAACGGCGTGACGCACGAGGGAGCGCTCCGCGCCGGTCAGAACAGTGAATACACCTTCGCCTGGCAGTGGCCCTTTGAACGCACCGCGACCGACGAGAGAGGCCGGGAGTATCTCCTGGACGCGGAGGACACGGCGCTCGGCAACGCAGCCGTGGACCGCGACATCTCCCTGCACATTCGCATCCGCACGATCGCGGAGATCGACGAGGAGGCCATCATCGACGATCCGCCCGATACCCCGCGTGCCGAGCCTGACGGCCGGGCCTGGGCTCTGGTGAACCTTATCTGCGCGATCCTCACGGTGCTTCTGGGGATCTATGAGCTGGTGGTCTTCCTGCGCGGCCGCAAGGAGAACGAGAAGGCCAAGGACGAAGAGTACTACGAGCTCGAGGAGTACGAGAAGCTCCGCAAGCGCCGCAAGCATAAGATCTGGGATGTCATTCCCGCCGTTGGCGCGGTGGTCGCCTTCATCCTCACTGAGGATATGCGCCTGCCGATGACCTGGGTCGACCGCTGGACGCTGCTGATGGTGATCATCCTTCTCATCAGCATCACCGTCGGGATCCTGACGAGGCTCAGAAAGCTCCGCAAGGAACTCAAGGAAGTGCTCGAGGAGAGAGAGAAAGCGGCGGCTGAACAGGCAGCCGCGGAGACGGCCGGAGAGACGGCCAAGGAAACGGTCGAGGTCTGATGAAGAAGTGGCGGCGATATGTAGCGAGGCTGCTGCCGATCCTGGTCATCAGTCTTGTCGTGGGCGGCTCGGCCTATAGCTGGAACGCCCGCACGATTGGCCAGAACCAGATGCCGATGCCGCTTGGCTTCGGGATGTCGGTGGTCCTGTCCGGCAGCATGGAGCCGACGCTGAGCGTCAACGACCTGGTGTTCGTCCGCCCTTCGGAGAGCTATGAGCCGGGGGACGTGATCGTCTACCAGTCGGGAAATTCCCTGATCATCCACCGTCTTTTGGAAAACGACGGCACGACGGCGGTGACGCAGGGCGATGCGAACAACGCGCCCGACGAGCCCTTCCCCGTATACTACATCAAGGGGAAGCTGGCCGGGGTGATCCCGAAGGTCGGCGCGGTGATCCAGATCCTGCAGAGCCTGCCGGGAACGCTGGCGGTGCTGGCGCTGGCGGTTTATCTGATGATCCGCTCGCACCGCAAGGACGAGAGCGAGGCCGCGGCCGAGACCGATCAGATCCGACAGGAGATCGAAAAGCTGAAGGCGGAGATGCTTTCGGCGCAGCAGACACAAGAGGATGCTCAGCCCGAAGCGGTGGAGCAGACCCAAGAGGATGCTCAGCCCGAGGCGGCAGAGCAGACCCAAGAGGATGCTCAGCCCGGGGCGGCGGAGCAGACGGAACAGTAAAGTTTTATCAGCCCACGGATGGGCCCGGAAGCGAGGAGAGTTGGTATGGAAAGAAAAAGGCATAGAAATACGGCGATGGTCGCGGCAGGGATCCTGCTGTGTCTGGTTCTGGCCACCACCTCTTTGATCAGCGGCATGCTCGCTCGCTTTGCGTCGAGCGACACGACCGGCGACCTCACCCGCGTGGCAAAGTTTGAGGTGACGGGCGCGGGCTTTACCGACACCGTCAACCTTGGCGTGACGATGGATCCGGGCGATGAGAGCACCGGGACGCTGTCCGTCGTCAACAAGAGCGAGGTCAGCGTGGCGCTGGAGATCACGCTGAGAAACACGACGAACAATCTGCCGCTCGCCCTCCAGGTCGACGGGGCGGCGCAGACAGATCTGGATAAATTCTCCACGGACGGCTACACCTACACCGCGACGCTCGCCCCCGCCGGCGCGACCGGCATAGAAGAAGAGCTCGCCTTCAAGCTCGTGTGGCCCGCGGCGGAGAACGATCTCGCATACAGCGGGATGCTGGATAACATCGCCGTCACGGTGACGGCGACGCAGGTCGACTGAAAAGGAGAGCGCGTATGAACAAAAAGACAACGAGAAAGACAGGCCGCAGAAGCCTGTGGATCATCGCGCTGCTTGTCGTGCTGATCGGCGCGGCGATTACGGGAACCGGCGTTGCAGCAAAATATCTGCGATTTAGAAAGGCGCCCGAGAACCTGGTGCTGACGCACAACTTTTACTTTGAAAGCGACATTCTGAAAGAGTCGAAGCCCGAGGTGAACGTGAACGCGGGCACGAGCTCTGTCAGCTTTGATCTGTATAACTTCGCGGACGACCTCCGATTTTCGGAGCTGGACATATACTATGAGGTTCGGGTGAAAGCGCCCGACGGGACGGTATCGACCATGAATACCGGCACGCTCGCCAAGGACGCACAGTCGACCAAGACCCTGACGCTGACGGGACTCGTAAATGGCAAGAGCTATGAAGTCACCGCCACCGGCAAATCCGGCAGCGACAAGGGCTACAGCAAGACCATCAGCGCGATCTTCAAGGTCGGCACGGAAGAGACGAAGGTCTATGAATACCTTTACGACCGCGGCGACTATGTGGATCTGGCGGTCTGGACGGAAGGGGAGGCCCAGGGGGCGCTGAGCATCGCGTATCCCGCGGGGCTTATCCCGGACAATTCGGATCCGGCCATGAGCGGCTGGAGCACCGGCGCGGCGACCGGTACGGGTACGCTGGGGGCCTACGCCTCGCATACCTATCGCTTCTTTAAAACTGACGCCTCCGCGAGCTTCACGGCAGCGCAGTTTACGGTTTCAGTCGGCTCTGTTTCTGCGACGGTGAAAGACCCGCAGAGCTGATCGGGAAAGAAAGGAACATCCATGAGAGATTTCTTTGTGAGCAAAGTGAATAGAGCAAGGAAAGATAAGCTCGGCAAGAGGTTCCTCTCCCTTGTGATGGCTCTTGTGCTCATGCTTTCGCTCCTGCCGCTGGACGCTTCGGCGAAATCGGCGGACGCGGCGCAGACCTTCTGCGGTCTGGAGGAGCACGAGCATTCCTCGGACTGCTACGCGAAGGTGCTTGTCTGCGGGCAGGAGGAGCGTGAGGGGCACACCCACACGGCCGACTGCTACACCGAGACGAAGACCCTTATCTGCGGGCAGGAGGAGAGCGAGGGACACACCCACTCCGACGACTGCTATGCCGAGCAGGAGGTGCTCGTATGCCAGGAGGATCACGAGCATACGGCCGACTGCTATGAAAAGACGAAAGAGCTCGTCTGCGGCAAAGAGGAGAGCGAGGGCCACACCCACTCCGACGACTGCTGGAAGACGGAGTCCGTGCTGAGCTGCGGTCTCGAGGAGACCGAGGGTCACAAGCACAAAAAGGACTGCTATGAAAAGCAGCTCGTCTGCGGCAAAGAGGAGCACGTACATAGTCTGATCTGCTACTCGGATCCCACGGCCGACGTGGAGACCAAGGAGGAGATCGACAAGTCTGCCCGCATCTATGTGACGGGCAACTGGGCGCGCGATCTGATCGCCGTGGCCTACACGCAGTGGGGCTATCGGGAGAGTGAGAAAAACTACACCGTTTATAACGGGGTAAAGAAGGGCTACACGCGTTACGGCGCCTGGGCGAGCAGCCCCTATGCCGATTGGAACACGCTGTTCGTGTCCTTCTGCTTCTACTATGCGCATATCACAGGCGATATCATGCCCCAGGCCCTTGACGCGCAGGACTGGCTGAACGCGGTGAAGGCCGCCGGCAAGTTTGCCCGGCCCGAGGATCATGCGCCGCAGCGCGGCGACCTTGCGTTCTTCTGCAGTGCGGAAGATGCACAGAAGCCGCAGGAACAGAAGACGGCCATCCGTGTTGGCATCGTGCTCAGCGGCTCGGCCTCCTCGGTCTCCGTGATCGAGGGCGGCAAGGCTGTCGAATCGCACGGCTATGAGCTGGCGGACAAGACGATCCTCGGCTTTGCCGTGATGCCGCAGAACCCGAATTACGTGGCCCCCACCTATGTGGAGGAGATCCCGGCCACCTGCACGACGGACGGCGTGAAGGCGCACTACGTGACGGCGGACGGAAAGTACAACTTTGAGGATGCGGACTGCTTCTACCGCCTGTCGGATAAGGCCATGGTCATCCCGGCTGCCCACAGCTTCGGCGAAGTTTCTTACACCTGGGCGGAGGATCACAGCACGCTGACGGCCAAACGCGTTTGCGCGGCCTGCGGCGAGGCGGAGGAGGAGACCGTCGAGGCCACGGCGAAGGTCACGAAGAAGGCGACCGCCGAGGAAAAGGGCGAGACGACCTACACCTCCAAGAAATTCCAGAACAAGGCCTTTGAGGCGCAGAGCATCACGGTGGACGATATCCCTGTGCTCGTGCCCGAGGAGACTGTCGAGCCGACCGTCGAGCCCACCGTTGAGCCGACCGTTGAGCCAACTGTTGAGCCCACCGTTGAGCCCACCGTTGAGCCGACTGTTGAGCCGACTGTTGAGCCCACCGTTGAGCCCACCGTCGAGCCGACTGTTGAGCCGACCGTTGAGCCCACTGTCGAGCCCACTGTCGAGCCGACTGTCGAGCCGACCGTTGAGCCGACTGTTGAGCCCACTGTCGAGCCGACCGTTGAGCCGACTGTTGAGCCCACTGTCGAGCCGACCGTTG
>CAMHMZ010000067.1 GCA_946186375.1 uncultured Clostridia bacterium
CCCTGACCTTCTGGTCCGTAGCCAGACGCTCTATCCAGCTGAGCTAATCGCGCATATCAAGTTTTCACTTGAAAGCTTGAATAATATAGCACAGCCGGAAAGAAAATGCAAGGGCTTTTGAAAAATTTTTCCGCTTTTCTTTTTTCGCCCGGTTTTACAGGCCCAGCGCGCCGGAGACGGACTCCACCACGTCGCTCATGGTCTTGAGCGTCTTGCCGACGGTGGTCTTCATGCTGCGCTTTTTCGGCTTCATCGCCATGGCGGTGAGGCCGCCGACGGCCAGGCCCATGCCCACGCCGAGCAAAATGTTCTTCTTATCCATGATCTTCCCTCCCTTGTTGGATCTGTTCCTATTATGTGCGCAAATTCCATTGTAACAGCACGCCAATTTGTGGTATGATAAAGAAAAGGACTTTCATTCGATGGGAGGCGAGGCCATGAGCGTCAGGATCCTGGCCGTGGGCGACGTGTGCGGCGAGCCGGGGCTGAGCTTTCTGGACAGGCGGCTCAAGGACTACCGGAAGGAAAACGGGATCGACTTTGTCGTCGTCAACGGGGAAAACGCCAACGTCGTCGGCATCACGCCGCGGCAGGCCGACGCAATTTTGCGCGCGGGCGCCGACGTCATCACGCTCGGCAACCACACCTGGACGCGCACCGAGCTGCAGCCCTATCTGGAGGAGCGGCGGCGCATCCTGCGCCCGGCGAATTTCGCGCCTCAGTGCCCGGGCAAGGGCATCAACGTCTACAAGACCGATTTCGGCGAGGTGTGCGTGCTCAATCTGATGGGCCGCTTCACGCTCGACAGCAACACCGACAACCCCTTCGTCATCGCCGACGGCTATATGGAGGAGATCCGGGAGAAGATCATCCTTGTGGACTTTCACGCCGAGGGCACCAGCGAAAAGCGCGCCATGGGCTATCTGCTCGACGGGCGGGCCAGCGCCGTCTGGGGCACGCACACCCATGTGCAGACCTCCGACGCCTGCGTGCTGCCCAAGGGCACCGGCTATATCACCGACCTCGGCATGACCGGGGCGGCCGAGTCTGTGCTGGGCATCGACCCGGAGCAGAGCATCGGCAAATTCATGGGCGATCCCCCGCGGCGCTATGAGGCCGCGAAGGGTCCGGCCAAGCTCGAGGGCTGCCTGTTCGAGATCGACCCCGAGACGGGGCGCTGTCTGCGCGCGGAGGGGGTGCGGCTGACATGAGTCTGCGTTTTCTGCACGCGGCGGACCTGCATCTCGACTCGGCCTTCGAGGGCCTGCCCGCGCGCAAGGCCGCCCTGCGCCGCGGCGAGCAGCGGGAGCTCCTGGCGCGCCTGGCCTCGCTCGTGGAGCGGGAGGGGCTGCAGCTCGTGCTGCTCAGCGGCGACCTCCTTGACAGCGGCAACACCTATTACGAGACCGGCGAGGAGCTCGTGCGCAGCCTCTCGAAGCTCTCTGTGCCGGTGTTCATCTCCCCCGGCAACCACGATTATTATGGCGACGCCTGCCCCTACGCGCGGCTGCAGCTGCCCGAAAACGTACACGTGTTCACGCGTCCGGAGATCGAATGCGTCTATCTGCCGGAGCTGAACACCCGCGTCTACGGAGCGGCCTTCACCGACAAGCGCAGCCGGGCGCTGCTGCCGGGCTTTCACGCCGCGCCGAAGAGCGCCGGGCAGATCGATCTGCTCTGCCTGCACGGCGAAGTCGGCGTGCGCGAGTCGATCTATAACCCGATCAGCGAAGCGGAGCTTGCCGGGAGCGGCGTGGACTACGCGGCGCTCGGGCACGTGCATAAGGCCAGCGGCCTCTGCCGCGCGGGAACCGTGTGGTATTCCTGGCCCGGCTGCCCGGAGGGGCGGGGCTTCGACGAGACGGGCGAGCGCTTCGTCAACATCGTGGCGCTCGACGGCGGACAGTGCGCGCTGCGGCAGGTATCGATCGCCAAGCGGCGCTATGAGATCCTGCGCGTCAACGTGACGGGCGCCGATCCCCTGCTGGCCGTGCACACGATGCTGACCGACGAGACCGTGCGCGACGTCTACCGCGTCATCCTCACGGGCGAGGTCTCCGCCCCGCCGGATCTCGCGCGGCTCAAGCGCAATCTGGAGGAATTCTTCTTCGAGCTGCAGCTGCGCGACGAGACGCATCTGCGGCAGAGCGTATGGGAGCGCGCGGGCGAGGACACGCTGCGCGGGCTCTTTCTGAAAAAGCTGCGCGAGCGCTACGACAGCGCCCGCAGCGAGGCCGAGCGGCAGCAGATCGAGCAGGCCGCCCGCTGGGGCCTGGCCGCCATCGACAACCGGGAGGAGGTGACGCCGCATGATGATCCGTAAGCTCACCGCCTCCTTCGGCAAGCTCGAAAACGAGACGCTCTCCTTCCACGACGGGCTGAACGTCATCTACGCCCCGAACGAGAGCGGCAAATCCACCTGGTGCGCCTTCATCCGCGCCATGCTCTACGGCGTGGACTCCTCGGAGCGCGCCCGCAGCGGCTATCTGCCGGACAAGCTGCGCTACGCCCCCTGGTCCGGCGCGCCCATGGAGGGCAGCATGGAGCTGACGGCCGACCGCTGCGACATCACAATCACGCGGCGCACGCGCAGCAAGAGCGCGCCGATGCGCGAATTTTCCGCCGTCTATTCCGGCAGCAGCGTGCCTGTCGACGGGCTCAACGCCCTCAACGCCGGGGAGCAGCTGACGGGCGTGACGCGCGACGTCTTCGTGCGCAGCGCCTTCATCGAGCAGGGCACCGTGGCCGTCACGAGCAGCCCGGAGCTCGAAAAGCGCATCAACGCCATCGTCTCGAGCGGCGACGAGCAGAGCTCCTACAGCGAGGCCGACGAGCGGCTGCGCGCCTGGCAGCGCAAGCGGCGCTACAACCGCCGCGGCTATCTGCCGGAGCTGGAGGGGCGCATGGACGAAAGCCGTCAGCTCCTGGAGGAGATGAACGGCTCGGCGCAGAACCTCGCCGCGCTGAATGAGCGGCTTGAGAGCGCCCGCCGCGACTGCGCGAGGCTGGAGGCCGCCGTGACCGAGAGCCGCCGCCGTCAGCGCCGCGAGACCATGGCCCGCCTCGGCGAGGGGCGCGCGCGTGTCTCGGCCGACAGCGACGCGCATGACAGAGCCATGGAGGCGCTCTCCGACCGCCGGGAGGAGCTGAGGCAGAGCGCCTTTGCCGGGCGGCCCTACGCCGAGGTGGCGGAGGAGGCCTCCGCCGATCTGCAGACGCTCCGCGCTCTGGGCAAGGGCTCCCGGCGCGTCTCCCCGCTGCCGGCGCTGCTGCTGTTCGTGCTCTCCGTCGCGCTGGCGGCCGCGTATTCCGCCTGGCAGAGCCTTTCCTACGCACTGGTTTTCATCGTGCTCACCGCCCTTGCGGGCGTCGGCGCGATCATCCTGCTGATGCGCTTCAATCGGCAGCGCCGCGCGGCGCAGGCCGACGAGGACAAGCGGCGAAAGCTTTTGAAAAAATACCGCGTCCGCTCTCCGGAGGAGATCAAGGCGCAGCTGGAGGACTACGCGGCGCGCGCCGAGGCCGTCCGCGCGGCGGAGGAGGCCGAGCAGCACAGCCGCACGGTCTGGGAGCACTCCCGCGCCCGGCTGACGGATCTCGAGGAGGGGGCGCTTGCCGATCTCGATTTCAGCGCCGGCAATTCCGAGGCCGCGCGCCTCGGGCGGGAGCTGGCCGCCGCGCGGGAGGATGCCGAGCGGCTGAGCGCCCAGATCGCCGGGCTGAACGGGCGGCTCTCCGCCATGGGCGATCCGCTGGTGCTCGAGAGCGATCTGAGCTGTATGAGCGCCGAATATGATGAGATCCAGGCCGAGTATGACGCCATCTCGCTGGCCGTCGAGACGCTGCGCAGCGCCGACGCCGAGCTGCAGAGCCGCTTTTCGCCCGAGCTCGGGCGCGTGGCGGCCGAGTATATGGCGCAGATGACCGGCGGGCGCTACACGGACGTGCTGCTCGACCGCGATCTCTCCGCGCAGGCGCGCACCTCCGGCGACGCCGTGGCGCGCGAGTCGGAATATCTCAGCGCGGGGACGCTGGATCTGCTGTATCTGGCCGTGCGTCTGGCCGTGTGCGAGCTGGCGCTGCCCGACGGCGAGCCCTGCCCGCTCATCATCGACGACGCGCTCGTCAATCTCGACGAGACACGGCAGGCGCAGGCTCTGGCCCTGCTGGCACAGATCGCCAAAAAGCGGCAGGTGATCCTCTTCTCCTGCCGCCCCGTCAGCGGCGCGAGCGTCCCGACGAGTTGAAAAAAAGCAAAAACACCGGGAAAAGCTTCACAAAGGCTTCTCCCGGTGTTTTTTTATTGTGTATTCAGGCAAGTTGCTTCCTGTACGCGCGGAAGGCCGTCGGCACGGCGTAGTCGCGCCGGATCTCCCCGGCCGTCGCCCAGGTGAAGCCCGGCGCCTCCTCCGCACAGTCGACAAGATAGCCCGTCATGTGCCACTCGACGTGGGTGAAGACGTGCCTGGCCGCGCCGAGCGCCGCGAGGTGCTCCGGATGCAGCCCCTGCTCCGTCAGTGCTGCGAGCAGCTCTTCCTCGCTCCGCTTTCCCTCGAGCGAGGGAAATTCCCACATCCCGGCGAGCAGCCCGCTCTCCGCGCGCCGGTGCAGGGCGTAGCGTCCGCCGCAGCGCAGCAGCAGCACGGTCTTCTCCTCCCGGCGGCGCTCCTTCTTCGCGCTGCGCGCCGGGTAGAGCGCCGTCTCGCCCCGCTCGTGCGCGAGGCACAGCGCGCGCAGGGGGCAGGCTTCGCAGGCAGGCTCGCCGTTCGGGACGCAGAGCGTCTCGCCGAGCTCCATGAGCGCCTCGGTCAAAAGCCCGGCGTCCTCCCCGGCGGGGTAGATCCCCCGCAGCTCGTCGGCGACGCGCCGCCGCGTCTTCTGCTCCAACACGTCATCCGGGCAGGCAGTGAGGCGCATGACGACGCGCAGGACGTTCCCGTCCACGGCGGGCTCCGGCTGTCCGAAGGCGATGGAGGCGATGGCGCCCGCGGTGTAGTCGCCGATACCCGGCAGCTTTCGCAGCTCCTCCGCCGTGTCCGGCAGCTCGCCGCCGTACTGCGCCGTCACCTGCTGCGCAGCTTTTTTCAGATTGCGGGCGCGGCTGTAATAGCCGAGGCCCTCCCAGAGCTTCAAAAGCCGCTCCTCGCCCGCGGCCGCGAGAGCATCGAGCGTGGGAAGCTCGGCCATGAAGCGCTCGAAGTACGGGATGACGGCCTCGATGCGCGTCTGCTGCAGCATGATCTCCGATACCCAGACCCGGTAGGGCGTGGGCGCGGCGCGCCAGGGCAGAGGCCGCCGCGCGGCGCGGTACCAGCTCAGCAGCGGCGCGACGCATGCCGCGAGCCGTTTTTCCTCCGTCATCATTTTCCAAAGAAGCCCCGGACCTTCTCGGCAAAGTCGTTCAGCCCGGCAAGGCTGTCCTTGAGATCGCCAAGCCCCGCCTCCGAGAGGCCGTCCATGATCCGTTTTGCCTCCTGCGCAGCCGCGTCGATGTTCTCCGCCGCCTCGCTCAGCTTGTCGAGCCCGGCGTCCTTGACGCCGTTATAGAAGCTCTGGATCTGGTTGGTCGTGTTCTGCAGGCTCGTCACCGCCTCGTTGAAGCGCTGCACGCTCTCCACGATGCGCGGCACGTACACGGCACAGAGGATCGCGAGGGCCAGCACCACCGCGCCGACGGCGCAGAGCCGGACAAGGCGCCACTTCTCCGCGCGGCGCTTTTCCTCCACCAGCTCCATCAGAAGCTCCCGCTCGCTCATCTTCTCGATCTCTTTTCTCATGGCGCTTCTCCTTTCGCGTCGTTTCATCCGTTTTCGCCATTATACCGCAGGCCGCTCCCGCAAATCAAGAGGGCGCGGCCCGCGCTTTTTTGCGCGGAGCAGGTATGATTTCTTGACGATGACAAAAAATGTTTGTATAATATTTCTCGCGTTTTTTAGAAAGGAAGACCCCTCCATGAAAAAGAGCCTGTGTTTTCTGTCCCTGCTGCTTCTGCTGGCGCTGTGCGCCTGCGGCCTTCCCGCTGCCGCGCCCGAGCCCACACCCGAGCCGACGCCGACCGTGACGGCCACACCCGAGCTCACGCCCACGCCGACGCCTACCCCGACGCCGACGCCCGAGCCCACCCCCACGCCGGACGCCCATCCGATCACGCTCTCCGCCGCGGACGAGGGGCAGGATCTCCAGAAGCTCTTTGACGACGATTTTGTGACCTTTCTCAGCTTTGAGGCCGGAGAAGAAGTGGGCTTCCGGGCCGACGAACCGGTGTGCGGGCTCTATCTCGTCTGGAACACCTATCCCACGGCCTGGGAGCTCAAGGCCGGGGATGCGAGCGTGACCGGCGGCGAAAACGGCTTTTTGCACGAATACATCGCCCTCCCCGCCCCCTCGGAGACCTTCAGCCTCACGATGAGCGCGGACACGCCTATGGAGCTCTGCGATATCTACGCCGTGAGCGAGGGGATCCTGCCCGACTGGGTGCAGCTCTGGCAGCCGCCCTGCGAGACGGCGGATCTGCTGGTCGTGCCGACCCACGCCGACGACGAGTTCATCTTCTTCGGCGGCGTCATCCCCAGCTATGCCGTTGAGCGCGGGCTGCAGGTGCAGGTGGTGTATATGACGAGCCACTATCTCGGTTCCGAGCGCTACCGCTGCCACGAGCAGCTCAACGGGCTCTATGTCGCCGGGATCCGGCACGTGCCCGTCATCAACATGGTGCGCGACTTCATTTTCGAGGATCGCTGGGAGGCCGCGGGCTATTACGGCAGCGGCAACTTTATCGCCTTTCAGGTACAGCAGATCCGCCGCTTCAAGCCTCTCGTGATCGTGGAGCACGACGAGATGGGCGAATACGGGCACGCGGTGCACCAGCTCAACGCCTTCTGCATGGAGGAGGCTGTCGTAAGAGCCGCCGACCCGAGCTACGACCCGAACAGCGCCGCGCTCTACGGCGTGTGGGACACGCCGAAGACCTATCTGCATCTCTACGGCCCCAAGGAGGAGCGCACGGTCCTGGACTATGAGACCCCGCTGGAGGGCTTTGGCGGGCAGACGGCCTATGAGATCGCGCTGAAGGGGCTGGGCGAGCACCACTCCCAGCTCAAATGGGATTTCGAGGTCTACAGCTTCGACTCCAAACACGACAGCCACAGCTTTGGCCTGTTCCGCTCCCTCGTCGGCCCGGACGAAGAGCGCGACGACCTCATGGAGCACATCGACGCCAGCGCCTGGCGCGCTTGAGCTCAAAAATTCGGAATTCGGAGTTCGGAATTCCGAATGAGAATATTGGGCTTTCCGCCGTAGGGGCCGATCCCTTGATCGGCCCGTGTGGTAAAACCAATAAAACAGAATAAATCCCCGGCGAAAACGTACATGATCACGAATTCGCCGGGGATTTTCGTTACTTTTAAAGCACTTCTGCCGGGCCGTCGAGGACGCCGGCCCCCTACGACGCGGACGTCAATTTCCGCGTATTCTCCCCCCGTTTCCGTCGTTCCGAATTCCGCATTCCGCATTCTCCAAATCATTCCTCGCCGATATAGCGAAAACGGGGCACGCGCTCGCCGCCGAGGTCCACGGTCTCGTTCCACATGGCCGCCGGGCGCACCCAGATCCCCTTCTCGCCGTAGAGCGCCTGGTAGACCACCATCGGCTCCTCGGTCTCGGAGTGCCGCGCCAGATATAAAAGCCTGTAATCCTTCCCCTTGTAGTGCCGATACCGCCCGGGTCTGAATTCGTCCATCCCCTCGCCCCCCTTTGGGTACAGTATAGCAGACAAGAAAGATGATTTCAAATTCGAGTTTAGCGAAGAATTCGGAATGCGGAGTTCGGAATTCGGAATGAAGGGAAAAGGAAGGTTTTGCGCGGGAATTGTCGTCCATGTCGTAGGGGCCGACGCCCTCGGCGGCCCGCGCGGTACGATCTAAATACGTGAACAAATCCCCGGCGAAAATGTACTATTCTACGAATTCGCCGGGGATTTGTGCATCTTATTGGCTCGCTTCTGCCGGGCTGCCGGGGGCGGCAGCCCCTACATTGTCATCCTGAGCGAGCGAAGCGAGTCGAAGGATCTTAAAAGATTCTTCGTCGCTGGCGCTCCTCAGAATGACAGCGCTAAACTTCCGTTTCTCTTTCTTCTAAAAACTAAAAACTTAAAACTGAAAACTATAACCCCTTGACGCGGGAGGTCGAACGTGTTAGACTTAACACAGGTTTAATCTGTTCGACCTTTTGAGGAGGGCTGTGCATGGCGACGCCGAAGATCTTTGAAAGCGAATATCGCTTTTGTCTCATCCTCTGGGAGCGGGAGCCGGTCAAGAGCACGGAGCTCGTGCGCCTGTGCCGCGAGAGGCTGGGCTGGAGCAAGGCCACGACCTACACGGTCATCAAGCGCCTGGCCGAGCGCGGCGTGCTGAAAAGTGAAAACGCCGTGGTCACCTCGCTCGTCTCCAAGCAGGAGGCGCAGGCGGCCGGGCTGGACGAGCTGGTGGAGAAGACCTTCGAGGGCTCGCTGCCCGCCTTCGTGGCGGCCTTTTCCAAGAAAAAGCTGCGCGCCGAGGACGTGGCCGCGCTCAGGCGCATGATCGACGAATATGAGGACTGAGCGATGGAAGAGCTGTTTTTGACGATCCTCAACCGCGGTCTCGCGGCGGGCTGGCTCGTGCTGGCGGTGCTGCTGCTGCGCGCTCTGCTGCATCGCGCGCCGAAGAACGTCCGCGTGCTCCTCTGGGGCCTCGTGGCCGTCCGTCTGCTGCTGCCGGTGAGCGTGAAGAGCCCCTTCAGCCTGCTGCCCAGCGCACAGACGCTGCCGCGCGCGGCGCTCACCGCCGCCGTGCCCGCCATCGAGAGCGGTGTCCCGGCTCTCGACGCCGCCGTGAACCCCGCCATGGCCGCCTCGCTCGCGCCCTCGGAGCTTGCGAGCGTCAATCCCCTGCAGGTGTGGCTCACTGTCGGGAGCCTCGTCTGGCTCGCCGGTCTCGCCGCGATGCTGCTGTATATGCTTCTGAGCACCCTCCGGCTGCGCCGCCGGGTGGCCGGGGCGGTCTTTCTGCACGACCGGCTCTGGCTTTGCGACCGGATCGACACGCCCTTCGTGCTGGGCCTCTTTAGGCCGCGGATCTACCTGCCCTATGGCCTTGACGAGGAGACCATGGCGCTGGTGCTCGCGCACGAGCAGGGGCACATCACGCGGCATGACCACTGCTTCAAGCCCTTTGCCTTCCTGCTGCTGGCCGTCTGGTGGTTCCAGCCGCTGCTGTGGCTGGGCTACGCGCTCTTCTGCCGGGATCTGGAGCTCGCCTGCGACGAGCACGCGCTCAGCCTGCTCGGCCGGGAGGCCCGGAAGCCCTACGCCCGCGCGCTCGTCAGCGTCGGCGCGGGCGGGCATATCGCCGCCTGCCCGGTCGCCTTCGGCGAGAGCGGCGTCAAGGGCCGCGTGAAAAACGCGCTGCGCTTTCGCCCGGCCTCGGGAAGGCTCCTCTGGCTGCTCGTCCCCCTGCTCGCGCTGCTGGCCCTCCTTTTCCTCACAGACCCCGGCACGGAGCTTGCGCGCGGCGCGGCGGTCGAGCGCATCGAGGTCTTCGACGGCAGCACCGGCCGCGCTCTGACCATTGAGAACCCCGACGAGGTCGCGCGCCTCACGGCGCTCATGCGCGAGCTCGAGCCGAAGCGCGGCGGGCTCTCGCTGGGCTATACGGGCTACCGCTTCCGCATCACGCTGCAGCCCTCCGGCGAGCGCTTCATCCTCAACGCGCCGGATACCCTGCGTAAGGATCCCTTCTTCTATACCGTGGAGGATAACGGCCTCTACGCCGCGCTCGAGGCGCTCTATCCGCCGCTCCAGCCTGCGCCGCCTGAGGGGGCTCCCTTCGTCCCGGAGGCGCTGCCGGAGGAGGACGCCGCGGCGCTGCTGCTGCGCTTTGCCGAGGCGCAGGTCCTCACCGTGTATGACGGCGTGGGCCGGAGCTATTTCCCGCTCCCGCTGCGCTTTGAGGATCTCGTCGCCGGGGAGAGCTGGACGGTGGAGGCCCAAATGACGGAATTTCCCGCAAGCGCGCCGGACCGGCTGGTCGAGCTTCTATCCGACGGGCAGGTGCTGCGCATCGAGGACGACGGCAGCGGGGATCTGCTGTATATGATCTACGACGCCGACTGGGACTGGGGCGACCCCGTCCTCTATCTCGGCGGCGGCGACGGCCTGATGGACGACTGGATGGCCTGGGCGTCGGCCAGGCAGGCAGGCTGAGGAGGACGGCATGAAAAACTACAAGCTCACGCTCTGCTATGACGGCGCGCGCTACCGCGGCTGGCAGAAGCAGGGCAACACGGAGAACACCCTGCAGGGCAAGCTCGAGGCGCTGCTGTCCGAGCTGCTCGCGCAGCCGGTGGAGCTCGCGGCCTCCGGGCGCACGGACGCGGGCGTGCACGCCCTGGGGCAGGTCTGCTCCTTCAAGGCCGACACGCCCCTGTCCTGTGAGGAGCTTCTGTCCCGATTGCGCGCGGCGCTGCCGGGCGATATCGGGGCGATCGCGCTTGAGGAGGCGCCGCCGCGTTTTCACGCGCGTCTCAGCTGCACGGGCAAGACCTATGTCTACCGCATCTGGACAAGCGAGGATCCCTGCGTCTTCGAGCGGCGCTGGGTCTGGCGCGTGACGGAAGAGCTGGACGAAAAGGCCATGCGCCGCGCGGCCGAGGCGCTTTGCGGGCGGCATGACTTTGCCTCCTTCTGCTCGAACCCCCACATGAAAAAATCCACCGTGCGCTCGCTCCGCCGCATCGAGCTCACGCGCGAGGGCAATGAGCTGCGCCTCTGCTTCAACGGCGACGGCTTTCTGATGAACATGGTGCGCATCCTCACGGGCACGCTCGTCGAGGTCGGCGCCGGGCGTCTGAGCCCGGAGGAGCTGCCGCGCATCCTCGATGCGCGCTCGCGCAGCGCCGCCGGGCCGACGGCCCCCGCGCAGGGTCTTTTCCTGCAGGCGGTGGAATATGCGGAAAAAAGCCCGCCCGCAGGCGGAAATATTTATTGACACAGCGGGGGAAACTTGCTAAAATAAGTCGTCTCAATTGGATACAAGAGTTTATCCGAAGCAAGATAACGACCGCCGCCCCCCAAAGGCGGCCAAGGCCACACGGACAGCCGGGTCGAATGCCGATGGGCCGCGGAACGCGGCGGCAACCGAGCGTTGCCTTATTGATCGGGTTAAAAGCCCGAATTTTATAAGTTGGTTACTTTATAACCGATGCCGTGAGGCATACTAACTTGTGAAATGGTCAATAAGAGTTGGTACAGTCTGCTTTGCAGGTAGCTCTAAAACCCATTGCGGCCAGAGCCGTCTCCGCCGTGTCCGGCAGGAGGCGCTTGAGGGGCTTATCAAGTGACGTATGCGCGGCATACGTCACTTTTTCTTTTTGGGGAGGCGCTGCGGATGAAAAAGATCGTGGAGCTCAAGAACGTTTCCAAGTCCTTCGACGGCGAGCTCGTGCTCGACAGCATCAACCTCGACATTTACGACAACGAGTTTCTGACGCTGCTGGGCCCCTCCGGCTGCGGCAAGACGACGACGCTGCGCATCATCGCGGGCTTCGAGCAGGCCGACGCGGGCGAGGTGCTGTTCATGGGCAAGGAGATCAGCGCCGTGCCGCCGCACAAGCGCAATGTCAACACGGTTTTCCAGCGCTATGCGCTCTTCCCGCATCTGAACGTGTTTGAAAACGTGGCCTTCCCCCTGCGCGAGAAGAAGGTCCCCCGCGCCGAGATCGAGCAGCGCGTCGAGGAGATGCTGAAGCTCGTGGCGCTCAAGGGCTTTGAAAAGCGCAGCGTGACAAGCCTCTCGGGCGGACAGCAGCAGCGCGTGGCCATCGCCCGCGCCCTCGTGGGCAGGCCCCAGGTGCTGCTCCTCGACGAGCCGCTGGCTGCGCTCGACCTCAAGCTGCGCAAGGACATGCAGCAGGAGCTCAAGAACATCCAGAAGGCCACCGGCATCACCTTCATCTTCGTCACGCACGACCAGGAGGAGGCCCTGTCGATGTCCGACACCGTGGTCGTCATGAGCGAGGGCCGCATCCAGCAGATCGGCACCCCGATCGACATTTACAATGAGCCGAAAAACGCCTTTGTGGCCGACTTCATCGGCGAGAGCAACATCGTCGACGGCGTCATGCTGCGCGACAGGCGCGTGAGCTTTTCCGGTCACGTGTTCGACTGCGTGGACGCGGGCTTCGAGCCGAAGGAGCCGGTGGACGTCGTGGTGCGGCCGGAGGACGTGGACATCGTGCCCGAGGAGAAGGGCATGCTCAAAGGCGTCGTGACGAGCGTCACCTTCCTCGGCGTCCACTATGAGATCATCGTCGATATCGACGGCTTCAAGTGGATGATCCAGACCACCGATTTTGTGGACGTGGACGAGCATATCGGCCTCTACATCGAGCCCGAGGCCATCCACATCATGAAGAAGAGCGAGTACTCCGGCATGTTCGGCGACTATTCCTCCTTCTCCATGGAGCTCGACGAGATCGGCGAGCTGGAGCAGATCGAGGAGCTGGGCGAGGTGCTCGAGGCGGAAAGCGAGAAGAGCGAATGAACAAAAAAGCCTCCCGCAGCCTCACGCTCGTACAGCGCCTGGCCCTCGCGCCCTACTCGGTCTGGGCCGTGCTGTTCATCGTGGTGCCGCTGTTCTTCGTGGCCTATTACGCCTTCACGGATCAGCAGTTTGCCTTCACGACCGAGAACATCACGCGCTTTTTCACCGCGACCTCGCAGCTTGCGGACGAGAGCGGCACCCGCGAGGTGCATACCTATCTGCTGATCTTCTGGCGCAGCCTGAAGCTGGCCGTCATCTCGACGCTCATCTGCCTTCTGATGGGCTACCCCTTCGCCTATATGATCTCGAAGGCCTCGCCCCGCGTGCAGAGCGTCCTCATCACGCTCATTATGATCCCCATGTGGATGAACTTTCTGATCCGCACCTACGCCTGGATGACCATTC
>CAMHMZ010000068.1 GCA_946186375.1 uncultured Clostridia bacterium
GAAGCGGCCCCGCTTCGCTGTGGGGAGCGGCCATTGCGGAGAGCAGCGCGGCGCCGCGTCCATCGCATTCTTCGCCTGGCGCGTACCGCAGGACGCGGCTCTCCAGTGCGATCGGCGTCCGTTCCGAGCACCACAACGCCCGAACGTCAAGCCACTCGCCGCCCTCCTTTTCCGGAAGGGGGAGCTTCGATGAATGCTCCCAGACGTCCAGCAGCTCACCGTGCGGGCGCAGCGCTTTTCGGCGCAGCGTTTCATACAGACTCTCTTTGCCCGCCGCGTTCCATTCCGGACGAGGCGGCGCCACCGTATAGCCCGAGCCGCCCAAAGCGACGAGCCGTCCCGCAGCGGTAAGACGCTGCAGCGCTGTGCGCAGCGTGCCGCGGCTGACGCCCCATTTTTCGCACAGAAGGCGCTCGCTTGGCAGCCTCCTGCGCGGGGGAAGGGAAAGGAGAAGGACTTCCAGTGACTCCGCGGCGAACTCGCCAGGAGTGGGCACACGCGACATTTTCATCCTTCTCCCTCCTTCTGCCCCCCACCGCGGCAAAAGGCTTGCCGCGGCGGGGCGTATTGCTTGTTGCTTGATTTGCTTCTGATCTTCTCAGATCAGGCGCTCTGCTGCTCCTTCTTGTTCTTGCGATCCCAGAAGTAGAAGGCGGGCAGACCGGTGGCGACGGCAATCACAGCGCAGAGGATCGCCGGGATGGGGGCATAGGTCAGTTCGCCCCAGATGAGCGTCAGGGTCATAAAGCTGGCGATGATGGGCATGATCAGTCCGCCGGGCATCTTGTAGCTGGGCTTGTAGTTTTCCTTCTTGCGCAGCACGAAGATCGTGCAGAAGGTGGCAACGTTCTTCAGCAGGGCCACCATGGTGAAGTAGCCCAGCAGATCGGACAGCGTGGTGGCGAAGATCAGGACGATCGCCACGGCGCACTGGACGATGATGGAGAAATAGGGGGTCTCAAATTTGGGGTGGACCTTGGCAAAGGACTTGAAGAAGAGATTGTCCTTCGCCATGGCATATTCGATGCGGGGCTGGTACATGATGCAGCTGGACAGAGAACCCATCACGACGATGATCGCCATGATCGCAACGGCGGTGCCGGCGAAGTGGCCGATGCCGGGCAGCTTGGAAGCCAGCAGGGCGATCGGGGCGTCGGAAGCGGCCAGCTCGTCCACGCTCAGGATGCCGGAAGCGACAAAGGTCAGTCCGCCGTAGAGGGCGAGAACGATGACCGCGGTCAGGATCAGGCCTTTGGGCATGTTCTTCTGAGGATCGCGGATCTCACCGGACATGTAGCAGGGGGCACCCATGCCGTCGTAGGACCAGGTGGTGGAGGCGATGCCGGCGATCAGCGCGGCAACACCGCCGGTGGCGGCACTGGAGAGCCGCTCACCAGAGAGCAGCAGGCTGCCATTGAGATTGAACAAGCCAACGCCGATGATCAGGGCAAAAGGCAGAATCTTCAGTGCGGTGATGAAGGTCTGAAACGCACCGCCGTTTTCCACACTGCGCAGATGGACGAACATGAAGATCAAAACGAAGACTACGGCAACCAGGCGAAGCACAAAGCCATGGATCGGCAGGAAGTAAGCAAGGTGGTTCACGATCGCCAGCGCCATGATGGAGATGGACGGGGGGTCCGTGGCCCAGAAGCTGATCCAGCCGCAGAGGAAAGCCAGGGGGCGGGAACCGGCCTCACGGAAGTAGACATACTGGCCGCCGTCTTCCGGGAAGGCCGAGGCCAGCTCGGCATAGCAGAAGTTGGCGGGGATCTGGAGCAGACCGCCGATGATGAAAGCCAGGAACAGGAACAGGGAGCTTCCGGCCGCATTGGCGACCTCGGACAGAGACGAGAAGATGCCGGAGCCGACGGTCGTGCCTACACCGAGGGCAATGACCGCGCCCAGACCTAACTTTCGGCCCAGTTCTTTGTTGGATTCAGACATGATGATCCTCCTTTGAATTTCGTGCGGCTGTGCACACCGCGCGTATCCTCTCTTAATTGGAGCTCATCGGTCTTCTCTTGCTTCTTATGATACAGAATGCTGGGGCTGCGGCGTCCGCTTTGGCCGGGCGCCGTCAAAGGCGCAGGCGCTTTCTTGCAGGAAAGGCCAGCGCTTTTCGCGCTGCTTTACGGTCCTGTCATTCCCCCTCCACTATGACCAGAATCTCCCGCCGTGCGGGACCGTCGAATTCACAAAAATACACGTCCTGTGCGCCGCCTCTTTCCAACACACCGCCGCGGATCAGAAAATGGCAGTGATTGCCGGTCAGCATGGCTTTGAGATGCCCGGTGGGGTTGCCTGCCGTCGAGCCGTAGTCGCGCAGCATGCGTGCGTGACAGTAGGACCGCTCCTCCGGCGCGAAGAGCGCCAGCGCGGTCTGGATGTCGCTCTCAAGGCATTCCAACGCTTCGTTGACGGTCACGCCGGTCGTCGTGTGGCGCGTGAGAACCGTCACCATGCCCTCCTGCACGCCGCTCTCGAGGACGATCTCCTCCACGCGCGGCGTGAGCACGGTCATTTCGTTATAGCTTCTGGTGCAGAGCACCAGCGTCCTGACAAACATCATGCACCGTCTCCTTCACCGAGAAAAACAAGGGCGTTCTCCCCGCGGATCAGTTCCAGCGTACTCTCGCGCAGCCCCAGCGTGCCCAGCGCTTCAGCCATGCGGATCTGCTCAAAGCGCGGATTGTCCGAGCCGAACATCACCTGATGGCGAAGCGACCGGTCGATCCATGTGAGCGGGATATCGCGGGTGAAGCACTGCGTATAGAACTCCCGCGCGTTGTCGAAGTAGAGCGCGGCGGTGTCCGCGTAAACATTGGGATATTTCAGCAGTAACATCGCCGTCTCCCGAATCCAGGGCCAGCCGAAGTGCCCCAGGCAGATCCTCAGACGGGGATGCTTTTGCGCCAGCGCCTCGAAGCGGAGGGGATGACCGTATTCCGCAAGCGTATCTTTTTCCCAGGACAGTCCCGCATGGAACAGCACGGGACGGTCATGCCGCTCACACACGGCCCAGAGCGGCTCGAGCGCAGGATCGGCCGGGTCGAAGCGGGAACGCCCCGGGTGGAGATTCAAGCCTTTGAGTCCCATCCGGGAGAAAGCGTCTTCCAGCTTGTCCGGCGCTTCGCTGTCGAGCGGATCGACCGAGGCAAACCCCCAAAAGCGGTCCGGCGCGAGGGAGACGAGCTGCGCAACTTCCTCGTTGCTCACCAGAGTCTCGCCCATCTGAGTTGAATAGTCCTGAGCCAGCAGACAGAGACGGTCGAGAGAGGCGCAGCGCATTTGATTGAACACGTGCTCCAGCGGCGCAAGACCGTTGCGGTGAATGTCCAGCTCGCGGTGGCGCAGCTCCTCGCGCGCGGCGTCAGCATTGATCGGCTCATAAAAAGCCGGGTGAACGTGGATATCGATCGTCATACCTTGCCTCAGATCCCCGCGGCAGCCATCATGGCGCGGACATTGTTCACGGCGCGGCGCGCGTAGAAGCGCGGCTCGTTGATGTAACCGGTGACCAGCTCCAGCGTGGCAGTGCCCTCGTAGCCGATCCGCTTCAGTTCACAGAAGAGTTCGCCCAGCGGCATGCTCCCCTCGCCGGGAAGGATGTGGCTGTCGGTGCCCTGCTCGCCGTCGATGATGTGCAGATGATCCATCTTCGCGCCCAGCTTGTCGAAATAGGCCATGATGCTCTCGTGCTGCACAAAGGGGGGGACAAGGTCGCACATGCCTACGATCCAGGGATTATCGACACGGCGAAACAGCTCGACCAAATCGTTGGCGCGGGTGAAGAAATTGGACTCATAGGGAGTCAGCGCCTCGACCGTGAGCTTGACCTCGCACTTTGCGGCGTAGTCGCCCAGCTCACGGATGGTTTTCTCCAGGCGCGGCCACAGCTCGTCATAGGTGGCCAGATACCCGCCGTTGGCGGGGCTTGTCAGCATAAAGGAGGCGCCCATTTCTTTGGCCATGTCAAGACACAGCTTGAGATAGGCCACGGCGTCCTCGCGCTGTGCTTCCGAGCCGATCATGTAGTTGTACGGATAAGCGTTGTGCTCGGGCGTATACCCCACGACGGGCATTTCATAGCAGTCGATCAGGCGCCGCAGCTGCGTGATCTCGCCTGCCTTAAGGTCAGGGGCATAGGCATGGGGCCGTCCGCCCCAGAGTTCGATATAATCGTAGCCGTATTCCTTCGCATCCTGAAAGCAGTGCTCCAGCGGATTGCGCTGGTAGCCGGAGGTGAACATTCCGATCTTCATGGCCTTACTCCTTTTATATGTTAAGATTCTTCCGTGACCCAGGGTTCAAATACGGATACGACCTGCGCCGCCACACGCGAGCCGATGCGCATGCATTCGTCGATCGGCTCGTTCCTGAGCAGACCGGAGAGGAAGCCGGCGATATAGCTGTCTCCCGCGCCGACGGTGTTCACGACTTTGCCCGCAGGATAGATCCCGCAGGCGGTCCAGACTTTTCCGTCCCAGGCGAGGCTGCCCTTTTCACCGAAGGTGGCCACGGCGAGCTTCATGCCGCGCTGCACCTTGTCCTGCAGAAACTGCTTCACAAAGGCGTCGGACTCGTCATGACAGGAGAAGAAACCGACGTCAACCCAGGGCAGCGTCTTCTCGATGATGGGATCACTCAGGCGGTCGCAGTAATCAAAGCTGATGAGAACCGCCGGATTGTGCGTCTTAATCGCGCCGAGCACACCGTCGGCCTTGCCCCAGAGCGCCGTGTGCACAAGATCGTGCGCCGCGGCAAAGGCGACGTCCTCCTCATCGAATACGATGTGCTCGAGTACGCCCTCCACATATTCGCCGTGTACACGGTCGGTGCCGTTCATATCCATATAGGTGATGGCTGTCGCCCCGTCGCCTATCTTAAGGTGAGACAGATCAAGGCCTTCCTTTTCCAGGGTCTCGACCATCCAGCGGCCATTGTCGTCGCTGCCAGTGGTGCTGATGATCGCGGTTGGTACGCCGAGCTTGCGCAGATTGACGCCGGTGTCCACCACATTGCCGGTCGGGTAGCGCCGATTGAGCGCCTTTCCGTCGATGAAACGATAGACGTCGATGCAGTTGTCTCCGATCATGGCAGCCTTCATTGCAACCGCCTCCTTGACAGATGAGTAACTGTGTTTATTGTACCACTTTTGCCCTATTATAAAAAGGATCGGGCTGTTCGTCAAGAGGAAAAACCGAGTTCGGGGAACAATTTTTCGTTCTGTTTGATTGTTTTATCCCGATCCGAAGGGAGAAAATGCCTGAATTTTATACCACTTTCAGCAGGAATGACAGTTTTGATGGTGCAATTCCGAGCAAGTAGACGAAAAACATTCAAGCTATTGAAAATTTTGGACCAAAATGATAGGCTTAACACAGATATCCGGAAACGCTGTGTGCAGGCGCTCCGGAAGCTCATTTTCTATTCTCTCTTCTTGTGATGCAAAGCCGGAAGCCGCGCCGCTTATTTAGAAAGCGGTGCGGCTTTTGCACTTTTTCACGACAAACATCAAAGGAGGACGTCATGAAAGCGGAATTGATTTTGAAATCATCCTGTGTTTTTACCGCAGCCGGTGAGCCGCCCTTTGCCGGCTACGTTGCGCTGGGCGGCGGTCATATCCTCGCCGTCGGGCACGGGGAACCGGAGAGCGCGCTGATAAGGGACAACTGCCGCATTCTCGACTGCGGCGACGGCACGATCTGTCCCGGCTTTTTCGACGTGCATTGTTTTTTTACCGGCTATGCTGCGCAGAAGCTCGGTTTGGATGCCGAAAACAGCGCGCAGCAGGACGCCATGCTGCGCGACCGCGAGCGGATCCTGCCGCTGTTTCGCGACTACATGCGCCTGCTCAACAGCCGCGGTGTCACCTCCGTCAAGGAAATGGGCTTTGACGACTTCCACGGCTTTCCCGCGCTGCTGGAAGAGCTGGAGAAAAAGGGCGAGCTGACGCTGCGTGTCAGCTTTATGAGCCAGCCTTTCGACAGGCCGCTCGACCTCGCTTTCGGCAAAGAGATGAGCGCTCGCTTTCACAGCGACTATCTGCGTTTTTCAGGCTATAACCGCATGACCGACGGTTCGATCAGCCAGATGGAGGGCGCTCTCAAACAAGCATACTGCGGTACGGACTGCCTCTGCGCGATCTCCATCGACTGGGACGCTATCGCCGGGGAACTGCGTACGGCGGACGAGAACGGCTTCCGTTTTTCCCTCCACGCGCAGGGAGACGCGGCGATCGCAAAGGTACTGGATCTCTATGAGTGCTGCCGTCGCGACGAAAATGGGCGGCTGATCAACCGTCACAGCATCACGGATCTCGAGTTCAGCGACCCGGAGGATCTTGAGCGCATGGGAGCGCTCGGCGCGATTGCGGAGATCTATCCGCAGATCCAGTCCATCGCTGAGCGGGAGAGCAAGCTGGCCATGATCCGCGAAAAGATCGGCGAAGAGCGCGGCCGCTTTTACTGGAACCGGCGCAAGATGGCCGACAGCGGCGTTCTCCTGAGCTGCGGCACCGATCTCCCGCTGCTGATCGATGACATCCCGGAATCCGTCTATCACGCCGTGGGCGGCTTCTTCCCGGAGGGCGGCGAGCCCTTCAACGGACAGAACACGCTTACCGCCGCCGAACTCCTGACGGCATGGACGCGCGGCGGGGCCTACAACCTTTTTTGTGAAGACAAGCTCGGTACGCTTGAGGCGGGAAAAAAAGCGGATATAACGGTCCTCTCGGGTGATCTTTTCGCAGTGCCGCCGTCCGCGGCGCGCACGTTGCGCGTTGTGCTGACACTGCTTGACGGAGAAGAAGTATACAATGCGATGAGCTGAAGGAGAGGTTTTATGAGCCGTATTACCATGCAGGACGTGGCCGTAATGAGTGTGCAGTATGTTCAGCACAGCTTTGACTACTATCTGGATTCCATGGAGCGCTGCGGTCTTCGCCGGGTCGATCTCTGGGGCGGAGCGCCGCACTACTGCCGACTCGACTACTCCTCCGCGGCCGAGGCCGGCAGCCGCGTTAAAGAGCTGCGGCATCAGATCGAGGATCGGGGGATGCGGGTCGTCATTTACACGCCGGAAACGCTTGGCTATCCCTTCAGCTATTCTGCGCCGGACACGCGGCTGCGAGGGCGCACGGTCGACTTTATGAAGGCCGCCATGGACGACGCGCTTGGCTTCGGCACAAACCGCGTCTTCCTGAACACAGGCTGCCACCCGCGCGATCTGCCGCGCGAAGAGGGCTGGAAACGCACGGTCGAGAGCTTCCGCGCACTTGCTGACGAGGCTGAGGCGCGCGGCGTGCTGCTCGTGCTCGAACAGCTCCAGCCCTATGAGAGCAATCTCGTCATCACGCTCGAGGACGTGTCGCGGATGCTGCGGGATGTGGATTCGCCTGCGCTTCGCGTCTGCGTCGATCTTGTCGCGATGGAGGTGGCCGGGGAGCGGCTGGAGGACTATTGCCAGCGTTTTGGAGAGAAGCTGGAATGGGTGCACTATTCCGACAGCCATCACCTGATCCTCGGCGACGGGGATTTCGGCCGTGAGAAGCTGGAGGAGTACGTGCGGATCCTGGAGAAGCACGACTTTGCCAACGGTCTCGATCTCGAGATCAACGACTCGATCTACTGGGAGGATCCGCACGAGTCGATCCGCCGCAGCTGCGAGGTGCTTCGCGACTTCCTGCCGGAAGAGTAGAAAAACGCTTTAGGAGGATGCATGGCACGTTCCCCCCTTTTTTTGCTGCGCGACCGGGGGATGCAGAGACACATTCTGCGTCTGGCCTGGCCCACCATAACAGAGACCGCGCTGCAGACGGTCGTTCAATATGTGGATACCGCGCAGGTCGGCCAGCTGGGAGCAGCCGCCTCTGCAGCCGTGGGACTGAGCGCCACGACCACCTGGCTTGTTAACGCGCCGCTCTGGGCGGTTTCGACCGGCATTCTGGCCTGTATCTCTCAGGCCAGAGGCGCAGGAGACCGGGAGAGGATGATAAAAGCCGCAGGGCAGGCCAAGCTGCTCGTGTGGATACTCGGCGTCGTGATGACGGTGCTGACGCTGTCGATCAGTCCCCATCTCCCGGACTGGCTCGGGGCGGAGACGGCGATCCGGCGGGACGCGGCGCTGTATTTCGGTATCATCTGCGCGCCCATGCTCTTCCGCGTTTCCGGGATCATCTTTTCCGCTGTCCTGCGTGCCGCGGGAGATACCAAAACGCCGATGTGGATTCATCTGGGGATGAACCTGATGAACATCGTGCTCAACACGCTTCTGATCATGCCGACAAGAGAGATTTCCTTTTTCGGCATAGGGCTGAGGCTTTGGGGCGCGGGCCTCGGCGTTCCCGGCGCGGCGATCGCCACCGCCTCTTCCTTCGTCTTCGGCGGTATCGGAATGTTTCTTGTCGCTTGGCGTGTTGAGGAATGCCGAAGCGCGCGGGCCGTCTATGACCGTGCGGCCATGCGCGCCTGCCTTTCTATCGGCATGCCGCTGGCGGCCGAGCGTATGATCTCCATGTTCGGACAGGTGGTTTTTACGGCGCTGATCGCCCGGCTTGGCATGGTGGCCGTGGCTGCGCATTCGATTGCGATTACCGCCGAGCAGGCATTTTATGTGCCGGGCTACGGCATGCAGACGGCTGCCTCCACGCTGGCGGGCTTTCATTACGGCGCGGGAGATGAAAAGAGGCTGACGGACTATTCCGCCTCGCTTCTTCTGCTGGCGGTTATTCTGATGAGCGCGCTGAGCCTTTTCCTGTTTTTGTTTCCCGCGTTTTTCATGCGCATCTTCACGCCGGATGAGGACGTGATCGCGCTTGGCGCGAGGGTGCTTCGCATTGTCTCGGTGTCCGAACCGTTTTTTGCCGTGGTCATTATTCTCGAGGGTGTCTTCAGTGGGGTGGGTGACGTGCGTGCGCCGCTGCTGTTCTCGCTCTTTTCCATGTGGGGTGTGAGGCTGTGTCTGACAGCGCTGTGCGTGTTCCGACTCGGTCTCGGCCTGGAGGCCGTCTGGTGCTGCATGGTCGCGGACAACCTGACGCGGTTTTTCCTGCTGTTCAGCCGCTTTTGCGGCAGACGCTGGAAACGCGGGCTTCCCATTGCCTCCAACAATCTGTAGTACAACATAGAAAGGAAGATTATCATCATGCTCTGGACTGAAGAACTCTTCGGCGTCAAAAAACCCATCCTTGCAATGCTGCATCTCGACGCGCTCCCGGGAGATCCGCGTTTTCGCAGGGGCACTCCGCTCGGCGAGATCGTGGAGCACGCCCGCGCGGATCTGCACGCCCTGCAGGACGGGGGCGTGGACGGGATCATCTTCTCTAACGAGTTCAGCTTTCCCTATCAGCGCAAAATGGACATGGTCACGCCCGCCGCGATGGCCTATATCATCGGTGCGCTGCGCAGTGAGATCCGCGTCCCCTTCGGCGTGGACGCCATCTCCGACGGCGCAGCCTGTCTCGAGCTTGCCGCTGCGGTGGGAGCAAGCTATGTGCGGGGAACCTTCTCCGGCGTCTATGTAGGAGACGGAGGTCTGTACAACAATGACTTCTCCGCCCTGCTGCGCCGCAAGGCCGCCCTGCCGCTCGACGATCTGAAAATGCTGTACTTCATCAATCCCGAATCCGATCGCAATCTGGATACGCGGCCGCTGGCGGATATTGCGGCTTCTACGATGTCCAAGGCCGCCCCGGACGGGCTGTGTATCTCGGCCAACGCGGCGGGCATGGATGTGGACGAGGAGCTGATCGCATCGGTCAAGGCCGCAAATCCCGAGGTCGTCGTCCTGTGCAACACCGGCTGCCGGCCGGACACCATCGTCCGTAAGCTGCAGGCGGGGGACGCGGCCGTCGTGGGGACCTACTTCAAGGAAAACGGCAAGCTGGAAAACAGCCGCCACGAGAATGTCCGTGTCGATATTGAGCGCGTGCGGGAGTTCATGGCAGTGGTTTATCGCTTCCGTGAAACGCTGTGAGGGCGGCGCGATGGGAAAAGCTTATTTTGTCGGCATCGATACCGGCACCAATTCCAGCAAGGGCGCTCTCATCGACGAGCAGGGCGAGATTCTCGCCCTGCACAGCACGGAGCACAGCATGGAAAATCCCCAGCCCGGTTACTACGAGCATGACGCCGAGCGCGACTGGTGGGGTGATTTCTGTACGATCAGTCGGGAACTGCTGCGCAAGAGCGGCGTGGACGCGAAGGACGTCAAGGCCGTCGGGATCAGCGCGCTCGGCGCAGATTGCGTTCCGGTGGACGAACATTGCCGCCCGCTTCGCAAAGCGATCCTCTACGGCATCGACGCGCGGGCCACGGATGAGATGGCTGAACTGACCGCGCTCTACGGGGAGGAGCAGATCCTGAAATGGTACGGCCGTCCGCTCTGCTCCAGCGACGTGATGCCGAAGATCCTGTGGATCAAGCGCAGGGAGCCGGAGGTCTACGCCAGGACGCACAAGTTTCTCACGGGATCGAGCTACATTACCGCCAAGCTGACAGGCCGCTATGTCGTGGACCGTTTTCTCGGCCTGGCCAGCTTCAATCCGCTGTATGATCCGCAGACACGCAAGCCGGTTCCGGAGTACTGCGCGCCGGTCTGCCGACCGGACCAGCTTGCCGAAATCCTCGAGGCGGCGGAGGTCGCAGGCACCGTGACGGCCGAGGCCGCCGCCGAGACGGGGCTTGCCGAGGGGACGCCGGTCATCACCGGAACGGACGATTCGGGCGCCGAGGCGATCAGCTGCGGCGTCGTGGAGAGCGGGAAAATGATGCTGCAGCTGGGCTCGTCAGTCTACATGATCCTCGGCACAGACAGCCTGATCGACGACGAGCGGCTCTGGCGCGAGGAGTTCATCGTCCCCGGCTTATGCGATATCTCGGCCGGAACCAACACGGCGGGCAGCCTGACCAAATGGTTCCGCGACGAGCTGTTTCCGGACGCCCTTGCCGCCGAGCGCGCGGGCGGAGAAAACGCCTATCAGCGCATGTTGGAGGGCGTTGCGGAGATCCCGCCCGGCAGCGAGGGGCTGATCACGCTGCCCTACTTTGCCGGGGAGCGGACGCCGATCAACGACCCCGACGCCCGCGGCGTGCTCTTCGGCCTGACGCTGCAGCATACGCGTGCGCATCTCTACCGCAGCGCGCTGGAGGCGGTCGGCTATTCTGTCAATCAGCAGATCCGCATCATGGAGTCGCACCCCGAGGCGCGTATCGACCGGATCATCGCCGTAGGCGGCGGCGCGCAGAATCCGCTGTGGATGCAGATCATCGCCGACATTCTCGGCAAGGAGATCTCAACGCCGCAGGTGACGGTCGGCGCCTGCTACGGCGATGCGCTGATGGCGGCGCTGGGCGTCTCTTTTCCGGGCTTTGAGAACTATGCCGCGCTGACGCGCTATGTCCGCGCCGGCAGAACTTACGCGCCCGATCCGAGAGCGCATGCGGTCTATGAAAAATACCAGGCGGTCTACGACGCACTCTATGATACCACTAAGGATCTGGCGCACACACTCTGTGTGCTTGCAAAAGAGCAGGACACATGACAAAAGAAGGAGCTGTTTCATCCCAGCAGCTCCTTCTTTTCGTTCTCTTACAACTGGCCGTAATTGCCGCGCGGGCTGCGCTCTGCTTTGATTTGCTCTTTGCTCAGTAAGCGGACCGGCCCCAGCGCTCTTGCGGCCAGATAGGTTCTGGCTGCCTCTTCGAGATAGATGGCGGCTTCCAGCGCCTCGCTCAGATTGCGGCCCATCGTGATCACACCATGGCTGCGCAGAATCACAGCCAGCGATTCTCCCGCATACTCCGCCGCGAGAACCCCCATGCCTTCGTCAGAGGAGATCGTAAAGGGCGCGACCGGCACGCAAGGACCACAGGCGTCCAGCACCGTTACCAGACAGCCGGGCAGCTCGTCCTCGACCAGTCCAACGGCGGTCGCATAGGGCTGGTGCGTATGGATGAGTGCATTGATCTCAGACCGCTGCCGGAACAGATAAAGCAGCGCTTTTGTATCCGAAGATGGCCGGCGACAGCCTTCCAGCACCCTGCCTTCCGCATCCAAAAGCACCACATCTTCCGGCAGCATCGTCTCATAGCGCATGGCCGAGGGCGTGATGAGAAAGCTTCCTTCGTCGGTTCGAAGCGCGATGTTCCCGCCCGAGAGGGAGATGAGAGAATACTGCAGCATATCCAGCGCGGCAGACAGAATCTCCCGGCGCTCCTTCTCATATTTCATTCTGCATCCTCCTTTGCCGCGCGGACAAGCGCGCAGAGCTCTCGTGCTTTCTGTGCGGGGTCTGGCGCAGCAAAGAGCGCACGCCCGACAACTGCCCGGTCTGCTCCTGCGCGGGCAAGCGCGGCGAGATTTCCATCATCCACACCGCCGTCCACCCAAATTTCCGTTTTGTCCGGCAGCAGCGTGCGCAGCGTATGCACCCGCTCGATGCTGTACGGCTTAAAGCCCACGCCCGCACAGTCGGACTCGCTGGTAAGAAGCAGGATATAGTCCGTCAGGTCCAGATACGGGATCACCGCGTCCACTGGCGTCTTGTAGTTCAGGGCAAG
>CAMHMZ010000069.1 GCA_946186375.1 uncultured Clostridia bacterium
GGTCGGACGTGTTCTTCTTGTTCTTGACCGTGTTGTAGTTCCTCTGCTTGCATTCTTCGCATCTGAGTGTGATTTTTACTCTTGCGCCTGCAGCCATTCTTTCGGCACCTCCTATTTTATTTACTCATCCTTCGATGAGCATTGCCTCCCTGTATGGGTATGCAGAAGATCCCGTCCGCGCGGAAAAAAGCGCGCAAAAAGAGACCTCTCATACGACAGGTAACATACAATATAGCACAGCCCCCCTGCGAGGTCAAGCATTTTTTCAAGCAAAATCAAGCTTTTTTCGCTGTGGAAAAAGCCTCGCCGATCCGGCGCAAAACCCGCCGAGAGAGCTTGCGGGGAAGCGCAAAGAATGGTATAGTAAGTTTACTATGAAGGCTGGCGCTTCCATAGTAAACGATTTATTCAAACGCGCCATTCTCGCCCCTGGCGGGGCAACCGAATGGCATGCGCAAAAATCCCCATGCGCATGAGGCTTTCATGCCTCGTGGTGCGCCGAGAGGCGCATGGGGATTTGCTAAGGAGTTGAGGATCACCATGAACTATCAGGAGGCGCTGCAGTACATCGACGGCGTGCAGTGGCTGGGCTCCCGCCCCGGGCTGGAGCGGGTGACGGAGCTGCTGCATCGGCTGGGCGATCCGCAGCGAAAGCTTAAATTCGTCCATATCGCGGGCACCAACGGCAAGGGCAGCTGCGCGGCCCTGACGGCCTCGGTGCTGCGCGCGGCGGGCTATAAGACGGGGCTTTTCACCTCGCCCTATCTCTTCCGCTTCAACGAGCGCATGCAGATCAACGGCAAGCCCATCGACGACGAGGTGCTGGCCGATCTCGTCACGCGCATCCGGCCCCAGGCCGACGCCATGGAGGATCACCCCACGGAGTTCGAGCTGATGACCGCCGCGGCCCTGTTGTGGTACGCGGAGGAGCGCTGCGAGATCGCCGTGCTCGAGGTCGGGCTCGGCGGGCGGCTCGACGCCACGAACGTCATCGAAAGCCCCGAGGTCTGCGTCATCATGAACATCGGTCTCGACCACACCGAGATCCTCGGCGACACGGTGGAGAAGATCGCCGCGGAAAAGGCCGGCATCGTCAAGCGCGGGGCGGACTGCGTCCTCTATGAGCAGGAGCCCGGCGTCTGCGAGGTCGTGCGCGAGCGCTGCGAAGCGCTCGGCGTGCCGCTCACCGTCGCGGATTTCTCTCAGATATCGCCGGAATTCGACAGCCTGGACGGCCAGGTCTTTACCTATAAGAATAACGCCTACGCCATCGGTCTGCTCGGCGCGCACCAGCTGCGGAATGCCGCCGTCGTGATCGAGACGGTCGAGGCGCTGCGCCGCCGAGGCTGGCGCATCGAGCAGGACGCGCTGGAGCACGGGCTCTATGCCGCCGCCTGGCCCGCCCGCTTCGAGCTCGTGAGCGAGGAGCCGCCCTTCGTGGTCGACGGCGGGCACAACCCGCAGTGCGCCGAGACCGTGGCGGACAATCTTCGCCGCTATTTCCCCGACCGGCGCCGGGTGCTGCTGATGGGCGTGCTGGCGGACAAGGACTATGAGACGATGCTCTCCATCCTCGCGCCCGCGGGCGACGCCTTCGTCTGCGTCACGCCGGAAAGCCCCCGGGCTCTGCCCGCGGAGGAGCTGGCCAGGGCGCTCGAGCGCTTCGGAAAGCCCGTGCGGGCCTGCGGCTCGATCCGCGACGGCGTCGCCGCGGCGCAGGATGCGGCGGGGGAGGACGGCATGGTCTGCGCGGTGGGCTCGCTGTACATGGCGGGCGAGATACGCGCCTGCTTCGGGCTGAGGTAGCGCGATGCGGATCATGGCCATCGATTTCGGCGACGCGCGCATCGGCCTCGCCGTCTCCGACCTGCTGGGCCTCTTCTGCGGCGAGGCCTGGACCATGGAGGAGTGGAACATGGAGCGCGCCTCCCGGCGCATCGCAGAGGAGGCGAAAAAGCGCGAGGTGGGCACGCTGGTGCTCGGCCTGCCGAAGAACATGGACGGCACGGAGGGCCCGCGCGCCGAAAAAAGCCGCGCCTTCCGCGAGCTGCTGCTCGCCGACAGCGGTCTGCCCGTCGTCCTCTGGGACGAGCGGCGCAGCAGCATCGAGGCGCACGCCATCCTCCACGCCAACGGCAAAAAAGAAAAGATCCACCGCCGCACGGTGGACGCGGTCGCGGCCAGCCTCATCCTCGAGGGATTTCTCAACTCCCCACAGGCGCGCGGCCTGTCGTAAGGCGCTTTATCCAGTCGCATACACTATTAAAATATCAATAAAATACGAAAGGAATGGGTAAACTATGTTCGACTCCTTCGGCGCACTGGCCGGCGTTTCCGTCGGCTCGCTGGCTCTGACCAGCATCCTCTCCGCGATCGTCACCTTCCTCATCTGCCTCATCGTCATCAAGATCCTCATGAAGACGGTGGACAAGCTCCTTACCAAGTCCGCCAAGCTCGACGGCACGCTCAAGGGCTTCGTCCGCAGCGCGATCAACATCCTGCTGTGGATCCTGGCCGTCATCATCGTCGCCAACGCCCTCGGCATCAACACGACCTCGCTCGTCGCGCTGGTCAGCGTCGTCGGCCTGGCTCTGTCCCTGTCCGTGCAGAACATCCTCTCCAATCTCTTCTCCGGCCTGACGCTCCTCATCACCAAGCCCTTCGCCGCCGGCGATTTCGTCGAGGTCGCGGGCAAGAGCGGCCTTGTCAAGACGGTCGGCCTCTTCTACACCCAGCTCGACACCCTGGACAACGTCGCCGTCAGCATCCCCAACAGCGACGTGACCGCCTCCTCGGTCAACAACTACAGCCGCGAGCCGCTGCGCCGCGTCGACCGCACCTTCACCGTCTCCTATGACAACAGCACCGAGGCGGTCAAGGCTGCCGTGCTCGACGCCGTCGCCAAGGACAGCCGGATCCTGAGCGATCCCGCCCCCTTCGTGCGCCTGCTCGAGTACAAGGGCAGCACCGTGGAATACGTGGTGCGCGTCTGGTGCAAGGGCGCGGACTACTGGGACGTCTACTTCGATCTGAACGAGAACGTGCGCGAGAGCTTCGCCGCCGCGGGCGTGAACTTCAGCTATGAGCATGTCAACGTCCACGTCGTCGAAAAATAACGGCAGCATTTGAAAATAGAGGAAACCGGTCCGCGTTTTTCGGCGCGGACCGGTTTTTCATGCCGAAAACTGGAAGAATGAAAGAGTTTTCCGCCATTATTTTTCCCTCCGTTTCACATACTGAATGCTGAACGTTCATTTTTTTTGATCCCGTGGGCTCTGCGGGATCAAAGGAGGGAGAAGAAGGCATGAAAAACTTTATTATGACGGGCCTGTGCGCCGCGCTCCTCACGGCGCTGCTGCCGGGCGCCGCCTTTGCGCAGGAGCTGCTCGTCGGCGGGCAGACCGTCGGGATCGAGCTGGAGACACAGGGCGTGGTGGTCGTCGCGCTCTCGGAGGTCGAGACGGCGGAGGGCAGCCGCGCCCCGGCGGAGGAGGCGGGCTTCAGGGAGGGCGACGTTATCGTGCAGATCGGCGAGAGGCCCGTCGCGAACGCGGCGGACTTTCTTGCGGCGGTCGCGGCGCTCGAGGGCGAGGCGGCGCCCGTAACGGCGCAGCGCGGTGAACAGACAGTGTGCATGATGGTCCGCCCCGCGCTCTCGCTCGACGGACGCTGGATGCTGGGCCTCTGGCTGCGCGACGGGCTGACCGGCATCGGGACGCTGACCTTCTGCGACCCGATCAGCGGCGTTTACGGCGCGCTCGGGCACGCGGTCAACGATGAAAACAGCGGCGCGCTGCTGCCCATCGGCGGCGGCAGCATCAGCGAGATGGAGGTCACCGGCGTCGTGCCCGGCCTGCCCGGAGCACCGGGCGAGCTGAGCGGCACGGAGGAGGGCCGCCAGCTCGGCAGCGTGGAAAAGAACACGGAGCACGGCATCTTCGGCCATGTGGAGGTCTCGCCGGACTCGCGCCTGGCCGAGACCGGGGAGATCCATCCCGGCCCGGCCACGATCCTCGCCACCGTGCAGGGCAGCCGGATCGGGGAATACGCCGTGCAGATCGACCGGGTCTACAGCGACGGCGGCACGCGCCGCGTCCTCTTCACGGTCACGGACCCCGCCCTGCGTGAGGCGACCGGCGGCATCGTACAGGGCATGAGCGGCAGCCCCATCCTGCAAAACGGCCGGCTCGTGGGCGCGGTGACGCATGTGTCAGTACCCACATGATACCCACCGAAAAAGCAGGCGTTTCCTCACACGAAATACATAGTCACAGTCACGAAAAGCGAGAATACGGAAAAAGCAACAAGAGCGCGGCGGTTAAGCTGCGCTCTTGTTGCGTAAGGAAATGTTTATATACGACATGATGACAAACAACTGATATATCTTGACATTTGCTCACAAGACTATTATGTATAATGTGTATTACTAAATATGGTTTTTTGTCGAAAAATACTTGAAGAAAAGAAATACGATGATATAATGATTTTATCATTTTTACTTTTTTTCAACAGCAACCGAAATGAGGGAAAGCCATGATCATAAATATTTACTATTGCTGTGGATTCCGCAAGGAGAACAAGCTCAAATTAGCAGTAAACAAATTAAATGGCATCCAAAACTATTTTTTCTTCATTCTAAAGCAAAGAGAATCCGATTTGTGCTCGTCAAGAAAGATTAATTGGCTTGAGTTCACACAGAGCAACTCGCTGAATCAAAAAAACGGAGAATACAATATTTTTATTACCGAAAAAGCTTTTGATGATAATTGGTTTTCCCATGAAGAGAGCCAGTATGCGATAATTAGTACGAATGGATGGGAGAAGCATTTTGCACCCCCGCCATTGAACGTATACTTAGAGTATCAGATTGCTCAAGCCGCAATACAATTTGAACTCGATCTAGACGAAGCAACAGAAATGAGAATGATTCATCCCTCTCCTGTAGGATGTATGTTTGATTTCTGTGGAGACAAAGAAGAGATTAAACTTGGAATGAAAACAGGCGCTATTTGCCAGAAGTGTAAAGGAGATTTGGTAGGCTTTGGAATTAAACCAGAAGCAATTGATTCTATTGAGAGAATACTGGAACTAGTTCGAGCGGAGGCGATTGGAAAACAAATCGTGTTGAATAAGGATGACGCCTTTATTGTTATGAGATATTCCCAAAATGACGAAAATGATAACTCATACAGATATGGAATAAAAACTGCATTAGAAGAATTGGGAATAAACGCTATTCGAGCTGACAGTGTGATTAACTCAGGACAACTATTAGAGACAATAAAAAAAGGTATCGAAAGAAGCCGCTTCGTGATAGTGAAAGTTGACTCTGAGAACTTGAATGTATATTTTGAGTTGGGTTTAGCGATGGGATTAGGTAAAGATGTACTACTAATCTCCAACCGAGATTTCATTTTTCAGCTTCCCAGCGACCTTAAGAATTGGGAGTGTTTAACATATACGACTGGTAATTACGAGGAACTAAGCAAAAAAGTAAAGCAGTACTATATTGATAATTACCATTATTCTTTATAGCCGACAGAATAAAATGACCAACAATGATATAAAGGCTTGTTTTCCAACAACAGGACAACATAGCAAGTATGGCATTTGTTAAACACAACCGCCCTTGTTAGGGAGATGACCCCTAATACCCCATGCAGCGAAAAAAACGGATGCCTCTGAAGCGACGCGACGCACCAAGATATGCCGTTGACAATTAGCGCAATTATGCATATAATAATGCTAAGTAAGGAGGTGGCGAGATGCCGAACATTCGTCCTGTTTCCGATCTGAGAAATCATTTCGCTGAGATCACGAAAGACGCCCAGCTCAGCGGTGAGCCGATCTTCCTGACCAAGAACGGCGTCGGCTCCATCGTTGTCATGAGCATGGAGAGCTACGAGCAGAACCGCTATGACAGCATGGTCTATGACAAGCTGCGCGAGGCGGAGCTGCAGGCGGCCAGCACGACGGAGCGTTTGAGCCACGCCGATGTTATGGCGAAAGCGCGTGCGTTTCTGAGCGGTGCGGAGGAGCAAAAGCGTGCATAAGATCGTTTATTTGCCGCTGGCGGAGAGCGACTTGATGGACGCACTGGGCTATATTGCCTACACACTGGACGCGCCCAAAGCCGCCCGCGACCTGCTGGCCGAGTTTGACGAGACGGTACAGCGCATCGCGGAGTTTCCCTACGCCCATGAGCTCTACCGAACAGACCGCCCGATGAAAGATGAGATCCGCAAGGTGCCGGTCAAGAACTATGTACTGTATTACGCCGTCTTTCAAGACCGCGTGGAGATTCGCCGCTTTCTCTACGGCAAGAGAGACAGAAGCAGAATCGAGGAAGAATAATTCGTTTCACCGTGAAACGAATTCACAAGCGAATAGCGATCAACCGGAAACTTGTCTCATCGTGAAACAAGTTTCCGGTGATATACTTGCAGTTTGAGTTTTAGACAGAACACTTTTCCCATTAGCTAATAGAAAGAAGGGATCACCGTGGCTGTACATATTTTTGCCGTATCGGAAGAGAACTATAAAATCTGTGTTGAGAGGGGCATTGTAGCGATACCTGAAGCGAAGGAAGGGCCAAGACATGATAATATAGTCGACGGCCTGTTGTCGCGCTTATGCGGAATAAAGGAAGACGACTATGTCCTTATGTATGTTATTAAGTCAAAAACCTTACGAGGGGTTTGGCAGGTCGAGGGACGACCCTTTTATGATGAAACTCCGGTATGGCAGGATAGAACGTATCCTTTCAGATGCAGGATACGATGGTCAAAATACAATTTCCAGAACCCATTAAAACTGGATGATATAAACGACCTGCGCAACACCGGGAAAATATGGACGTGGGCATTAGAAAGATCAACGGGCAGCAATGCTATGTTTTCTATTTCAAACGGGGAGTTTTTGACCATCCTAACGGAGTTCATGAAGATTAACCCGTTTACCGCGCGTAAAGGCAGGATTCTGCAGCCGTATCCTTATCGTGAATTTAACCTTGCTGAACGTCTCCACTTTCAGAACGGAACACCGAAATATGAGTTTACGATCATGGCCCTGCTGAATACAGAATTTGCAAAAGGGTCATATACGGACATCTTTGGAAACTATTCTGACTGCCTTTGTTATGTTCCGACAAATCTGGGCAAGGAAATGGATTTCCTGCTGATGTATGATAATCCGATCGCAACAAATCAAGTCGTTTCGTATGATATTATTGAAGTAAAACGGGATGTTTTTGGTGAAGATGCTCTTTGCCAGCTTGTCAGCTACGAATCCTGGTTTTTACAGAAAAAAGTGTCCGGCGACTCCAATATGGTCAGAACGACGGCGATAGCAAAGACATACTCCGATGCAGTAAAACAATATGTCTCACAAAGAACGCGCATTGAAAACAAGCCTGTAAAACTGCTACAATACTGCGTTGATAACGGCGCCCTAAGGCTAATTGATGTATTAAACCCCTGATAAACGCCAACTTACCTACGATCATTCCCGTTTCGCAGTTTTGATTATTACTTGATATTGCGAAACAAAATCCGTTTCGCCGTGAAACGAATTTACAACCGAATAACGATCAACCGGAAACTTATCTCACCGTGAGACAAGTTTCCTTTTTTCATGGAGGTGTTATGAGAGAACGCAATCACTTTGTCGGCCTTTGGTTGAACGATGAGGAATACTCCCACCTGCGAGAGCAATGCGAGATCACGGGCTTGCCGGCCAGCGTACTGATCCGACAGGCTATCGCCGGGGTGCAGCTTCGGCAAAGGCCGCCCGGCAAATACGCGGGCCTGCTGCGGGCGCTGTCGTCCATCGGCAACAACGTCAATCAGATCGCCCATTGGGCCAACGCCAAAAAGAGCATTCAAGAGGCAGAGATCCGGCAGGCGGTTCTGCTGGCAAACAAGGCCAGGGAGCTGGTAAAGGAGACGTTGTAAATGTGTCTCACCGTGAGACAAGTTTCCGTGAGATTTGCATTTATCCTCTGTGCTGCTATAATTTCGTTGAAAATACTTGTTACCTCTGCTGAAAAATGACGTTTATAGGGTTGAGAGCTCTTAATCAGGAGGTTTTCCTATGGAAGACAAAGCGATTGTGGATTTGTATTGGCAGCGTTCCGATCAAGCCATTCCGGAGACGGATCGGAAGTACGGCCGTTACTGCCATGCAATAGCCTACAACATTATGACGAATTATGAAGATGCGGAGGAATGTGTGAATGACACCTGGTTTCGTGCCTGGAATCTGATGCCGGACAAACGCCCGACGATACTCTCTACATTTCTGGGTACGATTTCCCGAAATTTAGCTCTGGATCGTTATCGCCGCCGGTCTCGCCAAAAACGGGGCGGTGGGGAGACGGACCTGGCACTTGACGAGTTGGCCGATTGCATCCCGAGCCGCAGCGGCGTAGAGCAGCAGATCGAGGAAAAAGAATTGGCGCAGGCGATCAACGCCTTCCTCTCTACCCTGCCAGCGACGGATCGCAAGATTTTTGTCGCGCGCTACTGGTTCGTCGCGCCGGTGAAGGAAATTGCGGACAAGCTCAACTGCTCACAGGGCAAGGTCAAGATGACGCTGTACCGCCTGCGTGGGCGTCTGCACAGTACCTTACAGGAGGAGGGATTGGTATGAACTCCTACAAGCTTTTGCACGCCATGAGCGGCATCCGCGAGGACTATGTGCTGGAGGCGATGGATTTCCTCGGCTATGCGACAGAAAAAGCGAGGCCACACCGGGTGAACCGCAAGCTGTGGACGACGCTGCTGGTGGCCGCTATCATCGTTTCTCTCTTTACCGTGACCGCTTATGCGATGGGTTGGTTCGGTCTGCGGGAACGCATGATCGAGTCCGCACCTGAAACGCAGGAAGCTGTATCAGAGAGCACTTCTCCGGAGAATTCCACGGCTCCGACTGCAGAGCCGAAGCGCTGGGTATCGCTCAACGGCTATGCGGATTCCCCGGAATACCTGGCCAACGCCGAATGGCTGCGCTTCCGGGAGGAATATCTGGCCACCCACACCATCACCAACGACAATTCGTGGATGGACGGGCTGGACGAGGAGACAGTCAACACCTGTCATTACTACGGCGTTTACGAGCAGGCGATGCTGGACGAGCTGAACGCGCTGGCAGAGCAATACGGCCTGCGGCTGCACACGCATCAGGTCACGCCCCTCACGCTGGAGGACTTTTATCGTGCGGCGGGAACGGGCGCCTTCCTGACCGAGGGCAGCGGCTCCGGGTACATCTATGAGGACGGCTCCTTCACGCTGGAGACGTCGGGGACAAAGAGCAATGTTCTCCTGTCGATTCTGAAAAACCTCTCCGGCACGATCCTCCCGCTCTCCAGCGGCATGGACAGTCCGGAGAACTATGAGGAGTGGGAGTACACGAACATACACGGAGATACCGTGCTGATGGCATTTAACGAGACCCGTGAGGATATCGACGCGAGCATGGCTGACCTGCGCATTTTCTTTGACATGGACGGCGTTTTTATCATGGCTCATGCCGGATTTTATGATGGGGAGCCAGTTACAAAGTCCGATTGCGAAGCGATTGCGGATCGGATCATATTCCATGAGCTGCTGAAAACAGAGCCGGACTTCTCTGTGGTCTACCATGGCCCGACGATCTGTACTGAACCCTGTGATGCCGCAACGCTTGAAGATTTCCTCGACTCTCCGGAAGGCAAAGCGGCCAATGAGTATACTCAGCTTCAGCGGGAACTGCGCGGAACCGTCGAGGGCAATCAGCGCCTGCTGGAGCTGCAGCCGACAGTGGCTGAAAAATACGGCCTGACGTACACCCAAACGCACAGTCTGGTCTATTCGCAGGAAAACATCGACTCCGGAATGTATGACGATATGAGCGTTGGCCTAATATCTCAGGAAGACTTTGCCGCGCTGGGTTATGACAAGCAAATATGTGAGCAGTTTTACGAGGGCTTTGATTGCTACAACAATGGCCTGATCTGCGGTGCCACCGGCATGGAATGGCGCTATATCCCAAACGGGGCCTTTTGCCCCTTCCTGACAGCGCCGATCGCCGCCGATTACTCGCAACAGTGGTTTTATCGCACAAACTGCGGCGCTGTGGTGCTGATCGCCGCCGTTCTTCCCGAAACAGAACGCACGCATGTGATCATTTATCGCACAGAAAAGGGCTGGCTGATCGGACAGGGCGGTTTGGTTCACAGCGCCTACGAGTTGGAATACTACGCTGACACGCTGGACTATACAGTGTTCCCGTAAGAAAGGATTTGACATGGACAAAAGAATACGGCTTTTGGCCGCGGTACTTGCGCTTTGCATAGCGCTGACGCTGGGGCTGTGCGGCTGCACGCCCAAAACAGAATCAAGAAAAGATAACGCACCCGCCCGCGAGGGCGTAAGCACCTACGGTGCCGAGGAAAACCTCGCCCCAGACGGAACACCCTTTGAGACGGTCTATGTTCCGGGAATCATGGAATTTGACCGCAGTTTAGGCGCGATCTGCCAGTTCAAGACCTCGCCCAACGGCCTCTATGCCTATGACGATTTAGCCGAAACCCTCTATGAGTTTGACCCGACGGGCCATTGCCTGAAGGAATGGGATGCCGATTGGGATGACTTCAATGCGCTCAGCGGCGGGGCCTCCGATGACTGGCGGCTCGAAATACACGAAAACAAGGAGGATTTCTACAATCAGTCCATTGACTACAGGGTGCTGTACGTGCAGGACGGGCAGGAGACGGAGATTATGAGCTTCCGCGACGAGCACGGCACAACGGGGCTCGTCGGCGGCGAGGACTTCTTTTTGCTCTACCATGTCTGGTGGGACGAAAGCAACACGGGGCATTATGTCCTGGAAAGCTACAGCCGCGACGCCGAGCTGCTGCACTCGCAGGAGCTTTCCGAGTGGATGGAGATCTACCGGACGGATACGGGCATCTACTTCCTCGGGCGCGACAGCTACGGTATTCTCCGCTATGACCCGGCGAGCTTTTCGCTGAACAAAGTGGACAGCGTCCCCGATGGCTGCCGCGCCTGCGGTATAGCGGGCGATACGCTCTATCTGACAGACAACATCTATCTCTACCGCCACAAGCTGGGCGGCGGCGAAAGCGAGGCATTGTTTCGCTATGACCGGCTGTTTCTGAATGACACGGCGGCGCCGGTTCCCATCGGAGGGACAGACAGCTTTTTCTTTCTGGACTACGGCAACTGGTCAAGCCCCTACCGTGTGGCATACCCTGTTGATAAAAACGCTCTCCCCGCGGAGAAAACCATCATCACCCTTGCCATTAACGAAGAAATACCGGAGCAGGCGATTCGGGGATACGGCAGCTATCACGATCAGATCACAGATTTCAACACCGTCAATCGGGAGTATGAGATCGTCGTGCGCAACTACGCGGAGAGCCCCGATCCTTTCCTCGCACTCTCCGCGGATATGGCGGGCGGCAACGCGCCGGATCTGATCGATGTGCGAGGCTTTGGCAGCGCGATCTGCTCGACCGCAACAGCGGAGGATCTGCTGCCGTATGTGGAACGGGATCTCGGCACAGACGCTTTTTTGCCGGGACCTCTTGCAGCCATGGAAACGGACGGGAAGCTTTTGAGCCTGATTCCAAGCTTTTCGCTGACGGCGATCCTCGGCCCGGCTTCGCTGCTGGAGGGGCAGCGCATTGAGAGCTTTTCCGAGCTTGTCGCTCTTGCCGGAGGTGCGGAGCATGTGTTCTATCGCAGCGTAGACCGTGAGGCCTTTATGAAATGGGTCTTTGCAGGCAATCATCGGGATTACTGCGCCGAGCAGGTAGCTGATTATCTTACCTTTGCCGCAGCGCTTCCGGAGGATGCAACGCAGAATCCCTATGGACTGACGGAACAGGAACTGAAGGAATCCTTGGAACATGGCGATGTTTTTCCCCTTGACTATGGGCCGATCTGTGAGGGTCAACAGCTTTTTGAGCTCGCCGGAATCGCCGATCCGCTCGGACGAACCGAGCTTCAGGACGCTGCCAGCATCCCAGAGGCAGAGGGATGGTTCGGGGAACGTCTCACTGCCATCGGTCTGCCCGGATCTGTGGGCAGCGGCATCTATCTCTCGCCAAACCAAGAACTGATGATCCCGCAGGCCGCGCGGAACAAAGATGGAGCCTGGGCGTTTATGGCGTTTATGCTGAATGACCGCTACCTTGTCAATCCATTCTTAGGAGGTTTCCGATACGGCATCCCACTCACGCGGTCGACTTATGAACGGGAGATCGGCCGGTATTGGGCCTGGATGGACGGAAAACTCTCCGGAAGCATCAACGGCGCTGACTACGAGCTTGCTTATGACGCGGACAACTGCAAAGCACTCTTCTTGTCTCTGCTTGACCAAGTGGACGGGATCTGCCGCGACGGAGATGAGATTTTCGATGCCGTCATGACGACCGCCAATGCCTATTTCGC
>CAMHMZ010000070.1 GCA_946186375.1 uncultured Clostridia bacterium
TTGCCGACGCCGGGCTCGCCGATGAGGACGGGGTTGTTCTTCGTCTTGCGCGAGAGGATGCGGATGACGTTGCGGATCTCCGCGTCGCGGCCGATGACGGGGTCGAGCTTGTTGTCGCGCGCCCGCTGCACCAGATCCGTGCCGTATTTCGTCAGCGCGTCGTAGGTGCTCTCGGGGTTGTCGCCGGTGACGGGCGAGGTCTTCACCTTCGCCAGCTCCGCCGTGAAGGCGGACTTCGTGACGCCGTGGTCGGAGAAGATGCGCTTCAAAGCGGGCGTCGCGGCGGCGAAGAGGCCGATCATCAGATGCTCGACCGAGGTATATTCGTCGCCCATGCTCTTGGCGGCCTTCTCGGCGGCGTTCAGCGCGCGGTCGGCCTCCGGGGAGAGATAGACCTGCGAGACCTGTCCCACCTTCGGCAGCGCGGCGATCGCCGTGTCGAGCTCGGAGAGGACAGCGTCGGCGTCTACGCCCATGCGGCCCAGCAGCGACGGGATGAGCCCGCCGTCCTGGTCGACAAGGGCATAGAGCAGATGCTCGGGCGTGATATAGTTGTTGCGGTTCTCCTGCGCCATGGCCTGCGCGGTCTGGATGGCTTCGAGAGATTTCTGCGTGTAATTCTGGGCGTTCATGGGATCACTTCCTTTTCATCAGATGCAGAGGGGAGCCTTGCCGAGATAGGCGTAGTAGGCGGCCTCGACCTCATGCGCGTCGAGGCGGCCGGTGAGATAGCCCTTCATCAGCGTGTCGAAGAGCTTGATGTACTCGGACAGCGCGCCCGCCAGCTCCTCGGCCGAGCAGTCGCGGCTGGGCGCTGCGAGCGAGCGGACGAACTTGCCGTCGTAGAGGGCGTAGCTGAGCTTCACGCCGAGGCGCGGCGTGAGGTGCAGATCCTCGATGCGCTTCCAGAGGCGGAAAAACTCCGCCATGCTCTGCAAAAGCGCCGCCGACTGCGTCCGGAACATCACCGAAAGCTCGCCGATGCTCTCCTCCCCGCCGCGGTAGAGCTCCACCTCGTATTTGATGGTGGGGCGGTATTTGTACTCCAGCGAGCTCTTGAGCGACATGCTGGAGCTGTTCGGCGCGAAGAAGGGCACGAGCTCCCGCGAGGGGAGCATGAGCTGTTCGATCGCGGACAGCACGTCGCGGATCCGGCGCTCGGGCGTGGTGTAGCCCACATACTCGGCGAGGATCTGGTTGATGAGGCTGGAGCGGTTGGTGCCCAGCCGGTGCGCGAGCGAATCGACCTCCCGCACGACCTCGTCTGAGAGCATCAGGCTATAAAGCGTCTTTTTCATGTCTCGGATCATCTCCTTTTTCTCATGCCCCTATCATAGCGCCGCGGGAAACTTTTGTCAAGAGTTATATATAATTAAAAGCACAAATTATATGAACAAGAGGTAAATAATTTACAGGCCGAGAGCGGCGGGGGCGGGCCGGTACAAATTTCAGCAGGCTCTTGATTTTTTGAAAGCGATTGGGTATAATGGCAGGGCAATTGCATAGGGACAGGTATCGAAGCGGTCATAACGGCCCTGACTCGAAATCAGGTGTACCCGCAAGGGTACCGTGGGTTCGAATCCCACCCTGTCCGCCAGCAAAAACGCGTGATTTGCCTGCCAAATCACGCGTTTTTGAATGATGTTTGCCCTGTTGGGCAAAAGATGCTGCCTTCGGCAATGATGTCGCTTCGCTAATGATGTGTGCCTGCGGGCACATGGGGCAAACATCGCATCATTGCGGCACAAAGTGACGCAGCATCATTTCAGAGCGCAAGCGGAGATACATCATCAGCCGCCGACGGCGGCGACATCATTTTGCAATTAGATTGTGGTTTCTGAGGGAATATGGTATTCTTTCTGTTAAGGAAGGATTGATATACATGAAAGAAAACAAGCTTGCCGAGTTGTCCATGGATTTTTCCGTGCGAATTATCAACCTCGTCAAAGACCTGAAAGCAAGACACGAATCCGTTATTTCCAACCAGATCGGACGTTCGGGCACCTCCATCGGTGCGAATATTTTCGAAGCAAACTACGCGCAGGGAAAGAAGGATTTTATCTCCAAGCTTGAAATCGCGCTGAAGGAAGCGAGCGAAACCGGGTATTGGCTGGAGCTGCTTCATCGTACAGGGTATCTGAATGAGTCAAGCTATAAATCCCTGAGCGATCAATGCACAACGATTCGCGTCATGTTGGTAGCGTCGTGCAGAACCGCCAAGCAAAACAATGACCAGTAAGGACTATCTGGCCGATCCGTGCGGCGCTTCGTCGCTTCCCTATTGGAAATCGGAAGCTGTTGTTATTCCCGATAATGTGAAGATCGTGAAAGGCGAGCTGCCGCCGCTGCCGGGCGGGAAGGATGAACCGTATTTCAAGCTGATGCATGATCTCAAGACGGTCAGAGAAGCGCAGCTGCCGGCGGGTTACAGGATCACGCAGCCGGGGGTCGATACCTTTGCGCAGCATATCAATTCCTGCTACGAAAAGGAAAGCGTGAGCGCGGAGGAGCTTCTGTCCTATCAGACGCATTTCGTATACCGGCCGGAGCTGTGGATCGCGGTTGCAGATGCATCAAGCGGAAGCGTGGTCGCTTCGGGCATCGCCGAGCTTGATCCCTGCATCGGAGAAGGCATGCTGGAGTGGATCCAGGTCTCGCCCGAGCACAGGCGGAGAGGACTGGGGGCGTTTCTCGTGTGTGAATTGCTGTAGCGGATGAAAGGCTCCGCAAGCTTTGTGACCGTGTCCGGACGCGTGAACAATGAAAGCGATCCCTTTGCTCTTTACCGCGCCTGCGGTTTTATAAACCCCGTCATCTGGCACATCGTGACGCGCTGAAAAGCACGCCGCAGTACCGAAAGGAGCAGACACCATGACGCTTTATGATAAGCTCGCCCCGCACTGGGACGAGGCCTACCGGAGCTTTCAATTGAAGCTCGTCCCCACTATCCCGCCGGAGAGCATGCTCGGCGTGCGCACGCCCGCGCTGCGCGAGATCGCCAGGGAGCTCGCCGCGAGCGGGGAGCGGGACGCGTTTTTGCAGGATCTCCCGCACCGCTATTTTGACGAAAACCTCATTCACTTTTTCGCCCTGGCCCGGATCCGGGATTTCGACGCATGCGTGCATGCCGTGGAGGACTTTCTCCCCTATGTCGACTGCTGGCCGGTCTCGGATCAGGCGACACCCGCCTGCTTTCGCAAAAACCACGAAAAGCTCCTGCCCTATATCAGAAAGTGGATCGCTTCGGAGCACGTCTACACCGCGCGCTTCGGGCTGCGCATGCTGATGAACGAGTTTCTCGACGGGGATTTCCAGGAGGAATACCTCGCGCTTGCGGCGAACAAGCGGGGCGAGGACTATTATCTCAAGATGATGGTCGCCTGGTTTTTCGCCACGGCGCTGGCCAAGCAGTACGAGGCGGCGCTGCCGTATTTCGAGGAGCGCCGCCTGGATCCCTGGGTGCACAAAAAGGCCATCCAGAAGGCCCTCGAGAGCTACCGCGTGACCGAGCAGCACAAGGCGTATCTGAAAACGCTCCGGTGAGGGGCAGTTTTCAGAAGTCAGTTTTCAGTTTTTAAAGCGGTAAACGGAAGTTTAGCGAGGCGTTTGAAATGATGTCGTAGGGGCGGCTATCAGCCGCCCGCGGACACGGTGCTGGTTTGGCGGGCGGCTGATAGCCGCCCCTACAACGCGAACGTCAATTTCCGCGTTTTATCCCTCGTTTCTCTCATTCCGCATTCCGCATTTGTCGATAAACTCTGATTAATCATTCTATATATATAAAAGGAAAACCCGTCCGGGGGAGGACGGGTTTTCCCTTTTTGGGGGGGGGGATTTGCGAGAGAGTGAAGTGAGGTGTATCAGGAGAGGGATCAACATTCATGCCGCAGCGGAAGGGGGAGGACCGCTGCTGGTTAGCCTCTGCTAACTGTCTGTATAGTACCACAGCCATCGCGGCTTGTCAAGACTTTTTTCATAGTTTTTTGCTGGGAATTAAAAATCGCCGCCGGGATCCGCCCTTCTCGTGGATCCCGGCGGTCGAAAGGAGTGAAAAGGGGTCTGCTTATTCAGGCGAGCGCGGCGCCGAGAGCGGCGCAGGCCGCGAGCGCCTCGTCGTCGGGGGCCTCGCAGCAGATCACGCTGTCGCAGGCAAGGATCGCGCCGTCGCCGCGGCAGCTGTCCTCCCAGCTGCGCATCCAGTCGCCGCCGCCCCAGCCGTAGGAGCCGAAGAGCGCGATACGCTTACCGGAGAGCTTGCTCTCACAGCTTTCAAACATGGGGAGGAATTCCGTGTCCTCCAGCTCCTCCGCACCCATGGCCGGGCAGCCGAAGGCGATGGCGTCATAGCGATCCACCTGCGCGGCGTCAAAGGCGTCGGCGGTCAGCAGCGCCGCGGCGGCGCCCTTCTGGCGGGCTCCCTTGGCGACGGCCTCCGCCATGGCGGCGGTGTTGCCGGTCCCGCTCCAGTAAACAACAGCGATATTCATGTGTTCATTCTCCTTCTATAGTAATTTGGATTTGCTCAGACAGAGACGGCCAGGGCCTCCAGCGGCACGCCCTTCCGGTGGCAGGCGCAATAGACCCTCGTGCAGCGGTCGAAGCGATCGAAGGCGGCGCGCGCCTTCTCCTCGTCGCCGTAGACCTTCCAGCAGCCGATGCATTTGCAGGCGCGGCGATCCTCGATGAAGCCGCGCACGTCCTCCGGAGGATAGCCGAGAAAAAGCCCGATCTCGTGCGGAAAGTCGGCGTCCTCGCACAGGCGATGCCGCAGCAGGCGCAGGCACTGGGCCGGATCCTCGCAGCAGTAGCCCCGCTCCCGCAGCAGCTCGCAGGCTGCGCTCCGGTGCAGGTCGCGCTCCAGCAGCGCGGGCCGGTAGACGTAGATGAGCGCGTGCCCGCCGCGTTTCCGAAGCGGCAGGACGCGAAGCCCCTTGCCGCAGAGCAGCCGGTTTACGCGGCGCAGCGCCTCCCGAAGGCTCTCCTCGCTGTCGTAGGGGCAGGAGAAGAGGCTGCCGGTCTTGAGCCCGGCCAGGGTCGGCGCACAGGTTTGGATCAGGAGAGTATCCGACATCGGCGCTCCTTTTGTCCTATGGTTAGCAGAAGCTAACCATAGGACAAAAGAGAAGCGACGGCGGTTAGCCGCTGCTAACTATTGGCATCATAGCATATCCGCCGGGGCTTGTCAAGTTTAGTTTTCAGGAACGAAAGAGTTTTTAGTTTTCAGTTTTTAGTTTTTGGAGAAGGACAAATTGGAGTTTAGCGCTGTCATTCTGAGGAGCGCCAGCGACGAAGAATCTTAAGATCCTTCGAATCGCTTCGCTCGCTCAGGATGACGCCGTAGGGGCGGCTATCAGCCGCCCGCCGAGTCTGTACGATATCCGCGGGCGGCTGATAGCCGCCCCTACGGCGTGGACGTCACTTTCCTCGTTCTATCCCTCGTTTTCCCTGTATTCCGAATTCCGCATTCCGAATTCCGAATTCCTCGCTAAACTGCCGTTTTTCTCTGAAAACTGACTTCTGAAAACTGAAAACTTATCCCAGACAGGCGAAGAGCCTTGACAGGGCGCGGCGGGGGTGTTATCATACTTTCCGTCTAAAGGCGCAGACGGAAGAACGCGCAGGCGAAGACCGAGCAGAGAGGGCAGGCCATGGCTGCAAGCCGCCCCGGGCGAAGCCGAAGAGCGTACCGCTTCCCGAGCCGGGCGGAGGAAATGCCGCCCCGCGTGACGGCGTTACCGGTCACAGGAGCGAAATCCCGAGGTGGGACCGTGTATTTTACTGCACCCTCGGCGGCTTACGGCCGCTGAAGGTGCTTTTTTATTTGGGGAGGAACCGCTATGAAAATCATTTACAAGGACGGCAGCGTGGGCGAATGCCCGCAGGAGGAAGAACTGCACGTGCTGCGCCACACGGCCGCGCACATCATGGCGCAGGCCATCAAGCGCCTGTTCCCGGAGGCGGACTTCGCCTACGGCCCGGCCACGCAGAACGGCTTTTACTATGACGTCGACCTGGGCGAGCGGAAGCTGGGGCCGGAGGATCTGGAGGCCATCGAGAAGGAGATGCGCAAGATCTGCAAGGAAAACCTGCCCGTCAAGTCCTTCGTCCTCAACCGAGAGGACTCCAAGAAGCTCATGGCCGAGCGCGGCGAGAAGTTCAAGCTCGAGCACATCGACGACCTGGCCGACGAGACCGAGTTCAGCTTTTACCAGCAGGGCGAGTACGTCGATATGTGCCTCGGGCCGCACCTGACCTACACCAAGGCGCTCAAGGCCTTCAAGATCACGCAGCAGTCCGGCGCCTACTGGAAGAACGACAGCGAGCGCCAGATGCTCACGCGCATCAACGGCGTCGCCTTCCGCAACGCCGAGGAGCTGGCCGAATGGGAGAAGCAGCAGCAGGAGGCGCGCGAGCGCGATCACCGCAAGATCGGGCGCGAGATGCGGCTGTTCATGACGGACGATCTCGTCGGCCGCGGCCTGCCCATGTTCCTGCCCAACGGCTACACCGTCTGGCAGGAGCTTGAGAACTATATCAAGGAAAAGGAGCGCCGCCTGGGCTATCAGCACGTCATGACGCCCTGTGTCGGCACCGTCGATCTCTACAAGACCTCCGGCCACTGGGATCACTACAAGGAGAACATGTTCCCGGCCATGGAGATGGAGGGCGAGGCCTATGTGCTGCGGCCCATGAACTGCCCGCACCACATGCGCATCTATGCCAACCGTCCGCGCTCCTACCGCAATCTCCCCATCCGCATCGGCGAGATCGCGCACGACTTCCGCTACGAGGCCTCCGGCACGCTCAAGGGCATCGAGCGCGGCCGCCACTTCTGCCAGAACGACGCGCACCTCTTCGTCACGCCCGAGCAGATCAAGGACGAGGTCTCCCGCGTCTGCGACCTCATCTTCGACGTGTACAAGGACTTCGGCATCACCGATTACCGCTGCGTGCTTTCGCTGCGCGACCCGGCGGACAAGAAGAAATATCACGACGACGACGAAATGTGGAACACCGCCGAGAGCGCGCTGCGTGAGGTGCTGCTCTCCCTCGGCATCGACTTTACCGAGGAGATCGGCGAGGCCGCCTTCTACGGCCCGAAGCTCGACGTGAACGTCAAGCCCGCCGTCGGCGCGGAGTACACGCTCTCCACCTGCCAGCTCGACTTCTGCCTGCCCGCGCGCTTCGATCTGAAGTATATCGACCGCGACGGCTCGGAGAAGTGCCCGGTGGTCATCCACCGCGCCATCCTGGGCTCCCTGGACCGTTTTATGGCCTACCTCATCGAGGAGACCAAGGGCCGCTTCCCGCTGTGGCTGGCGCCCACGCAGGTCAAGGTGCTGCCCGTCAGCGAGAAGACGCTCGACTATGCCGACGCCGTCACCGAGAAGCTCAGCGACGCCGGGATCCGCGCCGTGCTGGACGAGTCGAACGAGAAGATCGGCTACAAGATCCGTCTGGCGCAGCAGGAGGACCGCGTGCCCTATATGCTCGTGCTCGGCGCCAAGGAGGCCGAGTCCGGCACCGTCACGGTCCGCACCCGCACGGGCGAGGATCTCGGGGCCATGGAGCTCGACGCCTTCCTCGCGCGCATCCGCGGCGAGATCGACAGCAAGGCGAGATAAGAGAACATGTGAATGGGGATGTGAAAAACACGTTTTTCACATCCCCGAGTTTTTAGTTTTCAGTTTTCAGTTTTCAGTTTTCAGAGAGCCGGTCGTCGGCCTGTCAGGCTGTAAATGTGGCCGAGAGCTTCCCGTAGGAGCTCGTGCCCCTGAGGCGGATGCCCGTGATGGTCACGGTGTAGGTCTTGCCCTTTTTGAGCCCCGAGACAAAGAGCTCCATCCCGTCGCGGTCCTTCTCCTCAATGCGGCAGGTGTAGGTCTTGCCGTTCTTGTCGGTCACGGAGACCTTGACCTTCTTGTACTGCATCCGGCCGAAGAAGTCGATGTCGAGCTCCTTGTCTCCGCGGTCGTATTCGACGTCGCGGATCTTGAACTCGGTCTTCGGCGTCTTGAAGCTGGCGGTCGCCTTCCGCGCCGTGCCGCTCTTGTCGGCCTTGAGGCCGGTGATGGTGACGGTGTACTTCGTGTTGGCCTTCAGTCCCTTGACGGTGAAGTCCAGATCATCCCCGTCGCGCTCGGTGATCTTGACGGAGTAGCTGTTGCCGTCGGCGTCCTTGACGCTGACCTTTGTCTTGAGTGTGACGAGCTTTTTGCTGAAATCGACCTCGACGACGCCTGCGCCCTGGTATTCGATATTCTTGATCAGGGGCGAGGCAGCCAGAGCCGGAGCGGAGAGAGAGAATACGACGAGCAGCGCAAGGATAAGAGAAATGAGTTTCTTTTTCATGATGACCTCCTGTTTTCAGACATTTTTGTTCTTTGTTGCCCTTCTGATGAGATAATGCGCAAAGAGAGGCTTTTATCGCAGACGGATTAAAATTTTTTTCTCTGCGATAAAACGACGGTCTCCTACATTATATATTTAAAGCGGCCGAGCAGAGCCCGGGCCGCGAGAGGGAGAGAAGTCTTATGCTGGCAGCAGCCGCCGCACCCCCGCAGGTGCGGAGAAAAGAGATCCATATAGACGAGACCCTGCTGCCGCGCATCGCACAGGGAGACCGGGACGCCTTCTGCCTGCTGTATGAGCAGAGCCGCGCCGCCGTCTATGCCTACTGCCTGTCGCTCGCGGACAGCCGGGAGGACGCCGAGGACGCCGTGCAGGAGACCTATCTGAAGATCCGCGCGGCCGCACATCTCTACCGACCGCAGGGCAAGCCCATGGCCTGGATCTTCACGATCGCGCGGAACATCTGTCTCATGAAGCACCGCGAGCGCGTCCACGTTCCGATGGAGGAGGCCGAGCGGGAGCTCGGTGCGGACGAGCACGGTGCGACGGAGACGAGGCTCACGCTGGAAGCGGCGCTCGAAGCGCTGTCTGGCGAGGAGCGGGAGATCGTGATCGCGCACGCGCTGGGCGGCATGAAACACCGGGAGATCGCGGAGCGGCTGCGCCTGCCGCTCTCGACCGTGCTGTCGAAATACAACCGCGGCCTTGAAAAAATGCGCCGCAGACTGGAGGGAAACTCATGAACGCCGCAGAAAAGATCCAACTTGAAAATGAGCTTCGCAGTCTGGCGGAGGAGGCCGCGCCCGACCGCGCCGACGAGCTTTGGGATCGCCCGGTGGAGCTGGCGCGCGGCGATGAGTGGTACCTGCAAGAGACGCCGCAGCAGGAAACAGCCCCGCAGAGCCGCCCGATCCGCCGCTTCGTCCGCTGGGCCTCCGCACTCGCGGCCGTGCTGGTGCTGGGCTTCTTCTCCGCATTCGCGCTGCAGGCCCGCCCGGTCTCGACGGTCTTCCTCGACGTCAACCCCAGTGTCTCTCTGCAGATCGACCGAGCCCGGCGCGTCGTGCGCGCCGAGGCCAACAACCCGGACGGCGAGCGCCTTCTGAGCGGGATGGATCTGCGCCGGGCCGACGTGAACGTCGCTGTGAATGCGGTGATCGGGGCAATGGTCCGCGAGGGCTATCTGACCAAAGACGCCTGCACGATCCTGCTGTCCGTTTCCGGCGGGGACGCCGAGCGGCTCAGGCAGGAACTGACGATAGAGATCGACGGCAATATGAACGCGCTGCTCGGCCAGGACGCGCTCTTCGAGCAGACCGTCGAGATCGACGCGGAGCTGAAAGCGCTTGCGGCTGAATACCGCATGAGCCCAGGCAAGGCGGCGCTGCTGAAAAAACTGCTGACCGAGCACCCGGAGCTCGATCTGGCGGAGCTCGCAGGCATGAAGATGGATGAGCTCCTTCATTTCCTCGCCGCAAGCGGGATCGACCTGCGCGACTACGCGGGCTATATCGGCAGCGAGACGTATCTGCAGTCTCTGCGGGACGATGACGACGACCGGGACGACGATGACGACCGGGACGACGATGACAACCGGGACGAGGACGACGACCGGGACGACGATGACGACCGGGACGACGAAGACGACCGGGACGAGGATGACGACCGGGACGAGGACGACGACCGGGACGAGGACGACGACCGGGACGAGGACGACGACCGGGATGAGGACGACGACCGGGATGAAGACGATGACCAGGATGACGACGACCGGGACGATGACCGGAATGACGAAGATGACCGGGACGAGGATGACGACCGGGACGAGGACGACGACCGGGACGAGGATGACGACCGGGACGACGATGACGACCGGGACGACGATGACGACCGGGACGAGGATGACGACCGGGACGAAGACGACGATGACGATGATGACTGATCCCCGCCGCGGCGACAGAAACGCATAATCTGAGACACACCCTCACAAACTATGGGCAGTTTGTGGGGGTGTTTTCATGTCTGCCAAGCAAAAGAAACTGCTGATCGATATCGCCGTCGTGTTTGCCGTCAACATCCTGCTGATCGCCATGGCGCAGCACGCGGCTGCGGATCTCTATAAGCGCGGCTCCTCCGGCGCCACCGTCACCGAGATCCAGACCCGGCTCAAAAGCTGGGGCTACTACGACGGGGCGGTCGACGGGGTCTACGGCAGCCGCACCGAGGCGGCTGTCCGCTATTTTCAGCGCCGCAACGGGCTCACGGTCGACGGGCAGGCCGGCGCGCAGACCCTTGCGGCCCTCGGCCTGCCCAACGGCGTCGACCCCGGCGCGTCGAGCGGCGCGGGCGGCACGGCCTCGGGGGATCTGGATCTTCTGGCGCGGCTCATCTCCGCCGAGGCGCGGGGAGAGCCCTACACCGGGCAGGTCGCCGTCGGGGCGGTGGTGCTCAACCGGGTGCGGCACCCCTCCTTTCCGGACACGGTGGCGGGGGTCATCTACCAGACCGACGCCTTCACCTGCATCGTGGACGGCCAGTTCGAGCAGCCCGTGGCCGAAAGCGCTTACCGCGCGGCGCAGGATGCGCTGAACGGCTCCGACCCCAGCGGCGGTGCGATCTATTATTTCAACCCCGCCACCGCGACCAGCGCCTGGATCTGGTCGCGCCCGCTGATCGTGCAGATCGGCCGTCACCGTTTCTGTGCCTGAGCGAGATTTACAGCTTGTTCACTTGAAATGCCGCGCGCCATATCGTATAATCGAAAGCAGAAGATTTTACCACAAAGGTGGAGAACGATATGGCATATTGTGATCGCTGCGGCGCCTATATCCCGGACGGGCAGGGAAAGTGCCTTGCCTGCGGCTATGACCCCGATGAAGAGAAAAAACGCGCCGAGCAGGCCAGCGCCCAGGCCGCGGCCTACGCCGTCCAGGCCGAGCGCGAGGCCAAAGCGGCGGAAGAGCAGGCCAGACGCGAGGCAGACGCGCGCGCCGAGGCGGAGCGCCGCCGTGCCGAACGGCAGGAGCAGGACCGCGTCTGGGCCGAAAACGAACGCCGCCGCCGCAAAATGGAGGAGGAGTTCCGCCGCGCCCAGGAGGAGAAGGAACGCCGGGCCGAGAGCTACGTCAACCGCGGCCGCGGCACGGATATCAGCATCGGCGACAGTATCCGCATCCGGCGAGACGAGAGCGGAAACGTGAGAGTCAATATCGGCGGCGATAACGTGGACGATCGCAGGTTCGACGAAGGCAGTGAGAGCCGGGAGGACCCCGGCTTCTCGGTCAACATCGGCGGCCGCCGCTATAGCTACGGCGCGGGGAGCGCCGACGCCGAAGAGCCCCGGGAGTATACGCGCAGCAGAAGGGCGAGCCGCAGCAATAATCACGGCCTGGCGGCCATCTCCTATATCGGCATCCTGTTTTTCGTGCCGCTGCTCTTCGGCTCGGACGATGAATTCGTGAAGTTTCACGCCAGACAGGGGCTTAAGCTCTTCGCCTATTCCACTCTGGCCAGCATCATCACCGGCTTCGTCGGCGCCACACCGCTGGTCGTGCTGCTCGGCATCGCTCTTTCCATCAAGGGGATCATGAACGTGATCAACGGAAAAATGGAAGAGTTGCCGCTGCTCAACAAGCTCAAATGGTTCAGCTGAGGCCTGTTCGGACCAGCAGAAGGCGGGAGGAGAGATCCTTCCGCCTTCCTTATTTTGTAGCTGGAAAGGTCAAAAAACCACAAGATTTAGAAGTTAAAATTTTTCCTCAAAAAAGCGACAAAAAAGTGTTGACAGATGGAAAAACAGGTGCTATAGTAGCAAAGCACTTCGGGTGAGGCGCTTGTCGATCGAAGAACCTGAAAAATCATCGGAAACGGTGAAAAAAGTTCTTGACAAACCGCCATCTGCTGAGGTATACTAATCAAGCTGTCACCCCTAACGGGGAGGCGCTTGGAATGTACCTTGAAAATTGAACAATGTAAGAAAAGCTTATGCTAAATAAGCACCGGAA
>CAMHMZ010000071.1 GCA_946186375.1 uncultured Clostridia bacterium
GCAACGCCGGACAGATCACCCGCGAGGAATGTGAAGCGCAGCTTTCGAGGAAGTACTGATGAATCGGGAGAGCTTCAACAGCGGCTGGATGTTCTGCCGCGGCAGCGGAACGGCTCTGGAGCGCACGATCAGCGGCGCACAGACGCCGGTTTCGGTAACGCTGCCCCATGACGCCATGATCGGCCGGACGCGGGATCCCCAAACACCCACCGGCAATGCAACCGGGTACTATCCCGCCGAGACCGTTCACTATACCAAAGAATTCGAATGGGATGCGCTTTCAGGCGCCGCGTTTCTGGAATTTGAAGGCGTCTATCACAACGCTGCAGTTTATATCAACGGCTGCCTGGCGGCGCAGCACGATAACGGCTATACCGCGTTTACCGTTGACATCTCTCCCTTTCTGAAACCGGGAAAGAATACCGTCAAGGTGCTGGTGCGAAACGGCGTTCCTTCCAGCCGCTGGTATACGGGCACCGGCATTTATCGGGACGTGTGGCTGCTGCGGGCGGGCAGCGTCCATATCGCGCCGAACGGCGTGAAGATCACAGTGACGGAAGCGGATGAGGAAGCCGCGGCGCTGCTGATCCAGACCACCCTGGTCAACCGGGAGGCACGGCAGCAGACGCTTTGCCTGCGCCATCGGATCGGCGATGCGGAGATCAGCGCCCCGGTCACGCTCCTGGCGGGCGAGACCAAGACGGCAGCGCTGCGCTTTACGCTGGATCATCCGAAGCTCTGGAGCGTTGATACTCCCTTCCTGTACGATTGCGAGACCGAACTGGAGGGACTGGACACCGAGCACACGCGCTTCGGCGTCCGAACCCTTTCCCTGGACGTCAGACGCGGGCTGCGCGTAAACGGCGAGCCCATCAAGCTCCGGGGCGGATGCATCCACCAGGATCACGGCGTAATCGGGGCGGTGGAGCACCGGGCGCTGACTTTCCGGCGCATCCGGAAGCTCAGGGAAGCGGGCTATAACGCGATCCGCTGCGCCCATTTCCCCACCAGCCGGACGGTGCTGGAGGCCTGTGACGAGCTGGGGATGCTCGTGATGCTGGAGCTTTGCGACGCCTGGACGGCGCCGAAAGTGGCCTTTGATTATTCCGTCCACTTCCTTTCTCACTGGAAGGAAGACGCCTCGGCCATGGTGGAGCTGGCCTTCCATCATCCCTCGGTGATCCTCTATTCCATCGGAAACGAGATCTGTGAGGTCAGCGATCCCCATGAAGTACAAGTTGGCAGACAGATCTGCGATCATATCCGCAGGCTGGATCCCACGCGCTATCTCACCAACTGTATAAACCCGGTGCTGTCGCTGATGGATCGCATTCCGGAGCTGGCAGTCAAGGCCGGGGCGGACATCAATTCCATTTTAAACGGAAATGCCGAGGAACTGGCCAGACTCATGGCCTCCCGGGAGATCGGCGAGCCGCTGGAGGAGGCGTTCAGTTATCTGGACGCGGCAGGCTACAATTACGCCACCTTCCGCTATGAAGCGGATGCTGGAGAGTATCCCCACCGCGTTATGCTGGGGGCAGAATGTTATCCCGGTGCGCTCTATGAAAACTGGAAGCTTTGCGAAAAACTCCCGCAGCTGATCGGGGACTTCGGCTGGGCAGCCTGGGACTACCTGGGCGAGGCCGGCGTCGGGCAGCACCGCTATGGTGAGGCGGTCGAGTACGATCTGTACGGCGCCTATCCCTGGCGGACGGCCAACTGCGGCGATTTCGATCTGATCGGTGACCGCCGTCCGGTGTCCTACTGGCGGCAGATCGTCTGGGGGCTTCGGAAAGAGCCCTATCTTGCCGTGCAGGATCCTGCTCATTATGGGGAAAAGCAGTCTCCCACCCGCTGGGGCTGGTCGGACGCCCTGCGAAGCTGGAACTATAGGGGCTGCGAAGGCAAGCCCATCGTCGTGGAAGTCTATTCCGACGCCGACGAGGTGGAACTGCTTGTCAACGGCCGCTCGGTCGGAAAACAAAAGACCGAGCGCTGCAAGGCGCTGTTTGAGTCCGTTTACGAACCGGGCGAGCTGACAGCGATCAATATCCGGGGCGGAAAGAAGGCGGAACAGGATCGGCTGCTGACTGCCTCCGACGAAGTTCATCTGGAACAGACGGACGTTGGCGGCGGGATCATCGAGCTCTCCGTCAAGGACAAAGAGGGTGTCCTCAACCCGGAGACCGTGCTGACTCTCACAGCAGAAACGAATGGGGAGCGTACGATCCTGGGCTTTGGAACGGCAAACCCAAAGAGTGAAGGAAACTATTTCGACAAGACCATCCAGACCTGGCACGGCCGGGCGCTCATCGTGACGCGCGGTGACGGAGATTTGGAAATTGAGGTGCAATGACATGGCATTTACGGCAATCAAACGGGCGGTGATGAACGCCCGCTTCCATAAGGTCAACAAGCATTACAAGACCGATCCCGTTGTCGGGGATCGCAGTTATATCCAGCGCGAAGGCAAGGACCCGGTGGAAGTTCTGTTCTACTATCCCAAACAGCGTGAAAACATGCCGGTGTTCGTCCAGATCCACGGCGGCGCCTGGGTCGGCCTGGACGCGGTGGATGACGACCGCTACTGCAAACGGCTGAGCGAAGAGCTGGGGGCCTTTGTGGTCAACGTGAACTACAAGCGGCTCTATGACAAGAGCTTTCCCTATCCGCAGGAGGAGGTCGTGGATACCGTCAAGTGGCTGAAAGCCCACGCAAAACAGCTGGGCATCGACCCCGACAGGATCATCCTTTCCGGCGGCAGCGCGGGCGGACATCTCACGGCAGGCTCCGCCATCCTGCTGGCGCAGCAGGGAATCCAGATCGCGGGGCAGATCATGGAGGTGCCCTTCCTGGACTTCACCCACACGATCCCCATCGACTTCCCGGAAGGGGACAAGCTCTACAAATTGATGTTTGAGCTCTATCCGCCCAAGCTGCCTCTGGACAGCGAGGTGCTGTCCCCGGCGGCGAAGATCACAGAGAAAACGCTGAAAAAGCTCTCTCCGGCGGTGGTCATCGTCTGCGGCCGCGACCCGCTGCATCCCCAGGGAGAGCATTACGCGGAACGCCTGAAACAGCACGGAAAGCTGCTGGATCTGAAGATGTACAAAGATGGTTATCACGGCTTCGGCACCGACAAGGCCGAGGAAAAGCCGGAGCAGGATAAGCTGCGGGAGGAATGCTTCCGCTATAAGGTGGAAAAGGCGAAAGAGCTCTATGAGATGAGCAAGGAGGGAAACCATGGCAAAGCGGAAAACGCATAAGGAGGATCGGCGCGGATGGCCTCTGTTCAACCGGCTCTTGGCGGACTATATCGAGCTGACCCGCTTCCCGGAGCTGCCGGAGCGCCCGAAGCAGGGCAAAAACTACGAATACTGGCCGGAGGGCGCTCTCTGCGCCAACGGCAATCCCTACCACGGCTGCATTCGGCTCGGAAGTGCGAATAAGCTGGTGATTGGTTTTTCCGGCGGCGGTGTTTCGGTGGATGAATATACCGCGGCCAGACCCCAGCGCGTGGGCGGAAAGGGTGAGATGTTCTACTCCGACGACGTGCGCTTCGGGGACGTCATTCTCCGCATGGGGACCTTCGGACAGTCAAAAAAGAATCCCTTCCGGGACTGGAACCTGCTGTTTGTGACCTACGCCACCGGGGATTTCCACTGCGGAACCGGGGATTTCCCCTATACGGACCTGGATGGAAAACCGGCCGTGCTGCATCACCACGGCTATACAAACTTTCAGATGCTGCTGAAAAAGATCAAGGAACTGGTGCCGAACCCGGAGCAGATCCTGGTGACCGGCTTTTCGGCGGGAGCCTTCGCAACGTCTCTGCTTACCGACGCGGTCGCAGCCGCGTTCCCGGATTGCCGGAACATCACCGCCTGTGTGGACAGCGCCATGATGCATTACGACTGGCAGCGGGTGGCCCGGGAGGTCTGGAAGGCGCCGGAGGAGATCGCGGCGCGCCTCACCGGTGGCGAGATCGTCTCCGACAGTCTGCTGGCACTGCATAAAAATCATCCCGAGATCAAGATCATGTACTGCTGCTCCGTGCGGGATGCTGCGCTGACCCAGATGGAGATGTATCTGGAGGACGGGCGCTGGATCCCGGACAAGGCCGCGGGCGTGAGTTATCAGCGGAAGCTCAAGGAAATGCTGGAGCTTTTGCAAAAAGAGATCCCGGACCTGAGCACCTTTCTCTTCGATACCCCGGACAAAAACAGCAAGGACGCCAACTTGACTGTCCACTGCCTTTGCGGCTCCAACGCCGCTTTCACCACAGTCGTGGACGGTGTGAGCTGTGCCGACTGGATGATGCGCGGCGTCAGCGGTGAAGTGTTGAAGCTGGGGCTTGGACTGCTCTGAAAGGAGATTGAGACATGAAATCGCAGGAAATCATTTTGAATGAAAACAGAAATGTTTCTCTGACCGCCTATATCCAGGAAGTCGATGGCGAATTCGGCTTTTCCAAGCGGCCCGCCATGCTGGTGATTCCCGGCGGCGGGTATGCCATGTGCTCCGACCGGGAGGCCGATCCCGTGGCCGCGGCCTATCTCAAGGCGGGTTATCAGGCTTTCATTCTGCGCTACACCTGCACGCCCAAGGGAAAGTGGCCGCTGCCGCTGGAAGACTACGAGCAGGCCATGGCGCTCATCGAGGAGCGGGCGGACGAGTGGCATCTGGACAAAGCAAAGATCGCGGTCGTCGGCTTCTCGGCGGGCGGTCATCTGGCGGCCTGTGCCGCGACCGTCGCTGAGCATAAGCCTGCCGCCGCGGTGCTTGTCTATCCGGCGATCCTCAAAGACATTTGCGATCTATGCCAGCCGGGGATGCCCTATCCCCATGAGCATGTCACAGCGGAGACCTGCCCCTGCTTCTTCGCCGCGGCGCGGGACGACCGCACCGTGGACATTTCCAACACGCTCCGCATGGAGCTGGCGCTGGCGGAAAAGGGCGTTGCCTTTGAGAGCCATATCTATTCCTACGGCGGACATGGCTTTTCCACCGCTGAGGATTGGATCAACACCAATTCCGTCTGCCCGCGCCTGCCCCGGTGGGTGACGGACAGCATCGAGTGGCTGGGCGAGGTCATGGGGAAGCTGAAGCGCGGCGGCTTCACCGAGGCGACAGCGGCCATATCCATGAACGGCAATTTCGCACCCGTACTCAGCGTGGACTGCACGCTCTCCCACCTGTGCAGACAGAGCGAGGAGGCAAAGGCCGTCCTGTCTCCCATGTTCGCGGCCATCGAGGCCGTCGCCAAAGCCCGGCAGTTTTCGGTGGAGGGACTGATGGCAGCCGTGGGCAACAACACCGCGCGGGAAATCATGGAGATGGTGCAGATCCCCGCCGAGGCGATCACGGAGATCGACAAGGCGCTGCATCAGATGGTCAACGATCTGGAGGGGTAATCCTATGGTCAGAATCGGTTCTCCTGAAGTACAGGAGTTTGAAAAAGAACATCTGGCGACGCTCCGCTCCCTTGCGCCGGAGTGTATGGTGCTGCTGAAAAAGAACGGAGATTTCCCGCTTTCTTCTCCCTGCGAGATCGCCCTCTACGGCGCAGGCGCGCGGGAGACCATCAAGGGCGGCACCGGCAGCGGTGACGTGAATGTGCGCCACTATGTAACGGTGGAAGAAGGCTTGGAAAACGCAGGCTTTACCGTTACCACAAAGGCGTGGATGGACGGCTATAAGGCCATCCGGGACGGAGCAATCAAAGGCTTTTATGAAGATATCGCCCGGGAGGCGAAGGAGCTTGGCAAATCCGTCTTTCTCGTCGGTATGGGGCGGACGCCCCCGGAGCCCCGCTATGCGCTTCCCCTTGACGGCAAGGGCGAGGTCTGCGTCTATGTACTTGCCCGCAATTCCGGCGAGGGCGCGGACCGTCCCGGAGGCGAGGGCGACTATCTGCTCACAGAGGATGAGAAGCGGGACATTCTGCGCTGCGCAGAGCAGTACAAGAAATTCCTGCTGGTGCTGAATGTGGGCGGCCCGGTGGATATCTCGCCGGTGCTGGACAAGGTGGAAAACGTTCTGCTTTTGAGCCAGCTGGGCAGCGTTACCGGAGACGCCTTCGCGGACGTGCTGCTGGGGAAGGCCGCTCCCTCCGGCAAGCTCACCACCACCTGGGCCAGGGCCGAAGATCTTCCTTCCATCGGAGACTTCGCCCAGCGGGACGACACCCGTTATCGGGAAGGCGTATTTGTGGGCTACCGCTACTATGACGCGGCGCCCGTCAAGCCGCTTTTCCCCTTCGGCTATGGCCTGAGCTATACGGAGTTTGAGACGGACTGCACCGGTTTCACAGTGGAAAACGGAATCGTGACCGTAGAGGCGACGATCCGCAACACCGGCCGCTTCCCCGGGAAAGAGACCGTGCAGCTGTATGTTTCCGCCCCGGACGGCAGACTGAAAAAGCCCCTGCGGGAGCTGGGCGCTTATGTCAAGACGAAAGAACTCGCCCCCGGCGAGAGCGAGACGCTTGTGTTGAAGCTTCCGATGGAAAACATGGCCTGCTGGGACGCAGATAACGACTGCTGGCTGCTGGAGCGGGGTGAATACCTGTTTTCCCTCGGCGATACAGCCGTCGGGGTCGTGTCTCTGGACGGGGATGCCGCTTCCGCGACTCTCAGCCATTCCGGCGGCGAGGCAGATTTCGATGACTGGCAGCCCCGAATCGTTCGGGAGATTCCCAAAAGTCTGCCGCGCATCCCGGTTTCCGCAGCCTCACTTGGCCGCATCGGACACTATGATCGGGAGCGCATTGACCGGAGGCACATCGGTTTGGAGGACCTTTCCGCCTTTTCTGACCGTGAGTTGGCCACCATCTGCGCCGGCAAGCACTCGGACGCGGAGGGCATGGCAGCCATCATCGGCAATTCCGCCTCCCGCCTGGCGGGCGGCGCGGGTGAGACCGCGTCCCTCGTGACCGAAAATGGCTATGGCGCCATCGTCATGGCTGACGGTCCTGCGGGACTGCGCCTGGCGACCAGGTACATGGAAACGGAGGACGGCCAGGAGGGGCTGGATTCCGACGCCTATGACAGCATCCTCAATATCCTGCCGCCCGAGATCCAGCAGCTGATCCGCATGAAGCTGCAGCAGAACGAGGAAAAAGCCAAAAATCACGCAGTTCTTTATCACTATGCCTCTGCCATTCCCATCGGCACGGCCCTGGCCCAGGCCTGGAACCCGGCTGTAGTGGAAGCCTGCGGAAATCTCGTCGGCGAAGAGATGGAGCTCTTCGGCGCCAACGTCTGGCTGGCGCCGGCTCTGAACATCCACCGCAGTCCTCTCTGCGGCCGGAACTTTGAATACTACTCGGAGGATCCACTGATCTCCGGCAAAACCGCTGCGGCGATGACCCGCGGCGTACAGAAGCACGAGAAGTGCGCCGTCACCATCAAGCACTTTGCCTGCAACAATCAGGAGACCAACCGTTACGGTTCCAACAGCATCGTTTCCCAGCGCGCCATGCGGGAGATCTACCTGAAAGGATTTGAAATCTGCGTAAAGGAAGCCGCCCCCAAGGCGCTGATGACTTCTTACAATCTGCTGAACGGTACCCATACCGCAAACCGCGGCGATCTGATCACAACGGTGCTGCGCGGCGAGTGGGGCTTTGAGGGCGTCGTCATGACCGACTGGGGCACCACCAACGACAAGTTCAACCTGGGCGTCTACGGTGCGTCCAGCCCGGCGCTCTGCGTCAAAGCGGGCAACGATCTGATGATGTCCGGTACCAAAGAAGATGTGGACGGCATTCTCGCCGGGCTGAAGGACGGGACGATCACACGCGCTGAGCTGGAAGCTTGCGCGGGGAGGATCCTGGCACTTTCCAAGGAGTTGAGCTGATGGCAAAGTGGATCTGCCATCCGGGAGATAACCGGCTGACAAAGCTCGTGCCGGTGTTCCGGCGTAGATTTGAAGTACAGAAAGACTGGGAAAAAGCCACGCTGCGCTTGACTGCTCACGGCGTGTATGAGGCGGAGCTGAACGGCGTGAGCGTGACCGAAAACAAGTTCATGCCGGGGCTGACCAGCTACTACTATCGCATCCAGGTGCAGGAATATGACGTTACCGCCCTCTTAAGGGAGGGCGGTAACGAGCTGCTTGTTACGGTTGGCGACGGCTGGTGGCGCTGGAACAACAACTTTGGCTATACGCTGGCGCTCTGGGGCGAATTGACGCTCCGCTACGCGGACGGCAGCGAGGAGACGCTCTCCACGGATGAGAGCTGGGAGGCCGGTCTCGGCCCCATCCTGCGGACGGATCTGCAAAAGGGCGAAGTCTACGACGCCAGGATCAAGCTCCACGGCTGGCAAAAGGCGGCCCTCTGCACCGAGCACACCGAGGGCGAGCGGATCGAAAACCAGAGCGTCCCCGTGCGGGAAAAGGAGCGCTTTCCGGGCAAGCCCATGCGCGACGCTGCGGGACGGCTCATCATCGACTTCGGGCAGAATATCGCGGGCTATGTCCATATGACGCTTCGGGGCACCAAACGCGGACAGACCGTGCACCTCAAGCATGGAGAAGGGCTGGACAAGGACGGCAAATTCTCCACCGCCAACTGTGACGGCGGCCGTTCGGAATTTCAGGAGATCACCTACATCTGCAAAGGCGCCGAGGTCGAGGAATACACGCCGCATTTTGCCGTGTTCGGCTTCCGCTATGCCCTTGTGGAGGGAATCGAGGACGCGGACTTCGAGGCCATCGCCGTCTACTCCGACATGGAGGAGACCGGCGACTTCCATTGCTCCAACGATCTCATCAACAAGCTTGTGGAAAACGCCCGCTGGAGCCAGAAAGGCAACTTCCTGGACGTGCCGGTGGACTGCCCCACCCGCGAGCGCAACGCCTGGACAGGCGACGCCATGATCTACTGCCGCACGGCGGCGTATTTCATGGATGTACAGCAGTTTTTCAAAAAGTGGCTCTGCGACCAGACCATCGAGCAATACGCCTCCGGCAAGGTCGGCATCACCTTCCCGTCCACCTCCAGCGTACACAATCCGGAAGAACTCAAAGCGGTGCAGGCAAAGGATCCCGCTATGGCGCTGGCCGGGCCGACCGGTAACGGAAACATCGGCGAGGACAGCGTGGGCTGGGGCGATTCCGCCGTGTGGATCCCGTACCAGATGTATTTGATGTACGGCGATAAATCTTTCCTGGAGGAGCACTACGACACGGCGAAAAAGTGGGTCGAGTTTTCGCTCCGCTGCATGAAGGAGCAAAACCCCCTGTATGCGGACAAGCCTTGGTACGCAAACGGCGACGGGGATTACATCTACGACACCCGCTTCCACTATGGCGAGTGGAACGAACCGCTGCCGCCAGCCCCGGAGGTCATCGAGCTCTTTGCCAAGGGCGGCACGGCGGCGGACTATGTGACCCACATGGCAAAGTACGGCAAGCCGGAGGTCGCCACGGCCTACACCAAGCGCAGCTGCGACAATCTCGCCCATATGGCGCGCATCCTCGGCAAAGACGAGGACGAGGCGCACTATGCCGCGCTCTCCGAAAAGATCAAAGCCGCCTATGACAAGTACCTGATCGGCCCCAACGGCACGATCCAGCCGGGCCATCAGGCGGCGTATATCCGCGCTCTGGCGCTGGATATGGTCAGCGCAGAGAAAAAGCCGCTGGTGCTCGCGCAACTCAAAAAGGAACTGGAGGCGGCCAACTACCATCTGAACACCGGCTTCCTCTCCACGGTGTATCTGCTGCCCACCCTTTGCGACAACGGGCTGGTGGATGAAGCCTTTCGTATCCTGGAACAGACTACCGCTCCCGGCTGGCTGCACCCCATCACCCTGGGCGCGACGACCATGCTGGAGAACTGGAACGGCATGGACGTGTTCCGCGACAGCTTCAATCACTACAGCTTCGGCGCGGTCTGCCAGTTCCTGTTTGAATACGTGGCGGGCATCCGCCCGACATTCAACGCTCCGGGCTTCCGGGAGTTTGAGCTGCGTCCCATCCTCGGCGGCAGCCTGACCTGGGCGGAGGGCAGCTACAAGACCCGCTGCGGTACGATAGAATCCCGCTGGGAGCTGGAGGGAAAGCGTTTTGTCTATACCTGCACCGTGCCGGAGGGAACAACGGCCCGCCTGACTCTGCCGGACGGCAGCGCAAAGACGCTGCGCGCCGGAACCTATCGCTTTGAAGGAGAACACCATGGATAAGCTGCCCTATCAGTTTCACGATGATCGGCGGGAGATTCGCTTTGACCGCTTTGACCTGCCCGCGCCCTGGATCAACTATCTGTCCAACGGACGGATGCACGCCTTTGTCTCCCAGGCGGGCGGGGGTATGAGTTGGTGGCTGTCTCCGATGATGTTCCGCCTGACCCGCTACCGCTTTTACAACATGCCCATCGACTCCCCGGGCTTCTATGTGTATCTCCGCATGGCCGACGGCACCGTATGGTCGCCCGCGTTTCGCCCCAGCGAGACGCCGGTTGACTTCCGCGAGGCCAGCCACGCGCCGGGGTATTCCACGTTTACCGCGAAAAAGGACGGGCTAATCGCAACCCTCAAGCTCTTCATGGCGCAGGATCATGACACGCTGGTGTGGGATTTGAAGCTCACGAACGACAGCGGCGAGGAAATCTCCTGCGACGTCTTCGCCTATGTGGAGCTCAGCCAGTTTCTGGCACGGGAGGAGAACATCCTCGGCTATTATCTCAAGTGGAATACACGCGCGGTGTTCGACGAGGAGCTGCAAGCCATCACCTATGCCTACACCGCCTGGATGCACCCGCGCAAGGACGAATCCCCCCTGGTGACCTTCGCTTCGGATGCGAAGATCGACTCCTTCTGCTGCAACCGGGATCTGTTCTGTGGCAATTACCGGGATGAGAGAAATCCCGTAGAGGTTCAAAACGGCCGTCTCTCCAACACCAATCTGCAGGGCGGCGAGCCCTGCGGCGCGCTGCACACCCATGTTTCTCTCGGCAAAAACGAGGCCAAGCAGCTTCATTTCTTCCTCGGTGTGACCGAGGGGGCCCTGTCCGACTATGACAAGGCTGTGGCTGACGCAAAAGAAACGCTGACCGCCCTCCGCAAAGAAGGCGCGGCAGATCGGCAGTTTGCAAAGCTGCAGAGCTGGTGGGACGAGCATCTTGCCGTTTATCAGTGCGACATTCCCGATGCGGACGCCCGGCGGATGATCAACACCTGGAATCCGCTGCAGAGCGTGCAGACCGCCCGCTATTCCCGCTCTATCAGTTCGGACGCTTCCGGCGTGCGGGGCATCGGCTTCCGGGACACGTCCCAGGACATGCTGGCCCAGGCCTACCGCAAGCCGGAATGGGCGACAGAGATGCTGTATTATCTGGCCTCCCAGCAGTTGGAGGATGGACATGCCGTCCACACCGCTTGGCCCGAAGAAAAACGTCCGCCGCAGGACATTACCCGCTCGGACGATCATATCTGGATGGTGTATCTGGCCTATGCTATCGCCGCGGAAACCGGTGACCTGAGCTTTCTGGACAAGGAGATCCCGTTCCTTGGGACGGATCTGGTGACGCCTGTCGGCTCCGCCACGCTGTGGGAGCATCTGCTGCGCGGTGTGGACTTCACGGAAAAGCACCTGGGTGAACACGGACTGCCGCTGATCCTGTTTTCCGACTGGAACGACCATCTTGGCCCCTTTGGCCGCAAGGGCAAAGGCGAGAGCATCATGGTCTCCCAGCAGCATATTGTTGCCCTGCGTCAGCTTGCCGAGCTGGCCGAGGCGCGGGGAGAGAGTGTGGATCAATTCCGCACGCTCATGGAAAAGCAGGAAAAGGCGCTGGAGGCATACGCTTGGGACGGCGCATGGTTCCTACGCGGTCTGGACGACGAGGCGCAGCCCATCGGCACACACACGCAAGAGCACGCCCGGATCTGGCTGAATGCCCAGAGCTGGATGGTGATCGCGGGCGCTTGCCGGGAGCATCAGAGCGAGGCCATGGACAGCGCGGCCCGGGAGTTGGACACCGGTATGGGCCTGCTGCTCAACACCCCCGGCTATCCCGGCTGGCCCAGCAAGGAGGCGGCCATGGTCAACGGTCTGCCCGCTGGATATTCGGAAAACGGCGGCGTGTTCTGTCAGGCCAACTGCTGGGCCATCATGGCCGAGGCCCTGCTGGGGCGCGGCGATCGAGCCTGGAAATACTACAAGCAGATCATGCCGAATGAGGTCATCAAAAAGGTCGGCG
>CAMHMZ010000072.1 GCA_946186375.1 uncultured Clostridia bacterium
CTGGAAGGGCAACATCTACGGCTACCTCCACTCCATGGAGGACCACGCGGTGGCGCGTCTGCAGATGAAGGAAAAGGATCACTTCATCGAGGGTCTGGAATTCGCCGGCGCGCACGGCATGTCCGGCGACGGCATGGGCCCGCAGATCACGAACGGCCGCGCGGCCGCCAAGGGCGTCAAGGAAGACATGGAAAAGAAAGGGAGGCTGTAAGAAATGAGCATCAAGGTCAAAGGCTTTTTGAAGGACGTCGGCGGAGCCTCCCGCGTCACCAAGCTGAGAGAAGAGAACTTCGCCAAGGGTTCTCCCATCCCCGATCCGCACGATCCCATCCGGGAGCTTGCCGACAAGCTGCACCCGGAACACATGACCTTCAAGGTCGTGGATATCCGCGAGGCCAGCCCCAGTTCCCGCGTCTTCCGCTTTGAGAGCGCCGACGGGCACATCCCCGTGTTCCAGAGCGGCCAGTACGTCAACTTCCGCCTCCACATCGGCGACAGCCTCCTCTCGAGGCCCTACACCATCTCCTCGGCCCCCTATGAGGCCAGAGGCGAGCATCCCTTCTTCGAGATCACCGTGCGCCGCAACGTGCCCTATCTCGTGCCGGACTACCTCTTTGAAAACGTCAAGGTCGGCGACGAGCTCGAGGGTGCCCTGCCCTTCGGCTTCTTCTACTGGGAGCCCATGCGCGACTCGAAGGAGATCGTGGCCCTGGCCGGCGGCTCCGGCATCACGCCGTTCCACTCCATGGCCAAGGAGATCGCCTACGGGAAGATGAAGGGCGTCAAGCTCACCATCCTCTACGGCTCCGTCAAGGCCAACGACATCGTCCTCAAGAAGGAGCTGGACGAGATCGAGGCCGCCTGCCCCGATGTGAAGGTCGTCCACGTCCTCTCCGACGAGCCCGACTGGCCCGGCGAGAAGGGCTTCATCACCCGCGAGATCATCGAGAAGTACTCCACGCCCGACTGCACCTACATGTTCTGCGGCCCGCTGCCCATGTTCCGCTTCGTCAAGAAGGCGCTGGACGATATGGGCGTGCCGGTGCGCCGCTTCCGTCACGACGTGGTCAACAATCCCGCGGACGTCTCCACCCTGCCCGGCTACCCGAAGGGCACCGAGACGAAGACCTTCAAGATCACGGTCGTGCGCGGCATCCACGAGGACGTCATCGAGGCGAAGGCCTCCGAGCCTGTGGCCGTTGCGCTCGAGCGCGCCGCGATCAAGATCGACACCCACTGCCGCAACGGTGAGTGCGGCTTCTGCCGCAGCCACCTGCTGGAGGGCGAGATCTTCGTCTCCCCGATCGGCGACGGCCGCCGCCGCATGGACAAGGAGATGGGCTGGTTCCACGCCTGCTCCTCCTGGCCGCTGACGGATCTGAAGATCAAGATCCCCATCATGTGATTCAGCAAAAAAACAGCTGAGAAAAACGAAGTTTTTCTCAGCTGTTTTTTTTCAGTATTCAGAAGAATGACAAATTCGAGTTTATCGCTGAGTTTGAAATGATGTCGTAGGGGCGGCTACCAGCCGCCCGCCAACTCTGTACCATGTCCGCGGGCGGCTGATAGCCGCCCCTACGGCGTGGACGTCAATTTCCTCGTTCTATCCCTCGTTTTCCCTGTATTCCGAATTCCGCATTCCGAATTCCGAATTTCTCGATAAACTCCCGTTTATCTCTGAAAACTGAAAACTGACTTCTGAAAACTGAAAACAGGGGATGTGAAAAACCACGTTTTCACATCCCCTGTTTTATTAAACCAGATGCTTTTTGATGCGCTCACCGGCGCTGGACTGGTCGGCCGAGAGGCTGATGACGAATTCGACCTTCTCTCTCTCGGAGAAGGCGTCGAGCCAGTCGAGGAAGACCTCCACGTCGTTCATGTCCTTGTCGCTCACGAGCTTGAGGAAATTGTCGATAAAGATATGGGTAATGTCGTAATTGCCGGCATGCAGCCCGCTGAGAAAGCCCTTGAGCAGCTCGTAGCTGCAGATCCCGTATTCCCCGGCGTCGATCAGTCGGGCCCGATAGGGGATATCGTAGGTGAGTTTCTTGTCCTTTTCGATGCAAACCACGTCGCCGTGCTCCAGATCCACGGCCTCGCACACCATTTCCACCAGCTTTTTCGTTTTGCCGGAACCCTTCAGACCCATGATGATCTTGACCAAAGTAAACCACGCTCCTTTGTATGTTGTAGAAGGATCTTATGGCTATAGCTTACCATGTTTCGCGCTCGGGCGCAAGGGTCAAAAATCTGCCTTTCGTGAACCGGCGGTAAATTTTGCATTTTGCCGCCGCGCCTCCGCTTCGCCCGCCCTCAGCGCGTCCGTGATGGCGCGGGCTTTTTCGCTCCAGTCGTTTGCCCGCGCCTCCCGGTCAAGGAGCGCGAGATACGCCTCGTCGTCCCGCAGCCGCAGCGCCTCCTCCAGCTTCTCCAGATAGTCCTCATGGCTGCGCCCGATCAGCACCGAGCGGTAACGGCGGCACTCGTCCAGATCCGTCGTGACGATGGGTTTACGCAGCGCCATATATTCAAAGAGCTTCACCGGGCTCGTGGCCCGGGTGAGGGGATCGACCAGAAAGGGGATCAGCATCACGTCGCAGCGCCGCGCGTATTCCTTCAGCACCGTGTAGTCGCGCGGCCCGAGAAAGAAGACGTTCTCCACACCCCGCAGCTCCCGGTCGAGGCTCTCGTCGTAGCGGATGCCGAACAGGACGACGCTGTAGCGCCCGCTCGCACCGATGCGCCGCAAGAGCGCATAGTCGACCCAGCTCGCCATCGCTCCATAGTAGCACAGCAGGGGCAGACCGCGATCGAGCACACGCTGAAAATCGGCATCCGGCCGGAAGGCTGGGTCGAAGACCTGAAAAAAGGCGTAGTCCACGCCGTTAGTTGACATAATCAACCTCTCCGCGCCGCGCCGGGCGAGAACATCCTGCCGCAGCCGCTCGGCGGTCACGGAGACGTAGACCTCGGGATGGCTCATGGCATAGGCGTATTTCTCCGTGACGTTTTTCGGCAGCGTCCCAGTGCCGGAGAGGGCGGGGCTCAGCGCGTCGACGTACTCATAGAGGATTGCGCAGCCGCGGCGCCGCCAGCGCTCGAGCTGAGAGGCCGAGAGACGCCAGTCGGTGGAATAAAGCTGCAGCAGCTTTGGCTTGTCCGTCCGCCGCAGCGCCGAGCGCAGCAGCAGCGCCATGGTGAAATTTCGGTAGTTACAGAGCCACAGGCCGTCCTCCTGCCGGCGCAGCGTGCGGCAGCCGTCGCTTGCGGAGCTGACCTCGTACAGCACGAGCGAGCCGCTTTTGGCAAAAGCGCGGGCAATGTGCTGCGGCCGCTGGAAGAGGGGGGAGGCCCAGCCGAAGCTGGAGCGCCAGAGAATGACGCGCTCGGCCTTGCCCTCGAACAGCGCCCGGAGCTGGCCTCTGAGCTCCCGCAGCTGAAAGAGCGGCAGGGGATCGAGCCGGTCGAAAAGCTCCGCGCGCAGATAAGCGCGGAGCTTTTTCAAAAAGCCGGGAAAGCCTGCCTTCCGGTAGACGCTCAGAAGCTTGCGCAGCGCGTCCTTCATGGTTTCCTCCCCTCTGCCCAGCGCTCGATGGCCTCGGCGATGCGCCGGCTCGCGTGCCCGTCGCCGAAGGGGTTGGGCGCGCGGCGCATCCCGGCGAGCGCCCGCTCGTCCGACAGCAGGCGCAGCGTCTCGGCATAGACCTGCTCCTCCCCGGTGCCCGCGAGGCGCAGCGCACCGGCGGTCAGCCCCTCCGCGCGCTCCGTCACGTCGCGCAGCACCAGCGCCGGGACATGCAGCGCGGCGGCCTCCTCCTGCACGCCGCCGCTGTCGGTGAGGACGAGATCGGCGCGGGACAGAAAGTTGTGAAAGCTCACGACGTCCAGGGCTTTCAGGAAGCGCAGCCGCCCGCCCGCGTCGCCAAGCCCCTCCGCCGCCGCGCGCACGAGGGGGTTCGGATGCAGCGGACAGAGGACGCGCACATCGTCGAAGCGCTCCGCCGCGCGCAGCACGCCCCGGAACATGCCGCGCATGGGCGCGCCCCAGCTTTCGCGCCGGTGCGCTGTCAGCAGTACAAAACGCCCGCGCTCTCGCGCCCAGTCGAGCGCCGGATGCCGGAAGTCCGGCCGCACCGTGAGTGAGAGCGCGTCGACGCCGGTGTTTCCCGTGACGAAGATCCCGCCGGGCGCGGCGCCTTCGCGCAGGAGATTTCGCCGCGCCTCCTGCGTAGGGGCAAAGTGCAGCAGCGACAGGGCGTCCACCAGCCGGCGGTCAAGCTCCTCCGGGAAGGGGAGGGCCATGTCGCCGGAGCGAAGCCCCGCCTCCACGTGTCCGAGCGGGACGCGCGCAAAGGCCGCGGCCAGCGCGCCTGCGAGCGTCGTGACCGTATCGCCGTGAACGAGCACCAACGCGGGATCGGCTTCCCGCAGCACGCCCTCGAGCGCCGGGAGCGCCGCCGCCGTGTACGCGAGCGGACTTTTCCCCTCCGACGGCAGAGCGAGGTCATAGTCCGGCCGGATGTCGAAAACCCGCAGCGCCTCCTGTAAAAGCTCCCGGTGCTGCCCCGTGACGCAGACGAGCGGGCGAAAGCCCTCGCGCCTTTCCAGCTCCCGCAGCAGCGGCGCAAGCTTGATCGTCTCCGGGCGGGTGCCGAAAATGCTCAAAACGCGGATCATGCTTCCCGCCTCCTTTCCCGGAGAGCATACCAGCATCGCCCTTCAAAAACAGGGGAACAGAGGCGAAGCCCCAAGGGCCGGGAAAATATTCAATAATAACCGGCCTATATTCACGCCAGCTTGAATAAAATGCACAAAAATGAAATTACAATGAATAAAAATGCAAAAATCCATTGACAAAGCCGTGGGGGCTGTGCTATGCTCACAAACGTCAACAGACAAAATTGTATGACTTGACGAAAGTGAGGATCATAAAATGAAAAAGATGGAAAAACTGCTTTGCCTGCTGCTGAGCCTGTGCATGGTCCTGGCGCTCGCCGCCTGCGGCGACAGCTCGGACGCGAAGCTCTCCGCCGCCTATGACAAGTATATGGCGGGCTTCACCAAGGGCGGCGCAAACGGCACGCTGACCGTGGCCATGTCTCCCGACTTTGCCCCGATGGAGTTTTACGACGCGGCCAAAACCGGCGACGACGCCATTGTCGGCTTCGACGTGCTGCTGGCCAACTATCTGGCGCAGGAGCTGGATATGCAGCTTGTGATCAAGCCGATGTCCTTTGACGCCTGCCAGGCCGCGGTACAGACCGGCAACGCCGATATCGGCATCTCCGGTTTCTCCTGGACCTATGAACGCGGGCAGAACTATGCGATCTCCGATTTCTACGTCGCCGGCGACAATGAGACGGAGCAGTCCATCATCTGCCTGAAGGAAAACGAGGGCAAGTTCACCAAGGCCGAGGATTTCGTCGGCTACAAGGTCGGCTATCAGGGGGCGTCCCTCCAGCAGGTCCTGGTGGAGGAGACCTTCGGCGATCTGGACGTGGACATCGACAGCGTTTACGTTGACCTCGGCACAGCGGTCGAAGCGCTGAAGGCCAAGCAGATCGACTTCCTGGCCGTCGCGCACGGCAACGGCGAATCCATCATCGCAAGCGCCAACGATTCCATCGCCTTCACCGGCTTTGATTTTGAAGTGGACGATATGTATAAAAACAACGTCTGCCTGATCAACAAGAACAACACCGAGCTGCTCGAGAAGGTCAACGCCGCGCTGGCCAAGGCGCTCGAGAACGATTACTACAGCGGCTGGTACGACGCCTGCAAGGTGTACGCCGGCGTCTCGACGCTCGACGAGCTCGGCTTCGACGATGACGGCAACAAGATCAAAGAGTAAATAGAGTCCCGAGCGCGGGGCAGAGGTGTTGATCCATGACATTTATCACAAACGTCGCCTATATCATGACGAAATACTGGAGGACTTTCCTGCTTCAGGGCATTGGCTATACGCTGCTGTTGTCTCTGATCGCGGTGTCCGGCGGCGCCTTCTTCGGCTCGCTGATGGCGCTGGCCAAGCGCTCGCGGCTGAAGCTGCTCAGGGCTGTCGTAAATATCATCGTCGAGGTCGTCCGGGGCACGCCCGTCCTCCTTCAGCTCTATATCGGCGTTTTTGTTTTCCCGATGATCGTTCCCGCGCTCTCCTCTCTCCCGTATATCTATTCCGTGTCGATCGTTCTGATCATCAACTCCAGCGCCTACGTCTCCGAGATCATCCGCTCCGGCATCGAAGCGGTGGACGCCGGACAGATGGAGGCCGCGCGCTCCCTCGGCCTGACGCAGCGCACGGCGATGGTCTCCATCGTTCTTCCCCAGGCGGTCAAGAATATCCTGCCGGCTCTCGGCAATGAGTTCATCATGGTCGTCAAGGAGACCTCCCTGGCCTCCACCTTCTTTGTCGGCGAGCTGATGACCTCCTATCTCAAGGTGAAAGGCTATACCTATCTGACGATGGAGTGCCTGGTGATCGTGGGCGTACTGTATTTCGCGCTGACATACATCCTCTCAAAGCTGCTGAAAGTGCTGGAAAGGAGGATGAAGGCCCATGCTTGACATCAAAAACATCTACAAGAATTTCGGAGACGTGCATGTCCTGAAGGGCGTCTCCACCCATGTGGAAAAGGGCGAGGTCGTCGTGATCATCGGCGTGTCCGGCTCGGGAAAATCCACGCTGCTTCGCTGCATGAACCTGCTGGAGGAGCCCACCTTCGGCGAGGTCTGGATGGAGGGGCGTCTGATGACGCCGCCGGATCCCTATCTGCATGAGGAGGTGATCCGTGCCTCCAAAACATACGGAAGGCTGCGGAGCGAAGGCCTGGACGACGCCGGGGCGATCAAAAAGATCAAGGACGAGGATCTTCTGAAGGAAAAGCACCCGCGCGCGGAGGGAAACGCATACAAGACCGAGCTGGAAAAGATCTACCGGGAAAACGGGATCGATATCAATCTCGGACGGCAGAAAATGGGGATGGTCTTTCAATCCTTCAATCTCTTCAACAATAAGACCGTCAGGGAAAACATCACGCTGGCCCCGATCAAGATCGGCAGGCAGAGGCTGAAGGAAGCGAAGAAACGCGGCGAGAGCGTTGATAAAACGCCGGAGGATATCGTCAAGGCGGCCAACGCGAAGGCCATGGAGCTGCTGGAGCGGATCGGACTGCAGGATAAAGCGGACGTCTACCCCTCCACGCTCTCCGGCGGGCAGCGGCAGCGCGTCGCGATCATCCGCGCCCTGGCGATGGAGCCGGACGTCATGCTCTTCGACGAGCCGACCTCGGCGCTTGATCCCGAGATGGTGGGCGAGGTGCTCGATCTGATCCGGGATCTGGTAAAGAGCGGCATGACCTCCGTGATCGTCACGCATGAGATGGGCTTTGCAAAAGAAGTCGCCGACCGGGTCATCTTCATGCACGACGGTGTGATCGCGGAGGAGGGAACGCCCGACGAGGTGTTCAACCACCCGAAAAACCCGCGCTGCAGAGATTTTCTCAGCAAGGTCCTTTACTGACCGGCGGACGAATCACAGATGAGAAAGAGGAAGGCTCCGCTCAGCGGAGCCTTCTTTATGAGGTGCAGTCAATGAACGAACGGAAGCGGGCCGCGCTGGCGGCCATCGACGAACAGAGCGCCGTTTTTACCGCACTCTCCGATGAGATCTGGGAGAACCCGGAGCTCTCGCTCAAGGAGCACAGGGCGGCGGCGCTGTATTGCAAGAGGCTGAAGGAGCTCGGTTTTACCGTCACGGAGAAGCTCGGCGGCATCGAGACGGCCTTCTGCGGCTCCTTCGGCAGCGGCGGGCCGGTAATCGGCATCCTGGGCGAGTTCGACGCGCTGTCCGGTCTGAGCCAGAGAGCGGGCGCTGCGGAGCCGCAGCCGCTTCTCCCCGGCGGCAGCGGGCACGGCTGCGGACACAATCTCCTCGGCGCGGGCTCGCTCGCGGCGGCCTGCGCCGTCAAGCGCTATCTGGAGCTCAGCGGCGCGCCGGGCACCGTGATCTTCTTCGGCTGCCCCGGCGAGGAGGGCTGCGCCTCCAAGGCCTTTCTGGCGCGCGAGGGGCTGTGGAAACAGCTCGACGCGGCGCTCAGCTGGCATCCGGGCGACGCCAACCAGACCGTCACCGGCAGCAACAACGCCTGCATCCAGGTGCTCTACCGCTTTACCGGCCTGGCCGCGCACGCCGCGGGCGAGCCGCATCTCGGCCGCAGCGCTCTCGACGCGGTGGAGCTCATGAACGTCGGCGTGCAGTTTCTGCGCGAGCACATGACGGACGACTGCCGCATCCACTACGCCATCACGGACACAGGCGGCGTCTCGCCGAACGTCGTGCAGGCAAAGGCGGCGGTGCTGTACATGGTGCGCGCGGCGAAGGTGGCCGGGGCTGCGGCCCTGCAGAAGCGCGTGGACGATATCGCGCGCGGCGCGGCGCTCATGACGGAGACGAAGCTCGAGCGCGTCTTTATCGACGGCACGGCGGAGCTTTTGCCGAATTTCACGCTGGAAAAGCTTCTCTATGAGAATATGCAGGCACTCGGCGTGCCGGTCTGTCCGCCGGAGGAGGAAGCCTTTTACGCCGCGCTCAAGGCGAGCTGTCCACCGGGAGACCTGCCCGGCACCGGCGCGGCGCACGACCGGGAGATCAGAAAGCAGGTGCTCGCCCTCAGCGATAACGGCGCGCGCCCCGTCTGCGATTTTCTGATGCCGCCCTACTCGGCGGAGGTGTTCCTGCCCGGCAGCACGGACGTCGGCGACGTGAGCCAGCTGACGCCGACAGGGCAGCTCAACGTCGCCGTCTGGCCTGCGGACGTGCCGGGGCACTCCTGGCAGATCGTCGCCTGCGGGAAAAGCGAGCTGGCGCACAGGGGGCTTCTCTTCGCAGGCAAGGCGCTCGCGGGCGCGGCCATCGACCTGCTGACGCAGCCGGACACGCTCCATGCGGCCAGAGCGGAATTTGCCGAGCGCGCGGGCGGCTACGTCTGCCCCATCGAACCAGACGCCGTCCCCCGCGCGCTGTGATGAATAGTTTTTAGTTTTCAGTTTTTAGTTTTTAGAAAGAGAAACGGAAGTTTATTGCTCAGTTTGAAAGGATGTCGTAGGGGCGGCTATCAGCCGCCCGCGGACACGGTACTGGTTTGACGGGCGGCTGATAGCCGCCCCTACGACGCGAACGTCAATTTCCTCGCGCTGTCCTTCGTTTCCTTCATTCCGAACTCCGCTTTCCAAATTCGTCGCTAAACTCTTCTTTATCGTTCTCCTAAAAACTGAAAACTAAAAACTAAAAACTCTCCCTCGTATCCTTGACAAGCATTGCCTCCTGTAGTATGATAAGTATAACAAATCATACTGCAGGAGGCGATTTTTATGAGACCCAAGGGACTTCACGCCTGGACGGCGACGGTGGGGGAGAAGGGGCAGATCGTGATCCCCAAGCAGGCCCGCGAACTATTCAACATCCAGCCGGGCGACACAGTGCTGATCCTCGGGGACGAGAAGCGCGGCCTCGCGATCCCGCCGAAGGGGCAGTTCGCGGAGCTGGCCGCCCGGATCTTCGGAGAGGAGGGAGAGAGATGACGCCTGTTCTCTCCGTCAGGGGCCTCTGCAAGGAGTATCCCGCCTTCCGGCTGCAGGACGTCGGCTTTGAGGTGCAGGCGGGGCGCATCATGGGCTTCATCGGCCGCAACGGCGCGGGCAAGACCACCACGCTCAAGTCTCTCCTACACCTCGTGCACCCCTCCGCGGGTGAGATCAGCTTCTTCGGCCTGCCGCTGGAGGAGCACGAGCTCGAGATCCGCCAGCGCATCGGCTATGCCGGGGGCGCCGTGAGCTATTTCAAGCGCAAAAAGATCGCGACGCTCGTCGACGTGACAAAAAGCTTCTACACGAGCTGGGACGACGAGGCCTTCAAGCGCTGCGCCGCCCGCTTCGCGCTCGATCCCCACAAGACGCCCGAGCAGCTCTCCGAGGGCATGAAGGTCAAGATGAACCTCGCCCTGGCCCTCTCGCATCACGCGGAGCTTCTGATCCTCGACGAGCCGACCAGCGGGCTCGACCCGGTCTCCCGCGAGGAGCTGCTGGAGCTTTTCCTGCGCCTGGCGCGGGAGGAGGGTGTGGCGATCCTCTTCTCCACGCATGTGATCGGCGACCTGGAAAAGTGTGCCGACGACATCACCTATATCCGCAATGGCCGGATCCTGGCCTCCGAGCCCATGGACGGCTTTGCCGCGGGCTACCGGCTGCTGCGCGCGCCGGAGGGCCTGTCTGAGGCGCAGCGCGAAGCCGTGCTCGGCGAGTGCATCGACCGGCAGGGGAGCACGCTCCTCATCCGCGCGGAGAGCGCCGCGCTCTTTGCCGGCTGCGCCCCGGAGACGCCCGGCGTCGAGCAGATCATGATCCATCTGGAAAAGGAGGGCAAGGCATGAAATGGCTGAAAAAGGAGCTCCGGCTCTCCACCTCAATCCTGACGCCGCTGTTTCTGCTGTTTGCGGCGATGCTGCTCATCCCAAATTATCCGGGCCTCGTCGGCGCCTTCTTCATCTGCTTCGGCATCTTCCACTCCTATCAGAACGCGCGGGAGAACAACGACATCCTCTATTCCGCGCTCCTGCCCGTGCGCAAGCGCGATGTCGTGTCGGCCAAATTCCGCACGGCGCTCCTCTTCGAGCTGCTGGGCTTTCTGGCGATGGGCGTCTTCGCGCTGCTGCGGCTGACCGTGTTCAGCGCCGTGCCGGTATACGCGGCCTCGGCGCTGCTGCCGCCCAATCTGACCCTGCTCGGCGGGGCGCTGTTGATCTTCGCGCTCTTCAACCGGCTCTTTATCGCGGGCTTTTTCAAGACGGCCTGGCGCTTCGGCGTCCCCTTCATCAGCTTCATTGTGACGACCTTCGTGCTGATCACGCTCCTCGAAATCCTCCCGCACCTGCCGGGGCTGGGCTTTCTCGCCGGCACGGACGGCGCGGCGCTCCAAAAGCAGCTCTGGGTCTTCCTCGGCTGCGCGGCCGTCTCCGCCCTCGTCACACTGCGCGCCGTCCGCCTCTCGCAGCGGCGCTTCGAGCAGATCGATCTCTGAACAGCAAATTAGCACTCTTAGACGATAAGTGCTAAAGTTCATAATTTGTTCATAAAATATGCTATATTTCTTAACTTCTGAGCGGTATTTTATATACAGAAAGAAACGAAAGAAATGAATGTTTCGCCAAGAATGTGTTAAAATACTGAATGGAGGTTATCAAAATGTTTGAACTGATTCCTTTTGACCGTCACACCCGTCATATGATGAACTTTGACCCCTTCCGTGAGCTGGAGGATATGGAGCGCAGCTTCTGGGGCGGCTCCAACACGCTGAGTGCCTTCCGTACCGACGTGATCGACACGGGCGACGCCTACAAGCTCGAAGCGGAGCTCCCCGGCTTCAAGAAGGAGGACATCAAGATCGACGTCGAGAACGACGTGCTGACCATCAGCGCCGAGCACAAGGCCGACGACAAGCAAGAGCGCCCCAACTTCATCAAGCGCGAGCGCTTCTACGGCTCCTACAGCCGCAGCTTTGACGTCTCCGGCGTGAACGTCGACGGCATCGAGGCCGCCTACACCGACGGCATTCTGACGCTGACCATGCCCAAGAAGCAGGAGACCATCCCCGCCAAGCGCAGCCTCGAGATCAAGTGATCTTTGTAAAAAACCGGCTGAGAAAAAGCTTGCTTTTTCTCAGCCGGTTTTTTAGGTAAACGATGATTAAATCGGCAAGAGCGGATCCCGAGAAAATTTGTGTTCTG
>CAMHMZ010000073.1 GCA_946186375.1 uncultured Clostridia bacterium
TGGTCATGCCGCCGCGCACGGTCAGGATGCCCTGAGCGGCCTTCATGCCCTCGATGTCCTCGGGGCTGGTCTCGAGACGGACCAGAACGACCTTCTCCTTGCGGGCGGCCCATTCCTTGGCGTCCTCAGCGGAGAAGACGATCTTGCCGCAGGCAGCGCCGGGGGAAGCGCCCAGGCCCTTGCCGATGGGCGTGGCGGCCTTGAGCTTGCCGGCATCGAACTGCGGGTGCAGCAGGGTGTCGAGGTTGCGCGGGTCGATCATGGAGACGGCTTTCTTCTCGTCGATCATGCCCTCGTCCACGAGGTCGCAGGCGATCTTCAGAGCGGCCTGCGCGGTGCGCTTGCCGCTGCGGCACTGCAGCATGTAGAGCTTGCCGTTCTCAACGGTGAACTCCATGTCCTGCATGTCGCGGTAGTGCTCCTCCAGCTTGTTGCACACGTCGATGAAGTCGGCGTAGGCCTGGGGAAACTTCTCCTCCATCTGGGAGATGGGCATCGGGGTGCGCACACCGGCGACCACGTCTTCGCCCTGGGCGTTGGTGAGGAACTCGCCCATCAGCTTCTTCTCACCGGTGGCGGGGTCGCGCGTGAAGGCGACGCCGGTGCCGGAGTTGTCGTTCAGGTTACCGAAGACCATCGGCATGACGTTGACGGCAGTGCCCCAGGAGTAGGGGATGTCGTTGTCACGGCGATAGACGTTGGCGCGCGGGTTGTCCCAGGAACGGAACACGGCGCGGATGGCTTCGTACAGCTGCACCTTCGGGTCGGAGGGGAAGTCCTCGCCGAGCTGCTTCTTGTACTCGGCCTTGAACTGCTCGGCCAGCTCCTTGAGGTCGGCGGCGGTCAGCTCGACGTCGTAGGTCACGCCCTTGCGCTCCTTCATGGGGTCGATCAGCTGCTCAAAGTACTTCTTGCCGACTTCCATGACGACGTCGGAGAACATCTGGATGAAGCGGCGGTAGGAGTCGTAAACGAAGCGCTCGAACTTGGGGTCGGGGTTGCCCTTGATCATGGCGGCGACGACGTCGTCGTTCAGACCGAGGTTCAGGATGGTGTCCATCATGCCGGGCATGGAGGCGCGGGCGCCGGAACGGACGGAGACGAGCAGCGGGTTGTTCAGGTCGCCGAACTTCTTGCCGTTGATCTCCTCCATCTTTTCCACGTACTGCATGATCTCGGCCATGATCTCATCGTTGATCTTGCGGCCGTCCTCATAGTACTTGGTGCAGGCCTCGGTGGTGATGGTGAAGCCCTGGGGGACGGGCATGCCGATGTTGGTCATCTCGGCGAGGTTGGCACCCTTGCCGCCGAGCAGCTCGCGCATCTGGGCGTTGCCCTCGGTGAAGAGGTACACATACTTTTTGCTCATGTGTTCGTTCCTTTCTATAAAAAATTTTAATCAATTTATGCTTTGGCAAGAACTTTTTGCCACTGATTAGAGTACCACAGGAGACAGGAAAAAATCAATACATTTTCCTCACAAATCGACGCTTTGCATTCGACGGATTTCCTCCGTGATTTGAACAAATCCGACAAGGTCGAGCGCCTCGCCCCGCACGCGCGCGTCAAAGCCCGCGTTTTCGACGGCTTTTGCCGCCGTCTCCTTGTCGAGCGCGAGGCCCGAGGAGAGCGCGTTGACCAGCGTCTTGCGCCGCTGGTTGAAGGCCGCGCGGATGACGCGAAACAGCAGTGCCTCGTCCGACACCTGAACGGGCGGCGCCGCGCGTCGCGTCAGGCGGATGACGGAGGAGGTCACCTTCGGCTGCGGCACGAAGCAGCTCGGCGGCACGTCGAAAAGGAGCTCCGTCTCGCAGTGCCACTGTACGAAGAGGCCGAAGGCGCCGTAGTCGCCGCTGCCCGGCCCGGCGCAGATGCGCCGCGCCACCTCGCGCTGGATCATGACGGTGACGGTCTCAAAACACTCCGCCTCAAGGATGGCGGTCAGAAGCGGCGTCGTGACGTTATAGGGGAGATTGGCGCAGACGACCGGGCGCAGCCCCGGCAGCTTCTCCGCCGCGAGCTTTTTCAGATCCATCTTCAGCGCGTCGCCGAAGACGAGCTCGATGTTCTCGCGCCCGGCGAGCGTCTCGGCCAGGACGGGCCGCAGCGCCTTGTCGAGCTCCACGGACACGACGCGGCCCGCGCGCCCGGAGAGCTCCGCCGTGAGGCAGCCGACGCCCGGGCCGATCTCCACGACGCCGGTCCCCCCGTCGAGTCCGGCCTCCTCCGCGATACGCCGCGGCACCCAGTCGGCCGTGAGGAAGTTCTGCCCGAGGCTTTTGGAAAAGCGAAAGCCGTGCCGGGCCAGCAGTGCGCGGATCTCACTGTAATCGGTCAATACCATATTGTACCCTACTTCACAAACTCTACTCTGAAAACTGAATTCTGAAAACTGAAAACTACTTCTTCAGCAGCTTCTCATAGGCCTGGCGGGCGTTATCGTGCCCCTCGCCTACGCGCACGGCGACGTTGCCGCGATAGCGGAAGCCGTGCTCGCGCAGCAGGCGCTGCATGGCCTTGTTTTTGCGGTGCGTGTCCGTGCGGATGCAGCCGAGGCCGAGCGCGCGCGCACGCTCCTCCACGCAGGCGATCAGCCTGTCCGCCAGCCCCGTGCCGCGCCAGCGCGCGGCCACCGCCGCCCGGTGCAGCACGCAGTACGGCCTGTCGGACGACCATTTGCCGTCCGTGATGGAGGCGTAGCTCGCTTCCTCGCGCGTCGAGAGCGTGAAGAAGCCCGCGATCTCCTCCCCGTGGAGGACGACGAAGCTCTCGCCCCGCTCCATGTCAAAGCGGAAGGCCGCCGCGTTGGGGTAGCCATCCTGCCACTGGTCGACGCCGCGCTTTTTGAGGAGCGCCTGCGCCTCGGCCGTGATGCGAAGCAGCGCCGGCAGATCCTCCTCCGTCGCCGGGCGGTACGTGACGGGCTCTGTCATCTGCGCTCTCCCCTGCGCCTTGCGCACTTCCTCGAGGAGTTTGAGGTCTTCCTTCTCCGTCAGACGCAGCTTCTCGAACATGTCCGGGCGCTTGCGCATGGTGCGCGCGATCTGCTCCCGGCGCCGCCAGCGCTCCACCTTCTGGTGGTCGCCCTGCAGCAGCACCTCGGGAACGCTGCGGCCCTCCCAGGTCTCCGGGCGGGTGTACTGCGGGTATTCCAAGAGCCCGTCCCAGTGGCTCTCGCCGATATAGCACTGCTCGTCGGCCAGCACGCCCGGCACGAGGCGGCACACCGCGTCCGCCACGGCCATGGCCGCGATCTCGCCGCCGGTGAGCACGAAGTCGCCGAGCGAGAGCTCCTCGTCCACGCACTGCTCGATGAAGCGCTCGTCCACGCCCTCGTAGTGGCCGCAGACCAGCACGAGTTGATCGTAGTCCCGCTGCAGGCGGCGGGCCGTCTCCTGCGTGAAGGTCGGCCCCTGGGGGCTGAGGTAGATGACGCGGCGGCGGCGCTCGCCGGAGGCGGCGCACACGGCCTCGAGACAGCTCTTGAGCGGCTGGGCCATCATCACGCAGCCCCAGCCGCCGCCGTAGGGATAGTCGTCGACCTGCTTTTGTTTGTTCTCCGTATAGTCCCGGATCTGCCAGCAGTTGAGCTCCAGCAGCTCCTTTTTTACCGCGCGGCCGAGGATGCTCTCGTGCAGCACGGCGCCGACCGTGTCCGGGAAGAGCGTCATGATATCGATCCTGTACATTTACATCCCCTCAATGAGGCGCACGGTGATGCGCCCGGCGTCGACGTCCGTCTCGCGGATGAATTCCGGCACGGCGGGGATGAGGTGCTCGCTCTCCCCCTGCACCACGTAGACCCGGTGCCCGGGCAGCTCCAGCACGTCCTGCAGCACGCCCACGCTCTCGCCGCTCTCGGTGACGACGTCGGCGCCGAGGATGTCCTGCAGAAAGAAGCTCCCCTTCGGCAGCTTCGCGTCCGCGCGGTCGATCTGCACGACGCGGCCCTTGAGCGCCATGGCGGCGTTCACGTCCTCCACGCCCGCGAGGCGCGCGATCAGAAAGCCCTTGTGCTCGCGCGCGGAGAGGAATTTTTTCTCCTCGCCGCCGAGATAGACGCGCCCGCAGCGCCTGAGCAGCTGCGCGTCGTCGAGCCAGACCTCGATCTTCACCTCGCCCTGCACGCCGTGCGTGTTCACGATCTTCCCCGCGTCGATATACTGTCTGCGTTCCATGGCCCCGCCTCCGTGTTTTTACAACTAAATAAACAGTATAGCATATCTCTCCGCCTTTGCCAAGACGCGGCGGACGGAAAGCGGGGTGGTAGTTTTCAGAAGCCAGTTTTCAGTTTTCAGAAAGAGAAACGGCAGTTTATCGCTGCGTTTGAAAGGATGCCGTAGGGGCGGCTATCAGCCGCCCGCCGAGTCTGTACGATATCCGCGGGCGGCTGATAGCCGCCCCTACGGCGTCATCCTGAGCGAGCGAAGCGAGTCGAAGGATCTTAAGATTCTTCGCTGAGGCTCAGCGACGGCGCGAAGCGCCTGGTCCTTTAGGGACTGACACCGTAGGGGCGGCTATCAGCCGCCCGCGGACACGGTGCAGGCTCGGCGGACGAGCAATGCTCGTCCCTACGGGGGCGCAGCCTCTTTTCGTAGGGGCCGGCGCCCTCGACGGCCCGGCAGAGGCAATTGAAAACATACGAAAATCCCCGGCGAATTCGCAGATCATTACGTTTTCGCCGGGGATTTGTTTATTATTCTGATTGCGCCGCACGGGGCGATGAGGGCATCGCCCCCTACGATGGTAACGTCAATTTCCGCGCAAATCCTTTGGTTTCCTTCATTCCGAACTCCGAACTCCGAATTCCGAATTGTCGCAGCGCGGCATCCCTGTTACTTCGCCCAGCCGAGGGTGGCGCGGACGGCCTGGTGCCAGCCGGTAAGCTCCTTCGTGCGCTGCTCGTCGTCCATTTCGGGCTTGAATTCCCGGTCGACCGACCAGTTGGCCAGCACGTCCTCCTTGCTCTTCCAGTAGCCCACGGCCAGGCCCGCCAGATAGGCCGCGCCCATCGCCGTCGTCTCCACGCAGCTCGGGCGGAGCACGGTGGACTGGATGATATCGGACTGGAACTGCATCAGAAAATCGTTGCGCGAGGCGCCGCCGTCGACCTTGAGGCTTCCAAGGCGGCGGCCGGAGTCGAGCTCCATGGCGTGCAGCACGTCATAGGTCTGGAAGGCCAGAGACTCCACCGTGGCGCGGATGATGTGATACTTGTTGACGCCGCGCGTCAGCCCGACGATGGCCCCGCGGGCGTAGGGATCCCAGTAGGGCGCGCCGAGGCCGGTGAAGGCGGGCACGACGTAGCAGCCGTTCGTGTCCTTGACACGCGTGGCGAAATACTCGGAGTCCGGCGCGCCGTCGATCATCTTTATCTCGTCGCGCAGCCACTGGATCGCGGCGCCCGCGACGTAGACCGAGCCCTCCAGCGCATAGGTGACCTTGCCGTCAAGGCCCCAGGCGATGGTGGTGAGCAGGTCGTTTTTGGAGAAGACGGGCTTGTTGCCGGTGTTCATCAGCATGAAGCAGCCGGTGCCGTAGGTGTTCTTGGCGTCGCCCTCGTTGAAGCAGGTCTGGCCGAAGAGCGCGGCCTGCTGGTCGCCCGCGGCGCCCGCGATCAGCACGGGGCCGCCGAAGAATTCGGGATCGGTCTCCCCGTAGATGCAGCTGGAGGGCTTGGCCTCGGGCAGCATGGACATGGGGATGTCAAGGATGCGGCAGAGCTCCTCGTCCCATTCGAGGGTGTTGATGTTGAAGAGGAGCGTGCGCGAGGCGTTGGAATAGTCCGTAACGTGGACGCGGCCCTTGGTGAGCTTGAAGATGAGCCAGCTGTCAACCGTGCCGAAGCAGAGCTCGCCCTTCTCGGCCCGCTCGCGCGCGCCCTCGACGTGGTCGAGGATCCAGCGGATCTTGGTGCCGGAGAAATAGGGGTCGAACTTGAGGCCGGTCTTCTTCTGGAACAGCTCCACGATGCCGGGTACGCGGCCCTTCATCTCCTCGGCGAAGTCCGCCGTCCGGCGGCACTGCCACACGATGGCGTTGCAGATCGGCTGGCCGGTGGCCCGGTCCCAGACGACCACGGTCTCGCGCTGGTTGGTGATACCGATGGCGGCGATGTTCTCGGCCTTCGCGCCGACCTTGCGCATCGCCTCGCGCGCGACGGCCAGCTGCGTCTGCCAGATTTCACCCGCGTCATGCTCCACCCAGCCGGGCTGCGGGAAAAGCTGCGTGAATTCCTTCTGGGCCACGGAGCACATCTCGCCCTTTTCGTTGAAGAGGATGCAGCGGTTGCTGGTCGTGCCGGAGTCCAGCGCCATGATATACTTCATTGTCTCGTCTCCTTACATGTTTTGTCCGCGATCGGTCGCCCGATTTCTGCAAAAAGTATACTCTTTTTTGCCGTCCCCTGTCAACCGCGCAAACAGCGCCGTCTCTCCTTTATGAAGCTCAGTCTGCCGTCTTGATGGCGTTTTTGTCCACATACATGGCCGCGTCCGCGCGCTTGAGCACCTCCGCGACCTCCCTGTCCTGTCCGGGGACATACTCCGAGATGCCGCAGGCGACGACGATGCCGCCGCTGGCGGCGTGCTCGCGGCTTTCGCGCGTGAGCTGCTCGAGGAGCCGGGCGCGGTTATCATAGTCGCGGCCGCGCAGCAGCGCGACGAATTCGTCTCCCCCGTAGCGGTACACGGGGCTGTGGTCGAAGATGTTGCAGATGATCATGGCGGCTCTGCGCAGCAGCTCGTCGCCCGCGGCGTGGCCGAGCGAGTCATTGACCGTCTTGAGGCCGTTGACGTCGCAGAAGGCCAGGGCGAAGGGCTGCGCCGTGCCCGCGCGGATCTCCTCGTTGAGCTTGAGCTCGGTCTCGCTGTAGGCGTGCTTGCTCTTGACTCCGGTGAGGGAGTCGCGGTTGGCGCGCTCCTGCGCCAGCGCCAGTTCCTTCTCGCGGCGCATTTCGGCGTCGACGTTGCTCACGCCGATGACGATGTGCCGCTCGCCGTTTTCGTCGTCCATGCTGCGCACCTTGTTGTTGATATAGACCGGCGCGCCGTCGATGATGAGGCGGTAGGTCACGGAGAAGGAGTTGTCGCCCTCCAGCTCCGGCAGGAGTCTCTTCTTGTCCCAGACGGACAGGGCCTTGTCCCGGTCCTCCTGGAAGACGCGGCGCAGCGTGTCCCTGCCGCAGACCTGGAAAAAGTCGCTGCCGCTGCGCTCCCTGCGCAGCTCCTGCTCATCGCCGTGCGAGCTGTATTCGGTGAATTCGTCGGTATCGATGTTGACGTAATAGATGCTGTAATAGTCGCGGGCCAGGGCCTGGGCGATGCGCAGATAGGTGCGGTTTTCCTCCATGGCCGCCTCGTAGCGCTGGCGGCGGTGCATCCGGGCGTTGATGTTGTTGACGCCGATGACGATGTGGTGATCGTTCCCGTCGCCCATGCTGGTGGCCTTCATGCTGACATAGGTGGGCACGCCGCCGAAGAGCAGGCGGTAGTTGATGATGAAGCTGCCGCTCTCCTTCAGCTCGCGCAGGATATTCTCCTTCGTGAAGGCCTCGAGAAAGTGCGGCAGATCGTCCGGGTGTCCGACGCGCCGGATGTTTTTGCGGCTGAGATTGAAGAAGTCCTCACCGTCCTTCTCGATGTTCAGCTCCGCGTAGTCCTCATAGGAGCTGTATTCGATGAAGCGATCGGTCTGCGTGTCCACATAGTAGATGCTGAAATAGTCCTTGGCCAGGGCCTGCGCGATGCGGGAATAGGTGTCGATGCTGTGGCGCTGCTCGACCTCGGGCAAGCGCTCGCCCGCGATCTGCGCGTCCACGTTGCTGACGCCGACGACAATATGGTGATCGTCATGCGTGCTGGCTCTCACTGCCTTGAGGGTATAGTAGCGCGGCGAGTCCCCCTCCAGCAGCCGACAGGTCATGACAAAGGGCTGCCCGCTCCTGAGCTGCGTGAGCAGCACGTCCTTCTGCAGGCAGAGCTTCATGCGCTCCCGGTCGGGCTCGTAGACCTGGCGCGCGATGCCGCGCCGCATATCGGTGAAGAAATCGGCGCCGCTGCGCTCGATCTGCAGATCCTCGTCCCGGCCGTCGGAGCTGAACTCGACGTAGTGGTCGTTCTCGGTATCGATGTAATAGATCTTCTCAAAGCCGCGGGAGAGCGCGTAGGCGATGCGGCCAAAGCCGTTGTGGCCGCCCTCGTCTCTCCGGCGGCCCCTCTCGGCGCGCTTCTGCACGGCGGGGGCGACCTCCTGCCGCATCCGCTCGGTGACGAAGCGCTCGTACTCCTCGGCGGGCACGGGGCGGGAGAAATAATAGCCCTGCACCAGGTCGCAGCCCATGGCCTTGAGGGCGTTGAGCTGCTCCTCGGTCTCCACGCCCTCGGCGATCACCGGCACGGACAGATAGTCGGCGATATCGATGATCACCTCGAGCATGCGCGTGTCCTTGCGCTCCTTGAAGGCGTTGCGCACGAACTGCATGTCGAGCTTCAAGGCGTCGATGGGCAGGGCGGAGATCATGTTCAGCGAGGAATAGCCCGTGCCGAAGTCGTCCATCTCGATCTGGAAGCCCAGCTCACGCAGGCGGCTGACCATGCCGATGATCTGCTCGGAGTCCTGCGTATAGGCCGACTCCGTGATCTCCAGAAGCATCTCCCGCGGGCTCAGGCCGTTGTCGCCGAGGAGGTCCTGCAGCGTCTCGATGAGCTTGGGATCGTACATGTCGATGCGCGAGACGTTCACCGACACCGGCACCGCAAAGCCGAAGCGCTCCTTCCAGGCGCGGATCTGCTCGGCCGCTGTGCGCCAGACGTAGTTGTCGAGCGTCTGGATGAGGCCGTTTTCCTCAAAAAGCGGGATGAAGATGCCGGGGCTGATCATGCCGAGGCGCGGGTGCTGCCAGCGGACGAGCGCCTCTGCGCTCGCCAGCACCGGGATCTCCGGCCGCACATCGAACTTTGGCTGGTAAAAGACCTTGAACTGCTTTTCCCTGATGGCCTTGTGAAAGTCCTCGATCAGCTGCTCGGCATAGAGCTCGCGCTCATGGAGCGTGCTGTCGTAAAGCCCAATGGGATTGGTAAAGCTGTTGCGCACCGTGTCGGCGGCCATCTTGGCCCGGTCAAAGCGCCGCTCGATGTCGAGCTCCTTGTCGACCTTTGCATACACGCCCATGCGCAGCCGCACGCGGCTGTTGGCGCCCGTGTCCTCGCTCAGGCCCACCGAGGCGCTTTCCAGGATGGCGCGGTAGTCCTGCCCGTGCGGGCAGTAGACCATGAAGGTGTCGGCCTCGCGGCGGCAGACGATGCCGCCCGTGTTCTGCACCATGTCGCGCACGCGCTCGCCGATGTGCCGCAGCACCTCGTCGCCGTAGGCGGTGCCGAAGCGCTCGTTGATCATGTGGAAGTGGTTGACATTGATGACGATGGCGTCCATGTCGGTGCTCTTGTGGTGCTGGTCGTACTGCTCGGAATAGCGGTAAAAGTATTCGCGGTTATACAGGCCCGTCAGCGGATCGCGCTCGGTGGACTGGATGATCTGCCGATCCTCCGAAAGCTCGATCGTGCGCAGCACGCGCGCCAGGATGACGCCGGCCTTGGGATAGGGCTTGGGAATAAAGTCGGTCGCGCCGAGGCTCAGGCTTTCGATCTCGGCGTCCTGGTCGGCCGTCAGCACGATGACCGGGATGTGGCGGATGCTCTCGTCTGCCTTGATCTGCCGCAGCACCTCCTTGCCCGGCATGACGGGCATCATGAGATCCAGCAGCACCAGCGACAGCACGTCCCGATGCGCCCGGATCTTTTCAAGCGCCTCCTGCCCGTCGGCGGCATAGAGGAGCTCATATTCCTCCTGGAGGATGAGCCCCATCAGCTCGCGGTTGATCGCCTCGTCGTCCACAACGAGAACGAGCCGCTTCCCGTTGGCAGAATGGAATTTTTCGTGGCTTTTCAACATATGTCCCGCTCCCTTTCCGGTCGCCGCCGCGCGGCCGGGCTGTCCCGATCCGCGCCGGATAATATGAACTCAATTTATCTTATCACATTCTGTTCCCATCTTCAACGGCTTCCGCGCGCAGCGGGTCAAAAAAGGCCTGTCCCCGACTCTGGGGACAGGCCTTTTTTATAAAACGGTTTTCCGGCGAAAGCGCAGGTAATAGAGGAGGGATATGAGCGCCACGAGACTGTCGCTGACGAGCTGGGACCAGACGACGCCGGGCATGCCCAGGAGGGCGTTTAGCAGAAAGAGCATAGGGATGTTCACGACCGCCCAGCGGAGCAGCACGAGCAGCAGCGCCTTCCCGCCGTGGCCCACGGCCTGGAAGAAGTGCACGTAAATAAAGCAGAGGAACATCACCGCCGTGGCCGGGGCGCGGATGCGCAGGAACTGCGCCCCGTAGGCGACCGTCCCGGCGTCGTTCAGGAAAAGGCGCACAAAGTCCGGCGCGAACAGCTCATACAGCACGATGCTCACGAGTGCGATCATCAGCCCCGTGCGGCGCGTGAAGCGCAGGATGTCGTCCATGCGCCTCAGATCCCCGGCGGCGTAGTTATAGGCGCACAGCGGCACCATGCCGAGGCAGAGCCCGATCCCCGCGTTGAGCGGCAGGCGCTCCACCTTCAGCACGATCCCGATGGCGGCCAGCGCCGTGTCGCTGTAGGAGGCCATGAGCCGGTCGATCACGATATAGTCCAAATCGAACAGGAAGGGCCCGGAGGCGGCCGGAAGACCGACGGCAAAGAAGGAGCGCAGCTGCTCTGCCTTCGGCATGGGCACCCGGAGCGCGAGCGTGACCACGGGGCTCTTCAGCCGGGCGATCACGATGAAAAAATACAAGCAGATGAGGATGTTGGACAGGGCCGTGGCGATGCCCGCGCCGAGGATCTCGTGGCCGCGCGGCAGCAGCACGAACATAAACAGCGGGTCGAGCACGATGTTGATGACGCCCCCCATCGACACGCCGAAGCCCGCCTGCCGGGCGCAGCCAATGTTTCGGAGGAGGTTGCCCATCGTCATGCCGAGCACCGTCGGCGCCGCGCCGATGACGATGACGCAGAAGGCGTACTGCCGGGCATAGGCGAAGGTCTCGTCGCTGGCGCCGAGCAGGCGCAGGAGCGGCGTCATGAAAACGGCCGTGAGGAAAGCGAACAGCAATCCGCCCAGCGCAGAAAAGCGCAGCGAGAAGGAGGCGACACGGCGCGCGTCCTCGCCCTGCGAGCGGCCCAGCAGCCGCGCCACCAGCGTGCCGCCGCCGACCCCGGCGATGTTGGCCACGGCGATGGTGACGTTGAAGATCGGCAGGATCAGCGAGGCCCCGGCCACCATATAGGGGTCGTTGGCCCGGCCGATGAAAAAGGTGTCGGCCATATTGTAGATCAGGATGATGAGCTGGGCGACGATCGTCGGCACGGCCATGGTCATCACGGCCTTCGGCACCGGCATCTCTTCAAAGAGCTCTTTGTTTTTTCTGATCTCTGTGTCCATCTCAAACTCTCCCCTGTTCCAAAGCCCGCCGATTATACCATGTTTCTCCCCTTCCGGCAAGGACAGTTTTCAGTTTTCAGAGAGGTAAACGGGAATTTAGCGAGGAATTCGGAATGCGGAATTCGGAATACAGGGAAAACGAGGGATAGAACGAGGAA
>CAMHMZ010000074.1 GCA_946186375.1 uncultured Clostridia bacterium
CCCGCGATCTCCTGATAGACAGTCAGGCGTGATAGCCATCTTCACCACGGAGCTACATGGCACGGGCCTGTGGATTCGAACCACAATGACCGGTTTTGGAGACCGGTATACTACCGTTGTATGAGACCCATATATGGCTCCGGATCATGGATTCGAACCACGGCCTCTTGAGTCAGAGTCAGGCGTGCTACCATTACACCAATCCGGAATATATGGTGATCCCTGCGGGATTTGAACCCGGCATTGCCGCCTTGAAAGGGCGGTGACCTGACCAGTTAGTCGAAGGGACCACGCCAGCCCAATCCTTTGGGCTGGTTTTGTTTATGCGGAAATTTGGATCACTCCGCATCCTTGAAAAACAAGAATGTCATCGATCTTTACGCCGAACACAGCTGCAAGGACGACAAGGTTGTCAACCGTCGGGAGTGTCGTTCCGCGCTGCCACTTGTAAATGGCCTGCGGGGTGCTGAACCCGAAGATGTCCTGGAGATCCTTCACCGTCAAACCGGCGTTTACACGAAGGCGGGTGATGTTGATACCCGTTGCGGTCATGTCGATGACCGGTATTCGATTCATTTCATTTACGCTCCTGTTCCGGCGCAGAGCCGGAAAGGAACCGGCTCAGTTGGCCTTAAAGTTATAAATAGGTTTCAGTACTTCAATCACATCGACGCTCTCTTGGATCACGTCGATAATGTCAGATAAGGATTTGTACGCCATGGGCGCCTCATCCAGTGTGGCCTCGTTGACCGAGGTGGTATAGATACCCTTCATCTCGCGGCGGTACTCGTCCAGATTGAGTCGCTCTTTTGCAGCAGTACGCGACATGATACGGCCGGCACCGTGCGGTGCAGAGTAATTCCAGTCCGGATTGCCCTTGCCAATGGCGAGCACGCTGCCGTCGCGCATGTTGATCGGGATCAGCACCTTCTCACCCTTGTGCGCCGCGATAGCGCCCTTGCGGAGGATCATCTCGTCCGTGTCAATGTAGTTGTGGATCGTGTGGAAGGCGTCGATCGCCTCGATGCCGAGCCGCTGCAGGATGATCTCGGCCATGAGCTCACGGCTCCGGCGGGCAAAGCGCTGGCAGATCTCCACATCGTGGAGGTAGTTCTCCAGATACGGACCATATACGAAGCAGAGATCCTCCGGGATCGCTGCCTCGCGTGCCTCCCACTTGAGAACTTTCAACGCGTCTTGGATCTCATTCCGGCGGCCGGCGGCTTTGTACTCTGCAATCAGCGCATCCCGCTTGGCAAAGTACTCCTCCTTGCCTTTGTTCAGATCGATGGCAAGTCGCTGGTAGAACTCTGCCACCTGCTTTCCCAGATTGCGGGAGCCTGAGTGGATCACCAGATACTTCGTGCCATCAGCGGCCTGGTCGATCTCGATGAAGTGGTTTCCGCCTCCCAGGGTGCCCAGGCTGCGCTCGAGACGCTTGGCGTCCTTCAGCCCACGGTAGCAGCGCAGATCCAGCAGGTCGAAGTGCTCTTTCCGGCCTTCCCAGACGTTCATCCCGGAGGGGATGAAGTGCGCGGCGGCGTCCATCTGTTCCATGTCGATTTCAACCTGGCCAAGATTCACGGTGTACATGCCGCAGCCGATATCCACACCGACGATGTTGGGAACCGCCTTGTCCTTCACGGTCATGGTCGTTCCGATCGTGCAGCCCTTGCCGGCATGGACGTCGGGCATGATGCGGATCCGGCTGCCCGCGGTAAACTCGTAATCACACATACGACGGATCTGCTCGATAGCCTCGTCCTCGATGACCTTGGCAAAGCAAATTGCGGTATTCACTTGTCCCTTAATTTCCATCATGTTGTTTTCTCCTGTAAATGGACGTGAAAAAGCCGCTCACCTCATACAAGGCAAGCGGCCAGAATCTATCTGATATTCCCCGGGCGGGTTATGAAATCACATTTCGATTCTTCTTTGCCTTATATGAGCGCGTGGAAAGACGGTCCAGATAATTAGAGCTGGACTGGAGCTGTTCCATGTGCTTTTTCCAAGACAAAGAGAAACGAACTGCAATCATGTCTTTTTCCTTTCCGGGCGCTGCCCTTGTTTTTTACTGACGTCATGATAACACGTCAAGTTCCCGTTGTAAAGAAACCTGTGGTATAAACGACTCTCTTTTTATGTGATGCCATCTCGGTTTTATCTGTGGTGGTGGTTTTCTTCTTCTGGAAAAGTAACTGTCAGCGCTCATCCAGAAGAATTCGCAGCATTCTGTCGGGGTTTGCCAGGAAATCCTTTGTACGGATGCATTTGGGGGACTTTATGGGGGCGGGGTGCATAAGCTATCAGCTACTGTTTTGCCCCTGACTAAAGTCGGGTAGTTATTACCCGATATTTCGTTGAAAAAGATATCATAAGGCTGTATACTATGCTTGCGGTCGTCGAAAGGGACTCCGGGCTCCAGCCGGAATTCCGAGGCCTTGAACGACGTCACACAAAAATTTTTTCACCCGACAAGGAGATTTAAAAATGGAAACTTTGAAAAAGATTTTCAGCAAGGTGGACTTCCACCTGAACGCGGTTGAGAAGTGCCTCACAGTTAAGTACGGAGAAAACGTCGTGATTCTCCGGATTGGCGAGGATGGTTGTCTCAAGCTTGAGACAAACCTGAGTCTCGCCGGCCCCGCAATGGAGATCTGAGCCGCTCTAAGGCAGGAGCCCTGATGGGAATGCCTCCCCATCAGGGCTTCTGCCTTTCTCAATGAAAATCTGGTTATTATTACCCGCTTTTTGTTTGACCACACGATTTGTTGGGCTTATACTAAAAAACGTGATAACCTATACTCACCGAAAGGAAAAACCTTACGATGAAACATAATAACTATTCCCGTAGGCCTTTTGCCAGCCGGCCTACGTATGACTATTCTAAATTGATAGCCGCAGCAATGGAAGAGTCGCAAACAGATTTTTCCTCCTTTATCAACGAGAAAATCCGTGATCTCCGCAACAAATATTATGACTGCGAGGTGCGCCGGTTTAACCGCTCCACGCTTGCCGGTATTCTCGGAATGGACGTCAGCACTCTTACAAAGATCATCAATCAAACGCAGGCAACTCGAAAACGGGATGTAATTATTGCAATTTGCGTCGCTCTTCAAATGACGGAGAGTGAAACTAACTTGGCCCTGAATCTTTATCCGATGGCACCGTTGAACCCATATAACCTACGTGATTTGGTAATCATTCAGGCACTTCATGACAAGCTTGCTGTAAACACCCTAAACGTAGTGCTCAGTAACCACAAGATGCCTACGCTCAATCTCCTGCGCGGGGACAGCAAAAGCGAATTATGTTCTTACTATTATCCATATTCTTCAACGTCATATAAAGAAGACTCTCCCAAAATCACACCTTACTGCGTCGATGCTGAGTGTTCCGATATTTCCCTCCACGAACGTTACCATCCCGATAAATACAATTACATTAGCGAGATGATTGTTCGGAGCAAAGCGGATCCTTCTGAGCAATATCGTATAGAACTAGATGGCGGCAGCGCATATGATATCTTCCAGCTGACGGGAGACGGAGATAAGCATTTGTATAGCGATAATTATTTCCATCAGAAATACCACGATACTCAGCCTTGTGATAACCCCGACTTGCTGATCGAGGTTACCAAACTAAAGGAATACACTGAACGCAAGGCTAGATATGTGCATCAGATGTGTGGTGATACCCGCTACTATGGTAGGCGCCTTAGTGCTGATAATGACCACGGGCAACTTGTAATCTATGGAGAATCTTTTGGATATGACGCTCCAGAACTGTGCGAGTACTATCAGATTGAGGTTTCTTCCGCGCAATGTGTATTCACAGTTTCAGACACAAGCAGATTCATGAGAAAATACCTTGGAGAAGCGGAATGGTTAAGGTTATATGGGAATCCGATTTCTCCTCCTTCTTTCAGATTCACTTCACTGAGTGAAATCACCGAGACTCGATGGAAAAAGCAGTTTGTTGACCTTTTGGAATCTGCACAGGAATTGCTTACTGATCTTCAGCAGAAGAAGCTCTTCCTGTTTAATGCACATGGTTGGCTTGGCATTGACGATCTAATGCATTTATTTAAAGTTGAAGATGACTTCGACTGCTTCCAAGATGACGAATATGGGTTAGATGCCATACCCCGGAGAGACCAGATCGATGGTCCTGATGGGAAGCCAATTACTGTGGATGATCTCTGGTTAGCTGCAGAACTCGATATTACTTCCGTGGCTGATCTTTGTGCTACCAGAGCACGTTATGGGTCATTGGAACAATTTCTTCAATTAGACACATTGGACCTACTTCACAAAAAAGCATAAGAGAGGTGTGCCTCTAGGCTACTATCACCAAAGAAGTAAACAAGGCAGGAAATGGGACTACCTGAATCCTTCGCAACAATACGCCGCCCAGCCGACGAAGCAGCCGTCCTCCGGCATGACAAGGACGCCATTGGGCTGGCCTCTGCGGCGGACAAGCAGGCAGTCCCAGACCTCGCCCTTTTTACAGCGGCGGCCGTGGTCCTCGATAAACTGGCGGTCGGCCAGCATGTCGGTGATGAAATTCTCATAATCGATCGCCGGTAATTGGATCTCTGTGACGATCCGGTAGGGGCGCTCCAGCTCGATCAGGTGCGGCACCATCAGATCTTCGATCCTGCGAGGGCGCTCCACAAAGTACGCGTAGCCATAGTAGTCCATCTCTTTCTCTCCCTCTTTATATAGGCATTATTGCCTATAACACATTGTCATCATTATAGGCAATAATGGTGATAATGCAAGAGGAAAGAGAGGGATGCTGTTTGATCTCCTACGCCCCGCTGTGGCGCACCATGGCAAGAACAGGCGCGACAACCTATACGCTGCAGGTCAAGGGACAGATCAGCAGCTCCACGATCCGGCGCATGAAGGCCGGAGAGTCCGTCTCAACGAATACGCTGGATGCGCTCTGCAAGATCCTGCAATGTGATTTACAGGATGTAGTCGAATACCTTCCCGAAAACAACACCTGACCCGGAATCATCCGTACGTTCGTACCGATGATTCCGGGTCTTTTTTTATGCCCAAAATTGCAAATCTGCAATTTCTGGCGAAACCCCGCCTGCAAAAATGCAGAAGTGTCGATTTCAGCCTCCCGTAAAGGTTTTTTTCGTATAATTGGGCGGAAACAGGCAAAAGCCAAATTCTTTTCCGCCCGCGTGAAGGGAGGTGTAAGCGGGCCACAATGGTTAAAACGAAAAGGACTTGAATCGATCTGTACGTGCGTACAGGGTTCAGGTCCTTTTTTCTTGCCTGCCTCCAAACCGGAAAAGTGAGAAATCCGATTTTAAACAACTGCTCTCACTTTTCCGAGCACAAAAAAGGAGGTAAACAAATGATTGACTTCAAAAGCGTCAAAAGCCTCGTCACAGCCCGCGAGGCGGCGGAACACTATGGGCTGACAGTAAACCGTCATGGGATGGCCTTGTGTCCCTTCCACGACGATCACAACCCCAGCATGAAGCTGGACGATCGGTTTCACTGCTTCGGCTGCGGAGAGGACGGAGACGTCATCGACTTCACCGCCAAGTTCTTCAACCTGTCGCTGCCGGAAGCGGCGGAAAAGCTAGTCGAGGACTTCGGAAACGGAGTCGAGCTAGCGACCTCGCCCGCACCACCCAAGCCGCCCGATCCGGCCCATCGCTGTCATGATGTGCTGTTGCAGATGGAAGTTCAACTTCACCGGCAAAAGCGATTGACCGCGCCGCAGACCATGGACGATCCCATCACAACGGAATATGCGCAAAACTGCCAGATGTACGATTTCATCGTAGGTCTGGCAGATTTGCTTTCCGGGGGTACAGAGCAGCAGAAGGCGGATGAGATCGCCTACCTGACCGGCGGCGTGCTGGATCACTACGAGCGCGTTCTGCAGAAGGAGGTGATCGCATATGACGACATCTTCTGAGCCTGCGCCGATCTGGCTGGACGGCAACGGGAAGATCGACGAAGTGGGCTTCTGTGAATGCTTTCGGGAGAGCCATCCTATGCTCTGCATCCACGAGACCTTCTTCACCCGGGACGGCAAGGTCACGGACGAGAGCCGTTTGAAAAGCGAGATCTATCAGATGATCAAGCCCTATGTGCGTACCGGCGTCTCCAAGAAGGTCAGCAATCTGCTGGAAGCCCTGCGTTCGGAGTGCTTCTCCCCGCCGCTGCCCATCTACCACGACCGCATCCATGTTGCCAACGGCACGCTGTTTCTGGACGGCCGCTTTGAGGAAAGCAAGGACTTCTGCCTGAATCGGCTGCCGGTACACTATGACCCGGACGCGCCAAAGCCGGAGCGCTGGCTGCGCTTTCTCGAGGAGCTGCTGATCCCGGAGGACATTTTGACCCTGCAGGAGTTCATGGGCTACTGCCTGATCCCCAGCACCAAGGCGCAGAAAATGCTGATGCTGGTGGGCAAGGGCGGTGAGGGCAAGTCCCGCGTGGGGATCGTGCTGTCGGCGCTGCTGGGCATCAACATGTACAGCGGCAGCATCGCCAAGGTAGAGACCAGCCCCTTTGCCCGCGCCGATCTGGAATACGGGCTGCTGATGGTGGACGACGACATGAAGATGGAGGCACTGCCGGACACGAACATCCTCAAAACCCTGATCACGGCGGAACTGCCCATGGACCTGGAGAAGAAGGGCAAGCAGAGCTACCAGGGCACCATGTACGTACGCTTCATCGGCTTTGGAAACGGGGCGCTGAAATCCCGCTATGACCGCAGTGTCGGCTTCTTCCGCCGGCAGATCATTCTGACGGTAAAGGACAAGCCCGCCGACCGGGTGGATGATCCCTTTCTCTCCGAAAAGCTGATCGCCGAAATCGACAGCATCTTTCTCTGGGCGCTGGAGGGGCTGCGGCGGCTGATGGGAAACGACTTTCGCTTCACGCTCAGCGAGCGCAGCCGGGAGAACATGCGGGAGAGTGTGTCCGAGGGGAACAACGTGACGGAGTTTCTCAAATCCGAGGGCTACATCGGCTTCAAGGCGGATTACGACATTACGTCCCAGCGCCTGTACGAGCTGTATGTCCTGTGGTGCGAGGAAAACGCCTATTTCCCGCTGGCCAAAAAGAGCTTTCTGGATCAGATGGCCGCGCTTGCGCCGGAATACCATCTGGAGAGCACCAACAACCTCTATGTCAACGGCCGCCGCGTCCGGGGCTATGTGGGCATCTACGCGCTGATCCCATGACGTACGAACGTACGGAGAATTTTAAGTCAACATCAAAAAAAGAAATGAGGGTAAGAAAATGAAAAATTCCAAGAAAAACATCAATGACATCTCTGAGCAGATTTTGCGCGGCAGTCTTACGGAGACGATCGTGCTGGAGCGTTTGCGCGAACAGTATGGTTGGACTGATTCCATCGTCTCCTTCTCCGAGAAGCTCCGTCGCGGCTCCTTCAGCTACCGCGAGATCGTGGAGTTTGCCGCCGTGCTCGGTTACGACGTCGTGTGGAAGAAAAGGAGGCGCTGATGGCAAAGGCACAATACGGCATTCTGCGCTTCGCCAAGTACAAGGGGCCGGAGATCAGCAATATCGAGGCTCACAACGAGCGCACCAAGGAGACCTACGCCAGCAATCCCGACGTGGATTTGAGCCGATCCAAATTCAACTTCCACCTGGTCGAGCCGCAGGACAAGTACCGCGCCCAGGCGGAGGCGAGGATCAAGGATTGTCAGTGTCCCCGGGTCTGCTCCAACAGTGTCCGGGTGGTGGAGACGCTGATCACCGCAAGCCCAGAATTCTTCGAGGGCAAGAAGCGGGAAGAAGTCCGCGCCTACTTCGAGCACGCGCTGGGCTTCCTGCAGAGCCGGATCGCCCCGGAAAACTTCATATCCGCCATCGTGCATATGGACGAGAAGACGCCCCATATGCACGTTTCTTTTGTCCCAATCACGGAGGACGGGCGGCTGAGTGCCAAGGAGATCGTGGGCAACAAGAAAAAGCTGACCGAGTGGCAGGACGGCTTCTGGCAGTACATGGTGGAGAAATACCCGGACCTGGAACGGGGCAAGAGCGCCAGCATCACCGGCCGCACCCACATCCCGCCGCGGCTCTTCAAGGAGGCCGAGCACCTGGACAAGCAGCTGCGCGGCATGCTGGCGATCATGGACGAGACCAACGCCTTCACCGCCAAAAAGAACATCGAAGAGATACGGAAGCGGCTGAAAAAGCTCTTCCCCAAGCTGACCAAATTCAAGGAGACGCTGAGCGGCTACGAGAAGGCCTACCGGGAATTGCAGAAGGAGAACGCAAGTCTGACAAGTAAGGTGGACAAGCTGGAGGCCGACAAGGCAGACCTCAGCAAGCAGGTCAAGGAAAAGAAGCTGACCGACCGGCTGGCGGCCAAGCAGCTGGAGGCGGACTACCAGAACCTGTACCGCCGGGTCAGCCAGTACGCGCCGGAGCTGCTGCGCGGCGTACCCGATCCGCAGAAAAAGAAGGAGCTGAGCTTATGAAAAGAATACCGGTCACCACGATCCCTCGCCGCCCGGCGGGGGATTACTTTTTGCCCGATTCGGCAACAATTTTAAAAGAGAAAGGAGGGGTTGGCAATGGAATTTAAGGTAAGACTGTTTCTCGGCGACGAGCTGATCGACCCGTCCGATTACGACAAGATCCGGATCAACTGCCCCGACGTGGACAGGATCGTGAACGAGATCTACGAGCGCAATGAGCGCCGCCCGCTGACGAGGGCCGAGCTGGACGCGCTGGACGACGAGCTCGACGAGGAACCGGACGAGCCTCACTCGGCGGGGAAGCCCTCGGTGCTCAAAAAGCTGGAGCGGAACCAGGAGCTTGTGAAGCAGCGGGACGCGATGCCTCCGCCCAAGAGACCGCGCCATAGAGAGCCGGTGCTATAAGTGAAGAGGCAAAAAACGGTATGAGCCAGTCACGACCCATACCGTTTTTCGCCATACCTACGTTTCGCAGTTCTTACGAGTAAAAATTAAAACATGTTGAGAACAGAGAAAAAACATGCTATATTACAAACCAAGGAAGGTGTACTTATGAAAAAGACAGAGAGAATCTATCACCTGAAAAACATACTGGATCTCAAGCACAACATGAAGATCGTCATCGATGAGGCGGTGGAGCTGGACGAGGATGACAATTTTCTTATCAACGTGGGTTACCTCCGCGTATCCACCGACCGACAGGCGGATCTGGGCTTCGGACTGGATATCCAGGAGGCCGATATCGTCCGCTGGTGCACGGCCAACGGCTACAAGAACCTGGTGCTGTTCATCGACGACGGCTATACCGGCACCAACATGGAGCGCCCCGCCCTGCAGGAGATCATGGGTGCGATCACGGACTTCAACACCGGGAAATCGCACATCCGCATCAACGCCCTGGTGGTGGCGCGCATCGACCGTCTCGGCCGCTCCCTGCTGGGAACGCTGCAGTTCATCCAGGACTATATCGTTTCAGCGAAGGACAGCAAGAACAGCGCCGTCAACCGCAACCGGGAGGACATCAACTTCGTCTCCGTGGCGGAAAACTACTGCCGGATCGACAAGGACAATCCCCAGGGCAAGTTCCTGCTGATGCTCTTCGCCACGCTGGCAGAGTTCGACCGCGACCAGATCGTGGAGAAGCTCAAGCGCGGACGGCAGGCGCGGGTGGCCTCCGGCAAGTGGATGGGCGGCGGCAAGGTGCCCTTCGGCTACCGCTACAACAAGGAGACCTCCTCGCTGGAGATCGTGCCCGAGGAAGCGGAGGTCGTGCGGGAGATCTTCCGCCTGTACATCGAAGAGAAGATGCCGCCGCAGAAGATCGCGGAGCGCTTTCATTTCAGCGGCGACCAGGCGATCCGCCAGATCCTGATGCGCAAGTCCCTTACCGGCTGCATCGTCTTCAACGGCGAGGAGTACGAGGGCAATCACGAGGCCATCATCTCCCTGGATACCTGGCAGGAGGCTCAGGAGGAGCTGCAGCGGCGCAGCGTCAACCGAACGGCCTCCAACTATCTGCTCTCGGGCCTGGTATACTGCGGGGAATGCGGCGCGAAGATGCGCTATCAGAAATGGGGCGACAAGGGGCATAAGCTGGTCTGCTACAGTTCGCAGGAGTCCAGCAACGCCCGCTTCGGCAAGGCCGACAGCTGCGACAGCGAGCGCTTCTGGTGCAAGGACGTGGAGCAGGCCGTCATCGATGAGCTGTTCCGGCTGAAATACCTGGGGCAGCCCGACACGCGGAAGACGGAAAACAGCGTCGACAACATCGCCGTGCTGCAAAAGGAACTGGCCGCCGCCCGCAAACGCCTGAGCCGTCTCTACGATTTCGAGGACGAGGACGAGACGGACGACGTGCTCAGCGAAAAGATCCTCGACGCCAGGCAGCGTGTCCGGAACATCGAGGCGCAGATCCGCGAGGAGGAGCGCTACTCCACCATCGAGAGGAAAAAGCAGAAGATCAAGGGCATCCTTCGCACCCTGCAGTCGACCTGGCCGGAGATGAACGACGTGCAGCGGCAGAGCACCTGCCAGCAGCTCATCGACCGGGTCATCATCTACAAGGACGGCAGCATCGACGTCAAGCTCCAGCTCCGAAAGTATTTGAAAGATGCAGAAATCGAGCAATAATCGCTGATTTTCAGAACGTTCTAACCCTTCTCTCCATCCGATAATCGTTCCGATGATCGCCGGGGAGCTGCGGCGCTTTCTGCGCGATCACAGCGCGCTGCGGGTGTCGCGCTCGATGCGGGACACGGCCTACCGCGTGCTGCAGGCCAAGGAGAAGCTCACGGTCCGGGACGGGCGCGAGCCCTCCATTGAGGAGATCGCCAAAGAGCTGGGCCTGCCCCGACAGGAGGTCGTCTTCGCAATGGACGCCGTGTGCGAGCCGGTGAGCCTCTATGAGCCGGTGTTCAACGACGGGGGCGAGAGCTCCACCGTGATGGATCAGATCGGCGACACGCGCAACACCGACGAGCACTGGCTGGAGCAGATCGCACTCGAGGAGGCCATGCGCCGCCTGACGCCCCGGGAAAAGCGCATCCTCGCGCTGCGCTTCTACGACGGGCGCACCCAGATGGAAGTCGCGCGGGCGGTCGGCATCTCGCAGGCGCAGGTCTCGCGCCTGGAGAAAAACGCCATCAGCCAGATCAAGAAAAACATCACCGCCTCCTGACAGGTTATATATAAAGTAAACGATGATCAAATCGCCTGCGGCGCCTCCCGGAAAATTTGCGCCCTGATTTCGTCACTTTTTCTTGAAATACACATAGTATTCCTGCAAAAAAGTGCCATCATCAGAACACAAATTATCTCGGGATCCGCTCTTGCCGATTTAATCATCGTTTACTAAAGAGCTCCCGAAAGAAAAACCTCTTTCGGGAGCTCGTTTATCTCAAATGGTTTCAGCGGCTCTGTTCGCGGATCTTCCGCTTCCAGCACTGGTGGCACATGGCCACATAGCTGTCGTTGCCGCCGAGGAAGACCTGCACGCCCTCGGTGACGATGCGGCCGTCGGCGTCGATGCGGGCGTTGACCGTGGCCTTGCGGCCGCAGGCGCAGACGGTCTTGAT
>CAMHMZ010000075.1 GCA_946186375.1 uncultured Clostridia bacterium
CGAAGCTAGTCCTTTAGGGCCGCCCCTACGACATCATTTCAAACTCAGCGCTAAATCCCCGTTTCTCTCTAAAAACTAAAAACTGAAAACTTAAAACTAAACCAGCCGTCACCGCTCGGGTGTCCGTGGAATAGGATGGGGCAAAGAAGGGGTGGTCTGGCTTGAAAAAACTCGTTTCTCTCTCGGCGCTGCCGGAGGGTGCTTCCGCGCTCGTCCACAGGCTCGAGGCCCGGGGCGCCGTGCGGCGGCGGCTGACGGATCTCGGCCTGGCCCCCGGCGAGCGCGTCGACTGCGTGGGCGCTTCCCCGCTCGGCGATCCGCGCTCCTACCGCGTGCGCGGGGCGGTGCTCGCCCTCCGGCAGGCGGACGCGGCACAGATCCGCGTGGAGCCTCTCGGCGCCGACAGCGCGCAGATCCTTCTTGCGGGCAACCCCAACGTCGGCAAAAGCACGCTCTTCAACGCGCTGACCCGGCTTCATCAGCATACCGGCAACTGGCCCGGCAAGACCGTGGCCCTCGCTTCCGGCTCCTGCCGCAGCGCCCGGCGCGTCTATCATGTCACGGATCTGCCCGGCACCTATTCCCTGCTCTCCCGCTCGCCGGAGGAGGCGCTGGCGCGGGACGCGCTGCGTGCCGGGCAGGCCGACGCCGCCGTCGTCGTGTGCGACGCGGGCTGTCTCGAGCGAAGCCTCGGTCTGGCGCTGCAGGTGATGGAGAGCTGCGAGCGGGTGCTGGTGGTCGTCAACCTCCTCGACGAGGCGAAGCGGCGCGGCCTGCGGTTGGATTTGGAGCTTTTGCAGCAGCGGCTTGGCGTGCCGGTCGTCGGACTTGTCGCGCACGAGCGCGGCAGCCGGGAGACGCTTCTGCGCGCGCTGGATGATCTGCTCGACGCGCCGGGGACAGCGCAGAGATATCAGGTGCGCTATCCGGAGGGCGCGGCCTCGCGGCTCTGCGGCGCGGGAGAGGGCTGCGGGGAGGCGGAGGAGCTCTGCGCGAGGGCCCTGCTCGACGCGGCGCGGGAGCTCTGTGACGGCGTCTGCTCCTATGAGAAGACCGCCGTGCGAGACAAGCGGGATCGGCGGCTCGACCGGCTGCTGACCGGACGCTTCACCGCCTGGCCGCTTTTGTTGCTGCTGCTCCTCTTCCTCTTCTGGCTCAGCGCAGCCGGGGCCAACGCCCCCTCGGAGCTGCTTGGCCGGGTGCTGCTGGGTTGGGAGGGGCCGCTGCGTGTCCTTCTGCTGCGGCTCGGGCTGCCGGAGCGGCTCTGCGCGCTGCTGACCGAAGGCGCCTGGCGCGTGCTGGCCTGGGTCGTTTCGGTGATGCTGCCGCCGATGGCGATCTTCTTCCCCCTCTTTACGCTGCTGGAGGAGGCCGGGGTGCTGCCGCGCATTGCCTACGATCTGGACCGGCCCTTCCAGCACTGCCGCGCCTGCGGCAAGCAGGCGCTGTGCATGATGATGGGGCTCGGCTGCAACGCTGCGGGCGTCACCGGCTGCCGCATCATCGAAACACGCCGGGAACGGCTGCTGGCGATGCTGACGAATTCTCTCGTGCCCTGCAACGGGCGCTGGCCGCTGCTCATCACGCTCTCGACGCTTTTTCTCTCGGGTGCGGCTGGCAGCGGCGGCGCGGCGCTCATCCTCACGGCGCTGATGCTTTTAAGCATTGCCGCGACCTTCGCGCTCACAAGGCTTCTGTCCGCGACGCTCCTGCGCGGCGAGCCCTCGCCCTTTGTGCTGGAGCTGCCGCCCTACCGCCTCCCGCGCGTCGGAACGGTGCTTGTCCGCTCGCTTCTCGACCGGACGCTCTTCGTGCTCGGCCGGGCCGCGGCGGCGGCCGCTCCCGCCGGGGCGCTGCTGTGGCTGCTCGCCAACACGAGCGTCGAGGGCGTCAGTCTTCTCTCGCGCGGTGCAGCGCTGCTGGACGGTCCCGGGCGGCTGCTGGGCATGGACGGGGCGATCCTGCTGGCCTTCCTCCTCGCCCTGCCCGCCAACGAGATCGTTTTGCCTGTGGCGCTGATGATCTACGCCGCGGAGAGCTCGCTCGGCGCTCCCGGCTCGCTTGCGGAGATTGGGGCCTTCCTCGCTGGTCGGGGCTGGGACGCCTGGACGGCGGCGGCCGTGATGCTCTTCTCGCTTTTCCACTGGCCCTGCGCCACGACGCTGCTGACGCTGCGGCGCGAATCGGGCAGCCCGGGCTGGACGGCTCTGGGCGCCCTGCTCCCCACCGCTCTGGGCGCAGCGCTCTGCCTGCTGCTTCACGGGCTGCGTCTGCTTCTTGAGCTCTGAGCCGGGTATTTTGCGAATACCTGATAGAAGAGTACGCCTCTTCCCGCGCGAATTGGCACCAGGCGTCGTTGCTGTCCTGTCTCCATGATGCTCTGTGCGAAGCGCCCTGCCTGGCGCAAAGTCTCCTCGACACTCTTGTGAACGCTCTGATCAAGCATTCTTTTGGCAGGGCTTCCAAGCGCCGGCAGGATCCGGAGCAGGCTTTATCCACCATACAAAAAAGCAGAGCGGAAACTCTCCGCTCTGCTTTTTGTATGGCTCCCCTGCCCCTCTATTTGCCGAAAAGGCGGCCAATTTTTTCAAAGAAGCCCTTGATCGACTCGATCGTTTTTTTCACCGACTGCACAAAGCCGACGACCTGGGTCTTCGCGTCGGACACTTTTTTGAGCGTGTCCTGGATCTCCTCCACACGGGTCTTGAGCGCGTCGCCGTCAAGCTTCTCGAGCGAGCGGCAAAGGGAGATAAGTTGGCCGATCTGCTTGTCGTTGAGCGTCACGCCGTACTCCCCTGCGATGGCGACGATCTTTTCCCGGATCTCGCTGTCGCTCATTTGGCGCGTCTCGTCCAGCAGGAGCTTGAGTTCGTTGACGATGGCCATCGAGTCCATCTCGCCGATCTGCTCAGCCAGCTCGCCCGTGATCGTCAGCTCCTGCGTGCTCACAAGCTTGGCCGTGTCGTCCAGCTCTTCGCCGCTGATGTCCTCATAGGCCTTGTAAACGCCCGCCAGCGCCGCCGTGCCGCTGACCTCGAAGGGTGCGGCCACGATCACCTTTGCGTCGGTGACGCCCGCCGTCGCCAGCGCGCTGAGATACATCTCCGGCGTGCACCAGCTGATGTTGCTTGTCGTCACGGTCATCCCGGCTCCCTCGTCGAGGAGCTCCAGGTAAACACAGGAGATGGAGCGCGTGCCGATGAGGCTCTCCTCCACGAAGCCCGAGAGAAGCTCGCGCTCCTCGGCGTTGGACAGCCGCAGCTCGCGTACGCTGCCGCGCTCCACGCCGAAGGCCGCGTACACGGCGCCGATCTCCTCCTCCGCGAGGTTTTCCCCGATCACGGCGCAGGCACGCCAGCTGTCCGCGCGCGCCGCCGCACCAAAGGGCACGAGCAGCAGCAGCGAGAGCAGCAGGGTCAGAAATCTCTTTCCTGTTTTCACATCTATCACCCGGGCGACGAGCGCCCTGTTCCTTTCCGCTTTTTGGCACATTCGAGCGGCGGTTCATTTTTCTGTTGGGACTGGCGCGCGCCGCCGCGCTGTGGTATACTGATTGTGTCCCCCCGGCGCGCTGCGCCGGTTGGCGGAGACTACTATACGATGATTATACCGGGAAGTCAAACGAAAGGTGTGAAGTTTTCGTGAAAAAGACCTGGATCCTGCTTCTCTCGCTCGTACTGCTGCTGAGCGCCTGTGCTGCGCCGGCGGCTTCGCCCGCGGCCAAAGAGTCTGCAGCCGCGGAGGCGGAAATGACCGAGAGCGAGGCGTCCCCGTCCGCGCAGGCGCTGAGCGTGATCACTGCTTCGCTCCAGGAGGGCTATTATCTCGACAGCACGGACAACGAATATGAATACTCCTACGAGATCCCGGCCATCGTCGGCCAGGGCCCGGATCTCGAGCGGCTGAACCGGCAGCTTCATGAAACGCTGATGCCGCGGATCGAGGAGTCAGACGAGCTGATGAAGAGCGGCTCGAGCCTCTTCCTGCTGGAGGTCGGCTATCAGAGCTTCACAAACGACGGGATCCTCTCCCTTCTCGTGACAGTCAAAAACGACTGGGATCTCACGGAATATTATGCTGTGAACGTGAACGCGGACGGCACGGAGGCCACGCGCGCGCAGCTGCTGTCGCACGCGGGTCTGACGGAGGAGGAGTTCGTCAGCCGCGCGGCCGAGGCCGTGGGCCTTTATTTTGATCAGATGTACGCCGACGTCCCCGCCGAAGCGATGAGCGGCTTCGGCTACGATCTGCGCGAGCGGAGCACGGCGGCGGAGAACTTCGGCCCGGAGCTGCCGCTGTTTCTCGACGGCGAAGGACGGCTGTGCTTTGCCGCGCGCGTCTATTCCATCGCAGGCGCGGAGAGCTACCTGCACCTCGTCACCCTCGACGGCACCCCGGTGGATTAGTTTTCAGTTTTCAGTTTTTAGTTTTTAGAAAGCCAAACGGAAGTTTATCGCTGAGTTTGAAATGATGTCGTAGGGGCGGCTATCAGCCGCCCGCGGACATGGTACAGAGTTGGCGGGCGGCTGGTAGCCGCCCCTACGGCGTGGACGTCAATTTCCTCGCTCTATCCCTCGTTTTCCCTGTATTGTAATTCTATCATTCCGAATTCGTCGCTAAACTCCAATTTGTCGTTCTCCTAAAAAATTCTTTCGTTACCGAAAACTGACAAAAACACCCCCGGCTCCAAGGAGCCGGGGGTGCTTTTGTTGTGTATGTTCGCTTGCTCTTCAACCCGTTTCACCCGGGTGGGCGGCGCGTTATGAAGCCAAGCGCTTGCCTGTTACGCGGCTTTGGCGGCTTTCGCGGCCTTGGCGGCGACCACAGCCTGCGCGGCGGCAGACACCGTCATCACAAGGCCGGAGATCACGAGGATCGTCCCGCCCAGAACGGAACCGGCCACTGCCGAGTAGGGCAGCGAGGTCCCGCCGCTGAGAGCCAGGATCAGGGCAGCAAGTCCCGCGACCGCGGCGATGATGCCGGGGATCAGCGGCTTTTTGCCCAGCAGGCCGATCAGCGCGGCGATCAGGCCGATCAGACCGGCGGCCAGCGTCACGATGGAGCTGATCACACGGCCGGTCACTTCGTTGGTCACGCGATTGGTCAGATCCGCGGAGTACTCGCGAGCCGTATCCACGGCGCGCTGACCCGCCTCGAGATCGACCATCTTCTCGGTCTTCATGTAGTGATAGCCCTCGCCCAGACGCTCGGCGATGCTGGGGAGCAGCTCCTCGCCCGAGACGCTCTTGACAGCCTCGGTGCCGAGGACCTGGCCGATGCCATCGGCGACCTGCTTGCTGCCGTCCTCAAAGACAGCCAGCTGCGCGCGGCCGTCCTCGAGCTTCTTGGCGCCGGCTTCGAGATCCTTCACGCCGTCGTCATAGGTCTTCTGGCCCTCTTCGAGCTGCTTGGCAGCGTCGGCCAGCTGCGCGCGGCCGTCCTCGAGCTGCTTGGCAGCGTCGGCCAGCTGCTGCTTGCCGTCGGCATAGGTCTTCTCGCCGGCCATCAGCTTGTTGTAGCCGTCCTTCAGAGCGGCCTCGCCCTCGGTGATCTGCTTCTCGGCAGCCTCGAGAACAGGCTTGCTCTCCGCCAGCTTCTTCTCACCGGCTTCGATCTGCTCCTTGGCCTCAGCCAGCTGCTTGACGCCCGCGTCATACTCGCCCTGCTTTTCCTTCAGGGTCTTCTCGCCGGCCTCGATGGTCTTCTTGGCCTCCTCGAGCTGCTTGACGCCCGCGTCGTACTCGCCCTGCTTTTCCTTCAGGGTCTTCTCGCCGGCCTCGATGGTCTTCTTGGCCTCCTCGAGCTGCTTGACGCCCGCGTCGTACTCGCCCTGCTTTTCCTTCAGGGTCTGCTCACCGGCCTCGATGGTCTTCTTGGCCTCCTCGAGCTGCTTGACACCCGCGTCGTACTCGCCCTTGCCTTTCTGATACTGTGCCATGCCTTCGTATCCGGCCTTGACCTGTTTGACAGCGTCGGGCATATTATCGGCTATCAGCTTTTCCTTCTGCTTGGCAACATTCTCGTCGATGATCGCTTTCACATCATCCGACGCCATCTGCTCCTTGAGGTTCTTGTCAATGATCGCCTTGACGTCGTCGGAGGCCATCTGCTCTTCGACATTCTTGTCGATAATCGCCTTGACGTCGTCGGAAGCCATTTGCTCCTCGACGTTCTTGTCGATAATCCCCTGAACCTTTTCACTCTTCATTTGCTCGGCCAGGGTGCTCTCGATCTGCGCCTTGACGTCGTCGGAGCCCATCTGCTCCCCGACGTTCTTGTCGATGATCGCCTTCACGTCGTCGGAAGCCATCTGCTCATCCGTCGCATCCGAGATCTGCTTCTGGACATCCTCCGAGGCCATCTGCGCGTCGACCTGCTTGGCGACCTCGGCTTCAATGTTCTCCTCAATGGTAGCCTTGATCTCGTCGGAGGCCATCGTCTCATCGATCTTCTCACTGATCTTGGCCTTGACCTCGTCCGTCTTCATCTGAGCCTTCGTGTTTTTGCTGATCTCATTCTGAACGTCCTCGGTCTCCATCTGCGCGTCGACAGTGTCGCTGATCTGCTTCTTGACTTCGTCGCTTCCCATCTGCGCATCGACGGCAGCCTTGAGCTGCTCCTCGGTCAGGTCGGGATTGGCCGCCTTGACTTTATCAGTGACCTGGGCTTTGACACCTTCGGTCACTTTATTAGTGACGGTCTTCTTGACTTCTTTCGTCACAGCCTTATTGACTTCATCGCGCACAGCCGCAGTGACCTTCTTCGTGACATTATCCAGCACAGCGGCGTTGACGCCTTCCGTGATTTGCTCCAGGCCCTGCTCACGAACAGCGTCCTCGACCTTCGCCTTTGCGGCAGCTGTGACTTTTTCTTTGACCGACTCTTTTACTTTTTCCGTGACGGCAGCGGTGACCTTTTCCTTTGCTCCGGCTTCAACCTGTTTGCGAACCTCAGGCTCAACAGCCTCGGTGACCTTCTCGCGAACCTGCGGCTCAACGGCCTCGGTGACCTTTTCGCGAACACCCTTTTCGACCGCCGCAACGACCGCTTCCTTGACGTTTTCTTCCACGACCTCGGTGACGCCGGCGACGATCGTGTCGTGGTTGGCCTCAACCTTTTCGGTCACGATTCCTTCGGCAACCTTTTCAACCGCGTCGTCTTTCTTCATTCCCTTGGCGATCAGCCCGCTAACGCTGTCATAGATAGCACTGACCTGATCCCAGCCGGCCTCTTCCAATTGCTTCTTGCCTTCGTCGAGCCGTTCTTTGCCCTCGGCCAGCTTTTGCTCGCCCGCAGCATAGTCCTGCTTGCCCTTTTCCAGATCGGCATAGCCCTGGTCAAGCAGCTCCTTGCCCTCGGCCAGCTTCTGCTCGCCCTCGGCGTAGTCGGACTTGCCTTTCTTCAGATCGGCATAGCCCTTGTCCAGCTGCTTCTTGCCATCGGCCAGCTTCTGCTCGCCCTCGGCGTAGTCGGACTTGCCCTTCTCCAGATCGGCATAGCCCTTATCCAGCTGCTTCTTGCCGTCGGCCAGCTTTTTCTCGCCCTCGGCGTAAGCGGCCTTGCCTTCGGCCAGATCCTTCTCGCCCTGCTCATAGGCGGCCTTGCCCTCGGCATAAGCCTTCTTGCCCGCCTCGAGCTCGGCTTTCTTCTCGTTGTAGAGCCCCCAGTTGGCATCCAGCTCCTTGCGGCCGGCTACCAGCTTCGCCTCGCCCGCGGCATACTCGGCTTCGCCGTCGGCCAGCTTCTTCTGTCCGGCCTCATACTCCGCCTTGCCTTCCTCGAGCTTTTTGGCGCCCTCTTCGAGAGCCTTCTGCCCTTCGGCGTAGTCCTTTTCGCCCTGCTCCAGCGCAGCAAGGCCGTCCAGATAGGCGCCCTCGTTGTCCTGCAGCTGATGGATGCCGTCCTCCAGCGTGGTCAGGCTGTCGCCCGAGTCGCCGCCGTAAGACTCCCAAAAGGCTTTGCTGTCCAGCGATTCCTTGAGTGACGCGCCGCCTGCGTACAGGCTGAACACGCTCGCCACGGCCAGGATCACGCTGAGCACTTTGGATGTTGTCCTGTTCATGACACGACTTTCCTCCCAAACGGTATTTTTGGAACCGTATGACATCATACCGCCAAACACAATAAAAAGTATGAACAAACTATGAACAAACCGGGATAATCGCTAAATAATCAGACACTCCTCTCATTATGTATAGTAAAGATTGTACAAAACCATCCAGGGTTCTGTTTTCTGTTTTTTGGAGATAAACGGAAGTTTAGCGAGGAATTCGGAATTCGGAATACAGGGAAAACGAGGGATAGAACGAGGAAATTGACGTCCACGCCGTAGGGGCGGCTATCAGCCGCCCGCCAACTCTGTACCATGTCCGCGGGCGCTTCGTGATGTGCCCCTACGATGAAAATGCCACTTTATTACGTTCTATCCATCGTTTCCCTTCATTCCTCGCTCCTAACTCCTCATTCCTCATTGTTTTCAAACTCTTATTTGTGCCTCTGCCCGGACAGCAAGACAGCGGGGCGCGTGCTGAGCCCCGCTGTCTTGATATGCCCTTCGTCTGATCGTGTTTCCTCAGAACGGGAAGCCCATGCCCATGCCGCCCTGCAGCTTGGCCATGGCCTGGTTGGTGCGGTCGTCTGCCGCCTTCAGCGCACCGTTGACCGCCGCGAGGATCAGATCCTGCAGCATCTCGACGTCGTCGGGATCGACGACCTCGGGCTTGATCTCGATGCTCTTGAAGGCCCGGGTGCCGCCCACGACCGCGCGCACGGCGCCGCCGCCGGAGGTGAACTCAAAGTCCGTCGACTCGAGCTCCTGCTGCATCTTCAGAAAATCCTGCTGCATTTTCTGGGCCTGCTTCATCATATTCATCTGGTTGCCCCCGCCGGGGAAGCCGCCGCGAAATCCGCCTTTTGCCATGTTCGTATCCTCCGTGTTCTTTTATGTTTTTTCGTTGATAAATCTGACTTCCGGGAAGCCGCGCAGCTCGTCGATGCTGCGCGTTTGCCGCTTCTCCTCGCGCATCTCGCTGAGCAGGACGCGCTCCGTACGGCCCGTCACGCTCTCGAGCGCGGCGGTGAAGGCCTCGACGACCTCGGGCTTGTTGAAGCGCCCGTAGGCAAAGCCGGGCTGCACCTCCAGCCGGAACACCTCGCCGTCCCGGCGGCCGAAGACCTTGGTCTCGTCGTCCAGATAGGAGCGGATGTCCCTGCCGAGCCTTGAGAAGACCGCCTTCTTCACCGCAGGCCACAGCGCTTCCTCCGGCGCGGGCGCGGGCGGCGGGGCTGGCTCCGGCGCGCGCTCGTACAGCGCATCCTCGGGCTGCTCCTCGCGAAACTGCTCCGCGTCCAGCTCGTCCTCCGGTTCCGGCTCCGGGGACGCGGGGCGGGGCTCCTCCTCCGGGATAAACGGGGGCTCCTCCTCGCCTTGGGGCTCGGGCGGCGTTTCGACCAGGTGAAGCGACGGGGCCGGGGACGAAACAGGCTGCGCCTCCGCCGTCTGGATGGCAGCGCCGTTTTTCAGGGCCTCCTCCACTCTGGAGAGCCTCGCGCGCAGCGCGGCCGTGCTGTCCTCCTGTGCTCCGGCGCAGAGCGTGACGAGACAGAGCTCCGCCGCCGTGCGGGGATTGCCCGCCGTGCGCAGCGACTCCTGCGCGCTCTGCAGCGTGCTCATCGCGTACAGAAGCTCCTCCGTGGTCATGCGCGCACAGAGCGCCTGCAGCGTCGCGTCGTCATAGCCGCCGGAGAGAAGCTCCGGCGCGGCGCGCGGTGCGACCTTGAGCATCAGCACGTCGCGCAGCAGCCCGCCCAGCTCGCCCAGCAGGGCGGCCGGGTCCTTCCCGTCCATCCAGAGGGCGGAGAAGGTCTGCAGCGCGCGGGTCGTATCACGGTGCAGCACGCAGTCCAGCAGCTCCGCGATCCGGCGCTTTCCCGCCAGACCCATGGCCGTGTACACGGCGTTCACGTCGATCGTCTCGCGTCCGGAGCACTGATCCAGCAGGCTCAGCGCGTCGCGCACGCCGCCCTCGGCCAGGCGCGCGATGAGCCCCGCGGCCTCATGCTGCAAGCCGAAGCCCTCCGCCGCCGCGATCTTCTCGAGATAGGCGGCGATCCGCTCGCTGCCGATGCGCCGGAAGCTGTGCCGCTGGCAGCGCGAGAGGATGGTCGCGGGGACCTTGTGAAGCTCGGTCGTCGCGAGGATGAACATGAGATGCGCGGGCGGCTCCTCGAGGATTTTCAAGAGTGCGTTGAAGGCCGCCATGGACAGCATGTGCACCTCGTCGATGATGTACACGCGCTTTTTCACGACCGTCGGCGAGAAGACCGCCTCGTCGCGCAGCGCGCGCACGTTGTCGACGCCGTTGTTGGAAGCGGCGTCGAGCTCCACCACGTCGAGGATGGAGCCGTCGAGGATACCGCGGCAGGACGGGCACTGCCCGCAGGGGTTGCCGTCGACCGGGTGCTCGCAGTTGACCGCGCGGGCGAGGATGCGCGCGCAGGTCGTCTTGCCGGTGCCGCGGGTGCCGATGAAGAGATAGGCGTGGCTGAGCCGCCCGGTCTTCACCTGGTTTTTGAGCGTCTCTGTGATATGCTCCTGCCCGACGACCTCGTCAAAGGTCTGCGGGCGCCATTTGCGGTACAGGGCCTGATACGTACGGCTCACCCCTCTCTCTTTGTCTGTGTTCCTTGCGAAACAGAAAAATGGCTCTTGACAAGACTGCACACCCATCCCCGAATAAGCACTACGCCCGTTACGCCGGCAGCCGGCTCGGACCCGGCTGCCTCGCGGCACACGAAGAGCACCGCTTAATGCTGCTCGGTTCCCCGCCTGACATGGTTCACGGGTCCCCGTTGCGCGAGACCGGATCTTCAACGCTGCTTACCGGAGTCAGTCGACACAGAACAGATCCTCAGATGGGGATTCATCCCTGCTGTAGCGGATTGCAGGTCACAGGGCACCGCTGGCTCCCCGACTAGTGCAGCCTTGTCAAAAGCCACGGGCTTATTTTACACCATGCTGTCAAGATTATCAATCCTTTCTTTTGAGAATTCTTTTCTGACTTTTTCATCTTTTACTTTACAAACGGAAAATTTGTGGTATAATAGCTTCGCTTCCAAGGAAATAAGGGCTTGTAGCTCAGCTGGGAGAGCGCACGGTTCGCATCCGTGAGGTTCGAGGGTTCGATCCCCTTCAAGTCCACCA
>CAMHMZ010000076.1 GCA_946186375.1 uncultured Clostridia bacterium
AAAAGCACAACAAGGCTGCCTTCGTCAAGAACATCATCTCCGACAACATCCTGCCCGGCGACGTATATATGCGCGCCAAGGAGCTCCACTTCGTGACGGACGAGACGCGCGTCGTGCTGCTGGTGCGTCAGGTGAGCAATTCCGACGTGGCCGCGGTCGAGGTGCTGCAGCGTCTCTTCCCGGACAAGCAGAAGGATTTCGTCATCAACATCAACGAGTCCGACGTCGTCGTGGTCAAGTCCCTCTCCTCGCCGGACAGCGCCGAGGAGGTCCGCAAGGCCGCCCGCGAGATCGAGACGGTGCTGCAGGAGGAGCTTGGGGCCCGCTGCGTGATCGGCGTGAGCACCAACGCCAACCACGTCCGGGAGCTTGCCGACCGCTACAAGGAGGCGCAGGTCGCCATCGAGGTCGGGCGCGTCTTCGACAGCGACAAGAGCATCATCAACTATGAAAGCCTCGGCCTCGGCCGCATCATCTATCAGCTGCCCACCACGCTCTGCGAGATGTTCCTCAACGAGGTCTTCAAGAAGAGCCCCATCGAGACCCTGGACGAGGACACCATCGAGACCATCAACCGCTTCTTTGAAAATAACCTCAACGTATCCGAGACCTCGCGCAAGCTCTACGTCCACCGCAACACCCTGGTCTACCGGCTCGAGAAGATCAAGAAGATCACCGGCCTCGACCTGCGGGAGTTTGACCACGCCATCGTCTTCAAGGTGGCCATGATGGTCAAGCAGTATCTCGACTCGCTCAACAATTCCAAGTATTGACGCTTTCCGTCGATGCTTTGAAGATATAGACAACAAAGCATGCCCGGACGAGCTTTGAGCGCGTCCGGCGCGGCACCCCTTTCCGGGAAGCGTCAGCGTCCCGGGAAAACAGTTTCGCTGCGGAGACTCGCCGGCGAAAGAAAGAGAATGGAGACAATTCATCTATGGTTGAAATGAAAGACGTGAAGGTCGTCTACCGCAGCAGCGACATCGTCGCGCTCGACGGGGTGGACATGACCATCAACGAAGGGGAGTTCGTCTTCCTGGTCGGGCCCTCCGGCTCGGGCAAGACCACCATCATGAAGCTCATTACGGGTGAGCTGCGTGCGGACGACGGCGAAGTGAAGGTCAACGACTATGACATGCGCCGTATCAAGCGCCGCAAGCTTCCGAAGATGCGCCGCACCCTGGGCGTCATCTTCCAGGATTACCGCCTGATCGAGAATATGAACGTCTATGACAACGTGGCCTTCGCCATGCGCGTTGTCGGCGCCTCCAACCGCGAGATCCGCCGCCGCGTGCCCTATGTGCTGGAGCTGGTCGGTCTTGACGGACGGGAAAAGCGCCTGCCGAAGGAGCTCTCCGGCGGCGAGCAGCAGCGTGTGGCCATCGCCCGCGCCCTGGCCAACAATCCGCGCATGATCGTGGCCGACGAGCCCACGGGCAACCTCGACCCGGTGCGCAGCCTCGAGCTGATGCTGCTGTTTGAAAAGATCAACGAGCTGGGGACCACGATTCTGGTCGTCACGCATGAAAAGGAGCTGGTCAACGCCTTTGCCAAGCGCGTTGTCACGATCGACAACGGCCGTGTGATCAGCGACGGAATGGACGGGTATTACAGCTATGAAATTGAATAGGTTCTTTTATCTGATCCGCGAGGGCTTTCGGAGCATCACCACGCATGGCTTCATGTCCTTTGCCTCTGTGACGATCATCATGGCCTGCCTCATCATCATGGGCAGCGCCGCTCTTCTGACCTTGAATGTGGACGCGGCCATCAAGAGCCTGGAGGACCAGAACGAGGTCGTGGCCTTCGTGGACGAGAGCTACACCGAGGAGCAGGCGAGAGCGCTTGAGGGCGAGATCGCCGCGATCGACAACATCAGCTCCGTTCAGTTTGTCGATCGCGTCACCGCGATGAACAACTTCATGGGCAGCTATTCCGAGAGCCTCATGGAGGGTATCGATGAGACGGTGTTCCGCCACCGCTATGTCGTACAGCTGACGGATATCTCCCTCATGGCGCAGACCAAGGCCGCGCTCGAAGCGGTCGAGGGCATCATGAAGGTCAACGCTCATCTCGACTACGCCAAGACCTTCGTCACGGTACGCAATGTCGTCAGTGTTATCGCGCTCGTGCTGATCGCCATTCTGGCCTTCATCTCGGTCTTCATCATGACCAACACCATCAAGCTTGCTACCTTCAACCGCCGCGAGGAGATCGCGATCATGAAGATGGTCGGCGCGACCAACGGCTTTATCCGTCTGCCCTTCGTGATCGAGGGCCTGGTCCTCGGCATCCTGGGCGGCGGCCTCGCCTTCCTGGCGGAGCTTGGGCTCTACCGCCTCGTGACCGGCCGTGTCGTAGGCGGCATCACCGGCGCGATCTTCAGCGTCGTGCCGCTGAGTCAGGTGGCTCTGCCGATGTTCATCGCATTTGTCGGAACGGGCGTTCTGGTGGGCGTTTTCGGCGGCGTCAACGCGATCCGCAACTACCTGAAAGTATAATACGAAAGTCTGACAGGGATCGAAAAATTTTGCCTTCTTCTTATTAGGTTTTCGTATAAGCACTGTCCTGAGGAGGAAGCATGAACAACAAGAAGATCATCTCCTTGATCGCTGTGATTTTGGCGGTGCTGATGCTGCTGATGCTGGTCGTCAGCGTCATCCCGGCCACTGCCTTCGCGGTCTCACAGGAGGATATCGACGCGGTACAGGAGCGCAAGGAAGCCCTGATCGCCCAGCAGGAAGAGAGCCAGAAGCAGATCGACGAGCTCAAGGAAAAGCAGGCCGGCGTTCTGGAGCAGAAGCGCGCCCTGGACGAGCGCAACACCCTCGCCATGGCCCAGCTCGAGCTCGTGCGCGAGCAGGTGCAGCTCTACAACGAACTCATTGAGCAAAAGGCCGCCGAGGTCGAGAGCGCGCGTCTTCTGGAGGAGCAGCAGCTTGAGCGCTACCGCACGCGCGTGCGTGCTATGGAGGAAAACGGCAGCTTTGACCTTCTGTCTCTGTTTCTGCACGCGGACAGCTTCGCCTCGCTGATCTCCGCGATCGACGATATCGGCGTGATCATGGAGCGCGACCAGGAGCTGGAGCAGGATTACATAGAGGCCCGCACCGCGCATGAGAAGGTACAGCAGGAATATGAAGAGATCCGTTCCGGACTGGCGGAGCACCAGGCGGAGCTTGAAAAGGAGCAGCTGGAGCTTGCCGGTATGATCACGGAGGCTGTGCAGCTTCTGACCGATCTGGAAAATGATCTCGACAAGGCCACGGAGGCCTATGCCCAGGCGGAGAAGGAGCGCGAGGAGGCCGACCGGCAGATCAGCCAGCTCATCGAAGAGCTCGCCCGTCAGCGCGAAGAGGAAAAACGGCGCAAGGAAGAGGAAGAGCGTCGTAAAAAGGAAGAGGAAGAGCGCCGCAGAAAAGAGGAAGAGGCGCAGGAAACCGAGACGCCTCAGCCCACAGAAAAGCCGCAGACGACGGAAGAGCCGCAGACGACGGAAGAGCCGCAGACGACAGAAGAGCCTCAGACAACGGAGGAACCGCAGCCCACGGAAGAACCTCAGCCCACCGAAGAGCCGCAGCCCACGGAAGGCCCTTCAGCCATCGGTACGGGCTCGCTGCAGTGGCCGGTCCCGAGCGGGCACGTGATCACCAGCCGTTTCGGTACCCGCGTGCATCCCATCACGGGCGAGGTGAAGAACCACAACGGCATCGACATCGACGGCTACGGGCATGACGGCGGCCCCATTGTGGCCTGTGACAACGGGACGGTGACCAAGGCGGCCTGGTACGGCGGCTACGGCAACTGCGTCATCATCGACCACGGCAACGGCATGCAGACGCTCTACGGCCATATGTCCGGCTATGCAGTCAGCGAGGGCGATATCGTCAGCAAGGGCCAGACGATCGGCTACCTCGGCTCGACCGGCCTCGCGACGGGCACGCACTGCCATCTGGAGGTCTTCGTCAACGGCAGCCGGGTGGATCCGGAAAACTATTTCTCCGGCTACACCTATTACGACTGCTGAGCCTTGATACGAAAGGCAGGCGGGACATGCCTCCCGGCCTGCGCGGGAACCAGGTTCAGAGGTGAGACTATGAACAGAAAGAGAAAAAAGCTCCTGTCGACGGTCCTGGCGGGCCTCCTGTGCTTTGCCATGCTATCGACGAGCTTTCCGCCCAGCGCGTTCGCGGCCACCCAGGCCGAGGTAGACGAGCTGGCGGTGCAGCGCGACGAGCTGGCCAAGAAGCGCAAAGAGGTCCAGGCGACCATCGACGAGCTCGAAGAAAAAAAGGCGGACGCTCTGGAACTCAAGATGGCGCTTGACGAGCGCACGCAGTATAACGAGGAGCAGATGCACCTCAACGAGCAGGAGATCGCCCTGTACGACCAGATGATCGAGGACAAGGCCAAGGACGTTGACGCGGCCAAGGCACTGGAGGACGAGCAGCTGGAACACTATCGCGTGCGTGTGCGCGCGATGGAGGAAAACGGAAGCTACGATTTCCTGGCGCTGCTGCTCAACACGACGAGCCTCGGCGCGCTGCTGACCACGATGGACGACATCGGCGAGATCATGGAAAGCGACCGCGAGCTCGAGGACGCCTACATCGCCGCCCGCGAGCATACGGAGGCGGTCAAGGCCGAGTATGAGGAATACAAGGCCGGGCTCGAGGAAAAGCAGAATGAGCTGCGCGAGGAACAGGAGCAGCTGCAGAAGGAGATCGACGAGGCGCTGGCCTATGTTGAGGAGATCAAGGCTGAGATCCTGGAAAACGAGGAGCTGGCCGAGACGCTGCGCAAGCAGCAGGAAGAGGTGCAGCGCGGCATCAACGAGCTCGTCGCCGAGCTCGAGGCCGAGCGCAAGCGCCGGGAAGAGGAAGAGCGCAGGCGCCGGGAAGAGGAAGAGCGCGCCCAACAGACCGGCGGAGGCGGCTCCGGCGGTACGGAAGGCACCGGGGGCGGCAGCACCGGCGGCGGTACGGTTGGCACCGGCTCCTGGGGCTGGCCCTGCCCAAGCAGCACGTACATCACCAGTCGTGCGGGCAACCGCTTTCACCCCATTTTCCAGGAGTGGCGCTACCACTCCGGCATCGACATTGCGGCCAATTCCGGCGCGGCGGTCCTGGCCTCTGACAGCGGGACGGTCTGTCTCTGCGGCGTCAACGGGGGCTACGGCAACTGCATCATGATCGACCACGGCAACGGCTACTACACCCTCTACGCTCACCTGTCCGGCTACGCGACCTCCTACGGCGCCTCGGTCAGCAAGGGCGCGACCATCGGCTATGTTGGCAGTACAGGCTGGGCTACCGGCCCACACCTGCATTTTGAAGTGCGCAACGGCACGGTCGCCATCGCCGATATCGAGGGCTTCTGCGGCTTTTCCGGCCTGACCTACGCGCCCGACGCGGGCGAATGACACGCAAAGAGATACTCCGGCCTGCGCCCCGACGGGCGGCTGAGCCGGACGGGAGACAGATATGAGCAGATTATTACGCAGATTGCTTCGCAAGATCGGGCGCTTCTTCGCGGCGCTCTTCAATGTGGGCGTGCCGCTCAAGGTCATGCTGGTATTGCTGATCGTCTTTACCGGCGGCGCTGTGGCGCTCACCTCGTCCACGGTCATCCGGAACGTCGGCGGCAAGGCCGACTATGACGAGGCCATGCGCTATATTGAGATCAAGGACATCGTCGAGGCAAACTTCATCGACCCGGTCGACCGGGAAAAGATGGGGCAGTCCGCGGCGGCGGCCATGATCTCCGGCCTCGGCGACAAGTGGAGCAGCTATATGTCCGCGGACGAATACCGCACCTACCAGCTCTCCTCTGCCAATGAGTATGCCAGCATCGGTATCAGCATCCTTAAAAGCGAGTACGGCGGCTTCCAGGTCACCATGGTCAACGCCGATTCCCCGGCCGCGCAGGCCGGCGTCAATGCGGGCATGCTGATCACCGAAGTCGACGGCGAGAGCGTGAAGGAGCTGGACGCGGACACCGTGCGTACCATGATCCGTTCGAAGCTCAACACCAAGTTTACCCTGACCGTCGAGGGCCGCAGCGACCCGATCACGGTGGACTGCACAAGAAGTTATGTAAACCCGGTGGAATATCGGATCGAACGCACCGGCGCAGGCTACGTCAAGATCGACAATTTTGAGGCTGGCAGCGGCACGGAGGCGGTCAAGGCCATCGAGACCATGCTCAACCAGAACGTGACGGCCTTTGTCATCGACATCCGCGACAATCCCGGCGGCCTTGTCAGCGAGATGACGACGCTGCTGGACTATTTGCTGCCGCAGGGCAATCTTTTCATCGCCCGGGACAAGAGCGGGCATGAGGAGATCACCAAATCGGACAACATGAGCCTGCGTATGCCGATGTGTGTCCTGATCAACGCCCAGACCTACGCCGAGGCGGAGATCTTCGCGGCGGTCTTGAAGGAGTACCAGTGGGCCACGCTCATCGGCGAGCCGACGACCGGCATGACGCGCACCCAGCACATCATCGAGGTATCGGACGGCAGTGCGATCCGCCTGTCCACCCACAGCTATCTGACGCCGAGCGGCGTGGATATCTCCCAGAACGGCGGCGTGGTGCCCGACACGGTGGTCTATAACCGCGCGCCCTCGGAGGTGTCCAGCGAGGAGGAGGAGAGCCAGAGCACCGGCACCACCATGTATAACGACGACGATCAGCTTCGCACGGCGCTGACAATGCTCAGCACCGGCTTCACGAGCTGAAAAAAAGCCGAAAAACAGCCTGAAAAGCCGCAAGTCCTGAAAATTAGGACTTGCGGCTTTTCCCTGTCAGGAGTATAATATACGGGCGTTTTCCGGGAGAAAAGGAAAGCGCGCATATTCAGCTAAAAGGAGACCTGTATCATGCCCAATCCGAACAGATATAAAATGAGTCAGGAGCGCCTCGACGCGCTCAAGGAAGAGCTGCACTATCTGCAGACCGTCAGAGAGAAAGAGGTCTCCGAACTGATCAAGGAGGCCAGAAGCTTCGGCGACCTGTCCGAGAACAGCGAGTACGACGAGGCCAAGAACGAGCAGGGCAAGCTCTATTCCAAGATCGCCGAACTCGAGGATCTGATCGAGAACGCCGAAATCGTCGACAATCTGGAGCAGGACGCCCCGAAGGACACCGTGACGCTCGGCAGCGTCGTGCGCGTGCGCGATCTGGAGGACGGCTTCGAGGACAGCTTTGAGATCGTCGGCTCCCAGGAGGCCAACCCCAAGGAGGGGCGCATCTCCGACGATTCGCCCGTCGGCCGCGGCCTGCACGGCCACCGCGCGGGGGAGACCGTCACGATCAGCGCGCCCGCCGGCGAGCTGCGCTTTGAGATCCTGTCGCTGGAGAACCGCTGAAAAACACCGGACGAGGTAAGACATGAACGAACAGAACGAAAAGCGGCCGGAGGCTCAGCAGGAGCTCAGCGAGATCCTGCAGGTCCGCCGCGATAAGCTCGCCGCGCTGCAGCAGGAGGGGAGAGACCCCTTCCGCATCACGCGCTTCGAGCGCAGCGCCTATTCCGCCGCCATCAAGGCGGAGTATGAGGCCTACGAGGGCAAGACGGTCACAGTCGCCGGGCGCATCATGTCCAAGCGCGGCATGGGCAAGGCGATCTTCTGCCACATCCAGGACCGCATGGGCCAGATCCAGCTCTACACCCGCGCCGACGCCGTGAGCGAGCAGGAATTTGCCGACTTCCGCAAGTACGACATCGGCGATATCATCGGCGTCACGGGCTATGTGTTCAAGACGAAGACGGAGGAGATCTCCATCCACGTCGAGAAGGTGACGCTGCTGTCCAAGTCGCTGCGTCCGCTGCCGGAGAAGTTCCACGGCATGACGAACACCGACCTGCGCTACCGCCAGCGCTACACCGACCTTATCATGAACGAGGAGGTGCGCGGCACCTTCATCAAGCGTTCCCAGATCCTCAGCAGCATCCGCCGCTATCTCGACGAGCGGGGCTTCCTCGAGGTCGAGACGCCGATGCTCGTCTCAAACGCGGGCGGCGCCGCGGCGCGCCCCTTCGTCACGCACTTCAACGCCCTGGACGAGGATTTCAAGCTCCGCATCTCGCTCGAGCTCTATCTCAAGCGTCTGATCGTCGGCGGTCTGGAGAAGGTGTACGAGATCGGCCGTGTCTTCCGCAACGAGGGCATGGACACCCGCCACAACCCGGAATTCACGCTGATGGAGCTCTACCAGGCCTACACCGACTACCACGGGATGATGGATCTGACCGAGGATATGTTCCGCCACGTGGCGCAGGAGGTGCTCGGCACCACGACCATCGTCTACAACGGCACCGAGATGGATCTCGGCAAGCCCTTCCGCCGGCTGACGATGCTCGACGCGGTGAAGGAATACGCCGGGGTCGACTTCCGTGAGATCCACACGCTGGAGGAGGCGCGCGCGGCCGCAAAGGCGCACGGCGTCGAATTCGAGCAGCGCCATCAGCGCGGCGACATTCTGAACCTTTTCTTCGAGACCTTTGTCGAGGAGCATCTGCTGCAGCCGACCTTCATCATGGACCACCCGGTCGAGATCTCCCCGCTGACCAAGCGCAAGCCGGAGGATCCGGACTATGTGGAGCGCTTTGAGCTGTTCATGAACGGCTGGGAAATGTGCAACGCCTATTCCGAGCTCAACGACCCCATTGATCAGCGCGAGCGCTTCAAGGCGCAGGACGCGCTGGCTGCCGCGGGCGACGCCGAGGCCAACCACACGGACGAGGACTTCCTCAACGCGCTGGAGATCGGCATGCCCCCCACGGGCGGCATCGGCTACGGGATCGACCGCCTCTGCATGCTTCTGACAGACTCCGCCGCCATCCGCGACGTGCTGCTCTTCCCGACCATGAAGCCGGAGAACAACTGAAAAAGAAAAATGCACCCTGTCATGGTACGGGGTGCATTTCTTATGTGATGTAGGGGCGGCTATCAGCCGCCCGAAAAACAGCGACCGATATCGCGGGCGGCTGATAGCCGCCCCTACATCGTCATTGCGGGAAATGCTGATACGTGGTAGAATAGCCTCAATCTGAAATCTACAGAACAGGAAAGGCGGGAATGAATATGACAGGTTTAGCAGTAATTCTTTTTCTGGTTGGTTTGCTCGGAGCTGCTGTTTCACTTGTCCTTATAGTGATTAGAGCGGTAAAGAAACAGCCAAAGAAGAAAGCAGGGCTTGCTCTTGCGGTGTGTTTTGCCCTTTTTGTGATTAGCATCATTATCATGCCGAAGCAGACGGAGACGCCCACCCAGACGGAGGCGCTAACCCAGACAGAGACAAACGAGGAACAAAGCCAACAGCAAGTAATCTACTATGAAAAGAACGATAGGATTAATCAGTATATAACTGCGTTTAACGAAAGAAATCAAGATTATCAACTTACATCAGATGATTTGTTCGTTTACCATCATCACGGTAAAGACCATGATGAACAGGTGAAAATATATAGAGATGGCTTTGAGATCGTTTTAAGTGATGTTGGGACTTTCCAAGTTTTCATAGGCGAAAATGGAGAGCAGAAGACAATGGAAGAGTTTAAAAATCTGTTTATTCGTTTCGCATTGCCTTATAGCCCCAATCTGAATGAAGAAATACTTGATGGCTATTGGCAACAAGTCCTCGATGATTTGACAAATAATGTTCGCTTTGAAGAATTTGAGGTAGATATCAACATGTATCATGATGATATTGGCTACCTTACGATTAGAGGGAAACTTGCTTAATTCGTATATTCTCGTATAATTTCAAGATAACTAATTGAAAAAATGCAGTAAATAAGCGGTAATTCAATGATTACATTGTTCCCCACCATGAAGCCGGAGAACAACAATTGAATTGCAATACGGTGAGTATTGCGGAAAGAAGACGCGGTGCGACTCGAAATGAAGAGCTTTGACGATGTAAAAAACAAACTGATCGCGGACGGAATCCTGTCTCCGGAGCAATTTGAGAGGGCGGATGAGAACGGCCTGTATATACGCCTGGATGAGGAGTATACGATCAACGCTTCACCGGATACAGTTGCTCTGATCAAAAATGAGGGCAAGCCCTGGAAAGAAAAGAGCACGCATACACATCAGGACATGTTTGAGGGAAACACTTATGAAGCGACCTGTCAAATCGTGAAGATGTTTGCGGAAAAGTATCATGGGATTTTTAAACAGTTTAAACAGGAAGGTTTGCGTGAGTTTTTGATCATGAGCGTCATCGTGATAGCCGGTATCATCCTTTTTGCCGCATATCGTCTTTTCGCATGAAGTGCAGAACAAAAAACCACAAGATCCACAGCGCCCCGCCAGCCGGCGGGGCGCTGTCCGTTTCCCCGGGCGGGGGGAGGATAAACGGGAGTTTAGTTTTCAGAAGTCAGTTTTCAGATAGCGACAAATTGGAGTTTATCGAGGAGTTTGAAATGATGTCGTAGGGGCGGCTATCAGCCGCCCGCGGACATGGT
>CAMHMZ010000077.1 GCA_946186375.1 uncultured Clostridia bacterium
CCAATTCACATCCAATCCCACTTTGGGGCTTGACTTTTAATAGTTAGTCTTTCAATAGGCGCGGCGCCTCAGCAGAGGCCGTATTCCTCCGCCAGCGCGCGGAAGGCGGGCAGAGAACGCCGGATCGTGTCCTCCGACACGCAGTAGGCGATGCGCACGTAGCCGCCGAGCCCGAAGTCGTCGCTCGGCACGAGCAGCAGCTCGTGCTTCTTCGCCCGCTCGCTGAAGGCCTTCGCGTCGCTCTCCGGCGCGCGCATGAAGAGATAGAAGGCGCCGTCCGGCGGGACGCAGGTAAAGCCGCAGGCCGTCAGCCCCTCCAACAGCAGGTCGCGGTTGCGCCGGTAGACGGACACGTCGGAGGTCGCGCCGATGCAGCGCTCGATGACGCGCTGCATGAGGCTGGGGGCGTTGACATAGCCGCTGGCGCGCGCGGCTCCGGCGATGGCGCTGAAGACCGCCTGCCTATCCTCCATGCGCGGACCGACGGCGAGATAGCCGATGCGCTCGCCGGGCAGAGACAGAGACTTTGAGAAGGAGTAGCAGATGACGCTGTTGTCATAGAAGTCCGCCACACAGGGGACGGCTTGCCCGTCGTAGACGAGCTCGCGATAGGGCTCGTCCGAGAGGAGATAGATCGGGTGGCCGAAGCGCTGCTGCGCATCGGAAAGGATCTGCCCAAGACGGCGCAGGCAGTCGGCCGTCAGGATGACGCCGGAGGGGTTGTTGGGGGTGTTGACGATCACGAGCGCCGTTTTCTCGCTCAGCGCCTGCTCCAGGGCGTCGAGATCGGGCAGCAGCGCCTCGGTGGGCGGCACGGTGACGAGCACGCCGCCCGCGCCCTCGACAAACACGCGGTATTCCGGGAAGAAGGGGGCGAATGCGATCGCCTCCTCGCCCGGCTGCATCAGCGCGCGGGCGCAGGAGGCGAGGCCTGCCGCGGCACCGCAGGTCACATAGACCATTTCCGGCTCAAAGGGCACGCCGCAGCGGGCGCGCAGATCCTCCGCCACGGCGCGGCGCAGGCCCGGCAGACCCACGGCGGCGGTGTAGCTGTGCACAGCGAGACTGTCGCCCGACAGAAGCTCGCGCAGCGCCTTATCGACGCAGGCGGGCGCGGGGACGCTGGGGTTTCCGATGCTGAAATCAAAGACGTTTTCCGCTCCGATCTCGGTCTTGCGGGCGCTGCCGTAGGCGGCCAGCTCCCGGATGCAGCTTTTGCTCTGGCCCCAGGCGAGACTCTTGGCAGGAAGCATGGAGACCATCTCCTTCTTATATAATAGTATGTCAAGCTTGGTATCTGTTATTATTATACAGAAGTCCGGAAGTTTTTACAACGGGAAAGTCTTGCGTTTCCCGCCGTCTTCAGTATAATATGCCTATACAACAGGGAAAGGACGGTTTGCCATGAAAGCTATCGTCAGCGTTTTCGCGCACGACACGGTGGGCATCGCAGCCTATGTGACGGCGCTGCTCGCGGAGAAGAACATCAACATCCTGGACATCAGCCAGACGCTGATGCAGGAGTACTTTGCCATGATCATGCTCGTGGATCTGGCGGCGTGCCCGCTGCCCTTCGACGAGCTGGCCGCGTTTCTCAAGGAGCGCGGGCTCGAGCGCAGTCTGGACATCCATATCCAGCGGCAGGACATCTTCGACGCCATGCACCGGATCTGAGGAGGAAACATGAGCTATCTCATCAACAGCAGCGAGATCCTGCAGACGATCGAAATGATCTCCCAGCAGCATCTGGACGTGCGCACCGTGACGCTGGGGCTCGACCTGCTCGATTGCGCGGACAGCAGCGTGGACGGCTGCGCGCGGAAGACCTATGACAAGATCTGCCGCCGGGCGGAGAAGCTTGTGGAGACCTGCTGCGGCATCGAGCGCGAGTTCGGCATCCCGATCGTCAACAAGCGCGTCTCCGTCACGCCCATCTCGCTCGTCGCGGCGGCCTGCCGGGAGGCGGACGACACGCCGCTGGCCCTGGCGATGGACCGCGCGGCCAAGACCGTCGGCGTCAACTTCATCGGCGGCTTCTCGGCCCTCGTGCACAAGGGCTTTTCCGAGAGCGACCGCCGTCTCGTTGCCTCCATCCCGCGCGCCCTGACGGAGACGGAGCGCGTCTGCGCCAGCGTCAACGTCGCCTCGACCCGCGCCGGCATCAACATGGACGCCGTCGCCCTCATGGGGCATACCGTGCGCCGGACGGCGGAGCTCGACCCGATGGGCTGCGCCAAGCTCGTGGTCTTCGCCAACGCCGTGGAGGATAACCCCTTCATGGCCGGGGCCTTCCACGGGCCGGGCGAGCCGGAATGCGTCATCAACGTGGGCGTGTCCGGGCCGGGCGTCGTGGCCCACGCGCTGCGGGAGTGCCAGGGCGCACCCTTCGACGTCGTGGCCGAGACTGTGAAGAAGACGGCCTTCAAGATCACGCGCATGGGCCAGCTCGTCGCGCAGGAGGCCTCCCGGCGGCTGGACGTGCCTTTCGGCGTGGTGGATCTCTCCCTCGCCCCGACGCCCGCCGTCGGAGACAGCGTGGCCGAGATCCTGGAGCTCATGGGGATCGAGCGCTGCGGCACCCACGGCACGACGGCGGCTCTGGCGCTTTTGAACGACGCGGTCAAGAAGGGCGGCGTCATGGCCTCGTCGCACGTGGGCGGCCTGTCGGGCGCCTTTATCCCGGTCTCGGAGGACGCAGGCATGATCGCCGCGGCGGAGGCCGGCGTCCTGCGCCTGGACAAGCTGGAGGCCATGACCTGCGTCTGCTCTGTCGGCCTCGACATGATCGCCGTGCCGGGCGACACCCCCGCCGAGACCATCGCGGCCATCATTGCCGACGAGGCGGCTATCGGCGTCGTGAATAACAAGACGACCGCCGTGCGCCTCATCCCGGCTATCGGCAAGCAGGTGGGGGAGCGGATCGACTTCGGCGGCCTGCTGGGCAGCGCCCCGGTGATGGCGGTGCACGGAGAGTCCGCGGCGGCCTTCATCGAGCGCGGCGGACGCATCCCCGCGCCGCTGCACAGCTTGAAGAATTGAGCGCGCCGGATAACGGCAGCCGGAGAAAGACGATCGCGCTGCTCTTCGCGCTCTACGCCCTCGCCATGCTGGCGCTTCTGTTCCTGCGCACGCCGCGCGAGGCCCCGGACTGGAATCTGACGCCGCTGCGCACGATCGCGGTCTATTTCCGCATTCTCTGCGGCGGCGCGGTCTACGGCCCGGCGCTGCGCCGATACGCCTGGATCAATCTCCTCGGAAATGTCGTCCTCTTTATCCCACTGGGGCTCTTTCTGCCCGCGCTTTTCAAGCGGCAGCGGAGCCTGCCCGTCTTCGTCCTCACGGTCTGCGGGATCATGATAATCATAGAAGCGGCGCAGGCGCTCACGTCTCTCGGCACGCTCGACATCGACGACCTTCTCCTCAACGAGCTCGGCGCCCTGTTGGGCTTTGCCCTCCGGAGGAGATAGTTTTCATATTAATTCGGAATGCGGAATTCGGAATTCGGAAGGAAGGGAAACGACGGATTTGCGCAGAAATTAGCGTCCACGCCGTAGGGGGCGAATCCGCCTTGCGGTGCCTGAAAAACCGTTCGGGCTCACGCTGGACCTTCGGTTTTTCGACCGCTGCGGTAAAAGGCTGCTCGCTTTATCTGCCACTGGCAGCGCGAGCGCCTTTTCCCTCATCGCCCCGCGCGGTACAGGCGGAAAAGATGAACAGATCCCCGGCGAATACGTACATGATTACGAATTCGCCGGGGATTTTGCATGCTGTTAAATCGCCTCTGCCGGGCTGTCGGGGACGTCAGGCTCTATGAAAGAAAGCGCGGCAGCCTGAGCGGAAAGGCGTCATTTCGAGGCACCCCTGCTGACAGGTACGTCGTCGATCGAGACGACCGCTATCTTTCCGTCAAGCGCGAGCTTCTCCAGTTCATCTCTGAACGGGTCGACAGAAAGATATTCCGTTTCGCCGATATAGTATCTCTTATCAAAAAAGTCGGACTCCCCGGGATTCAGATCCGAACTCGAACCGATATGGATAAGGGATCCGCGCTTCAAGATCTCCAGGTCGATGATGTCGTTGGCAGAACACAGCTGCACAACCTGACTGAGGGGAAAGAAACGAGAAGGAACATCTTTCCTGCGGTTCTTTTTCTTTCTTCTGTTTGAAGCAACGACAAACAATTCTGCAGCCGGTAGGTATAAACAATAAGGGATCGCCAAACAGCCAATGGGAACGACTATTGCCGTAACGATCCCGTCAAGTATTCCGCTGCCGGATTTAGGCCGAAAAATGATAGCCGGGACAAGGGCAAGAAAAACCAACAATTTGATAACAGGCTTCGTGTAATCGGTCAATTCATCCGAAAACCCGAAGAAGCTTTTCAGCCATTTGCGCATGTCAGACTTTCCTCCCTGCTGGTCTGTGCCAGATACTTGTCCACGATCAGCAGGCTGTATCGTTTTGCCTGCCGTTCCTCCCCGAGCATGGTCAGGGGGAGATCGTTCAGCCATTGATAATAATGCGACAGCTCATGCGCCATGCAGCAGAGGATCTCAAGCTGCGCGTTCAATTCTCCGATTTTTTCGCAAAGCTCACGATAATCGCCGGCTGCGATCCGGATATACGGTTCTTCGGCACGATCATCCGGCTTCCAGCACGTCCCGCAAACCAGGTCGCCGTCTTTCGCCTTTATGCGATAAAAGCTCTTGACATATACACGGACTCTGACGGGGAAAGCATACTCGCTTCTCAGCCATTGCGCAAAGTCTTTGCAGGCGCGGCGCACAACGGGATCAACGTCCCTGTCGATGCGCAGCCGCAGACCGTGTCTTCTGTTCTTGTTGTTGATAGAGGGCACTTTTTTCCACCGCTCCATCGTCCAAAGCTGTTCCATGTTCCACCCTCTTCATCCGCGGCGCAGCGTTAGTCTGCTTTCTGCGTCTCATCGTCGTTTCCAATGACATGGAAAAAAGATAAGATCGCTTCTTTACCCTTGAAGGGGTAAACGTCAATAAGATGCTGGATAAAAACATGAAGGGCAATAATGATCAGTAACAATAACACGGCCCAAAAGAATCTGTTGGATACGAACAGGGCAAGGATCACGGGGAAACAGATCAGCAAGGGGAGGAGCGGACCGCCATTGAGCAAAAACGAGCCTTTTATCTCGACGCCATCAGGAGTCTCTTCCCAGGAACCGCGAAAAGAGACGTATAGCTGGAGCCCCCACATCTTGGGAATATACACAACAAGGATCCTGTGCTTTCGAAGCCTATACACGATGTTGTTTTCAGTGGTCAGAGAAGAAAGGTTCCATTCTGATCCATGCGCGCGAAGACGTTTTATAAGATCTTCCCCCGAGCAGCTTATGGAAAAGCTTCTTCGATTCATAAGCATCGCGCTCCTTTTGGCCGGGGGGACAGGGAAAGGTTTCCTGCTCCGCTTTGTTCACCGCATCCTGACACTGTCTACTATATTATTGTCTGTTTGCCGCTTTGTCAAGAAATCGCGGGAGAGGGCCGCGCATGCCGTACAGCCTCGCAGGCGTTCGTTCTACGCTGTCATTCCCTAAAGGACTTGGCGCTTCGTGCCGTCGCTGAAGAACACAGCAGCGAAGAATCGTTAAGATCCTTCGACTCGCTTCGCTCACTCAGGATGACAACGTAGGGGCTGCCGCCCCCGGCAGCCCGGCAGAAGCGAGCCAATAAGTTGCACAAATCCCCGGCGAATTCGTAGAATAGTACTTTTTCGCCGGGGATTTGTTCACGTATTTAGATCGTACCGCGCGGGCCGCCGAGGGCGTCGGCCCCTACGACATGGACGACAATTCCCGCGCAAAACCTTCCTTTTCCCATCATTCCGAATTCCGCATTCCGCACTCCGAATTCCTCGCTAAACTCCAATTTATCGCTCGCCTGAAAACTAAAAACTGAAAACTAAAAACTCTTTCGACCCGGTGTCAGCTTGCACAAAATTCGTCTGAAATTTTCTCCGTTTTTTACGAAAAAAGTATTGACAGAAGTGTTACAGGCTGATATACTGTCAAAGCGCGTGTGCGAGGGGAGCGCCCTTTTTGCGCGCGCAAACTGCGATGAAGCGGGAGATTGCTCAAAGGAATGAGGTAACTTCCGTGGAGCATGTCCGGTGTCGGAGGGATATCCGGCACGCAATCGGGCGGCTGAAACCTATCCGGTACACGCGTATATCGCCTGGACGGAGGGCACCGGCCAACAAATTGGCCGGTTTGTTTTTCGGACAGGGCCTGATACGCACGGTTGTGTGTACAGGAAAACGGCTTCATCCGTACGACCATTTAAAAGGCGGAGCCAATGCCGCCGGAAAATCGTACGAAAAGGAGAAAAAACCACATGGCAAGCACCAACAAGAACATGATCCGCATCCGTCTGAAGGCTTATGACCATCAGCTCATCGACAAGGCCGCCGAGACCATCGTCGAGGCCGCCAAGCGCACGGACGCCAAGGTCTCCGGTCCCATCCCCCTGCCCACCAAGACCGAGATCGTCACCATCCTGCGCGCCGTCCACAAGTACAAGGACAGCCGTGAGCAGTTCGAGCGCCGCACCCACAAGCGCCTGATCGACATCATGAGCCCCAACCAGAAGACCGTCGAGGCCCTGATGAACCTGGAAGTCCCCGCCGGCGTCGAGATCGAGATCAAGCTCTGATCCCCCCCTGGCACACATTATTTTATAAGTCAATAACCCAAAGTCCGCAGCTTGCGAATGCGGACGGGTTAAGTTGCCAGCCTCTGGACGGTTCCCCAATGACCGGGCTAAGCGAGGCAACCAATAACCGAAGGAGGAAAGTACCCCATGAAAAAAGCCATCATCGGCAAGAAGGTCGGCATGACGCAGATCTTCGACGAGGCGGGCAAGGTCATTCCTGTCACCGTCATCGAGGCCGGCCCCAACGTGGTCGTCGCCAAGATGAGCAAGGAAAAGGAAGGCTATGACGCCGTCCAGTTCGGCTACGAGGAAGTGGCCGAGAAGAAGCTCAGCAAGCCCGAGCAGGGTCACCTGAAGAAGGCTGGCGTGGGCATGGTCAAGCATCTCAAGGAGTTCCGTCTTGAGGACAGCAGCAAGCTCGAAGTCGGCGACGTGGTGAAGGCGGACGTCTTCGCCGAGGGCGACAAGGTCGACGTCACCGGCATCAGCAAGGGCAAAGGCTACGCGGGCGTGATCAAGCGCTTCGGCCAGGGCCGCACCCCCACCAGCCACGGCGGCGGCCCCGTGCACCGTCACGCGGGCTCCATGGGCTCCAGCACCGATCCTTCCCGGATCTTCCCGGGCAAGAAGCAGGCGGGCCACATGGGCGTCGAGCAGGTCACGGTCCAGAACCTGGACATCGTGAAGGTCGATCCCGAGCTCAACATGATCGCCATCCGCGGCGCGATCCCCGGTCCCAAGGGCGGCATCGTTTACATCAAGGATACCGTCAAGGTCCAGCCCGTCAAGAAGGGCGAGGCCGCCGGCATCAGCCTCAACCCGCAGAAGGCCTCCGCGCGTGTCAACCCGCAGAAGGCTTCCGCGAGAACCAAGTAAGGAAAGGAGAGCAGCATAAATGCCTAAAGCTAACGTTTTCAACATGGCGGGCGAGAAGATCGGCGAGATCGAGCTCTCCGAGGCCATTTTCGGCATCGAGCCGAACAAGAGCGTCCTGCATGATTCCGTCAAGAATCACCTGGCCAACTGCCGTCAGGGCACCCAGAGCGCTCTCACCAAGGGCGAGGTTTCTTACACCACCAAGAAGCCCTGGCGCCAGAAGGGCACCGGCCGCGCCCGCGCCGGTTACGCAGGCTCCCCCGTGTGGACGCACGGCGGCGTAGCCTTCGCTCCGAAGCCCCGCGACTACAGCTACACCCTCAACAAGAAGGTCAAGCGCCTGGCGCTCAAGTCCGCCCTCTCCGCGAAGGCGGCCGAGGACGAGATCCTGGTCATCGACGGCCTGCAGGTCGAAGAGATCAAGACCAAGGCGTTTGCCGGCTTCCTGAGCAAGATCGGCGTCGAGGGCAAGGCCCTGGTCGTCACCGAGAACGTGGACGAGAAGGTCATCAAGTCCGCCCGCAACATCGAGGGCGTCTCCACCACCATCGCCACCATCCTCAGCCCCTATCAGATTCTCACCAGCGGCAAGATGGTAGTCGACAAGGCTGCCCTGGCCAAGATCGAGGAGGTGTACGCCTGATGAAGACCGCATACGACATCATCATTCGTCCCATCATCACCGAGCAGTCCATGGAAGACCTGGACATCAAGAAGTACGCGTTTGAAGTGGCGAAGGACGCCAACAAGATCGAGATCAAGAAGGCGATCGAGGAGATCTTCGGCGTCACCGTGATCAAGGTCACCACCACTCACGTGCGCGCCAAGTCCAAGCGGCAGGGCGCCTACCCCATGGGCAAGACCGCAGCCTGGAAAAAGGCTGTCGTCAAGCTCAGCGCGGACTCCAAGAACATCGAGCTCTTCGAAGGCATGGTTTAAGGAGGATTAAAGAATGTCTATCAAAACTTACAGACCGACTACTCCTGCCAGGCGTCAGATGACGGTCTCCGGCTTCGACGGCGTCGATAAGCACGTCAAGCCCGAGAAGTCCCTCGTCGAGGTCAAGAAGAAGAATTCCGGCCGCAACAGCTACGGCCGCATCACCGTCCGCCACCAGGGCGGCGGCAACCGCCAGAAGTACCGCGTCATCGACTTCAAGCGCGACAAGCGCGACGTCAGCGCCACGGTCCTTCGCCTGGAGTACGACCCCAACCGCAGCGCGTTCATCGCTCTGTGCGAGTATGAAGACGGCGAGCGCCGCTACATCCTCGCCCCCGTCGGCCTCAAGAACGGCGACAGCATCCTCTCCTCCGCCGCGGCCGACATCAAGCCCGGCAACGCTCTGCCTCTGGCGAACATCCCCGTCGGCACCGTGATCCACAACATCGAGCTCTACCCCGGCAAGGGCGCCCAGCTCGTCCGCAGCGCCGGCGTCGCCGCCCAGCTGATGGCCAAGGAAGCCGGCATGGCGACCGTCCGTCTGCCCAGCGGTGAGATGCGCAAGATCCGTCTGGACTGCATCGCCACCATCGGCCAGGTCGGCAACATCGACCACGCCAACGTCCACATCGGCAAGGCCGGCCGCAAACGCCACATGGGCGTCCGCCCGACCGTGCGCGGCTCCGTCATGAACCCGGTGGACCATCCTCACGGCGGCGGCGAGGGCAAGAGCCCGATCGGCCGTCCCGGCCCTGTCACCCCCTGGGGCAAGCCGGCACTCGGCTACAAGACCCGCAAGACGAAGAACAAGACCGATAAGTTCATCGTCAAGCGCCGCAACGCGAAGTAAGGAGGGAACGATCACATGAGCAGAAGCATTAAGAAAGGCCCCTTCGCCGCTCCCGAGCTGCTGAAGAGAGTCGATGAAATGAACAAGACCGGCAACAAGCAGGTCGTCAAGACCTGGTCCCGTGCCTCCACGATCTTCCCGTCCTTCGTCGGCCACACCATCGCCGTCCACGACGGCCGCCGTCATGTGCCTGTGTACGTCACGGAGGACATGGTCGGTCACAAGCTGGGCGAGTTCGCCCCCACCCGCACCTTCCGCGGTCACGCCGGAAGCAAGAGCGGCAAGTAAGGAGGAGAGATCATGGACGAAAAGAAAATCGCTCGTGCGGAGCATAAATATGCCCGTATTTCTCCCCGCAAGGTCGAGATCATCTGCAACATGATCCGCGGCAAGGACGCCAAGGTGGCGCTGGCTCTCATGGAGAACACCCCCAAGGCCGGCTGCGAGCTGATGATCAAGGTGCTCAAGAGCGCCATGGCCAACGCCGAGAACAACTTCGAGATGGACCCCGAGAAGCTCTACGTGTGCCAGACCTACGTCGGCGCCGGCCCCATCCTCAAGAGGGGCATGCCCAGAGCTCAGGGCCGCATGTACCGCATCAACAAACGCACCAGCCACATCACCATCGGCGTGGCTGAGAGAGACTAAGGGAAGGAGGCAGAATCATGGGACAGAAAGTTAATCCTCACGGCCTGCGCGTAGGCGTTATCAAGGACTGGGATTCCCGCTGGTATGCCCGCGAAAACAAGGTCGGCGATCTTCTCGTCGAGGATCACAAGATCCGCGAGTATCTGAAGAAGACCCTTTATTCCGCCGGTGTTCCCACCATCGAGATCGAGCGCGATTCCGCCAAGGTCCGCATCTATATCCACTGCTCC
>CAMHMZ010000078.1 GCA_946186375.1 uncultured Clostridia bacterium
TCGCTGAGCTTCGACGGAGAACATGCGCCAAACATGACCGGTGGCTTCGTCGAGGGAAGAGATACCAATGACAAGCTGATCTTTACTGCCCCGGACGGCTCGATGGAGTTTGATTTCACCGCAAAGGCCGGAGGCAAGTGGGAGTCCTTCGCAGGAAAGGAGATCCGCGTGGTGATCGACAGTCTGGGAACCGGCGACAAGGCACAGTATCAGGCTTTGGTAGAGGGCCCGTGGGAGCTCATTTGGACTCCCAGCAGTAACGTTGAACTGCTGACCGTACAGCCGGACGCCGCCCTCGAGGATACCGGGATCAAGCTGATCTCTGCGGAAATCAGCCCGATTTCCGCAAAGGTCACGATGCAGCTTCCCGAACTCTGGGAGGGCTACGAGACACTTGAAGTATTTGACTTGCAGCTTGTTGGCGTGCGGCTGAAGGACGGAACGACGCTGACCAACATCTTCGGGCCGCCCACACAGGTAGGCTATGCGGATATCGACAACCTGATCCTTGAGATGGACTACTCTTCGCATCAGATCCTCCAGCCGGATCAGGTGGACGCACTGGTCTTTGCAAGCAACTTCCCCTGGGCGCGGACGCTGACCGATAGCGAACTGATCGTGATTTCCCTCGGCTAAAACAGCATTTTTCTCCCCTAGGCCCGCCGGCAAATCCGGCGGGTCTTGTGCTGCCATGTTACAATAAAATATGATTTTTCTGTAACCTTCCTATCCCAAAACGCTTTTCTTAGAATGAGGGACCTCAAATACAGGAGGATTGGATCATGGATGACAAACAGATCGTCGATCTCTACTGGGCGCGTTCCGAGAGAGCGATCGAAGAAACCGAACATAAATTCGGCAGCTATTGCCGGACAGTCTCCTACAACATACTGGCCAACACAGCGGACGCGGAGGAATGCGTCAACGACACCTGGCTGAAAGCGTGGAACTCCATGCCGACGCACAGGCCGTCGCTTCTCGCGCCCTATCTCGGCAAGCTGACCCGCTGGCTCTCGCTCACGCGCCTGCGTGAAAACAACAGCCTCCGGCGCGGAGGCGGCGAGCTGCCGCTGATCCTCGACGAGCTGGCTGAAACACTGGACTCCGGCGAGGATACCGAGCAGGAGCTGGAGGTTCGGGAGCTGAACCGGGAGCTGCGGCGACTGGTTGAAGCGTTGGGGAAGGACGAAAAGGACGTGTTTCTGAGCCGCTACTGGTATATGGCATCTGTCAAGGAGATCGCGGAAAAAACCGGGTTTTCGGAAAGCAAAGTCAAAACCATGCTCCACCGCACAAGGAAAAAGCTGCTCTCGCAGCTTAAGGAGGAAGGACTATGCTGAAAAGCGAATTGCTGCTATTTGCACTGAATGATATGGACGACAGTGATCTGGAAAGCACCCGTAAAAGGCTGGGGTATAAGATCGGAGGTGCAGCCGGGCATCTTGCGAAAAAGCGGATCATCACCTTCGCGCTGGCAGCCGCGCTGATCCTCGGTCTGGGAACAGCCGCCTACGCGCTGGGCTGGTTTGGCTTCTCATCCCGGCTTGCCCCGGCCCCGGCACCGTCCGCGGATCTGGAGCTCTCGCCGGAATTCGGAGACCCCAGCGATCATCATTATCTCTCGTACAGCGGAGCAATGGGCTCGAACACGATGAAAGCCTCGCTGGAATGGCAGGATTACTACAAGGCGTGGTGGGAATCCGAAGAGGCACAAAACCATACCAACCAAGATGATCTGGCCTTTATAGCCGCGCATCCCGAATGGAAATCTTATTATGATATCTACAGTGCATGCACGGAGGACATGATGGAAAAACTCTTTGCTCTGTCTGAGCAGTACGGCGTCCGTCTGCATGATTCTGCCACCACGCCGGAGAATGACGCGCAATTCCATCAGCTCGCCGGAATCGGACCCTTCATTCTACGCGAAGAGGGCGAATTTGAGTTCCAATGCTACATCGTCTATGAGGACGGCAGCTTTCATGGCTTCGGCTTCCTGCCCTTTGGCGAAGAGGGCTATCCCTTCACCTTCGTCCGCAGCAGGAAAAATGTCCTCGACCCGACGGTTCAAGAACTGTACGGCAGCGAGCAGTATGAGGAATGGCAGTACACAACGGCGACAGGCGCGCTGGTCAACATTGCATCCTGGGATTGGAGCCATCCCGAGAACGGAAAATCTCTGACCTGGGTGTTCTACGAGAACGAGGACACGATGATAACCGTCTTTGGAACAACGCCGCTCGGCCAAGAGAGCTGCGAAGCCTTTGCGGACAGCTTCGACTTTGTGGAAGCCGGAAAGTGAGAGGTGCAGCCATGTTAAAACGTGTTTTCATTATTTGCCTGGCTCTGTTGATGTTGCTCTCCGTCACCGGCTGCGGAAAGCATGAAGAAAAGTATACAGACGGCGAGATGGCCGGAGGAACATTGAGCGGCGAGGACGGCGCAAGACTGTTTGCGCCGGAGCTTGTCGCCATCCCTGACATCGGTTTCCACATGATCGACGCGGTGAAGGCCGCCAATGAGATCACCGTATGCGCCACGGATGACAACGGTCATTATCGCTTTTATCGCATCCGCCTGAGCGATCACAGCATCTCCCGCATCGAAGGGCTGGAGCTGGATAACGTAATTTCGATGGACGGAGCCGGATCGAGGACCACCTTCATCCTGTCGATGAACGAAGACGGGAGCTATCAGTTTTACAGTATTGCCAATGAGGGCGTCGGGAATCTGGATAAGCCTTGGTATTCCTTTCCGCTCGTTCTCCCGGGCAGTTTGAAGGACGAGGCAATATGGGACGCAAAGCTGCTCAGCTACGGAACGCTGATCCGTACCAGCGATAACGTGTATTTTGCTGCGGAAGGCGAGGCTGTGAGCTTCGGCCCATACGCTGGTGCGGTTTCTCTGATCCGCTGCGTGGACGATACCGTGTTCGCCGTCACGCAGGAGGGCGGCATGATCCACGCGCAGAGACTTGGCCCCGACCCCAGCGGAAACACGATCCAATGGCAGGAGCTTGCCTGCTATTCCATAGAGGGCAGCTATCCCGTCCTGTGCGGAGGCATGGAAGAAGGAGAACTTTTTGCATGGGTCTCCGACGTGCTGTATGAGCTGGACTTAACAAGCGGGACAAGCTGGCCCTTTGCCAACACATATGCCAGCGGCGGCAAGGCCGCCTGCTTGATCCCCCTGTCGGAGGGAAGCTATTTCGGCGCGGCTTTTGACGGAGAACCGGCCTTTTGGACGATCAAGAAAAGTGAGAACGTGCAGGTGATCCGCCTGGCTACCTGCTCCGGCGTGGACTTCAACGGCGATCAATTGCTACGAAACGCGGTGAGCTCCTTCAACGCGCTCAGCCCGGACTATCGCATCGAGCTGATCGACTACGGCGTGTATAATGAGGGGTATGACGCCAGCGTCGGCATGAATCGCCTGAACGCAGATATTACAGCCGGAAATGAGCCGGATATATATGACCTCTGGAGTTTGACGTCAGCCAACTACGTATCAAAGGGACTCATTTCGGATCTTAAGCCCTGGTTTGAGCAGGATTCGGAAATCAACTATGAGGATATGATCCCCAGCGCAACTGCGGCCTTGGAACGAGACGGCCACTTGTACGATTTTGTACCCTCTTTTACTGTTACTACGGTTTTTTCCTCCGAGGACAGGATCGGAAGGACGGAGCATTTGACGATCAGTGATTTCCTTGATCTTGCCCAACAGCACGGTGCGCAGCAGATGTTCGGCGCCGGGATGACAAGAGATGGATTTCTGACAAGACTGATTGCCTACACCGGCAAGGAGTATGTAGACCGTGTTCACGGTACATGCAGCTTTGATTCGCCTGAGTTTGTCCGACTGCTGCAGTACCTCTCGCAACTCCCCGAAGAAAAGGACGAAACCCTGGGAGATTGGGAGCGAATCTACTTTGGGCAACAAGATCTGTATTGTACAGGCGGCGGAAATTTGATCCGCTGGATATGCTATGCGGATTCCGTATTCGGTGGAGAGAGCCGATCCATCGGTTTCCCGGCCACCAGCGGAAACGGTGTTGCCATGACACCGACAATCCGGTTGGGTATGTCTGCGAAATCTGAAGTACAGGATGGCGTATGGGCTTTCTTTAAGTTCCTGCTGAGTGACAGCTTCCAGTACAAAGTGGGCGATGTTCCCATGATGCAAAAGGCGCTGGATCGTATCATAGAGAAATGGGTCAGCGAAATGGACGGGGAAAAAGCTCTTGGCCTTGTGGGTGTTATGGATGGACAGCGCTTTAATACGACTATTCCGCTTGCAACGCTGGATGATAACAAGAAGGAGCGTGCTATCCAGATCATCCAATCCATCGACTGCGTGAACGAATATGACAGCAACCTGTTCGATATTATCTGGCAGGAAGTCAACGCCTATCTTGGCGGAGGTAAGACTGCGGAGCAGGCCGCTGCTTCCATTCAGTCACGCGCCAGCATCTATATGGCAGAGCAATACGGATAATACACATGACAGTCAACAAGAGGGAGCGACGAATCGCTCCCTCTTGTATGTTATTCTGCGGTGTTTTGCTTTTCCTGATTTCGATGCTATAATCTCTTCAGCTTTTTTCACTTTTTCGTCAACCGATCGCTACCATTTGGCGTGTATATAATTGAGAGCTCTTAGACAAAAGGAGGTGCCGTATGGAAGACGCAGCGATTGTGGATCTGTACTGGCAGCGTTCCGATCTGGCCATATTGGAAACGGACAAAAAGTATGGGAGGTATTGCCACACCATTGCCTATCAAATATGTAACGACAACGAGGACGCGGAGGAGTGTGTGAATGACACCTGGTTTCGTGCCTGGAACGCCATGCCCACGAACAGGCCCAGTGTCCTGGCGACCTTTTTGGGCCGCATCACCCGGAATCTGGCGATCAGCCTGATCCGTTCCAAAAACCGGGTGAAGCGCGGAAGTGGAGAGTTGTCTCTTGCTTTGGACGAACTGAATGACTGCATTCCCTCCAATCTGGATGTGGCACGCAGCTATGAGATCAAGGAGTTTCAGCAAGCTGTGGGCTCTTTCGTTGCCTCTTTGCCGGAAACCGACCAAAAGGTATTTGTCGCACGCTACTGGTACATGACGCCAGTGAAGGAAATTGCCAAAAGGCTGTCTTACAGTGAAAGCAAAACGAAGAGCATCCTGTTCCGACTGAGAAATCAGCTGCGGGACAGGTTGAAGGAGGAAGGGCTATGGTAGACGGATGGTTTCTGCTGGATGCCATGGACGGTATCCATGAAGAGCAGCTGATGCTGACCAAAGATTTCCTCAACCTCTCTGATTATACACATCAGACGCGCCGGAGTCCCCGTAAGGTTTGGGTTACGGCTCTGATTGCAGCGATTCTTGCCCTTTTGCTGGCCGCCTGCGGCTACGCGGTCTATCGTGCGACCATGGCCCACCGGGAACTGCATCCGGAGGACGAGAAAGACTATTTCTTTGACGGAGACGAGGGTACGCCTAACGAAGGCCTGCACATGGATCTGAATTTCGGCACCTGCGCCATGGCGCTGCACTTCGATACGGAGGAGACGGGGCACCTCTACGGCTTTCGTATGACGGAGGGTGCACCTGTTGACTCTTCCTGGAGCTGCGGCGGTACCACGCTGAAGGAGCTCTTTGCAACCTACCTGCCTGGAGGAGACCAACCGGAGGAGCAGCAAAGGCCGCTGGAGCAATGCCTGCGCGATGCAGGAATGACAGCGTCGGAGAGTGAAGAGTGGTATTGCTCCCTCACCTTTTCGAGCAACACGGGTCTCCTTCGTCCGGCGATGTGCGTCGAGGTGCTGGACGGGGCAAAGCTTCACGGCCTTGATCTCATCCTCGGCTGGCCGGAGGGGAAAGCGACGGTGATCAAAGAGGAGACGCAGGGCGACGTCCAAATCCTGGAGACGCTGATCGAGGTTCCGATGAAGAATGGTGAGGCAGAAAGAAACCTGTTCCTCTTTCGCTTTGATACGAAGCGGCAAGTATTGCTCTCAATCGCGGGGGCGGACGAGTTGCTTGATTTCCCCACACTGGAAGCCATAGCAGAGCACATAGAGCTGCGCGAAACGGACTTCGTCTACAGCCTTGACCGCAGCGGACAGAATTGGTCTATTTGGAGTCTCGCCTATGGCTGAGTTTACTCAAACGGAGGATACTGAATGAAACGAGTTTTGTGCGTTTTCCTTTTGCTGGCGTTGGGGATTAGTCTCTGCGCCTGCGGCGCAAAGGAAGAACAGCAGACGTCTGATCAGAGCCTGGTTCCGGTAGATCTCTCTACCGGTGCTTGGCTGGGGCAAGGCGGCTGTTATCGAATCGAGCCCCTTGAGCTGCCCGGAGACGTCCAGTTCTGCCGGGAAGGACAAATCTATTCCATGGATCATCCCTCCGTGGGAAAAACGATAGTTTATCGGGATGGTGAGGAGCTCTTCTCCTGCGAGGGCATGGCCTATTGCCTATCCAAGGGAGAAGAAGGCATTTGGCTTCAGGAAGATGAGAGGGACGGCGACACTTGGTTTTTCAACATGAAGCTCTATTCCTATGATGGAGAGCCTCAAAAGCAATTCCGGCTGGAAATGCCTCAGGACTGTTACCCGGGACGCATTGAGAACAGCAACGGACACATCTATTTGAACTGCAGCAACGCGATCCGTGTTTACGACTTGGAAGGTGAGCTGATCTGCTCGATCCCTCACGGCGAGTGGGAAGGCGAGCTGATCCTGGGCGGAGACGGTGAAGTCTATTTCTTTGAGGAACAGGACAGCGGCAGCGGAGGCACGATCAGCGCCATTGATACGGATCAATGCATGTTGACGGAGCAATTCGTCTATGACAGGGGATTCGTATGCGGCGGCGACGCGGAGAGCCCCTTCCTTCAAATCCTGCCCGAAGGGCTGTTTCACATGGAGCTTGACGGTGAGACACGCCCCATTGTGCTGTGGGACGAGTGTCTGCTCAGCGTCAGCGGTATGCAGGAAGCGAAAGCGCTGGGTGATGGGCGATTCCTGTTGGGAGGAGCTTTCGCTCAAGCGATGCAGCTGGTGCCGTGCGAGCCATCAGACATCAAGCCGAAAATTCTGCTGACGCTTGCTGTCCTGCCCACACAGGACGCCTTGGATCGTGAGCTGGACCCTACCACCTATTATTCCGATGTGATCCAGAGCATCACGGCCTTCAACGCTGTAAATCCGGATTGCTATGTGAAGCTCCTGGATCTATCCGAGGGTGGCAGTCTCACAGCAGAACAGGCCTTGACCAGGCTGAATACCGGGATCATCAGCGGCAGTGCGCCGGATATGCTGGTCTTGAACGGCAGCCTTTCTCCGTTTCCCTTCATCCGGCAGGGGCTATTGCGAGATCTCACACAGGACTTGGAAGCAGATCCTGATCTGGGCGTGGAAGACATTGTCCTGGCGGATGCGATCCGCAACGACTGCGGCGGACTTTATGTGATGACGAACCGCTTTTCCATAGAAACACGCCTTGGCCTGTGCAGTCGTTTCGGGGATGCCTGGGGTTGGAGCTTTGACGATTACCTGCGGATCGATGCCGAGACGCCCGAAGACCACATGGTGATCTACAACCTGACGCAGGACTACTTTCTGCGTATGAGTGTGACCAGATATCTGCGCCAGGCAATCGATTGGAAGAACGGAACCTGTGATTTCAATAACCCGCAGTTTGTCCAAACCCTGGAAGCCTGCCGGGACATGCGCCCTACGCCCGAGGACCCGGAGAACATGATCTTCGGCATGAACCTGATGGGCGACGGCGTGCTTGTGACGGAGATGGCCATGATCGATGGCGTAACGGCGCTTGCAAGCGAGAGCCGCCACGTTGGACAGCCCATCTGCATCATCGGTTGGCCCACGACGGACGGAAGCTGTGGTTCGGATTTCGGACTTTTCTATCCGATCGGCGTGATGAAGAACGGCGCACACCCGGAGCTTTGCTGGCATTTTTTGAAATACTGGCTGCTGCATCCGAATACGGATCCGCACAGGGGGATTCCCAATGATCGGCCTCTGATGGAAAAGCTGATTGACGAGGCCAGGCATATCGACCCGAACCAGGAGTGGTCTGACTGGTATGACGGGCTGAGAAGCCCTATGACCGAGGCGGAGATCACGCAGTTTCAGGAGCTGCTGCGGCGAATGGAGCATACGACCATGTACGACGAGACAGCGTTTGAGATCGTCAGCACGGAAATAGCCCCTTTCCTGGCAGGTCAGCGCAGCGCGGAGGAAACCGCCGGCATCATTCAAAGCCGGATGAGCATCTATGTTTCGGAGCAGAGTAAATAAACACCTTTTAGAGCAACAAGCGGGAGCGACGAATCGCTCCCGCTTGTTGCATCGTTACACTATTTGTTTTCCCACAAAACCAGATCACCCAGGACGATCTGCTGTACATCGGTAATGTCAATCGCACGCGGCCATCCGGTATACAGGCTGACCACACCATCTTCATAGCGGGCGCTCAGCGCGCCATTGGTGACCATACTGCTGCCGTCGGAAAAGATAATCCGCGCGTTCATACAGATGCTATCTTCCACCCGCAGCCAGGCTTTCTGCAGTTCAAGATCGCTGCCCGTATAAACAGCTTCAGCCGCCGGATAGCGAAGATGCCAGACACTGCTGACCGGTGTGAGCTCCAGACCGATCAGCTCGACCTCCTTGCCGCTTTCATCGTCTTTCCAGCTTACGCTTCCGAAATCGAAGCTGCGGCGATCCTCGCCTGTCGGCGTCAGCGAAACGCTGCCAAAGCTCCGTGTCGCTACATAGTCCTCGGCCAGAAACAGTTCAAGTTCTGCTGCGTCTGCACCGCTGCCTTCCAGAAAGTCCGCCAGCGATTCTGAGAAAACATGGCAGCAAAGCGTCAGTGTCTGCGTCTCGGCGTCATAGGCGTCCCGCTGAACGAGGGCCCGGAGCGCCTCCGGGGTGTGTGCTGAGCTGCCCGGTCTGATCCAGGGATCGGCAAAGCCTTTCAGATCTGAGCCCACGATCTGCCAGCGGAAAGAGATTGGCTGCTCGGGGTAGCCCGCGATCTCTTCCTCCGTTACCGGGGACACATTGACATAGACCTCCTGAAACTCTCCGTCGTTGATGGTCGAGAGCAGCACGACGCCGGGCGTAGATTCATCGGGGGTCTCATATTCCACATAGCTTTCCGTTTGGTGCTCGTTCAGATTCCTCTCTGTGCGCAGTTCCTGCTGCCGCGCCGCGTGAATGCTGCTGATCGCATAGGCAACGATGCCAAGAGAAAGGAGCAGCGCCGCGGCAAAGGCGAAGGGTATGACCCGTCTGGAACGGATATGCACGATTTCTTTCTTCGGCTTGGCTGCTTTGCTTTCTGCTTCGATTTCGGCCAGCACCCGCGCTTTGATGCGCTTGGTCAGTTCTTTTTCTTCTTTTCCGATCATGAGTTCCTCCGCAGAGCAGTTATCCACCAGATCAGCAATACTCAGCTTCATAGCAAAGCCCCCTTTCCACCAAACGTGTTTTCAGCTTTTCCCGACCCCGGGAGAGTCGGTTCCGGACAATGGACGGCTTTAAGCCCATGGCTGTGGCGATCTCATCGGTCTTTTGATACAGATAATAGTATCGCAGGAAAATGGAGCGATCCGGCTCTCCGAGAGAATCCACCGCTTCCTTTGTCGCCTGAATGGCCTCCTGCCGCACGGCCTCGAATTCCGGATCTTCCGCGATCAGCTCCAGGGCATCATCCTCCAACGGAAGATTCAGATGCAGCGCGCGGAGCTTATCTTTGGCGCGGTTTCGTGTCACGGCGGCGAGCCAGGGGCGGAGCTTGCCATCTTCTATATCAGCGGCGTTCTTCCATAGAGATAAAAACACATCGGCCACGACCTCCTCCACATCCTCTTCCTGCAGAGGCGGGTCGATGATATTCCTCACGATTGCGGCGACATAAGGAGTATAAAACTCCATGATCTCGCCCAAGGCTGCGCTTTCTCCGTTTTGTAAGCGCCGCAGTAGCCTTGCTTCTTTCACCTTGAGATTCCCTCTTTCACTATGATCTCTCACTATTAAGAACGCGCGCACCCGGCAGTTTGTCGCACAGGAAAAAATAAAAATTTTTCGTGCGACAAGAGCGGAACTCGGCGCGTTCTTATGCGTGAAAGACTAACTATTAAAAGTCAAGCCCCAAAGTGGGATTGGATGTGAATTGGT
>CAMHMZ010000079.1 GCA_946186375.1 uncultured Clostridia bacterium
CAGATCGATCTGCAGCTGCAGAATGGTTACCTGACGATCACCGCGTCCAAGGGCCACGAAGAAGAGGACAAGGACAAGAAGGGCCGGATCGTTCATCAGGAACGTTATGAGGGCTCCATGACCAGAAGCTTCTACATTGGCGAAAATGTCAAGGAAGAAGATGTGCAGGCCAAGTTTGAGGACGGCGTCCTGACCCTGGACTTCCCGAGGGAGCAGCCGATGGCGCTTCCGGAGCGCAAGACCATTCAGATCCAGGGGTAATCATTACTACTCCAGCGCCCCGCCAAACGCGGGGCGCTTTCCATTTTAATACTGATACCTGATAGAAAGTAGACAGAGATTTGCGAGTCAGAATTGCGCCAGACAAGGCGGGCTCCGCAGAGCATAATGGAGATATATGGTCAAGGAGCTCAACGCAGTATGGCACAATTCTGGCCGCAAAGAATGTCTTGTTTTTATCGGGTATCAGTATAAGGAGATGTTTGTAATGAAAGAGAATTTGATTCTTGTCGGCTATAAAGTCGAAAGTGAAGCGTATCAGGCGCTGTCTGAATTGAAACACGAAACATCCAACGCCAACTATACCATATCTCAGGCGGTCATCGTCAAGAAGGAAGAGAACAAGCTCACCGTCATGGACGGCTTTGTCAACGGCGCGATGAACGGTGACGATACATGGAAGGGAAGCCTGATCGGCAGCCTGGTTGGTGTACTCGGCGGCCCGCTTGGGGTCCTTCTCGGCAGCAGCTTGGGGATGCTGATCGGCGGCGCGATGGATGTCAATGACATGGCAGATAATGCCTCGCTGCTGGAGAAGGCCGGCGACAGTATCCGGGAAGGGGAAACCGCGATCCTTCTGCTGGCGCAGGAAGAATACGAAACCGCCCTGACTGCGAAGCTGAACCGCTTCGACGTGACCATCACCAGATTCGACGCCGCGGAGATCGCCGCGGAAGTCGAGCATGCCCGCGAAGTTGAAAAGCAAATGGCAAAAGAAGCGCGGGAGAAGATGCGTGAAGCAAGGTCTGCAGAATTTAGAGAAAACGTCGCCAAAAAAAGCGAAGAGCTGAGAGACTGGTTTGCGCATCTGGGCAAAGGTGAATAATACTGATACCTGATAGAAAGTAGACAGAGATTTGCGAGTCAGAATTGCGCCAGACAAGGCGGGCTCCGCAGAGCATAATGGAGATATATGGTCAAGGAGCTCAACGCAGTATGGCACAATTCTGGCCGCAAAGAATGTCTTGTTTTTATCAGGTATCAGTATAAGACAGGCATAAGTCGCCCCAAGCCGCTGAAAGTCAGCAGCTTGGGGCGACTTATGTTTGGCGTCTTGAACGATTCTTCACCAAATCGATACATTTCGATACAGTGCCTGTGAGCCATTGAGCTCACAGACAAAGGCGCAAGGCACCGTTGATCAAGCCGTGCGATACCCATCTTGGGCAAAGCACAGGCTCGCTTGCACCTGTTGTTTTTCTGCCGCTTTACTCGATCGGAAGGAAGTCGGAGAAGCCGGTGACCTCAAAGACCTCCTTCACCAGCTCGTTGGCGTTCGTGATCTTCATGCTGCCCTGGGCGCGCATCGTCTTGTACGCGCTCAGCAGCACGCGCAGCCCGGCGGAAGAGATATACTCCAGCGCGCTCATGTCAAGAACCAGCTCCGCGACGCCGGCCAGACTGTCCTTCAGTTCCGCCTCCAGCTGCGGCGCCGTTGTCGTGTCCAGACGTCCCTCCAGCTCGATGACCAGCTTCTTCTCATTCAGCTTCTTCTCGATCTTCATCGTTTTTTCCTCCTGTATTCTTAGTTGATTGATTTATTCCGCAAAGTTTTTGCTGACGATGATCTCGACCTGCCCGCCGCGGATGGCGATCTTGATCGTGTCGGCCAAGCTCCGCAGCACCGAACGCTCGTAGCCGTCCCATTCCGGATCCTCGACCGGGTGATTGGCCAGATCGCTCACGATGTCTGCAGGGATCTCCTCCTCCGAATGATCGACCTCAGAGGCCATGGCCTCCTCCAGCTTGTCGCGCAGCTTTCCCAGGAATCCCTTCGCCGCTTCATTTTTCCGGGAGGAAGCGGAGGAGAGCAAAAGATAACGCTTTTCCTTGTCCATGACGGTCTTGGTCGCCAGGTGCAGATCGAACCGATTCCCCTCGTTCTCAAGCCAGAAGGACGCCTGCATCTCGCCCGTCACGCTCCGCGCCAGACTCAGCATCTCCTCCGTCATGAGCTGCAGCCGGGTGGTTCTTTTGGGCTCAAGCTCCGTATAGGCGGCGACTTTTTTCGTCTCCTCTACCGCCTCGGCAAAGCCGTTTCCCTGGTTGTCGATCAGAATGATGTCTGATTTCATGCTCATTTTCCTCCTTACACTAAAAATTCTTGACTAATGTCAGCCGGTTCTGCCCGTCCCTGTATTCGTAGCGCACCTCGTCCATGGTCTTTTTCGTCATGTAGATGCCAAGACCGCCGATCGCGCGCTCCTCCGCAGAGAGGGTCACGTCCGGATCTTCTTTTTTCAGCGGATCGAAGGGCGTTCCCCTGTCGATGAAGGTAATGCTCGCCCTGGCCGGGTCCCGGCTGATGGTCAAACGCACGGTGGCGATGCCCTTTCCCGGGGCGTAGGCATAATTTGCGATATTGACGAAGATCTCCTCCGCAGCCACACTGATCTGCATCTGTGTCTTCAGCGGGCAGCCGGCCTCCTCCAGCTGCTGCTCCAGGAAGGCAAGCAGCTCGGGGAGTCTTTCGACCTCAGCCGGAACACTCAATTCCTTGCAAATTCCCGTCATACTCGTGTCCCCCTTGAATTCCAGGCAAAGCATCGTGAGATCATCAAACTGCTCCGCCTCCAGGACAAAGCCGTCCACGGCCTCACGCACGTTGCGCAGTACCTGCTCCGGCGCAGCGGCGGGATCCTTATTCAGCGCCGCGAGCATCCGCTCCGTGCCGAACAGCTCATTTTGGGCGTTGGTCGCCTCGGGGACGCCGTCTGTATAGAGGAAGAGCTTCGCGCCCTGTGTCAGCGTCAGCTCGTACTCCTTATAGCGAATGCCGTCCATGGCGCCGATGACAAGCCCGTGCTTATCCTTCAGCAGCTCAAACTGCCCGCCCCGCTGCATCAGCACCGGGTACTCATGCCCGGCGTTGGCTGCCGTGATGATGCCCGTTTCCGTGTCCAGCACACCGAACCATACGGTGACGAACATCTCCTCGCGGTTGTTGGAGCAGATCTGATTGTTGACCGCCTGCAGCACCTGCGCGGGGCTGCGCCCGGTCATGGCAAAGTTCTGCACCAGGATCTTGGAGATCATCATGAACAGCGCCGCGGGGACCCCCTTGCCGGAGACGTCAGCCATCACGAGCCCCAAATGCTTCTCGTCGATCAGGAAGAAGTCGTAGAAATCGCCTCCGACCTCCTTGGCGGGGTCCATGGTCGCATAAATGTCGAAATCCGGGCGATCCGGGAAAGCCGGGAAAATATTCGGCAGCATGTCGGCCTGAATCCGGGTCGCTAGAGCCAGCTCCGTGCCGATCCGCTCCTTTTCCGCCGTGATCTCCGTGATCTGGCTGATATAGTCCCGCGTTCGCTTGGACAGAGAGGCGAAGGCCTCGGCCAGGATCTCGATCTCATCATCCGTGCGGTAGGTGTCCTCCATCTCGAAGGCCTGATCGCTTCCGCTGAGCGCGTTGATGCGTTTGGTCATGTGCTCCAGCGGCTTCACCACCCGACCAGCCACGAACAGGGCGCCGGCGATCGCCAGGAGCAGGATCGCAGCGGTCAGCACGGTGATCGTCTTTGCCGACTGCTTCGCCCCAAGCTCATAGGCTGAGAGCGCGTCGGCGCTGATCTTCTCATATTGACTCAGCATCACGGCCGTCGGCTGGGTGGTTATCTCCTTCTCCACGACCGAGATGACCGACCAGCCCAGGGTCTCCATGGGAGCGCCTGTCAGATAATACTCTTTGCCGTCAATGGTGAGCAGCGTCAGGGGCGTTCTCTCGCTGAGCGAGAGCGTCACAAAGTCGGCAAGCTCCTTGCTCCCGTTCTTGCGCAGGTCCGCGGCCTGATCCGAGATCTCCGCCTTGAAAACGCCCTCCCGTTGCGGGGAGAAGAGCACCTGACCATCCGCGTTGATCACACAGAGGAAGCTGCCCTCGGTAGCCGTATCCTGAACATACTCGCTGACGGAGGTGAGAAAAATATCCGCGCCGACCACAGCGACAAGCTCGCCGTCCCGGTATACGGGGGCCGCACAGACAAGGCCCGGGATATCCGTAAAGGCGTCCAGCTCCACGCCGGTGAAAATGAGCTTCCCCTCTTCGACCGCCTGCGTGTACCAGGGGCGAGAGCGGACCGCGAAGGGATAGACCTCGCCGCTTTCGGATACATAGGAGCCGGCCCGGTCGTCCACAAAGAGAATACAGCCGTCCGTGGTGGCGATAAAGCAGGAGCTGAGCTTATCTGAGCTTTCAAACATGGCGAGCATGACCTCGCTCATGTTGGCAGCAAGTCCCAGATCCTCGGACTCGGAGGGATCGACCCCCTCCTCATGCTGGATCTGCGCGGATGGGATCCCGTCATTGTTGGGATCCGGCTCTGCGTAGGGATGAGCGGGGAGCCCCTCCCTGTGTTCAAACAGCTCCTCGGCAAAGGCCTGCAGGGTCCGCACGTCTGTCTGCACATCGGCAAACAGGTCGTTGGCGATATAAGCCTGCAGCGCCGTAGAGCGAGACATGGACGTTTCCAGTACGGCTTCCATCGTCTGCTCTGAGACTGCGGTGATGGACGCCTGCTGTTCAGCGCTCGCTTCCTGCACGACAGCGGTCAGGTTCTTCTGCTGATAGACAGCCACGGCGGCATAGGCGCCGATCAGGGCGATGATGAAAATCAGCATCAGGTTGAAGATCTTCTGCTGCAGGCCGCCGATTTTGATTCCTCGTATGATTTTCATTCGATCGTCAGAATGTCGGAGAAGCCGGTGACCTCAAAAATCTCCATGATCGTCTCGCCCACGTGGACGACCTTCATCTCCCCCTGCCTGTTCATGGTCTTCTGGGCGGAGAGCAGCACGCGCAGCCCTGCGGAGGAGATATAGTCCAGCGCGGTCATGTCGATGATCAGCGCGGTCACTCCGTCCAGGGAAGCCTTCAGCTCCTTCTCCAGCTCCGGCGCGGTGGTAGTGTCCAGCCGCCCGGTCAAGACGAGGGTAAGCTCGGTCTTCTGAATGCTTTTTGTGATGTTCAGCATATTTTTTCCTCCTACCGTTGTTTTTGGGCATATCAATAACCGCTTTTTCCCGATGCCAGCTTTTCCGTACAGAGAAAAACGGCCGTTTTTCCCGTCTTGTCCCGGTGTCAGCGATTCAATCTCTAAGTAAACGCTGATCAAATCGCCTGCGGCGCCTCCCGGAAAATTTGCGCCCTGATTTCGTCACTTTTTCTTGAAATACACAAAGTATTCCTGCAAAAAAGTGCCATCATCAGAACACAAATTTTTTCGGGATCCGCTCTTGCCGATTTAATCATCGTTTACCTAAAACAAGGCTATGCGACTTCGGCGGATGCTGCGAAGCGTAAGGCGGATGACCGCCATGGAGAGCTCGCCGGCTCAGCCGCGCCGCCGTCTGAGATACTCCGATGAAACGGGAAATTCAAAATAGACGTCCGGGTATGGCTCGTTTTTCAAAGAAAAATGCCACCATTCGCAGCCGATGGGCTGAAAGCCGCTGCGCATCATGGCTTTTTGCAGGAGCATTCTGTTTTCATACTGCTCTTCCGTCACGCCGCGGGAATCGGGGTGTGACAGCTCGCTGAACAAATCGAAGGGGCTGCCCATGTCCAGCTCCTTGCCGCTGCGCATATCCAGCAGCGTCAGATCCACCGCGCTTCCCCGGCTGTGGGAGGACATCTTGGCAATATAGCCTTCCTTGAAAAGCGCCTGCTTCTCCAGCTCCGGATAGAAATAGGGCTTCATCCGCAGATCCAGATCCTCAATGCCCCACAGCACGAAGCTCCGCACCGCGCAGGCAGGCCGATAGGCGTCAAAGATCTTCAGCCGATAGCCCTGGGCGTTCATCTCTCCGGCTACGGCCTTCAGCGCCCGGGCCGCTTCTTTTGTCAGCAGGGCGACAGGCTCCTCATAGCCGTCGATGCGATCCCCGATGAAATTATAAGTAGAGTAATATCGGATCTCCTGCACGATACCCGGCACAAAGTCGGCCAGCAGCACAAATCCGGAGGGATCCATTGTTACACTCTGTTTGTAATCCATGGAATGCCCGCCTTTTATTTCTCGCCAAAATCCTTATACACGACCATCTCGACCTCACGGCCGCGGATCGAGATGCCGACCTCATCGGCCAGATTGGCGACGATGGATTTTTCCAGCTCGTCCCATTCCTGCCTGGCCTCCGCGTCGGTCTCCTTCTCCGCCGCGACCGTGGCCTTATATTTCTGCATAGACCACGCGACCATGCTTGCATTGACCGAATAGGTCATGGGGTCTGTCCCCTCCGAGGCAGACGTGAGCAGCAGGCCCTGCATATAGCAGCCGGAAGGATCCTTGAACTCCGTCGTGTCAAACGCGCGTTCAAAGATGTCCCGCAGCTTTCCCATCACACCTGCGGCAGCGGCATTTTTCCCGGTCGAAGAAACCGACAGCAGCTCGTCCCGCATCCGGCCCGTGACGATCGGCTGGGCGAGAAGATGCAGCTCAAACCGCTTCCCGTTGGATTCCACCCAGAATTCAGCCTCGGCTTCTCCTGTGATCTCCTTGAGCATGCCGAGCATCTCTTCTGTCAGAAGGCGAAGCCGCAGGCTTTCCCGCTCATTCAGCGCTCTGAATCTTGCGGCTTTCGCCGTATGCTCCAAGGCTTCACGAAAGCCGACGCCCTTATTGTCGATATGGATGATGTCAGATTTCATGTCCGTTTTCTCCCTCTCTTTTCTGCATATTCTGTACGCGATCCCCGCACGAGCCGCTGCGGCCGCCTTTTCCGGCCATATCGGCCTGAGCCGCTTTGGGTTCGCCGCCTGCCCGGTGAGCTTTTATTTCTTAGCGAAGCCTGCCCGAAGCTGCTTTCCGAAGGTGCCGCCCTCGTCGTTGAGCGCGCGGCTGCGCGCAAAGGCCATGGCTGTCACGAACACCGCGTCCAGGTATTCCTCGCGCGTGTGGATGCGGTAAAAGCCCGGAACGGCAAGCTTGCTCACGACGCTGTGCTGCTCGGCGTCCTCCTCGTGGACATACTGACTGCTGGATTCGAGGATCGCGATCTCCTCACCGTCGCGTGAAATGCGATACTGAGGCCAGACGGCGCCGTCCATGCGCTCGGTCTTCACATCGATCCCGTTCTTCTTCAAATATTTCCAGATATCCTCCCCGTCCAGCTCAAAGGTGAAGTTGCTGTCCAGAAGGAAGGAGTTATACTCCGATTCCTCCTCATGCCCCACCAGATGCGGCGTGGTGCGGCCGTGCTCGTGGTCGATAAAATCAAAGCCGTAGGGTGAGGTGAGGGTAAACTTCGTCATCTTCGCCTCATAGAGCACCCGGCGCTGCCCGTCCTCGATGCGGTGGCCGACCTTTGCCGTCCCGGTATCCGACAGGAAGTAGAGTTCGCGCTCCTCGCCCTGTACAGAGGGGGCGAGACCGGCGCCGCCGTGCAGCGCGTGCTGCTCCTCGAGTTGCTGCAGCCCCCGCTTTTTCTGAACGGTGGACCAGATCACGACGGCGAGGATCACGGCGCCCACGACTATGAAATAGATGCCCACGCCGCTTCCGTCGTGCACGACCGCCGGGTCATTGGGATCGTACAGAACGGGAACGGTCTTGCCGACCTTATAGGAGCCGCTGCCGGTGTCCAGCTCGCCGGTATAGGTCTTTCCGTCTACCGTGTACTCCACCGTGGGGAAGTAGACCGAACTGTCGTCGCTCGAGTCTTCGCGCAGCGATATGATGGTGCCCGTGGTTTTCACGAAGCCCCGGGAACGGAAAAAGGTGAGATAGATCCCTGCCGCAAGGGCGATCACCGCCAGCACCGCGGCGATTATTTTCAGCTTTGGTCCGCGTAATGAAATCATAACGTCCTCCTCATCAATCCTCGCTGTTGCCCAGCGTCCAGGTGTGGGCGCTCAGCGTCTCCCAGGACAACTGCGCAGTCCCGTTCTCCATCAGTTCTTCCATGGTTTGAGCAACACCGGCGTCCTCAAAGCGGCCGCGATTGGCCTGCCAGTCTTCAAAGCAGCTTTTCACAAGCGCGTCCAACGCCGGGAAATTCGCGTCGAAGCCGGCCCGCTCCTCGTCCGTCAGGCTGTTCCAGGCCTCCGACATATTCGAGCGCAGTGTATCCTCATCCGCAAGATAGAGCTCGTTGCCCCAGGCAAAGCCCAGCAAGTCGCAGGCGGCCTGCGCCGCAGCCAGGGAAGCCCCGGCCGTGCCCTGCGGGATCCCGGCTGCCACGCGGAAATAGAAGTCCGCAAAAGCCTCGGCGTCCGGCACATAGACTGCGTTTTCTTCCTCATGATACTCCTCAGAACCGAAACGCACAAGTACGTAGCTGAATTTACGGTTCCTCTCGCCCATGATTTCCGCGATCGTGTCGTCGTCCGGGTCGAGATCCACGGAGTAAGCGTCCGTCTCGAGAGCCTTCAGCTCGGTAAAGTCGGCCAGGAAGGCCTCGTAGCCCACAGGCTTGCGCAGCGTGATCATGTTCACGATGGACTGATAGGCCAGCTCATCCAGCTCACCGTACTCGGCGAAGAGCGCGGTGTAGCTGTCGGCATTGCCGTTTGCCAGATACTGCATTTTGCCCACGCTGCCGCCCTGGCTGGTGTAGTCCTCCCCCAGCGGCTCGGCGCCCAGCACCGCCTCGCTGAGCACCATCCGCTCGAGCTCCTTCATATCCCAGGGGCCGCCGATGTAAAGCCTGAAGGTGAAGGTCCCGGCGGCTTCATCCTCTGTCATGCTGAAATTCCCGGTCTCGATCGCCGGATCGCTGAGGCCGTTCAGATAGCCGCTGACAAGCTCCGGCTCCATGCCGAGATAGCCGGCGACCGCGTTCGCCATTTCCTGCACGCGGGCAATGCCCACGAAATCATCCGCGGCGATCACGGCGCTCAGATAGTCTCCGTCCAGTACGAAGTCGGTGGTGCTGTCGGTAAAATATTCGTTTCCGTTGGCCTTGCGGGAGAGGCTGATGCGGTCGGCCTCCAGGCTCTCGCTGTACTCCAGCTCCGGATAGAAATCCAGGTACAGCGCCTTGTTCTGGCTGTAATCGGAGTCCGGGGCCAGCAGAGCCTCATAGATGCCCCTGAGCGTTTCGGAGGAGCCTTCGCTCCCCGCCGCCTCCTGCGCGGGCGCGCTCTGTCCGCAGGCTGCGAGAGAGAGCAGCAGCACCAGGGCCAGCGCCGCCGCAAGGATCTGTTTAAGAATACTGTTTCTTTTCATTTTGTACCTCTGTGCGTTAATCGTTATGCTCTGTCTTATAAATTCGTCAGCTCGTCTGCACGGCCCAGCTCACACAGGCGCTTTCGCTCCGCGCACTCCGTTGTGAGGCATGACGCAGCCTGTCTTCGGTAATTGTGTGTGACCTTTCTTTCAAAGGACATCTCTTTTTCCAGCCTTGCCCGGATCAGCTTGGGCGCTGTGTTGTGCGCATAGATGGCAAAAACGCAATGGGCATACCCGCTTTCAAAAAAGCGATCCGCCGAGCCCACCAGGGGCAGCAGGATCACACCGCTCCCACGGGCGTCCGCCGAGGCTGCCATCTGCTCCAGGACCACGGCATCCCGGGAAGGCTGTGAATACAGCGTGTAGGCCAGAAGTCTGCCCTCCTTCACCGCGGCAAAGCTCAACTCCATCGACAGCTTCTTTGACGGGTGCCGAAAGAAGGCCGAAGGATCGAGCGGATTACGAAACGCAGTGCTGTGAGAGTCCCGGATCTGCCTCAGAAGCGCCTCGTCTGCCTCGGCAAAGGACACGACGCCGCAGCCTCGCCGCTGCAGGCGGGCACACCCGGCGTCAAAGCGCCGCGCCGCCTTTATCCTCTGCCAGGCTGCTTTCTGCGA
>CAMHMZ010000080.1 GCA_946186375.1 uncultured Clostridia bacterium
CCGCCTGCGAAGGGCAGCCGGAGGAGAACGGTTTGCTGGAGATTCGTCCCTATACCGGGGACAAGCGCGCAATCACGCTCTCGGAGCTTTCGCAGACACCAGAGATCCGCGGAGCGAAGGCCTTTGCCGATTGGTATGTGAGCTATAAGGGCAGTATTATGGCGGTCGAGGGCTGTGCCGTCGGCTGCGGTGAGGAAACCGAGCCGGAGCTGCGCGCGGCCTTTGAACGGATCGCTGCGGACTACAGCCTTTCCTATGCCGACGACTGGAGCTGGGTTCTGGACGGCAGAGTGTATCCCCACGGCTACAACGGCGGCGTGAACGACTTTGACGCCTATACGGAGCAGCTGACAGAAGATGAGCTTTGGACACGGCTTGGCCAGGGGCACTTTGATGCGGTGGAGCTGCGGGACGTGATGCTCTACCCCGGGGCGTTTACGGTGCAGGCCAGCGCCTATCGGCTGCACTACATTCAGAAAGGCACGCTATACACGAATGTCTGTCTCGCCGGTGATCTGACGGCGTACAGCGATGAATGGCTTTTTGAGACAAAGTGCGGAGAGGTGGTCTTCTGCGCCCTCGGCGGTACGGACAAATACTCCATGCCGTATATCGTCTACGAGACGCCAAGCGCCTATGTCCTGATCGTGCCGAACCATCCCGACGTCTACAATCTACAGGCCATCGCGTGGAATATGGACTTCACACAGTTTCGATAAAGAGAAAAAAGCAGACCGGATCGGTCTGCTCCTTTCTCAGCCTAAAAGCTCCTCTGCCTCGCGCTTGAAGAGGTCGCCGGGGCTCTCCAGCGAGACGACGCGATCGAGCGGGATGCTCTTTTCCCCGACGCGGATCGTCCGCGTCACTTCCGCGTCAATGCCCAGGCAGAGGCCCGTGACGCTCTCATAGAGCCCGCGCTTGCCGAAGGCGAAGCTGTTTTTATCCGCGCAGGGGACATACCAGCGCACGCTCACCGTGACGCGATTGACCCGGGCCAGGCGGCCGTTGCAGGTCAGCTCATGCAGGATGCCCAGCCTGCGGTCGAGCTCCTCCCGGTCCTGCTGCTCCAGCTCGATCGGGTCGACATAGGGGATCTCCTTGTCAGAGACAGCCTCGCCGAAGCCCGCGAGCGCGTCGAAGGGAGCGAAGATCTTGGCGCGCCGGGCGCAGGGCATTTTCGGGTGCCGCGCGCCGAAATCGTCGTAGCGCGCGTGCTGCGGCCGCCCGCGCAGGCAGACCTCCCGATAGCGAAAATCCGCCGGCATGGCCATGCTTCCCACCGAAACCATATACGCATCCTCCTTATGCCTTGTGTCCGCCGATCTGCTTGTTGCGCTCGAGCGTCATCGCGCCGTCGAGCAGGTTCATGCCCTTGAAGATCGCGCTCGCGCCGTATTTCTGCCGCACCTGCAGCATGGCGCCCTGCATCCGCGCCTCGCGCTCGAGCTTGTCGTAGTCCACGAAGAGGTTCGTCTGAAAAGCCTCGTCGTTGAGCTTCACGTCCTCCGCGCAGACGCCGAGCCGCCGGTAGAGCAGGCGCTGATCGGTCCTGCGGTCGAACTGCTCCAGCAGCGGCGGCGCGATGAGCTCCAGGCTGTTCGTGACGATCGGCAGGCGCACGGTGCCGTTGCTGTGGCGCGGATGGACGCGCCCGTAGTAATCAACGCTCAGCGGCCCGTCGTAGTTCGGCAGCAGCTCCAGGCTCTTGTAGTCGTAGCTGACCCACCAGCTGCAGCCCTTCGCGGCGAGCTGCTTGGAAAAGAGCTCGGCGCACAGCAGCTCGATCATCTCCTGAAAGGCCAGGCGCGCCTCGGCATAGCGATAGGGCCGCGGCAGCACCTGCCCGTTGGAGAGGCTGCGGCTCTGTGTGCGAAAGCCCTTGATATCCGCCATCGTCACCGGCTCCAGCCCCCAGGCGTGGTCGATGAGGATCTCGCCGTCGATGCCGAAGGTCCGGTAAAAGAATTCCTCGTCCCACAGGGAGCGCGCCGCGATATCGCCCATGGTATACATGGCCGCCGCGTTCAGACGGCGCGCCTTTCCGGGACCGAGCTGCCAGAAATCCGTCAGCGGCCTGTGCGTCCAGAGCAGATATTTATAGGAGTCCTCGTTCAGCTCCGCGATCCGCACGCCGTCCCGATCCGCCGGGGCCTTCTTTGCCACGATGTCCATGGCGATCTTCGCCAGATACAGATTCGTTCCGATGCCGACGGTGGCGGTGATCCCGGTCGTCTGCAGGACGTCGCGGATCATCGTCCGGGCCATCACATGGGCCGGATGCACCCCGGCCGCCTCGGCCTGTGCGCGGTAGGCGAAGAGATAGGGCGTGCAGTCGATAAAGCATTCGTCGATGCTGTAGACGTGGATGTCCTGCGGCGAGACATATTTCAGATAGATCTCATAGATCAGCGCGGAGATGCGCTCATACTCCGCCATGCGCGGGACGGCGATGATGTAATCGAGCTTCGTGCGCTGCGCGGCCTCGTATTTGGCGATCGCCTGTTTGGCCTCGAAGAGCCGCGGCCGGGAGGGGACGCCCTTGGCCTTCAGAGAAGGGGAGACGGCCAGACAGATCGTCTGATCCGAGCGCGACTCATCGGCCACCAGCAGATCGGCCTTCAGCGGGTCGAGCCCGCGGTGGACGCACTCCACGGAGGCGTAATAGCTTTTCAGATCGATGCAGATATAGACGCGCTCCATCGCTGCCACCTCGAATTCTCTCAAAAAGATAAAAAGCCGGCTTTGCTTATATTATAATATCTCAATAAGACAAAGTCAAGCGGCGAATTGTCTTAAATGTATAAAGGAAAACCGGGAATGCATAAAAAGAGAGCCGCGGAGGGACACTAACAGCATCAATAGGAAAGGACAGCGGATATGATCGAACAGGACACGGTAAAGCTTCTGCGGGAATGCGACGCGGGCGTGAGGATGGGCACGTCGTCCATCGAGGACGTGCTGCCCTATGTGCGCGACGAAAAGCTGCGCGAGCATCTGGAGCAATGCCTCGGGGAGCACCGACAGCTCGGAAGCGAGATCGAGCGGGAGCTCGGGCGCTTCCACGACGAGGGCAAGCAGCCCAATCCTCTGGCACAGAAGTCTGCCCAGGCCATGACGAAGGCAAAGCTCGTGCTCACGGGCTCGGACAAGACCATCGCCGACATGATGACGGACGGCTGCGATATGGGCGTCAAATCGCTCAACAAATATCTCAACGAGTACGGCGCCGCGGAGGAGCGGGCCAAGGATATCGCCAAAAAGCTCATCATGCAGGAGAAAAAACTTGCCGACGGCGTGATGAGTTATCTCTGAACCGAGAGCGGTACGGGAACAGTTCCCGCGCCGCCCTCTTTTTTTGCCGCGGCGGGCGCAGAGACCCTGCGCGCTTCTTGCTTCAATGTCAAGAGAATGCTATAATGAAAACGTAGAAAAGCCCGCAGAGCCGCCGCTTTGCGAAAAAGCTTGTTGATTTTCGGCCGGGCGCGTTTTATACTATCAAAGCAATAGCTATCGTCCGCGCCGCGCGGCTTGAGAATACAGGAGGATCCCGTATGGAGCATAACAACTGGCAGGAAGCGCTGGAGTATTACCGCAAGGCTCTCAAACAGGGACAGAAATACTATAAGAGCGCGGTGAGCGCCGGCCGTTACCCTTACCCGCCCGTGCTGGACGAATTGTTTGACGAGCAGACGGCGGTCAGCCGCGTAGAGCTCGGGCTCATCGATATCCCGGCCGACAAGATCGTCGGCACGAAGGCGCCGGGCCGCCGTTCGGCCTTCGCGGGCAATTTCATGCCGCTGCTGACGCCGGACACGGAGTTCGGCCAGAAGTGGATCGGCCTGTGCGCCGCGCATCTGAGCGAAGGGATCCACGATCCCATCCGCTGCTACGAATATATGGGACGCTTCTACGTGCTCGAGGGCAACAAGCGCGTGAGCGTGCTGAAAAGCTTTGAAAATCCCCGTGTCTCCGCCATGGTGACGCGCCTTGTGCCGCCTTTGACGGACGATCCGGAGACCCAGAGCTATTATGAATTCATGCGCTTTTACGAGCTCAGCGGCAGTTATGCCGTGACCTTCAGTCAGCCCGGCGCCTATGCGAAGCTGCAGGCGGCTCTCGGGCTGGAGCCCGATCACGTCTGGACGCAGGAGGAGCGCCGGCGCTTCCTCTCCGGCTTTTCGCGTCTGCACGACGCCATCGAGCTCTGCGGCGGAAAGATCCCGCTCCCCGAGGGCGAGGTCCTGCTCGCGTGGCTGCGGGTGTATAAATTTTCCGAGATCTTCAACCTCTCGACCCAGGAGCTCGCGCGCGAGCTCAAGAGCCTGCAGACGGAGATGGAGAGCGTGGCGCACGACCGGCCCATCGCCGTCAGCACCGAGCCGCCCGCCCCGGACAAAAACGTCGTGACGCGGCTCATCGGAAGCGTGCGCGACACGCATCTCAGCGCCGCCTTCATCTACACGGCGCCGCCCGAGGAGAGCCGCTGGGTCATGGGGCATGAGATCGGCCGCGCCGCGCTGGAAGAAGCGCTCGGTGAGAAGGTCACGACGAAAAGCTATGTCTGCGACAGCGCCTCCGCCGTGGAGACGATGGAGAAGGCCGTCAATGAGGGCGCGCAGGCGATCTTCGCGGTCACGCCGCCGCTCATCGAGGCCTGCAGCCGCATCGCGGCGCAGCATCCGCAGGTGAAGGTGCTTGTCTGCGCGCTGTCACTGCCGTATCCCGGTGTGCGCACCTATTACAGCCGTATTTATGAAACGAAGTTCCTCTCCGGCATCATCGCGGGAGCCATGACGGAAAACGACCGCGTCGGCATCGTCGCGGACTATCCGATCTACGGCGTCCCCGCCGGCATCAACGCCTTCGCACTGGGCGCCCGCGCCGTCAATCCGCGCGTGCACGTGCATCTGCGCTGGAGCTGCGTGGAGGAAAACCCCATCGACTCACTGATCGCGCAGGGCGTGCGGGTCATCTCCCGGCCGGAGGGCGTCACCCGCCCCGTCCGCAGCCGCGACTGGAGCCTCTATAAGGCGGAGATTGACGGGCACATCATGCCCCTCGCCGCGCCCGTATGGAATTGGGGAAACTTTTACTCTCAGGTTGTCAACGGCATCCTCAACGGCGCCTGGAATACGGCCACGCAGGAGAATTATCGCGCGGTCAACTACTGGTGGGGCCTCGGCAGCGGCGTACTGGATATGAAGCTCAGTGACGCTTTGCCCGACGGTGTGCGCGCCCTGGCGCGGACGCTGCGCCGCGACCTTGCGGAAGGCTCGCTGGAGCCCTTCCACCGCCCGCTGCGCGACCAGAGCGGCGTGCTCCGCTTCGACGGGCACGGCAGCATGACGCCGCAGCAGATCATGACCATGGACTGGCTGTGCGAGCAGGTAGACGGAAGCATTCCGCACTTTGACGAGCTGCGCCCGGCCTCCCGCGCGCTGGTGCGTACACTGGGGATCTATCGCGATGAACTGCCTCCTGAGAAGGAGGCGAATCAGCTGTGAAGATCCTCCTGCTCTCCGACGAGGAGAGCCCCTATTACTGGGATTACTTCAAGCGTGGACGGCTCGACGGGATCGATCTCATCATCTCCTGCGGAGACCTCAAGAGCGAATACTTAAGCTTTCTGGTCACGATGGGACGCGCACCGGTTTTGTATGTGCACGGCAATCACGACGGCGGCTATGAGCAGTTCCCGCCTGAGGGCTGCGACAGCATCGACGGCAAGCTCGTCACGGTCAAGGGGCTGCGCATCCTGGGCCTCGGCGGCTGCAGGCTCTACAGCGGCGGGGAGCACCAGTACTCGGAAAAGCAGATGCGCCGCCGCATCCGCCGCCTGGAGTGGAAGCTCCGCCGCGCGGGCGGCGTCGACATCCTTGTGACGCATGCCCCGGCGCGCGGCCTCGGCGACGACGATGATCCCGCCCATCTCGGCTTCGAGTGCGTGCGGAAATTCATCGACCGCTGGCAGCCCCGCTATCACGTGCACGGACACGTCCATCTGCGCTACGGCGCGCATCGCGAGCGCATCATGACGAGCGGGAACACGACCGTCATCAACGCCTGCGGCTACTACATCCTCGAGATCGAAGATCCCGAACCGAAGCTGCAGAAAAAAACGAACATAAGCAAAAGCACGGTATGAAGCGCTGCGGCGCGAAACCGGGAGAACGCCATGTTTGAAAAGCTCAAGCTTGTAACAAAGCAATATGAGGAACTGCTGAGCCGCCTCGAGCAGCCGGAGACCTACGGCGACCCCGCGCGCTATGCCCAGACGGAGCGGCAGGCCCGCGAGCTGCAGCCCCTGGCCGAGACCTACGCCGCCTGGGAGAAGGCGGGGGAGGAGCTGCGGCAGGCCGAGGAGATGCTCTCCGACCCCGAGCTGAAAGAGCTGGCGCAGGAGGAGCTCAGCGAGGCAAAGCAGAAGCGCGCCGCGCTCGAGCAGAAGCTGCGGCTGCTGCTGCTTCCGAAGGATCCGAACGACGGGAAAAACGTCATTCTGGAGATCCGCGGCGGCGTCGGCGGGGAAGAGGGCATGCTATTTGCGGCGGATCTCTTCCGCATGTACAGCCTCTATGCCGATAAGCGCGGCTGGAAGCTCGAGGTTGCGAACGTCAGCGAGACGGAGCTCGGCGGCTTTAAGGAGATCAGCTGCGTCGTCGAGGGCGAGGGCGCCTGGTCGCGCCTCAAATTCGAGGCGGGCACGCACCGCGTGCAGCGCGTCCCGGTGACGGAGTCCGGCGGCCGTATCCACACGAGCGCCGCGACAGTCGCCGTGCTGCCCGAGGTGGGCGAGGTGGATTTCAAGCTCGACATGAACGAGGTGAAGATCGACACCTACCGCTCCTCCGGCGCGGGCGGCCAGCACGTCAACAAAACGGAGAGCGCCATCCGCGTCACGCACCTGCCAACGGGCATGGTCGTGGAGTGCCAGGACGAGCGCAGCCAGTACAAAAACAAGGACCGCGCGCTGCAGATCCTCCGCGCAAGGCTCTATGAGGCCGAGCAGGAGAAGCAGCGCAGCGCCGTCGCGGCCGAGCGCAAGAGCCAGGTCGGCTCCGGCGACCGCAGCGAGCGCGTGCGCACCTATAATTTCCCGCAAAACCGCGTGACCGATCACCGGCTCACGGGAGATAACAAGAATTTCAATCTCTCCGCCGTCATGGCCGGAGACCTGGACGAGCTGCTTGACGCGCTCATCACCGCCGATCAGGCGGAAAAGCTGAAGGCGCAGAGCAGTGAATAAGAGAAAAGCATGCAGACAAAGCTTCTGACAACCGAAACCAACGAAGCCGCCGCGCTCTTGCGGCAGGGCGGCCTTGTCGCTGTGCCGACGGAGACGGTCTACGGTCTGGCCTGCAATGGACTTGACGCGCAGGCTGTGGAGCGCGTGTATGAGGTGAAGGGCCGTCCGGCCGTCAAGCCTCTCTCACTGATGGTCCCCGGGAAGGAGGCCATGGCCCTCTATTGTGAAGAAGTGCCCGAGGCGGCATATCGGCTGGCCGAGCGCTTCTGGCCAGGCCCGCTGACGATCGTGCTCAAGGCGCGCCCTGTCGTGCCGGAGATCGTGCGTGCGGGCGGCGAGACCGTGGGCCTGCGCTGCCCGGACCATCCCTTGACGCTGGAGCTTCTTCAAAAAGCGCAGCTTCCCTTTGCCGCCCCCTCGGCCAACCCCTCCGGCGAGCCGAGCCCCAAAACCGCGCAGGAGGTAGAGCGCTATTTCGGCGGCGTCATCGAGGCGATCCTCGACGGCGGCCCCTGCACCCTCGGCACAGAGTCGACGCTGTTTTCGCTCTCTGAAAAGCCCTGGCGCATCCTCCGGCAGGGGGCGCTCACGCGGGAGGAGCTCGCCGACGCGCTGCTGGACGATCTGACGATCGTCGGTATCACCGGCGGCAGCGGCAGCGGCAAGACTACCGCGCTGCGGCATCTGGAGGAGCGCGGCGCGCTTGTGATCGACTGCGACGCGCTGTATCACGAGCTTTTGCGCACGGACACAGCGCTGCTGCATGAGCTGGAGGAAGCCTTCCCCGGCGTAGTGACAGAGGGCGTTCTCGACCGCAAAGCCCTTGGCGCGATCGTCTTTTCCGATCCCGAAAAGCTCAAAAAGCTCAACGTCGTCACCCACCGGCATATCACGGAGGCTGTGCGGGAGCGGCTGCGGGACTTCGCCCTCAGCGGGGGAGAGCTCGCGGCGCTCGACGCGATCGAGCTCGTTTCCAGCGGCCTGGCCGAGCGCTGTGCGATCACCGTCGGCGTGGACGCGCCGCGGGAGACGCGCATCCGGCGCATCATGGCGCGCGACGGCATCTCGCGCGAGGACGCGGCGCGGCGTATCGACGCCCAGCACGACAGAGCGTATTTTGACGCCCATTGCACCGCCGTTTTGCTCAACGACGGCAGCGAGCAGGCGTTTTTAGAAAAATTTGATCGACTGATGGAGGAGAAACAACTATGGAAGACCTGAGAGAAAAGCTGTTTTTTGACCCGAAGAACGGATACGACCGCATCGACACGGCCGAGCGCCTGGCGGTGGAGGACTACTGCCGCGGCTACATGGCCTATCTGAACGAGTCTCGCATGGAGCGCGAGGCCGTGCGCAACGCCATCGCCCTGGCTGAGGAGAAGGGCTTCGTGCCCTACGAGCCCGGCATGGCGCTCAAGCCCGGCATGAAGATCTACCGCAGCAACCGCGGCAAGGCGCTGCTGCTGGCTGTCATCGGCGAAAAGCCTCTGAGCGAGGGCGCGGTGATCGCGGGCGCGCATGTCGACTCTCCGCGCGTCGACCTCAAGCAGGTCACGCTCTATGAACAGGACGAGATGGCCTTCTTCAAGACGCATTATTACGGCGGCATCAAGAAATATCAGTGGGTCACCATCCCGCTGGAGCTGCACGGCGCCGTCGCACTCAAGAGCGGCGAGGTCGTGGACGTGGTCATCGGCCGCGAAAAGGATGAGCCGCGCTTCGTCATCACCGACCTTCTGCCGCACCTGGCGCAGGATCAGATGAAGAAGACCATGGCCGAGGGCATCACCGGCGAGGGCTTGAACATCCTGCTGGGCAGCGCCCCCTATGCCGACGAGGGCAAGGACCGCGTCAAGCTCGCGGTCATGAGCATCCTCAACGACATGTACGGCATCACGGAGGAGGACTTCCTCTCCGCCGAGCTTGCGGCGGTCCCGGCCTACGACGTGACCGAGATCGGTCTCGACCGCTCGCTCATCGGCGGTTACGGCCAGGATGACCGCGTCTGCGCCTATGCCGAGCTGAAGGCCCTCTTCGATCTGGATGCCCCGGCGCGCACCTGCGTCTGCATCCTCGCGGACAAGGAGGAGACGGGCTCCGACGGCGTGACGGGCATGCAGTCCGCCGCCTTCGACTGCTTCATGAAGGACCTCTGCGAGAGCCAGGGCGTGGCGCTGCGCCGCTGCTATGAGAAGAGCTTCTGCCTCTCCGCGGACGTCTGCAACGCCTTTGACCCCCTCTATCCCGAGGTCAGCGAGAAGCGCAGCGACGCGAAGATCAACTACGGCGTCGGCATCTGCAAGTTCACCGGCTCCCGCGGCAAGGGCGGCACGAGCGACGCCTCGGCGGAGCTTGTCGCCTATCTGCGCCGCCTCTTCGAGCGTGAGGGCGTCGTGTGGCAGATGGCGGAGCTCGGCAAGGTCGACCAGGGCGGCGGCGGCACGATCGCCAAGTTCATGGCCAACCGCAACATCGACACCATCGACGCCGGCACGCCGGTGCTGAGCATGCACGCGCCCTTCGAGGTCACCAGCAAGTTTGACTGCTACATGACCTACAAGGCCGTCCTCGCGGCTTATCAGGACAGGTAAAGGAGAATCGCCCGGAGAGCGCGTTTTGCGCTCTCCGGGAAAATCCGGTAAAAAGCGGGCAGATTTTTCTTGACATTCCGGGCGAAGGTCATTATAATAAAAAAGCTGTTTCGGGGTGTAGCGCAGCTGGTAGCGCGCTTGGTTCGGGACCAAGAGGCCCGGAGTT
>CAMHMZ010000081.1 GCA_946186375.1 uncultured Clostridia bacterium
AAACCTATTTTACCAGAGATTATGGGCTCAGTCATCTATTAATCATTGTTTACCTTAAAACTAAAAACTTAAAACTTAAAGAAGAGGCGTCGAAAAACTCTGTTTTTCGACGCCTCTTCTTTCGCGCCAGACACGCTCAGCCGATGAAGCTCTTTGTCTGCTCACGCAGCCACTGGAACCACTCGTCCATACCCTCCCCGGTGCGGGAGGAAATGGGGATGATGACCATATTGGGGTTGAGGCGGCGGACATAGGTCTTGCAGGCCTCAATGTCGAAATCGAAGTAGGGCAGCACGTCGATCTTGTTGATGAGCAGCACGTCGCAGATCGAGAACATCAGGGGGTACTTGAGGGGCTTGTCGTCGCCCTCGGGCACGGAAAGGATCATGGCGTTTTTGACGGCGCCGGTGTCGAACTCCGCCGGGCAGACAAGGTTGCCGATGTTTTCCAGGATCGCGAGATCGACGTCCTCGGTGCCGAGGCCCTCGAGTCCCTGCCGGGTCATGCCCGCGTCGAGGTGGCACATGCCGCCCGTGTGGATCTGGATGACCTTCGCGCCGGTCTTCTCGATGGTGGCCGCGTCGACGTCCGAGTCGATATCCGCCTCCATGACGCCGATGCGCAGCTCGTCCTTCAGCGCGGCGATCGTGCGCCGGAGCGTCGTCGTCTTGCCGGAGCCGGGCGAGGACATCAGATTGAGCAGGAAGGTCCTGTCCTTTTTCAGGTCCTCCCTCAGCCTGTCGGCCTCGCGGTCGTTGTTTTCAAAGATGCTTTGCTTGACTTCCAGGATACGAAAGCCTTCCATATCGTGAACCTCCTGTAGGTTTTTTCTTCAAAAGCGAATCTATTATAGCGCGATCAGTTCAGCAATGCAAGGGCGGTGCGCAGCGCCGCGTCGAAGTCTTCCGAGCGGAATGCCCAGTCGGAGCCGCTCTCGGCCGGGCGGAGCAGAAAGCTCTCTCCGGTCCGGAGCAGGGCATTGTCCAGCGTGGGGGCGTCCTCATCCCCGACCGGCATGCTCACGGCGGGCAGCAGCCCCTCCTCGAGAGCGAGAGCGGACGCCCGCTCAGGCTGATAGAGCCAGGAGAGAAAAGCATCGACGCCTTCGATCGGCTCTCCGGAGAAGTTGATGACGGCCAGACCCCAGACCTGCGCGGGCAGGATGGCCTCGCCTTCGGTCAGGCGCGGCGCGGGATAGATCGACAGACCCGTCTCAGCCCCGACGAGGCGGCGCGAGGCGAGCAGCACAGCGATCACAGACCCGTCCTGCACCAGCGGCAGGGGATCCTGCGCGCCGATATACAGGCCGTGCGCATAGGCGGCTTCGGCCAGCGCGTTATAGAGCGCCGCGGCCTTCGGGCTGTTGCGCAGCTGCTCCTGCTGCGCGAGGAAGGGCTCTCCGCCCTGGGGCAGCAGGGCTTCGAAGAAGTCCGCCCAGGAATCGACGGCGAAAAAGGGCTGATCGGTGCTGCTGCCGTGCGCGGCGGCCAGACTCAGCAGACTCTCTGCCGAGGACAGCGCGCTCGCCTCGGTCCCTCCGGCGACGGGCGAGGCCAGGTAGCCCTCGGCATTCACCGCCAGGAGTGGAACCTCGGCCCCGAGCGGGAAGAAGCTGCGGCCCACGCCGCCTCCGTAGGAGGAGAAGGCGGGCGACAGCGTCAGCTCCGGAGAAGCCGACAGGAGCTTGCCCTGCTCATACAGGGCCGCGGCGCGATCCCCGGAGCAGAGAAGCAGATCCGGCCGGGCGTCGTTCATGGCTGTACCGAGCGCTTCCTCTGTGCTGAAAACGCGCAGCGAAACCGGACGTTCGGGCTGTGTGTCGTTGTATTCGGCCGCGAGGGCACGCAGCGCGGCGCAGAACGGCAGCTCCTCCCACAGCCAGATCGCCACGGGCTGGACAGGGCGCTCCGTCTCCTCCGGCGGCGGGGCGCTGCACGCGCACAGAAGCAGCGCAAGCACGAGCAATATGCAGATCAGGCGCGGCATGAGGCGCATGGCGGTTCTCCCTCCGACAGATTTTGCACAGTCTAATTTCTTTTATACCACTTTTCGCGGTACTTGGCAAGAACACAGGCACGTGATATACTGCAGAAAGCCGGGAGGGCCCGGTTTTTACGCAGAAAAGGAGAGATGACCATGTTTCCCGCGGTCTTTTTCGATATGGACGGGACGGTGCTCGACACGCTGGGCGACCTGCACGCCGCCTGCAATGCCGCGCTGCGCCGCTTTTCCTTCCCGGAGCGCAGCCTCGACGAGGTGCGGCGCTTCGTGGGCAACGGCTCGCGCCGCCTTTTCGAGCGCGCGCTGCCGGAGGGGACGGATGAGCGTGTGCTCGAAGAGGTGCTGGCCTGGTACAAGCCCTGGTACAACGCGCACAGCGCCGAGCGGACGCGGCCCTATCCGGGCGTCGTTTCGCTTCTGGAGGAGCTGCGCGCGGAGGGGGTCGCGCTGGCCGTTGTCTCCAACAAGCCCGACGCCACGGTCCGCGCGCTGACCGAGCGCTTTTTCCCGGGCCTCTTTACACTCGCCCTCGGCGAGGACGAGGAGCACGGTCTGCGCCGCAAGCCCTGGCCGGACATGCTCGACGCGGCGGCATCGCGCATGGGCCTGGACAAGAGCGGCTGCCTTTATGTGGGCGACTCGGAGGTCGACCTGCTCACGGCGAAAAACGCACTTCTTCCCTGCGCCTCCGTCACCTGGGGCTTCCGGGAGCGCGGGCTGCTGGAGGAAGCCGGCGCGAAGCTCCTGTTCGACACGCCCGAGGCGCTCGGCCGCTTCATCCTGAACTAAGAGTGCCGCGGATTTTGCTTTACAAAATCCGCGCTTCATGGTATGGTAAGCACACAGGTGTATCAGCAAAACAACAGAAAAAAATCAAAAAACAGGAGGAACTACTTATGAAAAAATGGGTCTGCCCCGTTTGCGGCTATGTCCATGAGGGCGACACGCCCCCCGAGAAGTGCCCCGTCTGCAAGATTGACGGCTCCCGCTTCACGCTCCAGGCTGAGGAGCTGAGCTGGGCGGCCGAGCACGTGCTGGGCGTCGGCAAGGTCTTCAGCGCCGAGGTCCCCGAGGACGTGCAGCAGCACATCATCGACGAGCTGCGCTCCAACTTCACCGGCGAGTGCAGCGAGGTCGGCATGTATCTGGCCATGTCCCGCGTCGCGCACCGCGAGGGCTATCCCGAGATCGGCCTGTACTGGGAGAAGGCCGCCTTTGAGGAAGCCGAGCATGCCGCGAAGTTTGCAGAGCTTCTGGGCGAGGTTCTCACCGACAGCACGAAGAAGAACCTCGAGATGCGCGTCGACGCCGAGAACGGCGCCACCGCCGGCAAGTTCGAGCTGGCCAAGCTCGCCAAGAAGTACAACCTCGACGCCATCCACGACACCGTGCACGAGATGGCGCGCGACGAGGCCCGCCACGGCAAGGCCTTCAAGGGCCTGCTGGACCGCTACTTCGGCAAATAAAAAAGGGCCTGCGGGCCGTTCATGAAAGAAGAGGAATGGATATGTTCAAAGCGACCAGGCAGATCTATAACACATTAAAGCGAACGACCGACTGGAAAGTTTTCGAAGAGGAATCTGACAATCAGAGTGCTGCCTGGGTCCAGTTCTCGGCAAAAAACGGTCCGGCCTATAAGATCAAGTTTATCAGTGCGGATGACGACAGCGATGTCGCGGTTCGCGTGTTCGGTCTGGTGAAAGTCAGCGAGGATAAGAAAGACAAGGTTCTGAGAACGCTCAACAGCCTGAACAGTCAGTATCGGTATGTCAAATATGTGATCGACGACGACGGCGACGTCAACGTGGAATACGATTTTCCCGCCAGAGCCGTCAATGTCGAGTCCTGTGCCGAAGAGCTGGCGGTCCGTTTTGTCAGGATCATCGATGAGTCTTATGCTCAGATCATGCACGCCATGTGGTCCTGAGCCGTCATCCCGCTGGAGAGAAACCACAGGCGAAAGGAGTCAGTAGTGTACGGATTTATCGGCATGCTTTTTCTCGGCTTTATCGCCGTCGTTGTGATCCTGGGCGTCGTCGGCCTGCTGCTGAGAAAGCGGAACGGCGCGGAGAAGAGCGGGGAGGAAGTCCTGTCGCAGAAGATCGTCGACAATGTCAACGATCTCAACGATCAGTTCAACCGCGCCCGCTATATGGACGGGGACGGCAAATAAGACCGCCCCGAAAAAACAGATCAACGGAAACACGGAGGGATTCCTATGGGTATGAAGGAAGCTGTCACCAGCGTTTTCAACAACTATGCGAATTTCGACGGCCGCGCGCGGCGCAGCGAGTACTGGTATTTCTGCCTCTTCAACATTCTGGTCGGCCTCGTCTTCGGCGTGCTGATGAGCTTGACGAAAGAGGGGAGCGTGCTGTATCGCATCTTCTACGGCCTGGAGGCGCTGTATAACCTGGCCGTCTTCATCCCGGGCCTTGCGGTCGCCTGGCGGCGCCTGCATGACATCGGCAAGTCCGGCGCCAACTGGTTCTGGATCTTCCTGCCGATCGCGGGCGCGATCATGCTGATCGTGTGGTATTGCCGCGAGGGCGATCCCGGCGACAACGCCTACGGTTCGGATCCGAAGGAAACCGAACGGTACTGAAATATTTTTGGAAACGGAGGAAAAAACCATGCGTTACGTGTGCAACATCTGCGGCTGGGTCTATGACGAAGAGGAGCAGGGCGTGAAGTGGGAGGATCTCCCCGACGACTTTACCTGCGAGCTCTGCGGCGCGGACAAGGACAACTTCTCCCCCGAGGAGTAAGTTATTTAGACCGCAACCAAAAACCGGCCCCGGATCAAACCGATCCGGGGCCGGTTTTGCTTATGAGGGGATCAAGTCACGCAGTCAGGCGCTCCCGTGGGGACGAGCATTGCTCGCCGCCGGGTCCGCGCAGCCGAACCGTGCGGCCTGTCAGAAGGGCCAGGTCGGCAGCCACTTCATAACTTTCGTAGCCGCGGCGTTGTCCACGGGCTCGCCGGAGATGGCCGGGAAGAAGAGCACGAACACCAGCAGGCTCAGCACACACAGCCCGACGACCCTCGCCCGCCAGCCGGGCGCGGGATTGTCGCGCAGCAGGCTGAACACATAGCCGAGCGCGAGCACGAGGAACACCGAGCAGGCAAAATAGTGATACTCGAAGGTCACGCGGGAGATGAACACCCAGGGCAGCAGCTGCGCCGCGTAGCCCAGCAGCAGGAAGGCGGCCTTGCGGTCGCGCCGCGCGATGGCCGTGTAGCCCAGCACGAAGAGCGCGAGCAGCCCGGCCCAGCAGAGGATCGGGTTGAGCCAGGCGCCGAAGCTCGAGCGGCGGCCGTCGTCGAAGTACTGCAGATAATAGAGGATCGGCCGGATGTCCAGCATCCACTGGTACCAGCGGGAGGAATAGGGGTGCGTGGCGGTGACGCCGGCGTGGTAGGTGAACATATAGACCTGGTTGTCCCAGACCATGCGGAAGTAGGCCGGCGTGAGGGGGCGGATCCCCCGCGGCGCGGCGTAGGGCAGATAGCTCAGGCAGTAGATGCACACCGGGATCGCCACGAAGAAGACAAGACAGAAGGCGACGTTGCGCCCGAAGGCGGGCAGCAGGCCCCGCGCCCCGCCCGGCGCGGCCTTCTTTTTGCCGCGGCGGCCGGTCTCTTTTTCACGCTCGGCCCCGATAAAGGCGCCGACCCAGCGGCAGACCCAGGCCACGCCGAGGCCCAGACCGGCGTAGAGGCAGGTCCACTTGCTCGCCGCGCCCAGACCGAAGAAGACGCCCGAGAGCGCCAGATAGCGCTTCTCGTCCGTCTCGAGCCAGAGCCATAGAAAGCCGTACATCATCAGAATGAAGAAGACGGCGTAGCTGTCGATGGTGGCGATGCGCGTCTGCGTAAAGTGCATGAAGTCTGTGGCCAGCAGCACGGCGCAGCAGGCCGGGACCAGACGGCCGCCGAAGAGCCTGCGCGAAAACCACCAGACGGCGGGCAGCATCAAAACGCCCATGAGCGTGCCCATGAAGCGCCAGCCGAAGGGGTTCATCCCGAAGATCGTGACGCCCAGCGCGATGAGGAGCTTGCCGAGAGGCGGGTGGCTGATCTCATAGGGGGCGATGCCGCGCAGATGCTCCCAGGCCGTGCGTGCGTGGTAGATCTCGTCGAAATAGCTGGAGTTGCGGTACGTGGCCTCGGCCGGGCGGAGCGCCTGCTCGTCGGTGAGCGCCGAGTCCGTCGCCCAGGCGAGGATCTCGCCGTCCATTCCGATCAGCGTCAGCTCCCCGAGCTCGGCCGCGCCGCTGCCGCTGACGCGCAGAAAGCGCACCGGCGTGCCGGGAGCGGCCAGCTCCAGCGTCTGCCACTTGAGAAGCGAGGAATAGATCTGCTCAAAGTCGCCCGCCGGAAGCCAGGCCTCGCCGTCCTCCGACAGCTCGAAGCTGTAGGAGCCGGTGCCGATACCGGTGTAGAAGACGGCCTCCGAGACGACGGCGCTCTCGCGCAGCTCGAGCGTCAGGCTCTCCCCGTCGAGGCTCCGATAGGTCTTCGGCGCGCTCATGCTGCCGAGATGGAAGAAGGCCGCGGCGGCATACAGCAGCGTGATGACGAGGATCGCGGCATGCTCGCGCCAGCCGCCGCGCTTTTTCTCGCCCGCCGCGGGCAGCGCGCAGACGCGCAGCTCCGGCAGACCGAGATAGAACAGCACGATCAGCAGCGCCGCAAGGATGGAAAAGATGTAGGATGATTTCATGTCGTTATTCTCCTGCCGGCCGGGGCGCCCCGGCCGGGCGCTCTCAGCCCTTCAGGGCTTCAAAGAGCTCCTTCACGCTCGGCAGCGTGTAATCCGGCTGCCGCTCGGCGGCGGCGGCCATCTCCGGCGTCGTCTCGCCCGAAAGCACCAGCACGGACACGGCGCCCGCGTTCTGCGCTACGGCGATATCCGTGTAGAGCCGGTCGCCCACGGCGCAGATGCGCTCGTTCGGCACGCCCGTCATGGCGGAGATGACGTCGATCATGTTGCGGTTCGGCTTGCCGATATAGGTCGGCTCGCGCCCGCTCGAGGCCGTCAAAAGCGCGCAGATGCTCCCGCAGTCGGGCAGCACCTCGCCCGCGGGCATGGGGCAGACCCAGTCGGGATTGGCGGCGATGAAGGCGGCGCCGCGGCGCAGGTAATGCACGGCCTTGTCGAGCTTTTCGTACACGAGCTCCGTGTCGAAGCCCTGCACCACCACGTCCACGTCAAAGGCGTCGGTGTGGCCGTTTTCGTCGTTGACAAGGTCGATGCCGTAGCTCTTGAGCTCGCGGTAGAAGGCGCGCGTCCCGGCCAGATAGACCTTGGCGCCGGGGTGGCGCTGGTTGAGATACTGCCCCGTGGCCATGCCGGAGGTGAACACGTTCTCCGCCTCGCAGGGGAAGCCCAGGCGGCGCAGGCGCGTGATGTAATCCGTGCCGGCGCGCGAGGAGTTGTTCGTCAGATAGATGTAGCGCTTGCCGAGCGAGGGCAGACCCTCCATCAGCTCGATCGCGCCGTCGTACACCTCGTCGCCGAGATAGAGCGTGCCGTCCATGTCGAACAGGAACAGCTCGCAGTTTTTGAGCTTGCCGAGATCCATAAACAATCCTCCCAAAGCGTCGAAAACAGGAACCGCGGCCCATGGGCGCGGCCTTTTCGTATACTCTAATAGTATGGGGTATGCAAAAAAATGTCAAGGAGAAGTTCACGCCTCGCGGTGGGGAGGGGGGGAGCGGCGAAATGGCGAAAGCTTCCGCTTGCCTTGACGGGAAAAGCGTTGTATGATACGGGCATGGACGTGAAAACAGAGAAAAAACGCGGCCCTGCCGCCATCTGGCGTCTCTGCCCGCTGCGGCACCTGCTGGTGCTGCTCAGCGCGGCGGTGATCGCGCTGCATCTTCTCACCCGCTCGGACCACGCGCTCAACGCCGCGCTGTCGGAGCGCTTTGTGCGTCCCGTGCACCGCGCCCTCTCCGTCTTCAACGCCCGTTTTCCCTTCTCCGCGGCGGAGGCGCTGATCGCGCTGTTCGTGCTGGGGCTGCTGGCCTTTCTGCTCGTGCAGCTCGTGCGGCTCATCCGGCGCGGGGAGAGGCTGAAGCGCCTCTACCGGCTCGCGGTGACGCTGCTGGCCGCTGGCCTGGGGATCTACGCGCTCTTCTGCCTGCTGTGGGGCGTGTATTATTACGGGGACGACTTTGCCGCGCGCAGCGGCGTGAAAAGCGACCCGGTCTCCGTCGAGCAGCTCGAGACGGTGACGGTCTATTTCGCCCGGCTTGCCAACGACTACGCCGGGCAGGTCGCGCGGGACGAAAGCGGCGTCTATACGGCCGACCGCCGGGCGCTGCTGGCGTATTCGCCGCGGCTCTACCGCGCCGTGGAGCGGGACTACCCCTGCCTCGCCGGGCCGGAGATCGCCGCCAAGGGGATCGTCTGCTCGCGCGTCATGAGCCTTCTCGATTTCACGGGCTTCTTTTTCCCCTTCACGGCCGAGGCCAACGTCAACATGGACTTCCCGCCGAGCCTCTTTGCCTCCACCGTCGCCCACGAGCTGGCGCACCAGCGGGGCGTAGCCAAGGAGCAGGAGGCGAATTTCGTCGCCGTCGCGGCGTGCCTGGCCGACGGGAGCCCGGACTATGTCTATTCCGCGGCGCTTCTGGCCTACACGCATCTCGGCAACGCCCTCCATGGGGCGGATTATGAGGCCTGGGAGCGGGTGTACGGCTCGCTCGACGAGCGCGTGAAGGCCGATCTCGCGGCCAACCGCGTCTACTGGGCGCGCTATCAGACCCCGGTGCAGACCGTCTCGAACACGGTTTACGAGGGCTTTCTCTTCAGCTACGGGCAGGATCTGGGCCTCAAAAGCTACGGCGCCTGCGTCGATCTGCTGGTCAACACCTTTTTTGAGCGCGCAGCGGAAAATAATTCTTGACAAATGCGCGAAAACCGTTATAATAACTTTTGCGTTTAGCGGGATTGTGTAAAGGTAGCACAGCGGACTCTGACTCCGTAT
>CAMHMZ010000082.1 GCA_946186375.1 uncultured Clostridia bacterium
CTTGGTGTGAAGAATAACGATTAACCTTTTTTGTTGAAACAGCAATCTTTAGCCAAAAACAAAGCCCCGCCATCCGGCGGGGCTTTGTTTTTGCGTTGGATCGGGAATCGAACGTACAGCGGGAGTGAATGGCGTGCCGGGGGCACGCCAGAGCCGCGACCTGGCCTGCGCCGCAGCGCAGGTCGATTCCCCCCATCTCCACCATAAAAGTACTCTGATTTTAATAGAATCAGGGTACTTTTCTTTTTCCCCGAACCCCCCAGTATTTCTGGGCTTTTCAGCGTTTTAAGGCCGATCTCGGATGCTCCCGGGACCGGCCTTTTTTGCGTTTATGCAGCTTTCAGATGCTTTTGCCAAAATCTGGGTTCGTTGGAATTTTGGGTAGGTTCGTTGGATTTATGGGTCAGTTCGTTGGATTATTGAGAGGTTCGTTGGTTTTTAGGGCAGTTCGTTGGAATATTGGGTAGTTCGTTGGATTTGTTCCGGGTATGGATTATTCGTCTTTCTCTTCGTATTCTTCTTCGAAGTCTTCTTCCACATCGCTGGCAGGAATATCCAGCTCGTTGACATACTTGCCTCTCGCCATGTTAAGAAGAACCTCGACCTGGTGGTCAAGGGGGCACCTGGTCAGAGCGATCATGTAGCGAATAAGGGGAATAGCCGGGTTCTCAGGATCGTCAGCAAAGCTGGCAAAGATGTCGCCATATTCGCCAAGCTCGATGCCGTTGAACTCGCCGATATTGATCTCATGAACATAATCCCAGAATTCCTTGCCGCTGTCAACTTCCTCAACGAGGCTATCGCGCTATGGCTTTCCGTACAACTGGTGCTCCCCACTGACGGCATCATCCAATACACCCCGGGCGATTTCTATAGCCGACTTGACATCCCGGTTCAGCATAGCCTGATAGAGCTTCAGCCGGTTTTGATACAGACTGCCAATGCCGTAGCGCTTGCAGTAAAGCGTGCAGAAATACAGACAGTGCGAGCGCATGGAATTGAGAAACAGAGGCAGAAACACATTACCGGACAGGACACATTCCTCGTGCAGCAGCTCGTAGGTGGCTTCTGCGGCGGCCTCATTGCTCGCTGCGGTCCGGATCGCGTCAATCATCGGAGCAAGACTGTCCAGTTCCTCCGGCGTAGCCCGTTCAATGACTAAGCGGACGCAGAGAACTTCGTTGGCCAGCCGCATTTCTATGACAGAGCGGACCTCTTCGTCCCGCATGATGCCGCCGTTATAGCGCATCAGCACATTGAAGGTTTCCAAGGTGCCCTTGCGGCGATAGTCCGTGATATACACGCCCTGACGGGATCGTACCTCCACAAACCCCATCTTCTCCAGCTCGATCAGCCCCGCCGTGACCACCGGGCGGCTCACGCCCATCAGCGTACACAGTTCCCGCACCGGAGGGAGCTGATCTCCCGCCTTCAACTCTCCGGATAAAATCATTCCCTCGATCTTCTGGACGAACAGATCGGTGAGGGACTTTGCCTCTATCTTTTCAAAGCCCATCGTTATGTCTCCTGTTCATGTGATATTACCACAAACATGTTTTCATTTTATCATCAAGCTGCCCAAGAGTCAATCGCACAAAATGGGTACTATTCCGAAAATGAAATCGTAGAAAACTTTTTCATTGAGCTTTCTCCGCCGGAAAAGTAGAATAATAGCTATGGAGTGTGTATGACCAAAACATATTTTTAGGGGAGGGACAAGCATGGCACACAGACCGAATATCCTAAAGCTGGCGACCAAGATCAGCCTGGAAAGCCTGACATACACCGGCATTACCTACAATGACCCCGAGTACAAAATATTAGAGCCCATTGTAGACGACGATATGTGCGAGATCATGATACATCTGCGTCTGGAGGCCAACCGCACCACGGAGGAGATCGCCAAACGCGCCAAAAAGGACGTGGACTTTACGCGTACTCAGCTCAACAAGCTGCGCGAGGCCGGCGTGATCCGCATTCGCCGGGTGGACGGAAAGGACTGCTGGTATTATCCTATCTGGGTGCCGGGCATCATGGAGGGCATTTTGTCCAACCGGGAACAGTGCGACAAATACCCCGTGCTGGGCGAGTGCTTTGAGGAGTACACCCGCCGCCGTGTGTCCATGCTGGCTCCCTTCATGGACGTGGGTATGAACATGATGCGCGTCATCCCGGTGCAGAGTGCCATCGAAAACAACACGCACAAGGCGAGTTATGACGAAGTGGCCAAGCTGGTGGAGGACGCCTGGGCGATCTCCGTGGGGCCATGTTCCTGCCGCCGCGCCCGCCGACTCATGGGTGAGGGCTGCGGGCATCTGGAAGAGGACATGTGTATGTACCTCAACGATAACGCCATCAACTATTCCGAGACCGGTGCCCACCGGCTTATTTCCAAGGAAGAGGCCTATGAGATTCTCAAGCGTGCCGAACAAAACGGTCTGGTGCATGAGCTGAACGTCGCGCCCGGCTATGAGGACACCACCGCCATCTGCAACTGCTGTGGCTGCTCCTGCTTCGCGCTGCGCATCGCCACTTTTTTTCGCGCGCCCGACGCCATCCGCACGAATTATATTGCCAGGGTGGACAAGGACAAGTGTGTTGCCTGCGGGCAGTGCGTGGAAAATTGCCAGCTCAACGCGGTAAAGCTGGGGCAGAAGCTATGTCCCCGCCCGGCCAATGAGCCGCGCCCGGCAGAGACACCCCGCAATACGCTCTGGACCTCGAAGCGTTACACGCCGGATTACCGCACGGCACGCACGGATGTGATGCCCGAGGGAACGGCCCCCTGCAAGGCGGCCTGTCCCGCCCATGTACCGGTGCAGGGCTACATCAAACTGGCCTCCGAGGGACGCTATGCCGAGGCGCTGGAGCTCATCAAGCAGGAGATCCCGTTCCCGGCGGTCTGCGGGCGCATCTGCAACAAGAAGTGCGAGGAGGCCTGCACCCGCGGCGATATGGATGCACCGGTGGCCATCGACGAGATCAAGAAATACATCGCCGAGCGGGAGCTGAACGCGGATACCCGTTATGTTCCAAAGCTCCTCAATCAGATCGGCAAGCCCTACCCGGAGAAGATCGCCGTGATCGGCGCAGGCCCTGCGGGCTTGAGCTGCGCTTACTATCTGGCGGTCAAGGGCTACCCGGTCACCGTTTTTGAAAAAGAGCAGGTGCTGGGCGGTATGCTCACGCTGGGCATTCCCTCCTTCCGGTTGGAAAAGAGCGTCCTCAACGCCGAAATCGATGTGCTGCGTGAGCTGGGCGTAGAATTTAAGACCGGCGTGGAGGTCGGCAGGAACGTGACGCTCGACGCGCTGCGGCAGGACGGCTATAAGTCCTTCTATCTGGCTATCGGTGCCTCCAAGGGCGCGAAGCTGAATATCCCCGGGGAGGAGCTTGACGGCGTCTATACCGGCGTGGACTTTCTGCGCCATGTCAACCAGGGCGAGCGCCCGGAGATCGGTGATGAGGTCGCAGTCATCGGCGGCGGCAATGTGGCGCTGGATGTGGCGCGTTCCGCTGTCCGTCTCGGCGCGAAGGTGACGGTCTATTACCGCCGCAGCGAGGAAGAGATGCCGGCCGACAAGGACGAGGTCGCGGAGGCGAAAGCCGAAGGGATCGAATTCAGATATCTGGTTGCCCCTGTGAAAATCAGCGGTGAGGGCCGGGTGCGGAGTCTTCGTCTGGAAAAGATGCTGCTGGGCGGAAGAGACGATAAGGGCCGCCGCATTGCGAAGGGCACAGGTGAATACGAAACCGTACCCGTTACAGCGGTGCTCTCCGCCACCGGGCAGAAGGTGGAATTGGGCGGTATTGGGCTTGTCACGAACAAGCACGGCACCGTGGACGTCGATCCTCTGACCTGTCAGACCACAACACCTGACGTGTTTGCAGGCGGCGATGTGGTCACCGGGCCGAAGTTTGCCATTGATGCGATTGCCGCCGGCAAGGAAGCTGCGGTCTCCATTCACCGTTTTGTCCATGAGGGACAGAGGCTGGATCTGGGCCGTGACCATCGGGACTATGTTGGGTTCGACAAGACCACGGCGATGATCGGCATGGGCGGTTTTGACTGTGCGCCGCGCCAGCACCCGACAGGCGTGGAAGCGGCTGCGGCCAAGACGACCTTTGATGATCTGCGCGTCCCCTTCACCGAGGAACAGTTGAAGACTGAGTGCGCCCGCTGCCTGGGCTGCGGCACGGCTGTGGTGGACGAGTTCATGTGTGTCGGCTGCGGCGTCTGCACCACCAAGTGCCGTTTCGGCGCGATCCGTCTGGAAAAGATCCACGACGCGGACAACCTGGAATACTTCCACACGCTGGGCCGCATCGTGGCCAGCGTTCCCGGCAAGGGGATCAATATCGTAAAAAAGCACATCGGAAAGTACGGTGGGAGCAATGCATGAAATCGGCATCGTCCGTCAGATCCTGCGTACCGTAGAAAGCTTTGCAGAAAAAAACGGCGTTGAGGATATCCGAGAGGTGGTCGTGGACTGCGGCGAGCTGTCACTGGTAATCCCGAAGTATCTGGAGGAGCTCTATCCCGTCGTGGTCAAGGACAGCATTTTGAAGGACTCAAAGCTCGTAATCAATATCGTACCTGGCATAGCCGAGTGCGATGCCTGCGACGAGATCTTCAATGTGGTGGAGCACAAGGGCTATTGCCCCAATTGCGGCAGCTTTGATAAAACTATTCTGAGCGGGAAAGAGTTTGCTATCCGCGAGATTGTGGTACCAGCATAGGGGTTCTTCATTGATTATCTCTGTAAACAATACTGATCCACAACGGCCCCTTCTTTTTCTCAAAAACCCCAGTAATATCAAGCTTTTCAGCGTTTTAAGGCCGATCTCGGATGCTCCCGGGACCGGCCTTTTTTGCGTTTATGCAGTTTTCAGATGCTCTTGTCAGAATTTGGGTTCGTTGGAATAATGGGCAGGTTCGTTGGATTTATGGGTAAGTTCGTTGGAATATTGAGAGGTTCGTTGGTTTTTAGGGCAGTTCGTTGGAATATTGGGCAGTTCGTTGGAATATTACTTTGTCCCGGTCAGCTCCACACCATTGACGTACAGCGTGTACCCATTGGAAATAACATTTGCCGCGTCGCCATTGAACTCGGTCACATAGCTGTTGCCGGTCAGCGTCCAGGTGCTGGTGCTGTCCAGCGTTACAGTAACGGTGCCGACATCTGTAGAAATTGTCTCACCCTTCGCATTGGTGATACTGCCGTCGATACTGCCCTCAAAGGTGGAGCCGTCAGTCAATTCCAGCGTCAGGCTGGAATCGCTGCCGACCTTGATCGCGCCTACCAGCTTCTGCGCAATGGCCTTGAGTGTTGCGATGTTGCTGCCGCCGCTCCAGCCGTCAGCGCAGACGGAGAGCAGGATGTTGTCCGCGTCCTCATTGACAATCTCCACGTCTTCAAGTGTGATGACCGCGTTGGTATTGGTCACGTGGAAGACGTGGCCGTTCTTGCTGGTGAGGCTGCCGCCGGTCATCGTAAAGTGACTGGTGCCGCTGGCCGCGTCGCCGGACATGGACTGGTAGATCATGATGGTGTCCAGGAAGGTGGCGTTGCCGTTGCACTTGGTGTTGTTGGCGGTCAAATCACAGTTATTGAGCGTGATGGAGTTGAGGCCCTCGATGCACACGCCCTCGGAGAGATTGGAGGTCAGCGTCGCATTGGAGACCGTGATATCTGCCGTGGAGTAAATGGCGGGAGAACCCAGACCGTTGCTGGTGTAGCTGCCTCCGTCCACCACAACAGTCCCGCCGCCGCGGTCGGTGCGGATGGCCGCAGAGGACTGGCCGGAGGTTTCCACCGTCAAATCATAGGCGTAGGTCACACCGCCGCCCGTGGTCATGATGCCGCCCGATCCGTTTCCTGTGGTGGTGATGGCGGTATTGTAAATATACAGCGTGGTGCCGTCACCGGACGCACCGTTCTGCCCGCCGTTTCCACCGTAGCAGAACACACCGTTAGCGCCTTCTGCGTCGGAGGTGATCGTGCCGCCGGTGATGGTGGTAGTCGTACCGTCCTTGACAAGGACCGCTGCGTTCAGACCGTAGAAGTTGCAGTTGTCGCCGCCATCGGAGTCGCCGGACTTGGTGACAGTGGGGTCGGTGATCGAGACCGCATCGGAGGTGCTGATCAGAAGGGCGCTTTCGTCGGAAGTGCTGCTGGCATAGACCTGGCCGCTCTGGCTGTCTGCGGAGCTGATCTCCACCGCGCCGGAGTAGTCGATATCCGCGCTGCTGCTCGAACCGGGCGCTCCACCGGGCATCCCACCGCCGAAGCCTCCGGGAGGGGTACCGCCGGGGCCGCCATTGCCATCAGGTGGATCTCCGGGAGGCGTGCCCTCAGGCGGTTCACCTGGCATATCGCTGGAGGTAGCTGCGCTCGATTCCGTGATTGACGGTGCAGTTTCTTCCGAAGTGGCAGAGGCTGCAGTGCTTCCGCACGCCGTTAACGTCATTAGCAAAAGTGCCGCTGACAGAATTATTGCAATAGACTTTTTCATGTTTCTATTCCTCCTTCGCTTTGTCTGGAGAGAATTTACCATGCTTACCTTAAAAGAAACTTAAGAGATCCAAACACTCCTTCGATTCATTATCCTATTTTCTCCTTGATTTGATCCTTGCGTTTTAAGTAAACGCTGATCAAATCGCCTGCGGCGCCTCCCGGAAAATTTGCGCCCTGATTTCGTCACTTTTTCTTGAAATACACAAAGTATTCCTGCAAAAAAGTGCCATCATCAGAACACAAATTTTCTCGGGATTCGCTCTTGCCGATTTAATCATCGTTTACTTAACAATTCATCACGATGCCGATTCGATGCCGGGATGGTTTTCAATCCCTTATCGATGACATATAGTGCCTCATCAAACATCTCGTATTTTTCCAGAAGCATAGCTGCTTCTCTATAAAGAGCTGGCGCATCGAATCTCTTGCCAATCGCGATATAGAACTGAACCAACGCTTGGGTGCATTTTTCTATCAAAATATGGGTACTAAGCCACCAGAAAACAGCCGCGTCAGCGGCTTTTTCTTTTGGCCCTTTTCACTCTTCTCTTTTCGTTCTTCTCTCTTCCCTCTGTTCTCCCGGCGAGTTTTTCCAGTGAAGAGTGAAGAGAGAAATCAGAAGAGAAAAGGTGGCTTTGCTCCGCAAAGCACAGACTGTAGACCAAGTACCCACAGAAAGCGCTTTCGCATTCTCTGTGGGTGCTTGGTCTACGGACTAAAAAAGCACGCGAAAGCGTGCTTTTTTCAACGAAGGAACGAAGGAACGAAAAGCGGGGGAGGCTTCACGGCGCATAAACGGGAGCGGGCAAAAGACTTTTCATCTGCTCCCGGTCTTTTTCCGCGCAGCATATATAGTAATCCGTGATCGCGCCGGGGAAGGACAGCGGGATCTCAACGCGAGGATTGCCCGGTGTGCTGTAGCTGCCGGTCAGATTGCTGGCAAAGCATGGCAGATTGGATACACGCGCCAGGTCGAAAAAGCTGCTGTTATCCTGCACGGATATAAACTTGACCTTGCCCTTGAGCTCTTCATGCACTTTTTTCCAGATACCGGACTGCTCCCAGGAGAGCATGGTTTCCCCCTCCAGATCGGATAAAGACACGGTATCCCGCGCGCTCAGCCGGTGATCCAGCGGCACAGAGACGTGCAGCTGCTCCGAGTCGTACAGCTCGGAGACGACGCCGTCCTCCTCAATGGGGCGATCTGTGATGACGTAGGTGTAATCACCGCTTTTGAGACCCTCTGTCAGCGCGCTCACATCCTTGAGCCCGCTCGTCAGGGTAGCGGTGGGATACAGCTCCGCCAAGCGCTTGAGCACGGCGATCATTGGCAGCGGCGAACAGGATCCGACACGGACTGTGGAAAGCTTTTCCGCAAAGGCGGCGAGATGCAGCTCCATCGCGTCTATCAGCATCAGCACGCCGCGCGCTTCATTGACAGCGAGCTCGCCGACCTCGTTGAGCTCGATGCGATTGCCTCCGGAGCGGGAAAACAGTGACAGTCCAAGCTTGTCTTCAATATGCCGCATGGAGCGGCTGAGCACCGGCTGCGATATATTCAGCCGCGCCGCGGCGGCAGAAAGCGAGCCGTGCTCTGCCAGGGCGACAAGCCGCTGCAGTTCGTGTATCTCAAGCATCCCGGATCCCTCCATTCGTTCTGAAGACAGTATAGCAGAGAAGCTGCATAAAAACAAGAGGCGCTATGCAAATAAGGCATAGCGCTATTCCAATAAAGAACTGTACAAAAGCTGACGCCTCATATAAAATGGGCTCAACTTGTGCACTGCACATGGTTTCGGAAAAATGAAAAAGGAGCTCCGTCAAGGAAGGTCACTGCAGCGCGGTCATGTCCGCTTTCAACGACATCGGCAACAAATACGCCGCCGCCACGACGGAACTCCAGAACACCGTTCTGCGCGGCGAATGGGGCTTCCGCGGCATGGTCCTGACCGACTGCTTCGGCGGCTACGGCTACCAGGATGCGGATATCCTGATCCGCAACGGCAACGAC
>CAMHMZ010000083.1 GCA_946186375.1 uncultured Clostridia bacterium
GCAGCGCCGCCACATGGACGAGTCCTTTGGCGGAAAGCTCGGTGGCGATCTTGGCGGCCTCCAGTCCTTCCTTGACCATCAGATCGGCCACTTCGCCGCTTACTTCCATAGGTCTTGCCTCCTTTGCTTGGCTTTTTGTTGTGATTTCTCTGCCTGCTCCGCGCTCTGCCGGTCGAGCCGGATATGCTCTTGTATTTGCGGTATTCTGTCCGCGACCTGTTGGCAGCATTTCAGCTCCCGGCGGATCGGGCGCAGGGCAAGGGAGATTTCCTTGATCTCGGCGCTCACGTCCTCGCCGCGCCGCTGGCGGCGGTACAGCTCACGCCGGGAAAAAACAAGAGAGTCAATATCCGCTTGCAGGGCGTCCGCAAGCATGGATAACTGACTCTCGTTGTTGATACGGTATTTTTGCAGCAGCGCAAACTGCCGCTTGTATTGGTCAAGCTTTCTGACCTCGGCTCGCACGGGGAATGGGGTGGGCCGTCGCCGTGGCCGGGGCGGTGAAAGCAGATACAGATAATACAGATACAGGCGGCGCAGGCCGGACAGCTTTTGCTTTTTCCCATAGGCCGGAGATCTGCGCTTGACCTTATACCGGCCTTTCGGGATATACAAGGAGGCTGCGGCCAGCGTTTCCGGCGCTGTCGGCTCCATGCGGCTCCGATTCAGCCGTTCCCGTATATCCGCTTCGGTATAGCCGTTGCCCAGGCTGTCCAGCCTGACAAAGCGATCCGATCCAGGCGGCTTGACCGCCGTATGCTTTACGTTGGCCCCGCGCTTGACCGTATAGCCCCTTTTCTGCAAAGCCTCAAAAAAGGATTGCAGGGTGAAGGCGTCGGCAAGAGCCGCGTCGATGTCCTGCCGGATCAGCCCGCGCACGGTGGGCTTGCCGTTCTTCTCGGCGTTCCACTCGGCGTAGTGCTTGGCCGTGCCTTTGGAGTCAATGACGGACAAATTGTTTTCCCGGCTGAGGTCATTGGAGTGACCTCGTATATCTCCAAAATAGGCTTTGAAGTTATCCCGGAACATCTTGCCGTCAGTGCAGGAAACAGAGTTGAACACGATATGACAATGCACATGGGCGTGATCGGTATGCGTGGAGACTACGGCCTCGAAGCGATCTCCAACAAGGCGGCGGGCAAGCTCCATTCCGATAGCCTGCGCCTGCTCCGGGGAGACCTCGCCGGGGGCAAAGGAGTGGATCAGATGATAGCCCTGTATGGGGCGGTTTACCTTGTCCCAGCGGCGCTTGGTCTGCATCATGTCCCGGTAGGCTGTTTCCGGCTGACAGTTGATTCCGTCCACGAGGACAGCGCCGGTGGAGCCGTCCACGGTTTTTTCCGCGTTCATCACATACCGAATGGAGTTATCCAGCCGGGTATGGATCACACGGATTTTGTCATAGGCCATTCTTCACAAGCTCCCAGGCTTTCTTTGCCAACACAGCGGCGTCAACGATCTCCGCTTCATGGATGCTCTTTTGCGCGTTTGCCCAGTAGGCGATCTGATTGATATTGTTCCCGATGGCTGACAGCTCGCGGAGGAGCTTTGTGTATTCATCGGGTGGACGCGGACGGAGCTGGATACCGGCGAGAGCCTGACGCAAGACCGCGCCGGCAGACAGCCCCGATGTTTCGCATAGCTGGTTGAGATGGGCATATTCCTTGTCATCCAGCCATACGCCGATAAAATGATCTCGTTCTCGCATTTCACCTCCGTGTAATAGAAATGTGTCTCACGGTGAGACACATTTCCGGCGTGGGGTATTAGGGGTTATCCCCCTAACAAGGGCGTTTGTGTTTAACAAATGCCATACTTGCTTAACAAGCGCCGCAGAGCGGCGCTGTTCTGCTATCGTGGGGAATGCAGTTTTTCATTTGCTTTACACTGCGTCCGCTTTTGTCCTGTGGACAGTCCCAAACGGATGATGGGGCGGCGCGTAGATCGAATACAGCTTGAGGGGGCGGTTTCCCGTATTGACAAGATTGTGCCAGGTCCCCGCAGGAATGATGACGGCGGAATGACTGTTGATCCTCTGGCGATGATTCAGCTCGGAGCAGCTGCAGCCTGTCAATGCCATGCCACATCCGCTTTCCACGCGGATAAACTGATCGGTATCGGGGTGGATTTCAGCACCGATATCACCACCTACCGGGATGCTCATCAACGTCACTTGCAGGTATTCTCCTGTCCAGAGAGCGGTTCTGAAATTCCGGTTGGCATCGGAAGCCTCGTCAATATTCACGACGAGCGGCATACCGCCGTAATCCCGAAGCTCTGCCGGACAGGTCCATCGTCTTTGTTCGTCCATACGTTTTCCTCCTGTTTGGAAGGGTAAGCAGAGCAAAATCTGCTGTCCCATTCTATGCAGGCAACAGTCGGAGCGCCCGGATGATACTCTCCGTTTTGGGAAACAATATCGCCGGAGGTACGGTATGGAGTATTTGAAAATCATCATGACGACGGTTATCTCCGCGGCTGTCCTATTCGGCATTGCAAAGGTTTCCGGCCACAAGCAGGTGGCGCAGCTGGATTTCTTCGACTATATCAGCGGAATCACCATCGGTTCCATTGGCGCTGAGCTTGCCACCGAGCTGGAATCGCCGTGGAAGCCGCTGACCGCTATGATTGTGTACGGTGTCATTGCGGTAGCGCTTCGTGTGCTCACCACAAAGCAGCAGAAGAGTCGGAAATATATCAACGGCACACCGACAATAATTCTTGACCGCGGGAAGCTCTATCGGGAAAACATGAAGAAGGCAAAGCTGGATCTGAGCGAGTTTATGCTGATGTGCCGACAGGCTGGATACTTCAATCTGAACGACATACAGACCGCCGTCTATGAATATGACGGCAAGCTGTCCGTCCTGCCGGTCAGCACCAGGCGTCCGGTGAACCCCGCTGATATGAATCTATCACCGCCGCAGGAGACAATTTTGGCCGAGGTCATCATGGATGGCCGGATTCTGGACGAAAACCTGAAACGGATGGGCTTGAACACCCGTTGGCTGCAGAAGCGTTTGGATGAGCAGGGCTATAAAAGTGCGGGCGAGGTCTTCCTCGGCCTTTGCGGGGCGGATCACAGCTTGACGCTGTTTCGCGGGGAATAGCCGTACCCGCTTTTATCTTGAGGCAGAATGCGTTTCATGGTGAAACGTATTATCCCGGCTTTCTTCAGGCGGCATCCTTGCCAGTGCGGGACAGGCGGCTTCGATGGCGGTAATCATTTCGCCTGCGGTTTTGCTGATACAGTCCAGCGAGGCTTTCAGCTCCGGCAGTTCCTTGTCGCGGCTCCAGCCGGTGACGTAGGCAAAGGAATAGTCGGAGGTGTCGATCCCGAAGTGCTGGCAGACCACATAGGCGATGCTCTCGGCTTCCACCTCCCGGGTATGATTGCCCTTGTCAGGCAGGCCGACCAACCTGCCGTTTTCCACGGGCAGAGCATGGAGCTTTGCATGGGCTGTCTCATGGATCAGCGTTTTCAGCGTCTGCACCTGGCTCATGCCCTCGTTGATATAGGTTTTCTGCTCCAAGAGGTTGTAGCAGCCCTTGGAGGCTTCCGGCTCCCTAAACTCAATGGGCACCGGGGACAGTTTTTCTATGGCTGCCACAAACTCCGCATACTGCGGCACTTCGCCGGTCAGCTCGTCCACACCGTAGAAGGGAAACTCCTTGCCTTCCGTCTGGCTAATATCGAACACGTAGACGATCCGAAAGTCTGTCCATCGCACAAAAGCCCATTCCTTTTCCGGCTGCCCGTCTGCGCCGAGGATCGGCGTCATAGTCTGGGCGTCGATCCTCGGCTGGAGGATCAGCTTTTTACGGGGCACAGGGGCAAGGATCTGGATGCCTTTCTCTCCCGGCTTTACCGTCCGGCCAAACTCTTTCTTCCATTTTCCAAAGCCTGCGACGACACTGGCCTCCGGGCATTGCCATAGGATCAGAAGCACATTCCCGAAGCTGTACCTATGGAGCTTGGACATGGCGGTGAGATAGCTTTTGTAAGCGTCGCTTTCAAAAACGTCCTTGACGCCGCTTTCCAGCTTGTCCGTCAGCGCCTTGACGCGGGCGGCGAGCTCATCGCTCCGGGCTGCCGTGGTTTTTTTCATGGAGCGGTGTGTCGTGCGGCTTCGGCTGCGAAGAGACTTTCAAGGTGACAGCTTCGCTCCCCTCAAAGCCGAGCAGGATTTCAGAGTTTCTAAACTCTTTTTTGAAGCGTTCCATCAGGTCGGGCGGGAGAGAACAAAAGTCCTCCTCACCCAGACCGCAAATGAAGAATGTGCCGAAAACACCGCCGTAGCCTCCGGGGACGCTGCGGTTGAAGGGCAGACCGTTGATCAGCCCCTCCTCATTGCAGACAATGGCCACTTCCTCGTGATAGGGATAGATCGGCTCGATCAGACCGCCGACGATGGCCTGCATCTGTTCCAGATGATCGGTGCTGTCTTTGATCTCTTTCTCATAGGGTAGATAGCCCGGCTCTACAACAAGAACGTTCATCCGCTCACTTCACCGGGCCTTTCTTTTCCTTGCCGAAGATCTCCGCTTTCTGCTTCGCCTTTTCCTGCATCTGACGGCGCATTTCCAGCGCGTCATATACGCTGTCTTCGATCTCACGCGGCGTCATGGACACATCGGGGAAATACTTGCGGAGCCGGTCGCCGCGCAGGACGATCTTCGTCTCGTAGCTGTTCTCCCGATCCTGCGGCTCAGCAGCGGACTTAGGCGGGACGGGAGCAGCGGGCGCGGTTTCTTTGCCCGGGGTTACGCTGGGAGCCGCTTGCGTCGGTGCTGCACCGGTGGACGAGAACGGCACAACATTGTCCGTGGCTTTTGGCTGCGCGGGAGGAACAGGCGGTACGGGAATGTCCGTGGACTTGGGAACGCTGGCCGGAGCCATCGGCTGAGCGGAAGGGACGGGCGGCGCGACAGGCTTGGACTTCTCCACAACATTCGGCGGGTACTTACCCTCCAGCACATCCCGGATCTTCTGTTCGGTCAGGCTTTCGGTGGACGCTACTTTTTTGAGAATCCCGGTATTTTCGTTGTTGACCTTGACATTGATCCCGATCAGATCGGCAACGGTGTCCTGGTGCTTGGGCTGCAGGAAGGCGATGTTGTAGGCAACGGAGGTGGGCAGTCTGCCCTCGTCCACCAGATCGCAGATGGAGCGGGTGGCCTCGGATAGCTTCATCAGACGGTTGAGCTTCATGGTGCTCATGCCCATCTCTTTGGCAATCAGCTCGTCCGTCTCCGGGCCGCTCTTGGCACCGCGGATCTTCCGGCCAGCCTTGCGCTTCATGCTGTCCGCTTTCATCCGCAGGGCACGGGAGAGGTCGTAGGTGGAAATATGTTCGCGGTGCAGGTTTCCGTCTGCGACAAGAATGCGGGCGTCGTCATCGTCTAACTGCTGAATGATCGTGGGGACGGGATAGTTCAGTTCGGAGGCGATCAGATGGCGACGCTGACCGGAGAGAATCTCCAGTTCGCCGTCCTTATTGAAACGGGCCAGCACCGGGTCTTTCACGCCGAAGCGCTTGATGGATTGGTACAGTTCCTTGAAGTCGTCGCTGTCCCGGTCAACAGAGAAGGTGTTAATGTCTGCTTTTTTCAGATAGGCCGGGTGGAGGATTGCGGAGAACGCTTCGCCCTCGCCGGGGATCGGCAGCGCCTTCTTGTCCTTTTCCGTGGGCGGGCTCAGCTTTTCGCCCAGCAGTTTTGTGATTGCCGTGCCGGTGGGTCCCTCTGCCACGGTGCCGACGGGCTTTTCTTCTTTTTCGGCTTTCTTGGCCGGAGCCTTTGCCGGGGCGGACTTTTTCTCTTTATCATCTGCAGCCGGGGCGGTAGCCTCAGCAACTTTTTTGTCGTCCTTCGATGGCTCATCTGCTTTCTTTTCGTCCGGTTTTGCTGCGGGAGGAGCTGCGGACTCTGCTTTCTTGTCCACCGGTTTTTCCTCTGCGGGCTTTGCCGGAGCGGGAGGCGCGGCCTCGGCTTTCTTCTCGGCTGGAGCGGCTTTCTTTTCCTGCGGCTCGGCAGCTTTGGCAGGCTGCTTGTCCTCGGCCTTCTTCTCGGCGGGCGTTGCCTTTTTCTCCGTCGCTTTTTCCACTTTGGGCGGCTCTTTGGCGACGGGCGTCTTGGTGTCCGGACCGATCAGCTTACCGGGAATCAGCGCATCGGGATTTGCTGCCAACGCCAGACGATAGTCTTTTGCCTCTTTCTCAGTCATGTCATACACCAGGGCATCCAGTGTTTTGAGCTTGGCAAGCTCAGCGGCTTTGCGGCGACGGTAGCCGTGCACAAGCTGATACTCTCCGTTTTCCAGCGGACGCAGGAGCACCGGCTCCCGGAGACCGTTGACCAGGATGCTGCTTACCAGCGTTCCATAGGATTTTTCCGGCAGCTTGAAGTCTGTCACGCCGGGGAGATCATGGATCTTCTCGATTGGGATTTGCTGGGGAATGGGTTTTTCGTTGGGCATTGATTTCCTCCTTCATGTCTTGAAATATGCGAAAATGCGTTTCATGGTGAAACGGATTTCAGCCAAAGTCATGCCGCACGGCGGCAGCATAATACGGGCCTATCGTGATGGGCGCATAGTAAAGCGCCGTCAACAGATAGCCCCGTATATTTTTGATCTTCGTGGTGGTTTCCCGGAGGGAGTCCAGCACATAGGTCACATGTTCAAAATCCAGCCGTCGGTATCGCTCCTGCACCTTGGGTGTCGGGATGTTCTCATTGGCGATCCGGATCGTATCGGCGGTGCTGCACAGCACATCACAGATCAGTTCCAGAATGCTTTCCGGGTCATCGTATGGGTAGCTCTCGGCCAGGCGGGGATAGTCGATTTGCTCCCGCACGTCCGCTTCGATCACCGCTCTCTCCACTTTAGGGCAGTACGATAGATGGATAGATGGATCAGTATAGCTATTTTCAGTTTGATTCCCATCAGTATAATTACAGTTCTCTTTGGGAACTTCTTGACTTCCCGATCTGGAACTTCTTAAAGTTTCGGGGTGGAACTTCTGGACTTCTTCTTTCGGAACTTCTGGAAGTTCTGTTTTGGAAAGTCTGGGCGGAGCATGGCTGTCCCTCGGCTCCGGCGGCGCTGTGTCAACGAACTGCTTAACGTAGATCATGGTCGGCTTGCCTTGGCCCTGCCTCTTGCGCTCTATGAGGCCGACGCCTGTTTTCCTGTCCAGCTCCTTGAGCAGACGGACGGCTTTGGCTCTGCCGCATTGGAAATCCTCTTGGATCTCGTCCAGCGTGTAGTAGATATAGACCCGGTTAAGATTGTCATACCAGCCGTTTTTAGCGGACAGCCCCATACGGTCGAGCAGCAACCCATAAAGCAGCTTTGCGTCCGTGGAAATCTCCCGGTAAGCTGCCCCGGTCAAGAGCTGGCGCGGGATGCGACAAAACGAAAAACTCTCCGATTGGGAGCCGTAGAAAAAGTCATGCTCCATGTCTTTACTCCTTTACTCGCTCACAGAAAACCAGGTAGCGGTACTTGCCGCCGCTGGCATAGGGGTGGCAAGTCAGCAGCGTGATCATGTCTCTGTCCTTTTGAATGAGAATCGCATTCACGTCATTCGGATTGATGATCTTGATCTCCGTCACAACGTAGGTCAGCGTTCCCCAAATGTTCGTGATCATTACCTCGTCGCCCACTTCCAGCAGTTCGATCTCCTTGAAATAGGGATAGCCGCTGTACCCCCGGTGTCCGGCGATCACGGCGTTGCTGTTTTCGCTGCCGAGGGGGATGCTCGTCTGTGACAGCACCGCTGCCCCTGCGGCCATATTCGCCTTTGACGCACCGAGGAACAGAGGCATTTCCAAGTCCATTTTAGGGATCGTGATGATACCGAATTTTTCGTCGGGCAGGCCGTAATCGGTCAGCTTGAACTGTGACAGCTCGTAGGCGCTCCGGCTGTCCAGCTTGTCCTGCTTGAAAAGATAGAGCTGCCGATTATAGAACTGCATATCCTCGTATAGCTGGGCGTATGGGATAGGCTCATGCTGTTCCTCGTTATCTTTGGCTTTCTCTGCTTCCTCCCGTATTTCGGAAATCGTTTCGCGGTATTCCTCTACAGCCTGCTTGACCTCAATGCTTTTTTCCGCACCGTCAATCAGCGGCTTTAACGCAAAGGCGGCGCTGGCAAAGGCGAGGCATACCAGGAGAACAAGCAGAATAAGCCGCAGTTTAAGATGTTTCATGCCTGCCCCTCGCTTTCGTCTGTCGGATTGCTCGCAGCCTTCGACGCGGCCTTTTCACGGCCTTGTATATCCCGTAGCCCATACCGATCCCGGCAACGGTCAAACCGCCGTAGATCAAGCCGTGACGGTATTCGTCGCCCCAGGTGGATTCCTCCACGGGGGTAAACTCCGCGTCCTCGATCACGC
>CAMHMZ010000084.1 GCA_946186375.1 uncultured Clostridia bacterium
GGAGGGCCAGGCTGGTATGTGGGAGCTGATTTATTATCTTTTTCTAAACCAAATGGGACAGGGGACGGTTCCCTGTCCCACTATCCGACTGGGACAGGGGACGGTTCCCTGTCCCACTATCCTACCCGCGTTTTCTTGACAAAGCAGTAAACCGGCTATAGAATAAAAACCAATAGTTTGTCAGAAACACGGTGGGACACAGAACCGTCCCCTGTCCCATGTGGACGGCGGGTTCATTGGGACGAACCTGTTTGCGTACTGTGGGAATAATCCCGTACTGTATTCTGACTCTGCTGGGACTTCTATTGTTTTAGCCTGTATCGTTATTGGGGCTGTTGTTGGTGCGGTGGCTGGCGGATTCGCCGGTGCACGTATATCTAAGCAAAAAACAGGAGAGGTTAATGGCTGGGCTGTAGCTGTAGGTGCTATTACTGGTGGAATAGTTGGAGGCTTGGCTGGCTGGGGTGCTGGAGCTATTATTTCTTCAATTGGTGCTGCTGCAACAAGTAGTGCGGCTACGGTAGCCATACCTGCTGGTCAGCAGGCAATTGAAAAAGCGTCTACTGCACTACAGACATATTATCCTCCGAATGATGGCTTTATTGGCGCTGTACAAACAACCACACTTGAAGCGGGAACAATGATACAACGAACGGGTTCTTTATTCGGACGATTTGTTGCACCGGCAGGAACTCCAACACAACTATTGTCATTGCCATACGGTTCAATTGGACAACCAACCACGTTTTTGCAAGTTCAACAATCTGTTGAAGTTTTGGCTGGCCGTGTTGCACCATGGTTTGGCCAAATCGGGGGTGGCATACAATACAAATTAGGGGCATCACTCAACGAATTGATACGCGATGGGTTCATAAGTGTTTTGTAGAGGCGGAAAAATGACAAAATCATCTTTTGTTAAATTGCTAAGAGAACACGGCATTGATGAAAAAACAGTAGTGTTTGATGATCCCGTCAGAGACGGTTACTGTGTCAAGAAAAACTATTATAAGTGGGAAGTTTCCTATAGAGAACGTGGAATAGATTATGACTGTGTTGGATTCCCTTCAGAGAGTGCCGCGCTGTTGTATTTGCTAAGCATACTAATAGGGGAGGACGGACACAATGGGGCAGACTAACTATTACATAGGTGGGACAGGTGGGACAGGGGGCGGTTCCCCGTCCCACCTCTCAAGGGCAAGGAAACGCAGCTTTTGACTTCCCTGACCCGGCACAACGAAATCCTTGACGCGGCACCCCGCGGGCGAAAGTCCGTGGGACAGGGGACGGTTCCCCGGCCCACCCGTCTCCCTGATCGCCAACCGACAAAAGCATCCCTCGCAAACCAAGCGCGCCCCTTCTTTCCCGTGGGACAGGGGACGGTTCCCTGTCCCACTATCCTACCCGCGTTTTCTTGCCAAGGTGGGACAGGAGACGGTTCCCCGTCCCACCTCTCAAGGGCAAGGAAACGCAGCTTTTGTCTTGCTGACCCGGCACAACGAAATCCTTGACGCGGCACCCCGCGGGCGAAAGTCCGCGGGGTGTTTTTACCCCCGACGAATAATGGGACGGGGGACGGTTCCCTGTCCCACCCCTCAAAGGCAAGGAAATGGGACAGGGGACGGTTCCCCGTCCCACCCCTCTCCCTGATCGTTGACCGGCAAAAGCATCCCTCACAAAGCAAGCGCGCCCCTTCTTTCTCTCTCCGGGAAAGAAGGGGCGTTTTCTGTTTTCCTCCGCGCCCGTGTGCCGCGAAAGCGCCGGTTCCCCTCGTAGGGGGCGATGCCCTCATCGCCCCGCCTGCACAGGTCGGTTTTTCGGGCCGATCAGGGGATCGGCCCCTACAAAATGCGGCTTCATTCTCTGGGACGGGGGACGGTTCCCCGTCCCACCTCACAAGGGTGAGGAAACGTGAATGGGACAGGGGACGGTTCCCCGTCCTACCTCTCAAGGGCAAGGAAACGCAGCTTTTGTCTTGCTGACCCGGCACAACGAAATCCTTGACGCGGCACCCCGCGGGCGAAAGTCCGCGGGGTGTTTTTACCTCCGACGAAGGTGACGGACGCGCTGGGGCATTCTGTGACGACGAGCTACAACGGGCAGAACGGGCGCGTGACGGGCTCGGCGCTGGAGGATAACTCCGTGAAGCTGGCCTACACCTACGGCGAGGACGGCCGTCTGAGCGAGCTCAAGCGCACGGTGGGCAGCGCGGTGCAGAGCTATGCCATGACCTACAACCCCTTCGGAAAGCTCAAGACCCTGCATGTGGGCGAGCGGCTGCTGCTGACGAACACCTACAACAGCCATAACGGCCCGCTGAAAAAGACGGTGTACGCAAACGGCTACACGCAGTTTTATTCTTACGATGGGCTTGAACGGCTGGAAAAGGTGTACTATAATGTAGATGGGGACGAAGATCAGGCCGTGACCTACGGCTACGCGGGCGAGGGAAGGCTGAAGAGCCGGACAGATACCCCGGCAGACCGCGTGCAGACCTACACCTACGACGGGCTGGGACGCTTGCTGACGCTGAAGGAGGACACGATCGGCGGACAGGCGCTGGTAGACGCGACCTACAGCTACGACCTGGCCAACCGCCTCACGCAGCTCAAGTACAAGGTCGGGCGCCTGTGGAACGGGAATCTGACGGGATACCGGTATTACCAGTATACCTACCGCTCCTCGGACGGGGCGCTGACGGCGCTGCGCGTGCCATATGGCCGCTTCGCCTACAGCTACGACGCCTTGAAGCGGCTGACGAGCCGGGCGCAGAACACGGTGGACGGCGCCGAGGTCTCGACCTCGACCTACAGCTACGCACCGGGCAGCGGCTCGAACGCGACGAGCACCCTGGTCTCGGGTCTCAGCGTCAAGCACGGGACGACCACGGTCTATACCGCGGGCTATACCTATGACGCGGTGGGGAACATCACGGGCATCACTGGCACGGCACCGAGGAGCTACGAGTACGACGCGCAGGGCCAGCTGACGAAGGAGACGCGCGGCGGGGTGGCCTACAGCTACACCTACGACGCGGCGGGCAACATCAAGACCAAGACCAGGGTCGACAACAGCGGGACGGATACCTTCACCTACGGCAACAGCGACTGGCGCGACCTGCTGACGAAGTTCAACGGCCACACGATCACCTACGACCAGAGCGGCAACCCTCTCACCTGGCACGACGGCACGGTCTTCGCCTGGACAAACGGCCGGAGGCTGGCGAGCGCCGTGAACAGCACGACGGGGCTGAACGCAGCGTATACCTACGACGCGGACGGCCTGCGGCTGAGCAAGACGGTGGGCGGCGTGCTGCACAAGTACGTCTGGTTAGGCGGGAAGCTGCGCAGCGAGACCTACCCGGACAACGGCAGCACCGTGAAGCTGGAGTTCGGCTACGACGAGAACGGACGCCCGGCGACCTTCAACTACAACGACACCTGGTATTACTACGTGACGAACCTGCAGGGCGACGTGGTGCGGATCCTCGCGGCCGACGGCACGGTCATGGCGAAATACGCCTACAACGCCTGGGGCGAGCTCACGGTCTGCTCCGGCACGCTCGCGAACGTCAACCCCCTGCGGTATCGTGGGTACTACTACGATGTAGAGACGGGGCGCTACTATCTCGGCGGTCGCTACTATGACCCTGAGATTTGCAGATTCATCAATGCGGATGACACCTCGAACCTTGGAGTCAACAGCGATTTCGCTAGTGTCAATTTGTTCGCATACTGCGGGAATAATCCGGTTTCTCGTAGTGATTCAAATGGTGACTTTTGGGAAGCTATTGCGATAGGTTTTGCCGTCGGTTTTATCGGCCAGTATGTAAACGATGTCATCGGGAATATTGGCAGCGGGAAGACAGGCTTTGATATATTCACCTCCTCTTCAAGCATGAAAGACTATTTAGCATCAGGGCTTGGCGGGGCTATCGCGGCTATACCTGGATTAGGACTATTTGGTACTATGGCTGTAGGCGCCGCTGGTAATGTAGTAGCAGATTCAATAAAAGGTAATATTAATAACCTTGACAGTCTTGGACAAAGTGCGATGGATGGGGCAATAGCGAACGGACTCGGCTGGGGAGTAGCTAAATCTGTTGCAGCACTAAAGGTGGGGAAGATTGGGAATATGTCAAGAAGCGAACGAAAAATATTCCTTCGAGACAAGTTGTACCATAATTCTCAAGCCTATGCTAATCAGAATTTAAAAACCTTTGCAAAAAACAGTCTGTCTGAAAATATCTCTCTTGTCGAGAGGAATCTCTTTCTCTTGCGGAGTGGAATATACTCAACGGTTACGTCCACAATTGCGCTTCTGAAACAATAAGGAGGTTTGTTGCTTGAAAAGGTTTCTCCTCAGCAAGGCGGAAATTCTGTTGGGTGGAATATTCATGGCTTGTGCCATTCCGTTCTGTTTTAAAACGAATTCCATCCTTGTGGCGGCGCTTGAATTGCTGACAGCTGTGATAACGGGCTTTTTGTGCAGGCAACTATTATTCTATCCGTTTGATCTTCTGATCGGCAAAAAAACAACAGAATGTTATTATGAAGGATGCATTTGGGCTGATCAAGATGAATTGTCGCCTAAACGATACTTCCTGCTGTGGAGGTTCTTCATTGGAAGCAAAAAACTGGATTTTTGGGTCCCTAAATCATACTTACAGAAAGATTTTTTGTCCGTGGAGGAGCCGCCAAACAATCGACCTCTGAAGGTAACTTATTACAGCCTGTCAAAGCTGCTATGTGGCTGGGAGGCTGGACAGGGGACGGTTAATGCGAAAAAAGAAGGGGTAAAGCCCTAAAAAAGGCCGCAAAAACCAAGCCCTGTCTCGCAGAGCAGAAAAACCTATGGCAAAGGGTAAACCTCAGGCTGCTTTCTCCGGTGGACGGTAGGATTGCCCGGTTTGCACTGGGACAGGGGACGGTTCCCTGTCCCACTATCCTACCCGCGTTTTCTTGACAAAGCAGTAAACCGGCTATAGAATAAAAACCAATAGTTTGTCAGAAACACGGTGGGACACTGGGACAGGGGACGGTTCCCCGGCCCACCCCTCTCCCTGATCGTTGACTGGGACAGGGGACGGTTCCCTGTCCCACTATCCTACCCGCGTTTTCTTGACAAAGCAGTAAACCGGCTATAGAATAAAAACCAATAGTTTGTCAGAAACACGGTGGGACACAGAACCGTCCCCTGTCCCACGCGGGCACGTTTTATCAAATGAGGTGCATATGGAAAGATTTTTTTATACTACAATCCATTTTTCTCCCCCTTATGAAGGTAGTTTGCTCCAGGAGACAGAAGCCGGGCTGTTCCGAGATAGAATCGACGGCAGCCTTTACCGGAAAAGGCTCTTATATGACTGTGGCTGGGGACAGGAGGAGGGTTTTGAGAGACTTCCGCCTTTGACTTTCTCTGAGCTAATCAAGCTCGTGGAAACACCATATGCACCACGTACAGAAAAGTGGCCCAACAGAAACTCGACAGAAGACAACAAGGAGTATCAGATCTGGATAAGTAACCTGCTTGGTGCCATTTCAGTGATCATGAGCGATCATACTGAAGAACTAATTGAGTTTCTGTCCGCACATGCAAATCAAAAACACTTTTCTGATTCGCGGATTAGGCAGAATTATAAACGGTTTTCTTTCGACCCTAAAAAGGACGAGGAGGAGGGGCGAATCCCCGGCGGAATCGGAACAAGGAGCTATCGGGAAGTGTTGGATGAAAACCCCGCATGGATACGAATTTCCGGACAAGTTATCAACCTAATCTATTCAAGGGACAGTAGCTGAAAAAGAAAAGTGGGACAGGGGACGGTTCCCCGTCCCACCTCTCAAGGGCAAGGAAATGAATGGGACAGGGGACGGTTCCCTGTCCCGCCCACAAGGGCAAGGAGACGCAGCTTTTGACTTGCTGACCCGGCACAACGAAATCCTTGACGCGGCACCCCGCGGAAATCCTCAGCACTGGACTGGGACAGGGGACGGTTCTCTGTCCCATTTTATTCTTGACAATCATCTCTATAGACGATATAGTGAAAAAGGGTGACAGGAATGCCAAGAACAGAAAGGAAAAAGAGTTCCACCGGGATTTATCATGTGATGCTGCGGGGAATCAATCAACAACAATTGTTTGAAGATGAAGAAGACTATCTTCGCTTTCTGTCAGTTCTGCGAGAATGCAAAGAAGATAGTGCGTATAAGCTCTATGCCTACTGCTTGATGGGAAACCATGTTCATCTTCTTCTGCAGGAGGGGAAAGAACCGCTTGAGTTGATTTTTAGGCGCATCGGCAGCCGGTTCGTATATTGGTATAATCTGAAATACCAGCGGGTCGGCCATTTGTTCCAGGATCGCTATAAAAGTGAACCGGTGGAGACAGATGGCTATTATCTCACCGCATTGCGGTATATTCTTCAAAACCCAATGAAGGCCGGGCTTGAGGAAGTGCCGGGAACATATCGTTGGACGAGTTACGGCAGCTATGCCGGGGAAGCCGATGGCCTGACGGATCCGGAGATGGCCGTTGAAATGATGGGCGGACAGGAGCATCTGCTTGCGTATTTGGCAGAGAGAAACGAGGATCAGCTGCTGGATGTGTCAGAGCGAAAAGCGGGCTTGACAGATGAGCAGGCGAAAGCAACCATGAAGCGTGTTTCCGGTTGCGAAAACGCATCGACATTCCAGGCAATCTCCTCCAAGCGGCAGAAAGAGCTTCTATCCGAAATGCTTAAGAACGGGGTTTCTGTGCGCCAAGCTTCTCGAATGACCGGTGTGCCAAAAACAACGGTTGCCAGATGCAGTAAATGATGGGACGGGGAACCGTCCCCTGTCCCATGCTTCATGATTGCTGAAATCATCGCGCTATTCTGCTTTTTGATCGTTTTCCAATTTGCAGATCAGTCGGATCTCATTCCGCTTCTATTCCGCATTTGGTGAGCAGGGCAGTTTTAATTTATCTTCAAAAGTGACGAAAAAGGCTTGATTCCTTTCAGAATCAAGCCTTTTTCTTGGTCCGAGTGACTGGATTTGAACCAGCGGCCTCTTGAACCCCATTCAAGCGCGCTACCATCTGCGCTACACCCGGATAGAGGCAAATCGAACGCCGACAAGCGGCGACGATCTGGTATATAAAAGGGCTCTCGCCCTGTTGCCCGACTATATTAGCACAAGAGAAGCGCAAATGCAAGAAGTTTTTTTAAAAAATACCAGAACGCTGTTTTGACTCCCACGATGGACAAACGGAGAAAATAATGCTATACTCTCGGCAGAGAAAACCGAGATCCGCAAGGAAGGGGACGGCTCAGAAAATGCGAGAAATCATCAAAAAAACGCTGGCTATGCTGCTGGTGCTGCTGCTGTGCCTCAGCTTCCTCCCTGACGTCGCGCGAGCGGCGGGGGCCAATGAATCAGAAGCTGATCCGGAGAGTGTAGAGGAAACCGAGCCCGCGGACGAAGAAAAAGCCGAAGACGGGGAAGAGCCCGGGGACGAAGAAGAGCCCACGGACGAAGAAGAGCCCGGGGACGAAGAAGAGCCCGGGGACGAAGAAGAACCCACGGACGAAGAAGAGTCCGGGGACGAAGATGAGCCCACGGACGAAGAAGAGCCCGAGGACGAAGAAGAGCCCGAGGACGAAGAAGAGTCCGGGGACGAAGAAGAGTCCGGGGACGAAGAAGAGTCCGAGGACGAAGAAGAGTCCGGGGACGAAGAAGAGTCCGGGGACGAAGAAGAGTCCGGGGACGAAGAAGAGCCCACGGACGAAGAAGAGCCCACGGACGAAGAAGAGCC
>CAMHMZ010000085.1 GCA_946186375.1 uncultured Clostridia bacterium
AGCGGACGTCGGCGAACTCGGGGTTGTTGATGATGATGCCGATGGCCTTGGAGGTATCCATGACGGAGCCGCCGCCGACAGCGATGATGCAGTCGGCGCCGAAGTCCTGGAAGGCCTTCACGCCGTTCTGGACGTTCTCGATGGAGGGGTTGGGCTTGATGTCGGTGAAGAAGGTGTAGGCGACGCCGATCTCGTCCAGCACGTCCGTGATCTTCTTGATCTCGCCGGACTTGACGACGTGACGGCCGGAGGCGATGAAGGCCTTCTTGTAGCCGCGGCGCTGCAGCTCTCCGCCGATCTCCTTGACGGCGCCCGCGCCATGATAGGAAACAGGGTTCAAAACGATGCGATTGGCCATGTGTGCATTCTCCTTTGTGTTAATTGTTTGTCATAGACAGGTAAATTATAGCACAAGCGGAATGAAATGACAAGGGGCAGGCAGCCGCGCGGGACGGTTTTCAGGAGCGCGACAAATTGGAGTTTGAAAACAATGAGGAATGAGGAGTAAGGAGTGAGGAATGAAGGGAAACGAAGGATAGAGCGAGGAAATTGGCGTCCCCGTCGTAGGGGCGGCGGCTTGCCCCCGCCCGGCAGCACGCCGAAAAACAGGATAAAAATGTTCGGCGAATTCGTAACATCTTCGAATTCGCCAAACATTTTTGCGGTATAATGCGCTGTACCGCCGGGAGGGGACAAGCCCCTCCCCTACGGCAGCGACCCAAATCATGCGGTTAATGTACGTTCTCTTTTCTGAAAACTAAAAACTAAAAACTGAAAACTAAATACCCGTTTCTCTCTGAAAACTAAATCGCTGATCGCGGCAAAACACAGGGGACCCGGCGGTCCCCTGTGCCTGTCTTTATTCGCTATATGTTATTATCGGTCGCGCGGGATCAGGCGAGCTCGCGGTCTTCTTCCTTCTTGCTGCGGGCCAGGCGGGCGAGCACCATGTTCAGCAGCAGCAGCGCTGCCATCAGGATCGTCCGGTGGTTGACAAGGGCCATCTGGCTGTTCATGTTCTCCGTGAGGAGGAAGATCAGCAGGGCGGCGGCTGCGGGGATCAGGCTCAGGGCGGCGATCTTCTTCGCGTTCTCGCGCTCGGCAGCCAGCTCTTCGTTCTGCTCGTTCTCATTCTGCTTCTTCACGACGGTGAAGAGGATCATGCCGGCGCTGAGGATCGCAGTGAGGATCGCGCAGATCAGGTTGATGAGGGACCAGGACTCATAGGCGGCCATGGGGATCTCGACATTCTCGATCTCCTCCAGCTCAATGGCGGACACGGGCTTGAGCTCGGGCTCGGCCTTCTGCTCGGGGACGATCTCCTGCTCGGGCTCCTCGATCTCTTCCTCGGCTTCGGGCTCGGCGGCCTCAGGCTCGGTCTCCTCGACCTCGGTCTCGACCGCGGGAGTGGGCTCCGGCTTCACAGGGGCGACAGGGGCAACCGGGGCAACCGGGGTCTGCGTGGGGGCGGGCTCTTCCTCTTCTTCGATCTCGATCTCTTCCTCGGGCTCGCTTTCGGCAACCTCCTCGGGCTCGGTCTCGGCGATCTCGTCCTCGGGCTCAGTCTCGTCGATCTCTTCCTCGGGCTCGCTCTCGGCGATCTCTTCCTCGGGCTCAGTCTCGTCGATCTCTTCCTCGGACTCAGTCTCGTCGATCTCTTCCTCGGGCTCGCTCTCGGTGATCTCTTCCTCGGGCTCGGTCTCGGCGATCTCTTCTTCCGGCTCGCTCTCGGTGATCTCTTCCTCGGGCTCGGTCTCGGCGATCTCTTTCTCCGGCTCGCTCTCGGCGATCTCTTTCTCCGGCTCGCTCTCGGTGATCTCTTCCTCGGGCTCGGTCTCGTCAATCTCTTCCTCCGGCTCGGTCTCGGCGACCTCTTCCTCGGGCTCACTCTCGGCGATCTCTTTCTCCGGCTCGCTCTCGGCGATCTCTTCCTCCGGCTCGCTCTCGGCGACCTCTTCCTCGGGCTCGGTCTCGGCGATCTCTTCCTCGGGCTCGGTCTCGGCGATCTCCTCCTCGGGCTCAGTCTCGTCGATCTCCTCTTCGGGCTCGGTCTCGTCGATCTCTTCCGCGGGCTCGGTCTCGGCGATCTCGTCCGCCGGCTCGGCCTCGTCGATCTCGTCCTCGGGTTCGGTGCTGGGCTCAGCCTCGGGCTCGGTCTCGATCACGGGGGCAGCCTTGATGGTCAGGCGGCCGTCCATCGTGCGAACGGCCACGTTGAAGTTGGCGTCGGTGTTCCGGAAGTCGGCAGCGGAGAGGACCAGGTCATAGTCGCCGATCTCGGTGCCGCTGACGGCGGCATCGCTGCTGACGGAGAGCTTTTCTTCGCTGTAGAGGCCGCTGGGATCGATGACGGAGAGGCTGTAGCCCTCGAGGCTGTGCTCCTCGCCGTCGTAGGTCACTTCGTCGCTGTTGGCGGTGACGTTCACGGTGACCTCGGCAGGGAGGATCACCAGGCGGCCGTTGTTCGTGACCACGGCCACGCGGAAGTTGGCGTCGGTGTTCTGGAAGTCGGCAGCGGAGAGGACCAGCTCGTACTCGCCGGCGTCGGTGCCGCTGACGGAGGCGTCGCAGCTGACGGAGAGCATCTCTTCGCTGTAGAGGCCGCTGGGATCGCTGACGGAGAGGCTGTAGCCTGCAAGGCTGTGCTCCTCGCCGTCGTAGGTCAGCTCGTCGCTGTTGGCGGTCACGTTCACGGTGACCTCGGCGGGGTTGATGACCAGACGGCCGTTCTTGGCGTGGACGGTCAGATTGAAGTTGGGGTCGGTGTTGCGGAAGTCGGAAGCGGAGAGATCCAGCACGTACTCGCCGGCGTCGGTGCCGCTGACGGAGGCGTCGCAGCTGATGGAGAGCTTCTCTTCGCTGTAGAGGCCGCTGGGATCGCTGACGGTGAGGGTGTAGCCTGCGAGGCTGTGCTCTTCGCCGTTGTAGGTCACTTCTTCGTTGTTGCCGATCACGTCGACCAGGACGTCGGCGGGCTGAATGGTGAGCTTCGCGCTGCGGGTGTGGGAGTCAAGCTTGAAGTTGGGGTCGGTGTTGTGGAAGTCGGCGGTCGTGAGCTTGAGGGGGTAGACGCCGGCGTCGGTGCCGCTGACGGAAGTGGGGCCGGTGTAGCTGAAGTTTGCCATGTCGTAGATGCCGCTGGGATCCTCGACCGTGAAGTCGAAGGAGACCGTCTGCTCTTCGCCGTTGTAGGTCCTGGTGACATTCTCGGCCACGAGCTCGGCGAAGATGGTGGCCTTCTCGACCGTGAGCTTCGCCTTCTTGGTGTGGGTCACGTTCAGCTTGTAGTTCGGATTGGCGATCTTCACGCCGCTCACGCTCTGGGTCTGCTTGTAGACGCCCACGCCGGTGCCGACGGCGGGCTCGCCCTTGATGACGTAGCTGATGTCGTCAGCCGTCAGGGTGTTGGTCGGCTCATCGATGCTCATCTCGAAGCCGTCGATGCGGTGCTCCTGGCCGTCGTAGACGACCGTCTGATCCTGGGCGATGAACTCGAGGTTGACGGGGATGGCGGTGATGTCGAGGTAGGCGTTCTTGGTGTTCATGCTGGTGACCTTCAGGTTGAAGCGTTCGTCGCTGCTCTGGAAGCTCTTCATGCTGAAGGGGACCTTGTAGCTGCCGGCGTCGGTGCCGCGGGCGGGCTCGCCGGTGTAGCGGACGTATTCGGCCTGGAACTCGCCGCTCGGGTCGGAGAGGATCTGCACATCGAAGGCGGCGCCGCTGTGCTCCGCGCCGTCATAGGGGACGCTGGAACGGACGGCCACGATCTTGACCTCGACGGCCACGGGCTCTTCCGCGAACGCCGCGGAGGGGATGAGGGACAGCATCATCATGACGCAAACGATGAGGGACAGGATCTTCTTTTTCATATCGCACACTCCTTTTTGACTGTGAAAGCTTTTTTGAGGGCTTTTGGCGGCGCCTTCTTTTTTTGCCGCGCCCTTCGTTCTTTCTGGCTGTATCATACACCATGGGCGCTCTACAAAGCAGTCAACAAAAAAGTGTTCCCTGCGCTATTTTCAAATATTTTTTGATGATTCATCAATAAAAGCGTCAACAAACTCAAATAGTGTGCGTAAGTCAATTTTTTTCTTGATTTTCAAAGCAGACAGAGAGCGCGTCCTTCCCCGAAAGGAAAGACGCGCTCTCTGTCTGTCAGGCCGCGCGCTCGGCGCAGAGTCCCACCTCCGACAGCATCTCCTCGATGCCGAGGCCGTAGCCCTTCTCGGGGCTGTTGACAAACACATGCGTCACCGCATGATGACGACAGCGGTTCTATGCTTTGGGGAGCCTGGGATACAGGTCAATCGACACGATCCCGTCCTCTCCCCGATAGTATTCGATCTTGTAAAGGATGGTTTTCAAGAGCTCGTTGCGCTCCTGTACGGTCATGTCGTCGTAGCTGGCCAGGAGGGTTTCCGTCTGCGGAATGATCTCCTGCTGGCTGCTCTCGTCGGCCTCAAACTGTGCCAGGCTCTGCTCTGCGGCGCTCTGCTGCTCCTGCAGCTCATTGAGCTCTCGGGTCAGCTTTTCGCGGCGCTCCATGAAGACCTCCAGGCTGTAGACGCCCTGCTCCACCAGCGTGTAGGCGCGGTCAAGCTGCGCTTTCAGCTTCTCCCGCTCTGCAGCGATCCGTTCCAACTGCCGCCGACAGTCCGCAATGTCCTCCGCAAAGCCCACGGTGTCCAGCTTGATCCTGTAGCCGTCCAGCCAGCTCCGCAGCGCGTTCAGGATCTCCGTTTCCACCAGTGCAAAGCTGGCAGAGCGGTTGGAACAGTGGTGCGGATTGGTACAGGCCACGCGGGGCGGGTTGGGGTGGTTCTTGGAGGACACCTTTCGGCCGATGGGCTTTCCGCATTCGGCGCAGACCATGACCCCAGCGAAGGGGTTGACAAGCTCGTATTGCTTTTTCACCTTCGGCCCCACGTAGTTTTCCTTGCGGATCTTCTGCGCCCTCTCAAAGAGCGCGTCGTCGATCAGGGCGGGGTGGCGCCCCTCGTACAGATCGTAGTCCTCCACGTCCTTGCAGTGCCGGTAGCTGGACACTACATTGCCCCGCTCGTCCAGGCGCTTGGTCTCTTTGACATAGCCGCGCTTGATCTTGCCCAGATAGACGGGGTTTATAAGGATATTGCCCACCGTCGAGGCGTCCCACTTCCCGCCGTGCCGCGTGGGAATCTTGCGGTCGTTCAGCTCATTGGCGATCATCTTCGTGCCCTGCCGCCGGACGTACAGCTCGAACATCCGCCGCACAGCTTCCGCCTCCGCAGGGTTGGGCTCAAGGGTATACCCCTTCTCGCCCTGCAGCTTCACCCGGTCGTAGCCATAGGGTGCGATGCTGCCGACGTATTTCCCCTCACTGGCGGAGCTCTGACGCCCTCTGACAAGGCGTCGGTTGATCGTCTTGTATTCCCTCCGGCTCATGAACAGGCCAAACTCGAAATACTCCTGGTCGAATTCGTCCGTCGGGTCGTAGGTCTTGGCGGGGGTGATGATCTTGGTGTCGGAAAACTGAAAGATCTGGCTGATATATGCCTGATCCGCGCTGTTGCCGCGGGCCAGACGCTCCACATCGACAACGAGCACCCCGGTATAGATCCCGGAAGAGACCTCTTCCAGCATCTTCTGTACCTCGGGCCGGGCAGCGATGGACTCGCCGGACACGACCTCCCGATACACCTTCGCAATATAGAATCCTCTGTCTCTCGCCAGTCTGTCCAGAATCTCCTGGTGCCGTTTCAGCGTTTCCTCCACACTTAAATCCAGATAGTCACGGTCAAAGCGAGATTTACGGAGATATTCGATATATTGCTCCATGGGGGCCTCCTTTCTGTCGATATTATCTCAAATCGGGGAAAGCCTGTCAAATTTTCAGGCTTGGCAATTTTAGGCAAAGGGGACCGAGCTACTACCGGTTTTCTGCGGCGGATTTTCGCCATTATTTCGTCAAAGCCCTTGAAAATATCCGCATATTCTCTGCGGGCTTTTCCTCATCCTGACAAAAATCCGCTGGCAGAAAACTGCTACGCACCTGTGGGCGAGCATTTTTTGAGAGATTTTTGTTCCGCGAAACGCAGATGGGCTGACGCCCATCAAGTGACAAGGGACAAAAAGCGCCGAAAAAGGCCGTTCACAGGCGGCAGTCGCCCGATCCCCTTTGCCTTGAGACAAGCGCCGCAGATCACAGCTGCGGCGCGTAAGAACGGTGTTGCGCGGCTGCGGGCTTCGCTGCCGCCTTGCGGCGCTTGCGGGCTTTCGTCAGGATCTCCTTCACCCGCGCCGTGTTTTCGTCGATATCCTCAATATAATCGTCGTGGATCTGCACCACGGCGTTTTCATTTTTGATCGTGGAAACGATAATAGGCTCCCGCTCCTTTCGTGTGCTTTTCATTTAGTATGGCAAAAATGGGTATGAAAAATGTGTCTCAGCGTGAGACACATTTCGACGGAGAAAGACAAAATCCGCACTCTTGTGTAGTGCGGATCGTTAGGTTCACGGTTTTTCAAAGGCGAGGGTCAGACGGCGGCGGGGTGGGCCGCTCCGTAGGAAAAGTTTCGTGCCTCCCTCCATGCTTATGGCGGGACGTTTGACTCTGTGACGTGCCATCAACGTAGGTATCATTATCTCCGCTTGCGGATCGTGGCCCGCAGCCTTGCCATCGGCTGCACACAGCGCGGTGTTACTCGCTCTGCCGTTGATCTGTTCACCTCCCGGTCGATCGGCATCCTGGCGCACCCGCTGTCCGGCTCCCCGCAAGCAGAACGTATCTGCCTGCCCTATTCGGTTTTCAGTACCATTTTACCGCGATTATTGCGGAATGAGGCTTTATTTCGTTCGAGAAATAGCTGTATGCATATACTCACATACGATGTTATCTTTTCGCTTTTGTGCATAGAAGGTGGCCGATCTCAACTCGGAACCGAAGTTATAGCAACGGTGCTGGATCTCACCGATCAGGTCAAATCAGCAGGTTTTCAACCCCTTTTCTTCAACAGCCCGTGCGTGGGAAGAGAAAACTCCAGTGCTGAATGGCCCATAACGATAGAAAGAGCCTGCTTCTCCACTCACGGAGTAGCAGGCTCTGCGCGTTAAGAGTCTGGCTCGTCGCTGACTTCAATCTTGAATTTTATCACGCCGAGTTTGGTTTCTTTCCTACACTTGGTACAGTATAGGGGGAAATACAGAAGTACGGTGTCCTCATAGATTCGGATCTTCGTCCTGGCTCCGCACTTCGGACACGGGAGCCAGAGAGATTCTTTCGGTTGTGCATCGCTCATTATTCAGCCACCTCGAATCAATAATGAGTTGATCTTGAAAAAAGCATTATCCGCGCTCTGCGTTGTAGATTTTCAGTCGCTTTGCGATGTCGTCGGCAGCCTGATCCAGTGGCTTATCTCCGGCGAAATAGGCATTGGCGGTCGTCATGACGGCATCGAAAATCTCATCTCCGTCGC
>CAMHMZ010000086.1 GCA_946186375.1 uncultured Clostridia bacterium
CGGCCATGAACTTGAAGCCGGTGAAGGTGTCCTCGAAGTGGACGCCGTTGGCCTCCGCGACAACGCGGGACATGGCGGTGCTGACGATGCTGGAGAGAGCGCCGGCCTTGGGGTCGAGCGTGCCGGTGCGCTGCTTGGCGCGGATGATGTAGTCGAGCAGCAGCACGCCCATCTGGTTGCCGCTGATGGTCACGTATTCGTCGCCGACGCGCACCATGGTGCCGATGCGGTCAGAGTCGGGGTCGGTGCCGATGATGAGGTCGCTGCCGACCTTCTTGGCCAGATCCACGGCCAGATAGAAGCCCTCGGGGTTTTCGGGGTTGGGGCTTTCCACGGTGGGGAAGCTGCCGTCGATGACCATCTGCTCGGGCACAGGGTAGAGGTGCTTGATGCCGAGGCGCTTCAAAGCCTCCGGCACGAGCTTGTAGCCGCAGCCGTGGAAGGGGGTGTAGACGATCTTGAACTCGTCCGCGACGGCGGCGACAGCCTCGCGGTCGATGGACATGGCCATGACCTCTTTCAGGAAGGCCTCGTCCGTCTCCTCACCCATAATCTCGATCTTGCCCTCGGCGATGGCCTGCTGATAGTCGCAGGTCTTGAAGCCGGTGAAGATGTCGATCGCGTCCATCTGCTGGGCGATGGCCTCGGCCTTCTGCGGCGGCAGCTGCGCGCCGTCGGACCAGTAGACCTTATAGCCGTTATATTCCTTGGGATTGTGGCTGGCCGTCACGTTCAGACCGGCGGTGCAGCCGTAGTGCAGCACGGCAAAGCTCAGCTCGGGGGTGGGGCGCAGCGCGTCGAAGATGCGCACGTGGATGCCGTTGGCGGCCATGACGCAGGCGGCCTCCTCGGCGAAGGCGCGGCCGTTGAGACGGCAGTCATGCGCGATGGCGATGCCCTTGGCCATGGCCTCGGGGCCCTCGGCGGCGATGACATTGGCAAAGGCCTGGGTCGCGTGGCGGATGATGTGGATGTTCATGTGATGAAGACCGACCTTCATCGTGCCGCGCAGACCGGCGGTGCCGAAGGAGAGGGGCGCGAAAAAGCGGTTTTCGATCTCCTTCTCGTCGTCGGCGATGGCGTTGAGCTCAGCCCATTCCTGCTCGTTGAGCGCGGGGCTGTCGAGCCAGTGCTGATACTCTTCCTTATAGTTCCTCATCGATTTCTGCTCCTTTACTCAATTCTTTTGCATCTATATACAGGCTTTTGGGAACGTAGATCTCGGTGCCCTCGCCGCTCATGCCCAGCACGAGCTTGCCGAAGGCGCCGTCTCCGGGGTATTGGCGCAGGCAGGGAATGCCATAGGCCTCAAGCATATTAAGCATCAATTCGTCGCTCATGTCAAGAGCAGAAAGCTTACAAAGCAGCACCGGCTCCTCCGGAACGCCGTTTTCGTCCTTCGGCCAGCGGTTATACAGTCCGGCCAGCTCTGCGCGGCCCCAGTCGATACGGATGGTTTCAGCCATGATCGTGACCTCCTGTTGATCGGTAGTTTTATTTATGGTAGCGGGAGCCCTCGTTGATCTTGAAGCCCCGGTAGATCTGCTCGATCAGCATGACGCGCGCCAGATGATGCGGGAAGGTCATGGCGGACATGCTCAGCCTCAGATCCGCGCGCGCCTTCACGGCGGGGGAGAGCCCGCAGGAGCCGCCCACGATGAAGCAGAGCTTCGGCTTTCCGGAGGAGGCGCGCTCTGCGATGAGCTTTGCCACCGCCTCGCTGGGCAGCGACTTTCCCTCCACGCAGAGGGCGACCGTCAAGGCGTCGCCCGGCACGGCCTTCAAAATCTCCGCGCCCTCTTTCTCCAGCGCGGCGGCGATCTCCTGCTCAGAGGGGTTGTCGCCCAGGCGCTGCTCCGCAAGCTCCAGACAGGAAAAGCGGCAGTAGGCGCCGAGGCGCTTTTCGTACTCGGCGAAGGCGTCGATATAATATTTTTCCCGCATCCTTCCGACGCAGATCAGCTTGACCGTCAGCATAATAAATCTCCCACTGTCACGCACTCCAGCCCATCGGGCCCGGCACAGTAGAGCTCGGCCGACGTCCCCTCCAGCGCCGCACGCACGGCGGAGAGCGCCAGCTCCGGGCGGTTGTTGGTGCGGCTGAGGTGCCCGAGGATGATGCGGCGCGTGCCCTGCTCGGCGAGCGTGCGCGCCAGAAGCGCGCAGTCGCCGTTGGAGAGGTGGCCGCGCGCGGAGAGGATGCGCTTTTTCAGATAAAAGGGGTAGGGGCCGTCACGCAGCATGCGCTCGTCGTGGTTGGCCTCGATGAGAACGGTGTCGGCGCCCGAAAGCCCCCGCAGCAGCTCCTCGGTCACGCTGCCGGTGTCGGTGGCGTGCGCGTAGACGGCGCTGCCGGCGAGCCGGTAGCCCACGCTCTCGTCCGTGTCGTGCGGCGTATGGAAGGCCATCACGGTCATTTCCCCGAGCGGGAATGCCTCGCCGACCGGGATGATGCGGAGAAGGTCTGCCGCCTGCGGCAGCTGCCCGAGCAGGCGGCTGGCCACGGTGTGCGGCGCACAGACCGGCATCGGATGATATTTGAGCAGCATCGGCAGCCCGGAAATATGATCGGAGTGCTCATGCGTGATGAGCACTCCGGTCAAATCCTGCCATGCAAGCGAGCAGCGGGCGAGGGAAGTCTGTATGCGGCGCATGGAGATCCCGGCGTCGATCAATATGTGCGTGCCCCCGTCCGAGACGAGCAGACAGTTGCCGCTGGAGCCGCTTGCGAAAACGCGGACCTCCATCAGCTGATATAAACGATGCGCTGTTCGGCCTCAGCCTCGGGCTCGTCGCGGGCGACGCGGATATCCGCGCCGAGGGCGTTGAGCTTGCCGACGAAGTTTTCGTAGCCGCGCTCGATAAAGTGCACGTCCTCGACCTCGGTCACGCCGGAGGCGCAGAGCCCCGCAATGACCATGGCCGCGCCCGCGCGCAGGTCGCAGGCCTGCACCACGGCGCCGGTGAGCTTGGCGCCGCCCTCAACGACGGCCACGCGCCCGTCCACCTGGATCTCGGCGCCCATCTTGCGCAGCTCGTTGACGTACTTGAAGCGGTTGTCATAGATGCCCTCGGTGATGATCGAGGTGCCGGTCGCCATGCACAGCAGCGCCCCCATCTGCGGCTGCATGTCGGTGGGGAAGCCGGGATAGGGCAGCGTCTTGATGTTGGCGCGGCGCAGCGTGCTGGCGCCCTTGACGAGCACGGAGTCTTCATACTCCTGCACGATGGTGCCGGTCTCGCGCAGCTTGGCGGAGATGCATTCGAGGTGCTTGGGGATGACGTTCTTGATGAGGACCTCGCCGCCGGTCGCGGCAGCGGCCACCATATAGGTGCCGGCCTCGATCTGGTCGGGGATGATGGTATAGGAGCCGCCGTGCAGCCGCTCGACGCCGTTGATCTTCACGGTGTCGGTGCCCGCGCCGCGGATGTCCGCGCCCATGGAGTTGAGGAAGTTGGCAAGGTCCACGATGTGCGGCTCGCGCGCGGCGTTTTCAATGATGGTGCGCCCGGTCGCGAGCGTGGCGGCGAGGATGATGTTCATCGTTGCGCCGACGGAGACCTTGTCGAGATAGATGCGCGCGCCGTGCAGCCGCCCATCGGGCGCGTCGGCGTATACAAAGCCGTTTTTCACGTCCACCTGCGCGCCGAGGGCGGTCATGCCCTTGATGTGCTGCTCGATGGGCCGCACGCCGAAGTTGCAGCCGCCGGGCATAGTGGTCTTCGCACTGCCGAAGCGGCCGAGCATCGCGCCGATGAGGTAATAGGAGGCGCGGATCTTGCGCGTCAGATCAAAGGGCGCGTCCTGGAAGCGGACGTCCGTGCAGTCAATATCAATGGTGGTGGGATTGACGTAATCGACCCTGGCGCCGAGGTGCGTCAAAATAGTCAGAAGCATATCGGTATCGCTGATCTGGGGGATATTCTCGATGCGGCAGACGCCGTTGACCATCAGAGCCGCGGGGATGATCGCAACGGCCGCGTTCTTCGCGCCGCTGATCTCCACTTCACCGTGCAGCATCGCGCCGCCTTTGATAACATATTTATCCACGAATGACACCTTCCCGATCCGAGCCGCGAAACTGAACGGCTCCAATTTATTAATATACCATATCTTGTGCTGAAAGGCAATCCTTTTCGCAAGACTTGCCTTTTATTTGTTTTTCAGGAGCTTTTCGGCCTTCAAAGCCGCAACGATAGTCTTTGCGTCGTCCACCTCGCCCTTCATGCAGAGCTCCACGAGCTCGCCGAGAGGCATTTTCACTACGTTTAGAAACTCATCCTCGTCGGGGTGGCTCCTGCCGCTGGTGAGGTCGAGGGCAAGATACAGGTGCAACACCTCGCTGGAGAAGCCGGGGGAGGTGCAGATGGAGCCGAGCTTGATCATCTGCCCGGCGCTCAGGCCCGTCTCCTCCGACAGCTCGCGCACGGCGGCCTCGTCGGGATCCTCGCCGTACTCCAGCTTGCCGGCCGGGGCCTCGAGCATCATGCGGGAGAAGGGGTAGCGGAACTGCCGCACCAGGGTGCACATGCCGTCGGCGTCGACCGGCAGCACCGTCACGCCGCCCGGGTGCTCAACGACCTCGCGCTTGACGATCTTGCCGTTGACAAGCTCGGCCTGATCCAGCCGCACCGTCACGATGACGCCCTTATACTTGACCTCGCCGCCGACGCGGCGCTCGGTATAGTCCATGTTCTCCGACCTCCGTTCTGCCCATAACGGGCAGAATTTACATATTTCAATTTACATAATGTTCATAATGCAGTATAGCACAGTCTTCTCTGAATTTCCATATATTTTTCATGGAAAAGCGAAAAAATTTTTAGTAAAATTAAGATATCCGGGTACTTTTTAGACAAATTCGTGAAAAAGAGGTTACATTGTGGATACATATCTTGTCACTTCGGAAAATGTCGTGCTGATGTTCCGCGAGGGGGAGGCGATCGAACCGGGGGCGGCTGTCGCCGCGAGCCTCCGGCAGCGGGGTCTGGCGCAGTGGCCGGAGCTGGAGGCGGAGCTCTACCACGGCGCGGGGGAGACGCTGCTGCTGGCGCGGCCCGCCCCACCTCTTTGCCTGCGGGGGCGCGCCTGCCCGCTGCGGCTGCGCCGTATAAAATAATGCTTTTATTTTTCCCTGAACTGTGATAGAATATCTTTCCACGGCAGAAAGGGGGAGAGGACTCATGGCAAAGCAGAAGGGCGTCAAGGAGATCTGCGCCAACCGCAAGGCTTTTCATGAATATTTCGTCCTCGAACGCTTTGAAGCCGGGATCGAGCTGGCGGGCACGGAGGTCAAGTCCATCCGCGCCGGAACGGTGAACCTCAAGGACGCCTTCTGCACGGTCAAGGACGGCGAGCTTTTCGTCCGCGGCATGCACGTCAGCCCCTACGAGCACGGCAACATCTTCAACAAGGATCCCGTGCGGCCCCGGCGGCTTCTGATGCACAAGCGCGAGATCATGAAGCTCAACGCCCGCGTCATGCAGGACGGCGTGGCCCTCATCCCGCTCTCGCTCTACTTCAAGGACTCCCGCGTGAAGGTCGAGCTCGGGCTCTGCAAGGGCAAAAAGCTCCATGACAAGCGCGACAGCGAGGCCGACCGCCAGGCCAAACGCGACATCGACAGAGTGATGAAAGAGAGGAACTACGCATGAGCAATCCCATCGTGACCTTTGAAATGGAAAACGGCGACGTCATCAAGGCCGAGCTCTATCCCGAGATCGCGCCGAACACGGTCAACAACTTTATCTCCCTTGTGAAGAAGGGCTTTTACGACGGCGTCATCTTCCACCGCGTGATCTCCGGCTTCATGATCCAGGGCGGCGACCCGAAGGGCACCGGCACCGGCGGCCCGGGCTACTGCATCAAGGGCGAGTTTACGGCCAACGGCTTCAGGAACGACCTGCGGCATGACCGCGGCGTGCTGAGCATGGCGCGCACCATGGCACCGAACTCCGCCGGCAGCCAGTTTTTCATCATGCACGATAATTCTCCGTACCTTGACGGCCAGTACGCGGCCTTCGGCAAGGTCACGGAGGGCATCGAGAACGTTGACAGGATCGCCAACACGCGCACCGATTACAACGACCGGCCGCGCACGCCTCAGGTGATGAAGAAGGTCACGGTAGAGACCTTCGGCGTCGAGTATCCCGAGCCGACCAAGGCGTAAGAAAGTTTCCGGCTGCTTCGGGCCTTCTCCGGCCCGAAGCGGCGGACTGCCTCCCGGGCTTTCCGGATCTGATCGGAGCGCCGACGCGCATCGGCGCCGCGCTCAGATCCGGGGATGCACTGGTTTCGACGGGGGTGTGGAGGCAGGAATAGCGGGCGGATGCGCCTACCATCCATAAAATGGGCAACTTATAAATTAAAGAACGACAATAACGGTCTTCTTCTCGCTGCCTAAGCAGTGAGCGTCCCACCCGGGAGGACCACGGCCCGGGATGGGGCGTCGACTAGTGGTGACCGTGCGTGCGCAAAGCTTTGAGCGCACCATGAATCATGAAGCTACCGAGTCCCCGAGCGTGACGGCCCGCGCTTGGACAAGGGAATGCAAACGACCGTCTGCGCCCGGAGAAGTTCCTGTCAAAGCGCTTTCGGACGGGGGTTCGATTCCCCCCATCTCCACCATGAGAACAGGATTGCTATTTTAACAAGATAGCGATCCTGTTTTATTGTTTTTATTCCGGAAACAGTTCCCTGTCCGAAAGAAGAATTCTCTTTTGAGCCGATTCGCTGTTTGTGGTAAAGACAATTTGAGATAAACCTGCTATAATTCTTCCTGGAGGTAATGAAAATGGATCTCTTATCAATCGGTTATTTCATCGCTCAACTCAGAAAACAGAACGGGCTTACTCAAGAGCAGCTTGGAGAACAGATCGGCGTTACAAACAAAACTGTTTCCCGTTGGGAAACAGGCGTATATATGCCCCCGGCAGATGCCTTGATGAAAATGAGCGAACTCTTTGGCGTTACGGTCAATGAACTGCTCAGCGGCAAAAGACTCTCCGAACAGGAATACATGGTTGCCGCAGAGAAAAATCTGAACCAGTTGGTAAAATCAAGTGTATTCGACCATAAAGACAAGATTGAGTACTTCAAAAAGAAATGGCTGAAAGAGCATGTTGCGATCATGGCGCTCATTGGCATTTGTATTATTGCTGTGTTTGCTGCGGGAATAATCATCAAAAACAGTTTGTTGGTAGCAATTATTCCTTTACTGGTCTTTATAGCACATGGCTGGAGGAATAACTCCATGATGGCATATGCTGAAAAACATGTCTATGATGAGACGGAAAAAGATTAGTTCATTGGGATGTGAAAGCAAAGCACATCTAATAAAGCGCATCTGATCTGACTTGGTGTGAAGAATAACGATTAACCTTTTTTGTTGAAACAGCAATCTTTAGCCA
>CAMHMZ010000087.1 GCA_946186375.1 uncultured Clostridia bacterium
GAATCAGGATCCAGCTCCGGATCGGCACCGCGCCAGTTATCCAGGGCGACTGTCACTTCAGTCGGCTCACCATCCACATTCAGGATGATGGTGTCGCTCTCTCCCGGCAGAGTGATATTTACGTTTTCGATATCTCTAGCCATTGATCAAGTCCTCCCTGACGTTCGGCTCTACTCGTTCGCGGAAAATCCTTGTCAGCGTAACCTGTCCGGAGGTATCAATCACCCGGATCTGCTTGTCTACCATTCCCACTTCGAGGTCCATCGTCTCTTCCTGTGTTAATGAAAAAGAAGCCGTATTGGCTTCTGTATCAATCGTCATGTCGGATAATGACTTTTCGATTTTAATTGCACGCTTCTGAGTGAACGTGATTTGCAGGTTTGCAAGGTCGGAGATCTGCATTCCTGAAATGTAAATGTTATACCTTGGTGTCGATCCTCTGTACATGGTTCCTCCTTATCCTCTCGCAAGAGCGAATTGCGTGCTGCCATTTACTCTGACCCACAAGTTGGAATTAAAATACGTAAATTCTACGTAGTTTCCCCCTGTTGGATTGTCTGAATACTGTCTGACTCGGTTCACTAATCCAGGCGTTGTCACTACTGCGCCTAAAATAACATATGAGCCTGATATTTCTTCGATAAGAACACGGTCTCCAACTCGCGGAGCATAAGGTGCTAACCATGCATATTTTTTAGTGGTCGGAGTGGTTTCGCCATCAATGAGGATCGTAGCTCCTTCATTGTTCGTAACCGTTTGAATGGTGCCTAAAATCATACAATCACCTTCTTCTCTGCATAATGTTCCATTGCCGCACCTGTCTCAAGTGAATAAGACCATGACTTCTCGATGTACAGCCCGGTCAGCCCTTTGTGCTCGATTTGGATGCAGTTCTGGAAGTCGTGGCCCGGCTGAATGCCTGTCGAAAGCGTAACACCTTCAATAGCCATCATGGAATCCGTCATCAGTTTATTGACATACGCCTCCAGTTCATCCTGAGAAGCGATGCCATCAAGCTGATATACCTGTGTAAGCTTGTAGCCTCTTCGCTCAATCGACAAGTCGCTGTTGAGGTTGTGATTCTCTGCTTTGTATGTGAGAACCTCCTGATCCGGAGTACTTACCACTCCAACAAACACATTCGGGAGCCCGTAAATATCTTTTTTACGAGTCATATCCGGATACACTTCAGAGTTTGTGCCTGTCTTATAGATAAACTCTGGAGCTGTCTTATCTGTCTTCAAAGTGCACTTCGCGTAGCCGTTTCCATCGAGATGGAGTGTATCAAAACCAGCTTCAACAAGCAGAGTGTTGAGACTTTGCAGAACGTTTTCTCCAACCGCAAACTCTCGGTCGACCTGCGTCACGGCAGCAGATGCGTCGATGTATTGCCTAACAATCCCGGACTCTGACAAGATTCCGCGGAATATATCTGTGTACAGGGTTCCCGCTGCGTAATAGTGCCTCGAGTCAAATGCAGACTGCGCAAGGATGTAACTCTCGTCGTACAGCTCAAGCGTTGTCTGGTCCTGCGCTTCGCCGAAGGTCTGCGGGTTGGAAATAATCATGTAAATGCCTTCGCGATGTTCCACTCCGTCATCGTCAATGACAACTGGCGAGATCCTGTCCGAAACCATCGAAAAGTCAGGGACAGTGAGGTGCATCATGTCCATGTTACAAGTTATAGATGCACCTCTTTTGATTTCTGCCGTAGCATCGTACCTGATCGTGCAGTTCTCTGCCGGAAGCTCCCCGATTGGGACGTATTTGCGAAGAACATCAATTCTATACTTCATAATCAACCGCCTCTTTATAGTCGGTTTCTTCCAGTGTGAACTGATACTCATGGACTCCGATCGAGTTCAAAGTGCTCTGGACATTTGAACAAATGACCCACGCCTTATCTCCACGGAAATTCCGGTAGAAGTAGATTTCCCCTGGAACCGGAGAACGCGAACACGATACGCTCCATGTCCGTGTGTTCATCTGCCCGACATGGTGAACCGGCTTGATTCTGCCGAGATATTCAGCTGCCACCACTGTGAGTGTATTGGATGATGAAATCTGCGGTTCTTCGTCAAGCCGCTCGTTGATGTATAGGATGCTATTGTCCCGAGCAATCAGTGCCGGTTTTCGACATGTATATCTTCCGGTCAGAACAGAATCGCCGAAGGTATCGTCCGCATTCACGCCTCTGATCACGTAGCTGTCAGTGCCGTTGCAGAAGTAATCGCTGTACGTGCCCGCTGTGGTTTGTGCAATCACAGCATCATTCCGGATGATGTAATACTTATCGAACGCTCCACTGATAGTAATCTCGTTAAAGCCTTCCTTCATTTCCACAGACACCGAAGGGCCTGCAACACTTCCGGACTGGGTATATGTCATCGTTGCCCAGTTAGATGCAAGACCGATTCCGTTTGTTACTCGAACTTTGATTTCATATACGCCATCCTGCAGATAATCATTCAAAAAGTAACTTTTATTCGTGGAGTAAACCCACCCGGAATCGTGTTCTCCAATCATCACCTGGTACGCGATCTGGCTTTCGGCGTTCCATGCAACCGTTATTCTTCCCGCGCCAGAGACTCCGGTAATGGTAGGCGCCGAGGGAGGAAGAACGTTGGAAAACGGCAGGATATTCGACCATTCGCTCGCCACATCCCCCTGGTTGTACGCTCTGACTCTCCAGTAAAGATTTCCGCCAACCGGAACACTAACTGTGTAAGCAGTCTCTGACGACTCCTGATGAGTGGCGATATCGCTCCAAGTCGACTGATCAGCGCTGATCTGTAAATCAAAAGCGGTTTGAAGGTTTCCTAACTCATTTTCATACAACCACGTAAAGGCTGTTGTTCCATACGTCACCATGTTGTTTGGAGACAACGCTGTAACTGTTCCAACAGCATCGCCTGTGGAAACCGTATAAACTTCAGTCGTGGTAGTTGTGCCATCATCCGCCACTGCGGTGAAGTAATAGTTGTATTCTTCGTCTCTTTCCAGCGTATTTGCAGGAACTGTAACTGCGTTTCCCGTAAAAGAAATGCTTGAATAGGAACTTGCGGATGTTTTCTTATAGAAAAAAACACCGGAGGAAACGGTATACGGGATTAACTGTGAAGCCATCTCAGTAGCCGTGAGAGTTATCACATTCGTAACTACGGCTGACAAATAGCCACCGGTCACGCTAGGAGTAACAGAAAAAATACCGTTAGAGTAAATTAGCTGCATCCCATAGCCACTTCTATTGTAGGTAGCTTCTTGGAAACTGGTCTGCGAGCTTTGTATGTTCATTATCTGCCCGATGTACAGTTTCCTGTTTTTTGGCCTCAAAAACGGAGACGTAGTAGAATTCCAGATTCCCCCACAACCTGCATATGATAATAAGACTTCGGAGCCAGCACGCTCAACCATCGTCCCAATCTGCAGATTTAAGTCGACACCATTGTTTTTATATGCTCTGTACCACCCTCCGCCTGAAGTGGCAGAAACATACTCGGCTTTTATGTTTACTTCTGTAATAAGCGCGTGCCTATATGTTGCATTCTCCGGAATAACATATTCCAGAATGACGGCCCTTTGGTTGCTTAAATTTGCAGATATCTGCGCAGGAATTTGGCGCAATGTAGTTACGGACGGATTCTTCGCTGTCACTACACCATAATCAACCTGCCATACATTTGTTGGAGTTAATGCAACGGTAGCCATTTACACAGTCCCCATCCTTTCCCTCTGCTGTGCAGTCTTCATGATCCGCACGATATCATTGAATTCTTTGACACTCTTCGCATCGATCGTGATGTTGAAGATGTTACCTCCGGAGGTTGTCTGTCTGCCGTTGCTGATCGGAGTGATAACCGGAGCAGAACCGGACAGGTCAAGGATCTCCGGGCCGGATTCGCCTACCACAGACCGAATAGAAGTCACTACACCGCCGTTTGCAAACCCTCTGATGGATTTGCCTTCCTGCGCAGCCTTTGTGACTTTCTGTCCTTCTTTCAGCCAGTTGTCCCACGACGCAGCAGAAGAACTGCCGACATGGTCGAGATCCAGCAGACCAAAAGTCACAGCGTTGATCAGGTCGACAATTACGTTCAGCGAGTCTTCGATAAACTCGAAGAGCGGAGACAGCAGAGTGTCGAGCATGTCACATGCCCATGACACACCATCAACCAGAGCGCCTACCGCTGTAAGAACAGTCTCTATTACCGGAGACACAAGCTCGATGGCTCCAACGATGAACTCAAACGCTGAAGTCATGATGTTCTGGATCTCAGGCATGTGGTCCATCACCCAATCAAGTAAACGTTGGAAGTAAGGCATGAGCATTTCTCCAAGGGATCTTGAAGTAGCATCCATTGCTGCCTTGATGGTAGTCTGTGTGTCTTTAAACTTCGCAGACGCCTCGACAGAGTCTTCAGACATAATCAGCCCGAGTTCAGACGTGGAGTCGATGAGTTCCTGCGTCTCATCGTTTGTCTGATTCAACAGCGGAAGCAGGTTCTGCCCGGACTTACCGAAAAGGTCATTGGCGGCAGCCGCCTTCTGCGTCTGATCGTCCATGTTTTGCAGGCTGAAGATTACCTTCTCAAACATCGCCTCAGAGTCGAGGTTATTGATGTCTTCCATGCTGATGCCAAGCGCAGTAAACTTCTCGATTGCCGACTCGGTACCGTTTTGTGCATCCGCCAGCGTCCCCGTCATGGTCTTGAAGCCGGCAGACATCGAATCAATATCTCCGCCCGCTAACCCGATGACGTAGTCCCACTTCTGATACGCTTCCGTGCTCAGTCCGAGCTTCTGAGACATCTTATCGATATTATCGCCATACTCTGCCGTCTGTGCGGTCAGTTCATACAGTTTTTTGCTGATTTCTGCAACGGCAGCGATGCCAGCAACTGCCCACGTCCCCCAGAGGACGGCATTGTCAGACAGGTTTACGCCAAACGTGCTAAGCGCGTTCTGTATACCCTTAAACGCTCCATTCAGTTTGGAACCGGAGGATGTTCCGGATTCAGCCATCTTTTCGAATTTATTGGCAACTTCGATCGCGTCTTTCTGCGTACTGTGCAGCGACTGCGTCGCTTCTTCATTCTTGATCAGAATGTTGCCGTACAGTTTGAACAGCTCCATTCGTTCCCTCCATTTCCTTTTCCATATCCGCCAGCTCAGCGAGGATTTCTTTCTCCGGTCGGTTGTCCATCTCAGTCATCGCCACGAAGTCTGAGAAACTGATAAAGTTTTCCTTGGACATCCTGCCAAGCAGCTGAGAGTAGACTTTGAACAATATCATTTCCTTCTGTTCAGCCCGGATCCGTTCGGTCATTGCTGACAGTTTTCTGACCGGCACTCTGCGCAGAAGGTTGTAGTCATATTCTTTGTAGATCTGTACGAGGTCGACTACTTTGTACTTCGCACAGAATTCAAAAAAGCTTTCCAGTCGTCAACGTCAGCAATCTCACAGATTCCCTTCGCGACATCCAGAAGCGGCATCGCCTTCAGCTCCTCCGCAGTGCTTTCGAACGGGCCCGCAAGGAAGTCGTAGATCTTCTTCCGGTTCTCATCCGTGCCCGCCTGTTTCATAAATACAATCAACGCCTGAATGGCAAATCCTGTCGGATCTGACCGGTCTGCCTTTGCCAGCCGGGCATACACCTCCGGCAACTGAAACATCTCGATCAGTTCGGCTGCGTTGAATGTATCGTCAAGCGTCAGTTTTCTCATGTTTTCTCCCTTTTAAAAAAGCAGAGTGCCTGTTTTGTCAGGCACTCTTTGCTTTACTACTGTGCAAATACGATGTTGTACGGTGCTGTGTAATCCCACAGATCTGTCTGTACAGCATAGCAAGCCTCGTATGTGATGTTGGACACCACTTCGTCACGCTCATTGAACGTCCAGTCGATATTCGACTTGGAGAATGCATTGTGAAGCGTGATGGTGACGGTCTTGCCTTCCTTGGTCTTAGCCAGAGCTACTACTTCATGATAATCGGTTGCCGCGACTGTACCGGTCGGGGTCAGCGTGCCGTTATCATTGGCAGCAGCAGGATAAAGCTTGATGAATTCTGCCGGAGTCATCGTGAGCTGATTGATGCTCAGCGTTGCCCGCTCTTCATCAATGATGATGGAGTTCACAGTGTCGCCCATGTCTCCGTTCGCGTTGATCGCGTGGAAGACGCGGTTGACTGTAAATCTGTTCGCTCCTCTGGAATAACCAAGGTTCGTACCATCAACAGTAACTTTCAGAAGTCCAAGAATGACTTCCTGTTTAGACATTGTCATATATCTAAGTCTCCTTCGTATCCTGTTAGAGTGAATCGAACGTCATACCTTCTGATGCTTCTGTCCTTCTCTTCAACTTCTGAAGCGGAATCGAAGTAGAAAGTATATGTCAGTCCTGTGTCATTAAATGACTTGAAGTAAAATGCATCTTTCACGGCCTTTACCATTACATCCAAATCTTCACTCTCACCGAGTTCGTTTACCTTAGTGATGCAATTTACAGTCAGTGAAAAATCATTTCGCTCATGGTATGTCTGGATCTCATCCAAGTGATAGACAAGGAAGTTCGCCGGGACATCGTCCGGAGCTTCTCTCTCGTAAGTCGGATAGAGGTGAGAGAGAACTGAATAAATCAGTTGTTTCTCAGCTCGCATCCGGATGTTCCTCCCTGTACAGAACAAGCTCGATCTCTGACTTGCCGGTTCTGAACGTTCTCAGAATCTTATAGACAATACCGCCGTATTTCACGCGCGTCTGCCCTGCGTAGTCTTCCTGCCGGAGAACGAGAGTGATCTCCGGTTTCATACCGACAGACAGCGCCTGATAAGCTTCGGACATCCGGACCGACTGTGGAAGGCACCAAGTTTTTTCACTCCAAGTGATTGTCGGCTGGATCGTTCCTCGGGAATTCCGGACGGACTTGTCTACTGTTCCGAGATAGCAGAATTCATCAATAACGTAGCTCATGGATCAACTCCCGTAAGGACCATACGTCCCTAACTTCGACTTGATCTGTTCGAACCTTGTCTGCCACTTCTCTGCATCTTCGTCATATCCATAATGAGCCTTTGCATAGCTCTTAACTGCCTGGAGGATCAGCGGATCATCGGAGTCGATGAAGCGAACAGATCTGCGCAATTCTTCGAGCGCTTCCTGCACGAGATCTGTCACCTCCGCATCGATGTCCGGATCCGTGGTCGATACTCTGAGCGCAGCCTTCGTCTTTTTAATCAATACATCCTGTTCCAATCTATTGTCCTCCTTTGAAA
>CAMHMZ010000088.1 GCA_946186375.1 uncultured Clostridia bacterium
CTTCCTCCATGCGGCGAAGTTCCTCGGCGGCGTCTTCCAACCCCAGGTGGGTGTAGGTGTTGAGCGTGACGCCGATATCGCTGTGGCCCATCAGGTACTGGAGCGTCTTCGGGTTCATCCCTGCTTTTGCCTGATTGCTGCAATAGGTATGGCGGCAGACGTGCGGGGTGATGTTGGGCATCTGGACCCGGTAGATATCGTTGTAGCGCTTGACCATATGGTTGAACCGGTGCTCCCAGTGCATCGCCACTTCCGGCAGGCAGTCCTTGTCCAGAAACAGAAAACCGCTGCGCCCGTCGACCATGCGCTCGATCCTGGGGGTCGGCCGGTCCTCGATGATGGCGCGGAAGCATTGCTCGACGTCGGCCGTCATCGGGAGCTTGCGGGTTCCGGCGTGGGTCTTGGTCTCCTGAATCACGAGCGTCATATCCGCGCTCCGCTGGAGTTGGTGGTCGATATTGATCAGGTGATGCTCAAAATCGATATCGCTGATTGTCAGCCCACAGAACTCCGAAATACGCATGCCGGTATGGAACAGGATATAAACGACCTCATAGTATTTGCAGTAGCAGTTGTCGTCATGGACGAATTTCAGGAACTTCTTCATCTGATCCCGGGTGATGGCTTCTCTGGTTACGCTATCGTTTACCACCACCCCTGCAAGCTCAAAGCCGAAGGGGTTCTTGTTGAGCAGGTCATCATCGACGGCCATCTTGAAAGCCGGTCGAAGGACCCCGCGCACGGTCTTGACAGTTGAGTAGCCTTTCCCGTCCTGTTGGAGCTTGATCAGAAAGAGCTTCGCGTCCGAGGTCTTCACCTCACCGATCTTCTTAAGAGCAAATTCCTCTTTCTGCAGCAGGTTCACCACGAAGTTGTAATTCATGAGCGTGTTTGGCCTGACGCCGGTTTTGGTGGCGAGGTAGCGTTCCACCAATTCCAGCACGGTCATATTCTTCTGTGTCGGATCAAGCAGCGAGTCAAGATCCCGCCCGATCTGCTTCTCAAGCTCCCGCAAAGAAGGACCGGGCTTCTTCCCCTGCGGGGTGGTGTCGGTAGGCTCCAAGCGCCAACTGTAGACGAACTTGATCTTGCCGCCCACATAGTATTTGAACTGGTATTTGCCGTCGGCTCTGACCGATTCGCCGTTCCTGAGCACACGGTGCTTTGAGTCACGCCTTTTTGGGTATGGGTGGTTTGCCATTTTTCAAAGCCTCCTTTGTCTCCGGATGGAGTCTGAGGAAAGTTTCAAACTCCGCCCTTATGATGAGTGTCCTGGTATTATACATTGCAATGAACGGTAGGCTCGTGGCCTCGTCCAGAAATCGGAAGAATTTACGTCTGCTCAATCCGTAGAATTCAGCAGCCTCGGATGGATTAAAGACATCCTTGTCTCCCAGCGCCGGTTTCTTCACAGCGACTTACCGCCTTCCTCTGTTTTCAAACAGCTGATAATGTATTCTTCACAGCGGCTGCGGATGATCAGAATCCGATTGCCATGCATAAGGGCGAACGAATCAAAATGGTCTTCCGCAATGCGCCGCATATTCTTTTGCCCGATATTGAAGTACTCCGAAGCCTCGTTTATCGTAAGCAGGAACTTGTCCTTCACGGGGATGCTTTCTTTCATAATGGGGCCTCCTTTTCCGAGAAAACTAACCCTTCGGCGGTGTCCTATCTATCACTCTGAAGGCCCCGGAAGTCAACTACTATTTGCCAGATAAACGCTATTTATACCGTGGTAGATTGGGCAAGAAACTGCTCGAATTTTGGACGGATGATAAGAAAGCGATTCCCGCTCTCCACAGCAAAACGCCCCAGGTTTTCTTCGGCAAGCCTGCGCAGCTTCTTGTTGCCTATATTGAAATAGATCGCGGCCTCCTTGATGGTCAGAGCGTATTTCTCGCTGAGAGGAAGGACAGGGTTTTCAGTGGTAGGAATGTCGTTCATATGTCATGCTCCTTTATTCTGATCTGCCTTCCTATGCCTGCAAATCGGCCGATTTTATAATCGCTCGGCCTTTTTGGGCAGAAAAAAAGAGCCTGCCGACTATCCCGGTATGGGACAGCCGACAGGCTCAAAAGTTATGCAGTCAGGAGCGCCTTCCATGTATCTGAACCGATGATTCCGTCGGAGGTCAGATTCCTCTTGGTCTGGAAGCTCTTCACAGATTTCTCCGTTGTGGGGCCAAACTCACCATCGGCAGTCTCGCGTCCTGCCCGGAGAGGACCGCCGCAGTAGTAGCCCTTGTCGATGAGCAGGATCTGCGCGTTCTTCACCGCTGTGCCCTCTGCTCCATTCTTCAACTGAGGCAGACCGACCTGACAGCTCACGGTCACCGGCGTCTCCGCTGCCGGGGTGGGCGTCACCGGCGCGGGATCGGTCTCTCCATACAGCGGATGGCCATATCCGGCGATATAGCTGTTGGAGCGGTTGTAGGTGTTCTTCTTCACCTGATCGGAGCTGTTGCCCTCGACCGTCACGATGGTGGAGTCAGTCACTTCGACTACGATGCCGGTGTGGCCGATCTCGCCGCCGGACTGAAAGAATACCTGATCGCCGACCTTCGGGTCGCGGTCATACCGCCCTCTCTGCTGGTAGTACTGTGCTGAGAAGATGCACCCGGCCCCGAGCGGACCAGACTGGCACTGGATGCGCTGGCCCTCGACCGCTCCGTAGGCTTTGAAAAAGCACCAGTCCACGAACACATCACACCAGGCATAGCCATTCTTGTTCCCGTTGTAATAGCCCGCGGCAGCGAGGTCGCGGGCATACTTGGTCCAGTTGGCGGCACCGGCATTGGCGGTCTTGTCATCAAGAGAGGCGTTGGACGCTTTCTCCCGGTATCCGACCTCCGCCAGCGCGATGGTGACGATATCACTCGGTTTGCTCATGATCGTCCTCCTTCTCCGCCCGGTCATGAAGCTGCTCAAGCACGGCCTTCAGTTTCTCAGGGATGGGCAAGCCGAGATGCGCAGCATTCTCAATCAGGGAAACGCCTTCATTGGACAGATAGAAGAAGATCACCGCTGTGCGGAGCACACCGATGCTGCCGAGCACCTGTACATCCAGCAGATGGCCGACGCCGACAAGCGCGAAGATGAGCACCTTGCGGAAAATGCCCCGAAAGCCGATAGCGGACGAGAGCTTGTGGTCAGCAATCGCGGCCATTACACCGGTCGCATAATCGAGAACCACGAATGCCAGCAGCGTGTACAGTAGCCCGTCACAGCCGCCGAGGAAATAGCCGAGCCAGCCGCCTACAGCAGCGAAGATAAGCTGAATTACATTCCAGAAAGACTTCATGTGATTATCCTCCTAATAAAAAATGAGCCGCCGCAGCGACTCTCCGTGATTAGTTGTTCCCGTCGATCAGGTCAACGAGATGGAATACATAGGTTTTCAGATTTGCCGTCCCGGCGTTGTCCTTGGAGATGGTAATGAAACCATCAGACTCTGGTGTGAATATAACATAGGCATAAGGAATCGGATTGCTGACGTTAATAACGGTTTTGCCGGTTACTTTTTCCGTCGCTACGGATGTATCCTGAACAGAAAACATTGCTCGGAATCTGGTTCCAACCACGCCGCCCAGAGAGATAAGATATTTCCGGTTCGCGGTCACTCGGTAAACGTCGGAGTAACAGACCGTATCACTCCCAATCGTCCAGGCGCCGTTTTGGACGTAACCGCCGGACAGATCAAAGAAATGCGGAGTGACCAGTCCGGTGTGGATATCCACAGTGAACTCGGAGTAGCCATCAGCCCCTTCATCGGCAGCGCGAAATGTCCCGTTCTCAGTGACGGTTTTTTCTATAAACACCGGAGCGGGTCCGTCCCTCGGCGTGACAGAGAGCCTGCACGTGAGATGGATACCAGGCGAAAGCCGCCCAACCAGTTTTCCGTCCATCAGTCCACCTCCTCCGTCACGGTGAACTTGGCCCGATCAATAAAAGTGCAGACCGTGCCGCCCTCCATCGTGATCTGAACGTCATAGACATACGGAGCGCCGCCTGCCTTTAGCGCCTTCGTCTCCTCGGCTTCCAACCGCAGGTTCATCCCATTATGCGGGATCTCCTTGCAGATTAGAGGCTCGGGATCGGTGTATCGCTGCTTCAGGGCGAAGCGAATAACGTCTCCGGCCAGAACTGTATAAGGGCTGCCGTCCGGATAAAGGATATCGATAGTGATGTCCAGCGTATCCCCGCGAGTGACAGAGATGCTCGTTCCATTGATCATAACCATAATGCGCCTCCTCAGAACAAGCCGCCGAGGGTCAGTGGGATTCGTGAGGTATCAATGTCATCGACCCAGGACGGACGCTCAGGCGGAGTCATTGTTTCCGTCACCCTCAGCCACGCGATGTACCAGTTCCGCAGTTCCCGCCATTGGCTGAGCGTCAGGGTCGAATACCAGATCCACCCCCGATTCACGACAGAGAAGCATTCCTTCTCCCGGCGTACCCGGAGAGAAGATTTCTGCTCCTCCAACTGATCGGTTTCCTCTTTTTCTGTGTCCCGGACCAGCTTTCCCTCGGAGAGCTTATAGCAGAAACAGTTATCCAGAAAAGCATCAAAGTCCTCCGGGGGATCGTACTCGTCACCGCCGTTGTCTCCGACCATGCACCAGCCGTTGACATAGCCGTTTTCATCAAAAGTTACTTTCATCTGCCTTACCTCAATTGACACCATAGACGGCGATGATCTGTCCGGAACTGTTCCGGCCCTTGTACACCAGATAGCAGGTGCTCCCGGAGTAGTACAGGTTGAAGGAATAGTAGTAGGATTCGTCTGTGATCTGATACGCCACGGCGCTTGTCGTCAGGGCGGCTTTCGGAACCACGATCGGTGTTCTGGAGCCAGACGACGCAGGCTGCCCGATGATGATGTACCAGTTGTAACTGCCGTAGTTGAATGAACAGCTTCCTGTCGTCACAGTGCCGCTGTAGAGCAGCGTAACGCCAAGGCCGAGATTCGCTCTCGCGCCAGCCGCCGTCGTTGCTCCCGTTCCCCCATACGCAAGTGCCAGAGCGTTGGTCAGGGAGATGCTGTCCCACGAATTCCGGTCATAAGCCGCTTTGACCGCGGATGCTGTTGCCGCCAGCGCCGTGCTGGTAGACGAGGTGCTGCTCGTCAACCGGGTCAAGCCATAATAGGCGGTAGTGGCTGTGTTAAGTGTAAAGGCTACAAAATACGTGCCATCGTAAATAAAGAGCACCGTCTGCAGCGGCTTCCAGGCGTATGTCACGGGAAGATAGTTGTTGTAAGTGACGATGTACTTCAGACCGGTTCCGTTGACGTTCATTTTGACCTGCTGCACCGTGTTGTGGTTGGTGAACTTAATTGCCACCACCGCACCGGTCTTCAGTTCAAAGTTTCCTGGGACAGTAGCAATCTTATCCCCGTCATCAGCTGCCGTGTCACAGGTTCCCAATGCAATGCCGCCCGATGCCAGAGACTGGATGTACTCTGCCAGAAGCATGCCATAGACCTTCACGTCCCAATCCTCAGAAACCTCAAAGCAGTTATCGGTCTCAGAGACTTTGCCCACGGCCAACCCTGTGCCTCCGGCTTTGAAGTCCATGAGTACGGAGGCGGTGGACAGGCTGTCCACGACCGTGACCGTGCCGAAAGCGTCCGTCAGGGTGAATCGGATATCGTAGGAGTAGTCGACACTCAGGTTGCCGCCACCGAAGATGAACTGCGTCCCACTGGTAAAGGTAACGCCTGCATTTGTGTATGACGATTCGGAGGATTTCTTATATGCCACAGCGGTCGTGATCGTGTTCTTCCCGCTGCAGGACCAGTAAGAAAAGCCGATCGTGCTCTTGGCGTAGGTACCATTGGAAGACGATGCCCCAGCGCTCGTACACCGCTGGGTGGAATAGCTGTTGAAGCGCGGAGCGGCATAGGCCGCTACATTGATCGTAACGGTTGCTTCATCTGACCAGCGCCCACGGCTGTCGCAGACCTTCCCGGTGAATGTGATGGAGCCGGACGTGTTGAGGAAACCGGTCGTCACGGAGGACTGTGTATAGGAAAGCCCGCCGCCGGTGATGCTGTAGGAGCTGATCGTCGAGCCTCCGGCCCCAGCAGCGCCGGTGATCGCCAGCGTCACCTTGCTCTTTGTCTGCACATAGATGCCCCAGCTTGAAGGCACGGTTCCATCCACCCGGGTCGCTGTAATGCCGGTAATCGTAGGCTTGATGCTCGCCGGGACAGTCAGCGTGACTGTAGTCGTGCTCGTGCCGACGAGAGTATTGCCGTTGTAGGTATAGCAGGTCAGGGTACACGTGCCTGTGGTATTGTTCGGGATCTGCGATGCCAAGGATGTGGGAGGCGTCCATGAAACAGAGGTTGAGGTCGTCTTCGTCGCGATCGTCCCGGCCGCATTGCCGAAAGCGTAGGTCAGCGTATGCGTGAAGGACGAGGATGCCCGGGTGATGCTGATCGTCCCTGCGCTGCCCATCGTGGTGGCGGGCATGGAGATGCTCGATGTGCGCGGGATCGTGCGCAGCGTGACCGTCTGGCTGCCACTGACACTCCATCCGCTACCACCGCGGCCATCTGCGGTATAGCATGAAAAGTTAGCTGCAATGCTGACTGACTTGGTGCCGTCCGCGTTGCCGGAGATGGTCCCGGAGGACCACGGAGCCGCAGGATAACTGGAACCGCTTGCTGGGATGATGTTGTAGCCGGTGCCTTGCGAACCTATGGTGCAGTTGTGTGTACCAATAGCGGAGTTGAACGTCACCACGGTCGAGCCATTGATGGAGAGCGTCCCGCTGGGATAATAGGTAAAACCATACCAGTTGTAGGAAACGAGCTGCGCTGCCGTGATGCTCACCACATGCGTATTGGCAGATTCGTTATAGGTTTCCGACCAGTATATAATGACCGCAAAGTTCTGCGATCCGGTCAGCGTAAAACTGCCGCTGTTGCCTGTTGCCATAGGGAGCCCTCCTTACGCCGTGGGATCGCGCCACTGGATCGACAGGTTGCCGGTCTCGCGGGGAATAAAATCAAACCAGCCCCTTGCCGCCGTACCGAGGGAGAGACGGTTCCGTATCTCCGCATTGGTAATGACGAGGGACTGGTTTGTGATGTATGCTATGGTCTGGCCGTTTTCCAAAAAAGACAGTCCTTCATTGGAGAACTCGGCCGTGAAGGCGTTTCCGACTTTGCCCAGCTCGATCAGAGC
>CAMHMZ010000089.1 GCA_946186375.1 uncultured Clostridia bacterium
GTCTGCACCTGGCTCGGCAAGATCGGCAAGAACAACAAGATGTTCTACTTCCCGATGTGCTTCATGCTCGTTGCGACCATCACCTCGCTGTGCATGACCATCGTCAAGGAGATCGGCACCATTGCCGCCGGCGGCGCTCCCTGGGGCGACTGGTACGTCTGCATCTGGTCCACCGCTCTGGTCGTTCTCGCTGTGATCCTGGCGGTCACCGCTGTCAAGACCCTGGCCGGTCAGGCCAAGGCCAAGAAGGCCTGAGCCACATAAGGCACTTAAGCAAATCCATAAAAGGGCTGCCCGTTTCGGGCAGTCCTTTTTTATGCCCGTTCCGAATAATCGAAAAGACAAAAATACCCCTTGACACATAATACTATGTGATGTATAGTATTATGCGAAAGGGGGTATTTCGATGCTGGATGCGCAAACGAAGCGCGGGTTGTTGGAAAACTGCGTGCTGGCCGCGCTGGCCCGGGGCGATTCCTACGGCTATCAGATCGTAAAGGATCTCTCGGCCTTCGTCTCGATCTCGGAATCGACGCTGTATCCCATCCTGCGGCGGCTGGAGAGCTCCGGCGCGCTGAGCGTCTACAGTGTGGAGCACAACGGGCGGCTGCGGAAGTTTTACCGGCTGACGGAGGCCGGGCGGCGGCAGCTCGAGAGCTTTGCCGCGGACTGGACGGAGCTGGCCGCCATGTATGAATACATTCGGGGAGGGCTGAGACATGAATAGAGCGGACTTTCTTTCCGAGCTGCGCCGCTGCCTCGCGCAGATGCCAGAGGCCGAGCGCGAGCGGCAGCTTGCCTATTATGACGAGCTTTTGAGCGACATGCTCGAGGACGGCATGACGGAGGCCGAGGCTGTCGAGCACCTCGGCAGTCCCGCGAAGATCGCGCAGGAGCTTTTGACGGAGCTGCCGCTCTCGACGCTTGTGAAGACGCGCGTGCGCGCGGCGGGCAAGCCCTCGGCGCTCAATATCCTGCTGCTGGTGCTGGGCTTTCCGCTGTGGTTCCCGCTGCTGCTGAGCTTCGCGGCGATCCTGCTGGCGGTCGTCATCGTCCTCTGGGCGCTGGTGCTGAGCTTCGGGGCGGTGGTGCTCGCCCTGGGCCTTACGGCGCTGGCCGCGCCCATAGGCCTCTTCGTGAATACCGTTACGGCCTCGCCCCTGCTGCTCATCGGGGCCGCGCTCGTCGCGGGCGGCCTGTGCGTGCTCGGCTTTCTCGCGCTGCGGCCGCTCTGCCGCGGCATGGGGAAGCTCTGCGGGCAGATGGGGAAGTGGATCAAATCGTGGTTTATCAAGAAGGAGGGCTGAGAGATGAAAAAAGGAACCAGGACTGCGCTGATCGTCGCCTGTGTGATGATCATCGTCGGCGCGACGCTCATGAACATCGCCCGCGGGCGGGGCGAGGATCTCGGCAGCTTCTTTAACAGCGGGCTGAGCTTTTCCTCTACCGGCGGCACGCTCGGCTTTGGCGGTCAGGCGGGCTACACCGTCTGTCTCAGCGGCGAGGAGCGCTTCGATCCGGCCGAGGTCAGAAGCCTCGATCTCGACTGGGTCTCCGGCGCGGTGCTCGTGGAGCACTGGGCCGGGGAGGAGATCCTTATGCGCGAGGAGACGGCCTCCACTCTCAGCGAGGGGCAGCGCCTGCGCTATAAGCTCAGCGGCGGCACGCTCTCCGTCCTCTTCTGCGCCGACGGGCAGATGCGTGTGCCCGACAAGGCGCTCATCGTGCTGCTGCCGGAGGGCTTCAGCCTGAAAGCGCTCGACGCCGACGCCATCAGCGCCGCCGTCACGCTCCAGGGGCTTTCGGTCGAGGGGGAGCTTGACGCCGATACGACGAGCGGCGAAGTGCGTGTGAAAAATTGCGCCTGCGTTTCGCTCGACGTCGATACGACGAGCGGCGCCGTGACGGTCGAGGAGACGGCGGTCGCGGGCGCGATCGACGCCGACAGCTCCAGCGGCGCGATCACGGTGAGCGCCTGCGCCTGCGCCTCGCTCGACGCGGACGCGACCTCCGGCCGGGTGAGCGTGGAGAAAACAGCGATCGCCGGTACGGTCGAAGCGGATACGACGAGCGGCGAGGTCGTGCTGCGGGATCTGAGCGAAGGCTGCCGGGCCGACGTCAACACCAGCTCCGGCAAGGTGGAGCTGCAGTTTATCGGCGCGCCGAAGACGGTAGAGGTCGAGACGAGCTCCGGCGACGTCCGGCTCTCCTTCCCGAAGGGCACGGTCATCGATCTCGACTATGACACGGCCAGCGGCAGGCTCTCCGGCTCCCTGAACAGCGCCAAGGGCGGCCTCCCCGTCACCGTGGGGACGGTCAGCGGCGACCTCACGGTCGACGAGGGCCGGTAGAGTTTTTAGTTTTCAGTTTTTTGTTTTTAGAAAAAGCGTAAAATTCGGAATGAAGGAAAACGAAGGATAGCACGCGGAAATTGACGTCCGCGTCGTAGGGGCTGGCGCCCTCGACAGCCCGCGCGGTGCAATCAGAATAATAAATAAATCCCCGGCGAATACGTACTATTCTACGAATTCGCCGGGGATTTTCGTATAATTTCTGGCTTTTTCTGCCGGGCTGCCGAGGAGCCCATGGCCGAGCCCCTGCAAGAGGAGGCCACGCTCCCCGTAGGGACGAGCATTGCTAGTCCGCCGAGTTTGTGCCGTGTCCGCGGGCGGCTGATAGCGACGCGAAGCCAGTCCTTCAGGGCCGCCCCTACTCTGTCATTGCGAGGAGCGCAGCGACGTGGCAATCCGTAATCCCCTTGAAAAGAGAACGGATTGCCACACCAGTGTTGCGACACTGGTTCGCAATGACAGCGCTAAACTTCCGTTTCTCTTCTAAAAACTAAGTAAACGATGATTAAATCGGCAAGAGCGGATCCCGAGAAAATTTGTGTTCTGATGATGGCACTTTTTTGCAGGAATACTTTGTGTATTTCAAGAAAAAGTGACGAAATCAGGGCGCAAATTTTCCGGGAGGTGCCGTAGCGATTTGATCAGCGTTTACCTGAAAACTGAAAACTGAAAACTAATCATCCGGGACGGCGGTGGCGAAATAGATAATGTCGCTGACCATGCGTTCCCAGCCGAACTGCACGGGATTGATGAGCTGCCCGTCCAGGATCGTGACGGCCGTCTGACCGCCGTCGAGGGCGTAGGCCTTCTCGCAGCCCCGGCGGATCATGGAATCGGCCGCCTGCCTGAGCGTGAAGAGATGGTAATACTGATGGGTGCCGCAGTTGAGGTTCATCGTCAGATAGTGGAGCGGCCCGAGCTGCCCGAGCGCGGCGCGGGCGTATTCATCGTCGATCTGCCCCCAGGCGTAGCGCTCCGGCGTCACGTCCTGTCCGCCGTCGATGAGTACCGGCCCGAAGACCAGGGAGAAGAGCACGTCGTTTTCTTCGATAAAGCGCTGCGCCTCCTCCTCGCTCGTCAGCTCGCCCCGGTAGCGGAACAGCAGATCGCCCCGGGAGTTGATAAAGCAGGTGTCGCAGCTTAAAGGCTCGAAGCGGAAAAGCTCTCGCTGATAGACGCCGACGCCGCACATCCGGCCGTGGTAGTACATGTCCCCGCCGAAGGCCAATACGGCGTTCGTCTGCCGGGCGAAGGCGCTGGCCGTCTCAAAATGCAGATCGAGGATCCGGTCCGCCGAGATCTTGCGCCGCAGCTGCGAGCCGTCGGCCAGGAAGACCTCGGAGAAGGTGCCCACACCGCCGTGCTCCACCTCCTGCCAGACGAGGACGAGGATCGTCTCGTCCAGGTACCAGCGGATCTGCATGCCCTTGGGGTAGCGCTCGATCGCGGCGTTCCACACGAGCTCCTGCCCGCCGATCAGCCGCTGTGCCTCCGGCGTCTGCAGCAGCGCCTCGATGACGGCGGGATCCTCCGTCTCGCCATAGGCCGTGCTGTCCGGAACGGGGCCGGCGAGCGCCGCCTCGTCGATCGTATAGTGCAGCGGCAGATAGGCAAGCCCCGCTGCGCCCTCGGCCAGAAGCTCCGCGGCCAGCGCGTCCGGATCTGAAAGCGCGCCCGTCAGAACGTCCTGAAGCTCCGCCTCATTCTCCCGGAGCCAGACGCCGTCCTGCCAGCGAAGCCGCAGCGTCTCCTCCGTTGACAGCGCATGATCGCCGCTTTCTGTCAATGTGCGCAGCAAAGCGGGGAAGGCTGCCTCCAGCAACTCGCCATGGATCTTCCCTTCGCTGTCGTACACCTCGCTTTTGTGCTTCGCGGCGGCGACGAGCTCGCGCTGCACCGCCTCCAGAGAAGACGGGACTTCGGCGGCGAGTGCCTGGGCATCGAGCGTCGTGAGCCGGAAGCGCTGCTCCGCCTCGTCCCCCTGCACGAGCGCCTCGCCCACAGGCTCGGCGCGGCAGACTTGCTGCCAGGCCCCGCTCAGGACCTGCCCGGCCTCCGTGCCGGCCTCCGGCGCCGCGGGCAGGGGAAAGGCCGCGATCGCGTCCGACAGCGCCGTCTGCTTTTCCAGCGCCGCCTGTTCAGCGGCTCGCCGCTGCATAACGACAAGGAAAAGGCCCCCTGCCAGCAGCAGGGCCAGAAGAAGGGAGAAGATGACGATGAGGCGTTTTTTCATAAAGCAATAGACTCCTGTGTTGCTTCAGGGGAGCGTCAGCGTGAAGACGAGAAGCCCCTCCCGATAGGCCGCCGTGAGGCTGCCCTTGTGCGCCTCGGCGATGGCGCGCGCGGCGGAGAGCCCGATCCCGTAGCCGCCGCTTTTCTGGCTGCGCGCGCTGTCGGCGCGGAAGAAGCGGTCAAAGAAGCGCTCCGGGGGGATGGACGTGTCTTCCACCGTGTTGGAAAGCTCCAGCACGGCGCGGCCCTCCCGGCGCAGAGACAGGGAGATCTCCCCGCCCTCGGGGGTATATTTGACGGCGTTATCCAGCAGGATGCTCAGCAGCTGCGCAAGCTGCCGCTTATCGGCCTTCGCACGCACGTCCGGTGTCAGCTCGGAGCGCAGCGTAATAGAGCGCAGCTCGGCGCTCTCGGCAAAGGGACGCAGCGCCTCCGCGGCGAGCGCGCTCAGATCGAGCTCCTCGAGCTGCAGGGCCGCGGCCTCGTCGGCGCGGGCGAGCGTCAGCAGGTTCTGCGTCAGCCCGCTGAGGCGCTGCACCTGCTCGCGGATGTTGCGGCTGTATTTGCTCTCGCCCTGCCGCAGCTCCATGGCCTCGGTGTTGGCGAGGATGATCGCCAGCGGCGTTTTGAGCTCGTGCCCGGCGTCGGTGACGAAGCGCTTTTGCTTCTCGATGCCCGCGGCGACGGGCTCGATCGCTTTTTTGGAGAGGAAGACGACGAGCAGCAGCATCAGCCCCCAGGCCACCGCGCCCGCCAGCAGGCTCAAGAGCGCCACGCGCACGACGCCGTTTCGGGTCTGCGCGGTGTACAGAAAGGCGGTGAGCGTGCCGCCGTCGGAGAGCGTCACCGTGCGGAAGCGGAAGGCGCCCGTGCTGCCCTCGCTCTGCCCGGCCGCGGCGGTGAAGAGCTCCTCGGCCTCGAGCTCGGAGCCGTATTCGATGTGCGCGCTGTCGACCTTCTCGATCGTGCCCTCGCTGTCGGCCCAGACGAGATAGTAGCGCGCTGTCGGCAGCGTCTCCGCGGCGGAGGCGGGGCCGAGCGTCACACGCTCGCGCCGGTCAAAGCGATCCCTCCGCTCCCCCCCCCCGGGAAAGGGGGCGTCGGGGCGCGTCTCGGTCAGGCGCTCGAGCTGGCGCGCGATCTCCTCGCGGCTCGTCCAGGCGTTGACGCCGTTGATGGCGCCGAGCAAGACGGCCAGCAGCACCGTGACGGCGATCATGGCCGTCACGACGAATTTCCGCTGCAGCGTGCGCCTCATGACGCACTCTCCAGCGTATAGCCGATGCCGCGCTTGGCCTTGAGCTCCACCGTGGAGCCGAGAGCGGCCAGGCGCTTGCGCAGGTAGGAGATATAGACCCACACCACGCCGATATCGGCCTCGGTGTCATAGCCCCAGACCTTCACGAGCAGGTCCTCCGTGGAGAGATAGAGCCCGCGGTTGAGCATCAGAAGCTCCATCAGCTGATACTCGAGCTTCGGCAGCAGCACGCGCTGCTCGCCGCAGGAGAGCTCATAGCTGCGCAGGTTCAGCGCAAGGTCGCCCACGCGCAGGATCTCCGGCGTGTAGTCCTCGCGGCGGCGCAGCATGGCGCGCACGCGCGCCAGCAGCTCGCCCATGGCGAAGGGCTTGGGCAGATAGTCGTCCGCGCCGAGATCGAGCCCTTCGATCCGGTCCTCGACCTCGCCTCTGGCCGTCAGCAGCAGCACCGGCGTGCCGATGCCCTGCTCGCGCAGCCGCCGCAGCACCTCCAGTCCGCTGAGCTTCGGCATCATGACGTCCAGGATGATGCCGTCATACTGCTCGTGCTCGGCGTAGTAGAGGGCGTCGGCCCCGTCGTACACGGCGTCGACGGTGTATTTATGATAGGTAAGGATATCGACCACGGCCTCGCTCATGGCCGGTTCGTCCTCGGCGTAAAGAAGCTTCATAGGTATCACCTCGACTGACAGGATAGGCGCTTAACCTTAAGGCTGCCTTAGCGCGTCTGCTCCAGGTCCGACAGATGCATGTATTCGTCGTAGGTGCACAGCCGGTCGATGACGCCGTCGTCGGTGATCTCGATGATGCGGTTGGCGACCGTCTGGGTCAGCTGGTGGTCGTGGCAGGAGAAGATGATGTTGTGCCTGAAGGCCTCGAGGCCGTTGTTGAGCGCGGCGATGCTCTCCAGATCGAGGTGGTTGGTCGGCTGGTCGAGCAGCAGAAAATTCGCGCCCGAGAGCATCATTTTGCTCAGCATGCAGCGCACCTTTTCGCCGCCGGAGAGGACCTTGGCGGGCTTGTACACAT
>CAMHMZ010000090.1 GCA_946186375.1 uncultured Clostridia bacterium
GAGAAGCCGTAGCCCAGGGAGATGAACCAGACGTAGTTTTTAAAGCCGATGGAGCTGACGAGCATCGCCAGCGCGAAGAGGAGCCAGAAATACCAGGCAGGATACATGATGATTTCCTTCTTTCCTATTATTGTATAGTTACAGCTTATACTCTTTGAGGCCCGCCTTATGCAGGCTGCCCACGCCCAGCAGCAGCAAAAGCTGCCCGACCGTGTTGACGCCCTGCTCGATCCAGTTGGCGGAGGCGCTGCCGTCCTTGGCGGAAGCGAGGTAGCCCATGCCCATGTAGCAGATGAAGCAGAGGACGAAGACCGGGATGAGAAGCTTTTTCTTCATCTTCGCGGCCACGACGCCGAGACCCGCGCACATGCAGCCGAGGCCGAGCACCATCATGCTGATGCAGCCCATGGTCAGCGGCGCCATCGCCATCGCCGCGCTCTTCTTGCGCAGCGCAAGCATGAGCACGATGCTCAGTCCCGTCAGCAGAAGCCCCGTCGACTGCAGGGGCAGAAAGAGCGTGTTGAGCAGCGGGAATTCCCCCACGCCGAGGGCGATCAGCAGCTTATAGGTCGCCTTCAGAAAGCCCGCGAGAAAGGCGATGCAGACACCGAGATCCAGGCAGGCAAAGACGCCCTTGGCCATCTTGTTGTACAGATCGCGCATCAAAAGCCGGGCGCTGATGCCGAAGAGAATCACGGGGATATAGTCGGTCAGCGCCATCGGGACAGTGAAAACAAATCCTTCCATGGCGTTGCCCTCCTTTAGCCCTTGCCTTTTTCCTTGGCGCGCTTGTCGTTGATGATCTTCATCTCCACGGCCGTGACCTCGGTGACGCCGTGCTCCTTGGCCCAGGCCACGCAGCCCTTGAGCACCGTCGGCAGAAAGATGCGCGGGACGTTCAGCAGCATCTCGAGCGCGTCGTCGGTGAAGTGGACGTTGGGATCGGTGCGGTCGGCCGCGTAGCGCACGGAGGAGAGCGTGGCGTTGCGGATGGGCAGCAGCTCCGGCACGAGGCGCGGAGTCTTGGCGAACCAGAAGTTCTTGCTGTCGCGGTAGCCGTGGCAGATCAGCACGTTCGGCCACAGGCGGCCCTTGACGCCGTTGATGATGTTGTCATAGTACTTGGGCTTCATGAGCACCTTGTCGATGCGCAGGATGAAGTGAGCGCCGTACTGGGTGGTGATGCCGTTGAAGTTTTTATAGGGAGGCGGGTAGCAGCCGTCCTCGAGCTTGCGGCCGATGTCCTCCTCGGCGTTCTCCAGATCGCTCATCCAGGTGCACTCCATGACCTGATAGGCCTCGGCCACCACCTTGGGGCGCGGCGTGGAGGGATCCTCCGCGATGCACAGGCCGTCCTCGAGCGTGAAGCCGAAGTTCTTCATCTTCTCGGCCGGGGTGTCGCCGGGCCAGCCCTGCGCGACGATCTTCTTGTGATAGCCGCGGCCCTCGGGCATGAAGTTGATGGCCACCTGCTTGCGCCCGGCGAGCAGATGCTGCGCCGTGTTGGAGGAGTTGCGCGCCTCGAGCACCATGGCGTAGTAGCTCTTGCCCGCGATGTAGTACGGGAAGCACAGGGAGTAGGAGCCGACGGAGGTGCTGCCGTCCTCGGCGAGGGTGGAGATCATCACCGTGGGCATGGGGAAATAGGAGCTGGTCTGATAGAAGTTGTCTACGATGCGGAGATCCTTGAAGCTGGACATGTTCGTTCCTCTCTTTCCAAAGTATCCTGAGTTATATGATGGGGTTCACGCCGCGCGCTTTCCCGCATAGAGCAGGAAAAATAGCGCCATGCAGACTTCCCCGAACATACTGATATAGAAGATGAGATCGAAATTCCCCGTGGCCGGACCGAGCGCCGAAAACAGGAACATCAGAAAGCCCGCCAGGAAGAGCTGCGGCCTTTTCTGCCGGACCCAGACGACGATCCCGGCGAGGATGAGCGGCACCACCGTCCCGTAGGAAAGAACGCCGCTGACGGCCCCGGCCCAGGCGGGCGTGCCCTCGCCGGAGGTATAGCGCACGACGCCGGCGACCTGCTGCGCCGTGAGCGCGGTGGCAAAGCCCTCCGCCACGCCCAGCGCGATCAGAACGCCCGTGAAGACCCAGACGACCGTTCTCCAGGTCTTGTTGAAGTTCAGCGCATAGGCGCAGATCGGAAACAGCAGCGGGATCAGCGCCCCGTGGAACACGAAGCGGAAGCGGCTGAGCGTTTCGAGCGTGCTTCCCTCCCGGAGCACCGTGCCCAGCGAGAGGATCAGCGCGTCATAAAAAAGGCCCAGGATGACCAGGGCGGAGAGCAGATAAAGGGGCTCCTTCGTGCGAGCGAAGCGCCGAAAGGCCAGCAGCAGCATGCACAGGTGCGCCGCCGCGATGATCCAGAGCATCACCGGGCAGGAGGAGAGCAGAACTTGTCTCATAGGGCGCCTCCTTTTTTCCGCGCGGCGCGCGGTCTGTGATTTGTATCCAGTTCGATTATACGTTTTCCCCTCGCCTCTGTCAAGATTGCCCAATTCTGTCTGCGCAGAGTTTTTTCGCTTCGCCGCGTTTTCTAAGTTTCGCTTAAGTCAGGGAGTTTATCCTTGCAAATGCAAAGCGCAGCCGATATAATGAGTAGAACGACAGCGAAAACACGGGAAGGAGTGAGCGCTATGGAAGTGCAATACCGGCACGAATGGAAGCATGAGATCCGCTATGTGGATCTGCTCGCCATCCGCCAGCGCCTGCGCGCCGTGGCCGAAAGCGACCCGCACGCCGTGAACGGGAAATACTTCATCCGCAGCCTCTATTTTGACAATCTCGACGACAAGGCCCTGCGGGAAAAGGTGGACGGCGTGAACCTGCGCGAGAAATTCCGCATCCGCTATTATAACCGCGACCCCTCTGTGATCCACCTCGAAAAGAAAAGCAAGCGCAGCGGCCTCGGCACGAAATACAGCGCGCTGCTGAGCGCCGAAGAGGCGCAGAAGATCGTGGACGGGGAGCTCGACTGGATGATGGACAGCGGACGGCCGCTCGTGCAGGAGCTCTACTGCAAGATGCGCTGTCAGGGCCTCAGGCCGAAGACCATCGTGGACTACACGCGCGAGCCCTTCATTTACCGGCCCGGCAACGTCCGCGTCACCTTCGACTACGACATCCGCACCGGCCTCAGCTGTACCGACTTTCTCGACCCCGACTGCGTCACGGTCCCGGCCGGGGACGCGCCGATCCTGCTCGAGGTGAAGTGGGACGCCTACCTCCCCTCGATCATCCGCGACGCCGTGCAGACGCCCGGCCGCCGCGAGACCGCCTTTTCCAAATACGCTCAGTGCAGAATTTACGGATAAAAAGGAGACAAGATCATGAGTTTCAGCGACATTTTCAAATCCAGCTTTCTGGAAAACGTAAACGCCGTCACCGTGCTGGACATGGTGCTGGCGCTGGCGCTGGCCTTCGGCCTGGGCCTGTTCATTTTCTTTATTTATAAAAAGACCTATGCGGGCGTCATGTACTCCTCCAGCTTCGGCGTGACGCTGATCGCCCTGACGATGATCACGACCCTCGTCATCCTGGCCGTCACCTCCAACGTGGTGCTGTCGCTGGGCATGGTCGGCGCCCTGTCGATCGTTCGTTTCCGTACGGCCATCAAGGAGCCGCTCGACATTGCCTTCCTCTTCTGGGCCATCGCCGCCGGCATCGTGCTGGCCGCGGGCATGATCCCGCTGGCCGTCTTCGGCAGCGTCCTGATCGGCGTGATCCTGCTCCTGTTTGCCAACCGCAAGTCCGGCGTCCGGCCCTACATCGTCGTGCTCAGCTGCGACGGTCACGAGAGCGAGAGCAAGGCTCTGGCCTATCTCGGCCAGCACACCAAGCGCTGTGTGGTCAAGAGCAAGAGCGCGCAGAAGGGCGCGGTGGAGCTCAACCTCGAGGTGCGCCTGCAGAACGACAACACCGACTTTGTCAACGCCCTCAGCGAGATCGAAGGCGTGCAGAGCGCTGTCCTCGTCAGCTACAACGGGGACTACATGGGCTGACGTCGTCGCAAAGTCCGCTTGCCTCCGTTTCCGCATAAAAGCCAAGGGCTCTTATGCGAAAACTGCGGACGCTCCCTTGCTCCTCCTTTTCCGGCGAAAACCCGCTTGCGTCGGGCTTTCGCCGGAGGATACGGGAGTTTTGGCGCAAAGTCCGCTTTCCCCTCCCCCGCTCTGCGTGGGGTCAACATAGAAGTATGAGGTCATTCTCATGTCAACGCACAAGAATTTTGATAAGATCTGCGTTGCCGTCCTGATCGTCACCCTGCTGCTCACACTGCTGTTTATCAACGGCGAGCAGCTCGGCATCCAGGTCGTGGTGGACGAGGACGACGAGGCGCATTCCGGCTCCGTCTACTTCACCGCCAACGATCTCAACGGCGAGTGGAGCACGGACGGCGCCACCGTCATCACCCTCAACGGGGAGAGCGCCGCCGTCTCCGGCAGCGGCGCCTATGCTTATGACGGCGGCGTGGTCATCTCTTCGGCCGGACTTTACGTCCTCTCCGGCACGCTCAGCGACGGCAGCATCGTCATTGACGCACACAACAATTCCAAGGTCTGGCTCCTCTTCGACGGGGTCGAGCTCAGCTGCTCGGACGACGCCTGTCTGCGCGTCGACCAGGCCGACAAGGTCTTCCTCACCCTCGCGGCCGGGACCGAAAACAGCATGACCGGGCCCGTCGTCTTCTCCGACGCGGCCGTGGCCGACGGCACCGACGGCGTCATCTACTCCCACGACGATCTCACCATCAACGGCACCGGCAGCCTCACGGTCCGCTCCTGGTACCGCCACGGCATCGTCGCCAAGGACGACCTCGTCATCACAGGCGGCAGCCTCACGGTCCTCTCCCAGGCCGACGGTATCCGCGCCAACGACAGCCTGCGCATCCGCGCCGCCTCGATCAGCGTGGAGGCAGGCGACGACGGCATCGCCGTCACCGGCGAGGGCGGCTATCTCTACATCCAGTCCGGCAGCTTCAGCGTCACGGCCGAGGACGACGCACTCAGCGCCGTGGGCGAGCTGACGGTCGAGGGCGGGGACTTCACGCTCAGCGCCGTGGGCGACGCCCTCTGCTCCGACACTTCGGTCTCCGTCTCCGGCGGCAGCCTCACGGCGGAGAGCTGCTACGAGGGCGTTGAGGCCCCGCTGATCTCCCTGAGCGGCGGCGAGCTGACGCTCTATCCGCTCGACGACGGTCTCAACGCCAGTGCTTCGCTCCTGACAGGCACACAGACGCCGCAGGTGCTCATCAGCGGCGGCAGTCTCACCATTGTCAACACCACAGCGCAGGACGCCGACGGCATCGACTCCAACGGCGACATCCTCATCACCGGCGGCACTGTACGCGTCAGTCTTCCCGGCAGCGGCACGAACAGCGCCCTCGACTACGGCAGCGAGAGCGGCGGCGTCTGCCTCGTCAGCGGCGGCAGCATCATTGCCTGCGGCGGCTACGCCATGGCGGAGGGCTTCGACGCGGAATCCGAGCAGTGCTCGGTGCTGTATAACTTCGCCTCCGGCGCGGCCGCGGGCACGACCGTGGCGCTGGAGGACAGCGAGGGCAATACCCTTGTGAGCTGGGAGGTGCCCTGCAGCTTCACCTCTGTGGAGCTGAGCATCCCCGAGCTGCAGCTCGGCGAGAGCTATCTCATGGTCGTCGGCGAGATGGTGGAGGAGCTCACGCTCAGTGAAGTCTCCGCCTCCTACGGCGACGCGCAGAGCTCGATGTTCGGCGGCAGCATGACCTGGGGCGGCGCGCAGCCGCGCGGCGAATTCGGCGGCTTTACGGGCGAGGCGCCCGAGCCTCCGGAGGGCGCTGGCGGCGAGGCGTCCGATGGGAGCGAGCCTCCCTCCCCGCCCGAGGGTGCGGAGGACGGCGAGCGGCCCGAACCCCCGGAGGGCTTCGACGGCGAGGCGCCCGACATGGGCGAACGGCCCGAGGCTTCGGACGGCGGCTTCGGTGCTGTGCCGGGGCAGGCCTCGAGCAGCGCGCAGAGTGCGGACACAGCCGCAGAGGAGACCGCCGTCACCGTCGATGCGGCGACCTGGAGGCTGATCGGCGCAGCGGCGCTGGTCCTCGCGCTCGGCATCCTGCTCGGCGCCGTGTTCAAGGAAAAGCTGTAAAAATATAAAACCAGATGTGAAGCCCGAGGGTTTCACATCTGGTTTTTTATTGTCAGAATATCTCTGTCTTTTTGCCGCGGCGGCGCAGCAGAAGCAGCGCACAGCCGCTGGCCGAGAGCAGCAGCGCATAGGGCAGCGGCCCCGGATCCCCCGTCGCGGGTGGCCCGTCCTTCAGCCGGAAGGTGATCAGATAGCCCGAAACGCCGAGCGTCTTGACCGTGTAATAGTAGCCCTCGATGTTCGCCGCGACCACGGTATACACGATCGGCAGGCCCGCCTCGTCCGTCAGCGGAAGATCCTCGAACGCCGTGCGCCAGCCGTTGCCCTCGCAGGGCCAGACCTTCTCCTCGGTCTTCTTCCCGTTGGCATACAGCCAGACCGTCAGTCCGTTCGGGCGCCAGCCGCGCGCGTTGTAGGCGTCCACCCAGGCCACCTGGATCTTGAGGTCGAGCGTCAGCTCCTCCGTTGGCTCCGGTTCTTCTGTTTCCCTGGGGGCGGTGATCTCCTTCGGCTCGATCGTGTCTACGGGTTCTTCTTCCGCCCCGCGTCCGTCCTGCGGCTCGGGTTCTTCTTCGTCCTCGGGCTCTCTTTCGTCTCCGGGCTCTTCTTCGTCTCCGGGCTCTTCTTCGTCCCCGGACTCTTCTTCGTCCGTGGGCTCTTCTTCGTCCGTGGGCTCTTCTTCGTCCGTGGGCTCTTCTTCGTCCGTGGGC
>CAMHMZ010000091.1 GCA_946186375.1 uncultured Clostridia bacterium
ATGATCCCCATGTGGATGAACTTTCTGATCCGCACCTACGCCTGGATGACCATTCTGCAGGACACCGGCATTCTCAACGGCCTTCTGTCGCTGCTGCATCTGGGGCGCATCCACATCATCGGCACCGAGAGCGCCGTCGTGATCGGCATGGTGTACGACTATTTCCCCTATATGATCCTGCCGATCTACTCCGTGATCGCCAAGATGGACGTCAAGCTCCTCGAGGCCGCGCGCGACCTCGGCTGCAGCAGCTTCGGCGTGCTGCGGCGCGTCGTCTGGCCGCTGAGCCTGCCGGGCGTCATCTCCGGCATCACGATGGTGCTGATCCCCTCCATCTCCACCTTCTATATCTCCCAGAAGCTCGGCAACGGCAAGTTCTACCTCATCGGCGACGCGATCGAGAGCCAGTACACCGCCAATAACCTCCACTTTGCCGCCGCCATCGCCTTCATCCTGATGGTCATCCTGCTCATCGGCATGGCCGTCATGCAGCGCTACGCCAACAAAAAGGCGACGGCGTGACCAGTTTTCAGAATTCAGTATTCAGAGAATAATAGAGGATAGCCTATGAAAACTGCCTCCAAGATCTATACCGGGCTCGTCATGCTGTTTCTCTTCGCGCCCATCGCCATCCTGCTGGTCTTCTCCTTCAACGACAGCAAGAGCCTCTCGGTGTTTTCAAGCTTCTCCCTGCACTGGTACCGGGAGCTTTTCCGCGACTATGAGACGCTCGGCGCGGTGCGCAACACGCTGATCCTCGCGGTCAGCGCCGCGCTCATCTCCACCGTGATGGGCACGGCCGCCGCCGTCGGCATCCACAAGCTGAAGAGCCGCTACATGCGCGCGGCGATGGACACCGTGACGAACATCCCCATGATCAACCCCGACATCATCACCGGCATCTCGCTGATGCTGATGTTCGTGTTCGTCGGCCGCCTCTTCGGCGCGGCCACGAGCCTCAATTTCGCCACCATGCTGATCGCGCACATCACCTTCTGTCTGCCCTACGTCATCCTGCAGGTACTGCCGAAGCTGCAGCAGATGGACAGGGCCCTGCCCGAGGCGGCGATGGATCTCGGCTGCACGCCGCTGCGCGCCTTTCTGAAGGTCGAGGTGCCGGAGATCCTGCCCGGGATCGTGACGGGCCTCATCATGGCCTTCACGCTCTCGCTCGACGACTTCGTGATCAGCTACTTCACCGCCGGCAACGGCTTCCAGACCCTGCCGATCCGCATCTACAACATGACCAAGAAAACCGTCACCCCGAAGATGTACGCCCTGGCGACCATCATCTTCTTTGTGATCTTGTTCCTGCTGCTCCTGTCGAACCTCATGGACGCCGACACTGCGAAGGCCGTCCGCGAGGTGCGCGAAAACCGCAAAGCAAAAAAAGCCTGAGGAGGTATTTTGAATCATGAAAAAGCTGCTTTCCCTTCTGCTCATCGCCGCCATGCTGCTCTCCGCCGCCGCGCTCTCCGGCTGCGGCTCGAAGGACACGCTGACGCTCAACGTCTACAACTGGGGCGAATACATTTCCGACGGCTCCGAGGGCTCGCTCGACACCATCAAGGAGTTCGAGAAGTGGTACGAGGAGACCTACGGCCAGAAGCTGCGCGTCAACTACACGACCTACGCCAGCAACGAGGACATGTACGCCAAGCTCTCCAGCGGCGCCGTCAGCTACGACGTGATCATCCCCTCCGACTATATGATCGCGCGCATGGCCGCCGAGAACATGCTGCTGCCCCTTGATTTCAGCAACATCCCCAACTATGAGTATATCGACGAGAGCTTCCGCGGCCTCTACTACGATCCCGACAACCTCTACACCGTCCCCTACACCTACGGCGTGGTGGGCGTGATCTGGAACGCGGCCGTCGTGGACGAGGCTGACACCGGCGACTGGGATCTCATGTGGAACGACAAATACGCCGGCCAGATCCTGCAGTTCAACAACTCCCGCGACGCCTTTGCGACCGCGCAGTACAAGCTCGGGCTCGACGTCAACAGCACCGACAAAAGCACCTGGGACGCCGCCCTCGCTGAGCTCACGGCCCAGGCCCCTCTGGTCAAGAGCTACGTGATGGACGAGATCTACAACATGATGGAGTCCGGCGAGGCCGCCATCGGCGCCTACTACGCGGGCGACTACTTCACCATGCTCGACGCGCAGGCCGAGGGCGTGGATCTGCGCTTCTACTACCCCGAGCGCACCAACTACTTTGTCGACGCCATGTGCATCCCGAGCTGCTGCCAGCACAAGGAGCTGGCCGAGATCTTCATCAACTACATGCTCTCCGAGGAGCCGGCCATCGCCAACGCCGAGTATATCTACTACGCCTCTCCCAACTCCCTCGTCTATGACAGCGCCGACTATCAGGAGGAGCTCGGCGAGGAGGCCATGGAGATCCTCTATCCGGGCATCGAGGACTTCAGCGCCCTCTATAACGAGTACGCCTACCGCAACCTCGACGCCGAGATGCTCGACTACATGACCACCATGTGGGAGACGCTGAAGGTGAGTTAAAAAAACAGCATAAAAGCCCGTCTGACGGGAAAAATACCCTCGACTCCATCAGAGAGCGAGGGTATTTTTTATGAGTAAAAGACTGGGAAAACGCACGCTGCTGCTCCCCTCCGCCCCGGCCGTCGCCGCCTCCGCGGCCGTCGTAGGCCAGAAGGAGGGCGAGGGGCCGCTCAAGGAGTGCTTCGACTATATCTCCGACGACTCCCGCTTCGGGGAAGAGACCTGGGAAAAGGCCGAGAGCCGCATGCTCCGCCAGTGCTTCGAGCTGAGCTGTCAGAAGGCGGGGCTCTCCCCCGCCGCGATGGACTTCGTCTTCGCAGGCGACCTCCTCAACCAGTGCGTCAGCTCCTCCTTTGCGCTCAAGGACTCGGCCCTGCCCTATTTCGGGCTCTACGGCGCCTGCTCCACGATGGCCGAGAGCCTTACGCTCGCGGCGCTGCTGCTCGACGGGGGCTTCGGGCACACGGCCTGCGCGCTCACGGGCTCGCACTTCTGCTCGGCCGAGCGGCAGTACCGCTTTCCGCTGGAATACGGCGGGCAGCGCTGCCCCACCAGTCAGTGGACCGTGACGGGCGCGGGCTCCGTCATTTTGCAGAGCGGAGGCGCCGGGCCGCGCGTGACGCACGTGACGCCGGGCGCCATCGTGGACGCCGGGATCAAGGACGCCAACGCCATGGGCGCGGCCATGGCCCCCGCCGCGCTCGACACGCTGCTGGCCCACTTCAAAGACACCGGGCGCTCCCCGCGGGACTACGACGCCATCTTTACGGGCGATCTCGGCGCGCTTGGGCACGATCTGCTGCAGAAGCTTATGGCCGACGAGGGCTATGAGCTCGACTGCACTTATATGGACTGCGGCGTGCTGCTCTACGATCTGGCGACGCAGGACGTGCACGCGGGCGGCTCCGGCTGCGGCTGCAGCGCCTCGGTGCTGGCCGGGCACATCCTGCGCGGCATGGAAAAGGGCGTGTGGAACCGGGTGCTCTTCGCCGCGACCGGGGCGCTGATGAGCCCGCTGACCGCGCAGCAGGGCGCGAGCATCCCCGGCATCTGCCACGCCGTTGTGCTGGAGAACAGGAGGCTTTCCCATGCTGATTGATTACCTGAAGGCTTTCCTCGTGGGCGGGCTTTTCTGCGCCGTCGGCCAGCTTTTGCTCGACCGGACGAAGCTCACCCCCGCCCGCATTCTGACAAGCTACGTCGTGGCGGGCGTCGTGCTGGGTGCGCTGGGCGTGTATCAGCCGCTGATCGACTGGGCGGGCGCGGGGGCGACCGTGCCGCTGACAGGCTTCGGGGCGGCGCTCGCGCGCGGCGTGAAGCAGGCCGTGGCGGAGCGCGGTGCGCTCGGCGCCTTCACGGGCGGCCTCACCGCCGCCGCGGGCGGCGTGGCCGCGGCGATCTTCTTCGGCTTCCTCGTCGCGCTTCTCTTCCGCCCCGGCGACAAGAACAAGTGAAGCCAGAGCCGGTTTTCAGAAACGAAAGAGTTTTTAGTTTTAAGTTTTTAGTTTTCAGAAAGATAACCGGAAGTTTAGCGAGGAATTCGGAATTCGGAGTTCGGAATTCGGAATGAGGGGAAAAGGAAGGTTTTGCGCGGGAATTGTCGTCCATGTCGTAGGGGCCGACGCCCTCGGCGGCCCGCGCGGTACGATCTAAATACGTGAACAAATCCCCGGCGAAAATGTACTATTCTACGAATTCGCCGGGGATTTGTGCATCTTATTGGCTCGCTTCTGCCGGGCTGCCGGGGGCGGCAGCCCCTACATTGTCATCCTGAGCGAGCGAAGCGAGTCGAAGGATCTTAAAAGATTCTTCGTCGCTGGCGCTCCTCAGAATGACAGCGCTAAATACCCGTTTCTCTTTCTGAAAACTGAAAACTGGCTTCTGAAAACTTTCCCCCCGCTTCTCTGAAAACTAAAACAGCTCCTTGAGGAAAAAGCGGTCCATCGCACCGTGGACGGCGCCGGGCGGGCGGTCGATGAGGCGGTAGCCGGCCTTTTCATACATGCGCACCGCCGCGGCGAGGTTGGAGTGCGTCTCGAGATAGATCTGCCTGTAGCCGAGCCTGCGCGCCTCGTCCTCGATGAAGGCGACAAGGCGGCTGCCCGTGCCCTGCCCGCGCGACGCGGCCGTGAGATAGAGCTTCTGCAGCTCGCAGCAGTCCCCCTCGTATTCGGCCAGGCCGATCCCGCCGATCACGGCCCCGTCCTCCAGCAGGACGTAATAGGCCCGGCCGGGGCGGTCGTAGAAGGCGGAGAGGCTCTCGAGGCTCTTGTCGAAATAGGCCGTGCCCGGGATGTCGAGGCCGTGCTCCTTGAGGCAGCTGCGCACGAGCGCCGCCACCGCCGCATCGTGCTCGGGCCGGATGGGGGTCAGTTCCATGTTCTCCGTCTCCTTCGTTACATGAATGCCTCATTATACTCCCCAAGCGCAAAAAATGCCATGTCAATATTTGACATGGCATTTTCGCTGTTATTTGAATTTCACGCGGGGCTTGTAAAACTCGAAGATCACGCCGTCGCGGCCCTTTTCGTTGCGCGGCTCGTGCGAGGTCCAGCCGAAGCGCAGTGCGCCGAGGGCGCTGGCCAGCCGGATCGTGGGCGGCCGGTAGCCGATGCGATAGGCGATGAACTGCGGGCGGCAGAAGAAGTTCGTCAGCCCGTGGCTGAGCAGAAAGCCCATGGGCGCGCTCGTCTCCCCCTTGTAGTAGCGCATCGGCTGCGCCAGCTGCCCGCGCACGAGATCGCGCGCGTGGAGACGGAACCAGGCCACGATCAGAGGGTTGAAGCTCTCGATGCAGACGTCGCCCCGGTACTCGGAGAGGATGGCGTAGGTCTTCTCGCACAGCTCCCGGTTGCGCGGCCCGTTCTTGAGCTCGACGATCAGCGGCCCGCGGCCGCGGATCACGCTCAGTACCTCGGTAAAGAGGGGGATGTGCTCCTCCGTGCCGCAGAGCTTCATCTTCCGCAGCTCGCTGTAATCGAAGGCGTCCACCCGCCCGTGCACGCCGCAGACGCGGTCGAGCGTGTCGTCGTGGAAGACGACCACCTGCCCATCCTTCGACAGCTGCACGTCGAGCTCCATGCCGTAGCCGGCCTTCGAGGCCAGCTCAAAGGCGGGCAGGGAGTTTTCCGGCACGCTCTTGTCGCGGCTGTGCAGGCCCCGGTGCGCGAAGTTCACGCCCACGAAGGGCGCGCGCTGGCGCTTGGTGGCTGCGCCCGGCGCGATCAGAAAGAGCGGGATGCCTACCGCCGCCGCGCCGACGCCGCAGATCAGATGCAGTTTTTTCAGAAAGCTTTTCTTCATGAGTCTTCACCTCAGTCCGAAATCAGTGTATGCGGTTTTGCCGCCGCTCAGTCGTCCGCGCCGAGCGCCTCAAGACCCTTGACGTTTGCGACCTTGCCGGCCTTGATGTTCTTGACGAGCAGGGTGAACACCGTGCAGCTGAGCGCCGTCAGCACGCAGGCGTACACGGGCAGGGCGCGCCAGGCGAGCGTGGCGTTGAGCACGAGGCCCAGCAACACGGGCGTGACCGTCTGGGCGGACATGCTGGCCGCGTAGTAGTAGCCGGTGAATTTGCCGATCTTCTTCGAGGAGCAGAGCTCCACGACCATCGGGAAGGAGCAGTTGTGCACGAGGGCCATGCCGAAGCCCTTGAGCACCCACACGACGTACAGCAGCACCGGGAAGCTGAATTCGCCGTGCGCGCCGACGACCTTGTGCGTCGGGGCGACGAAGCACATCACGACGAGCCCGACGAAGGTGATCGAAAGGCCTGTGGAGATCGTCCACTTGCGCCCGATTTTGTCGGCGACCGTACCGGCGATGGCAAAGCCCAGCACCGACGCGAGACCGCCGAGGATCGTGAGGATCATGGTGGCGCTGGAGGAGGACTGCAGATGGTAGATGACGTAGTTGCCGATATAGGTGCCGAGCGCGTTGTCGCTCATGAACCACAGGAATTCCGCGCCGAGGATCGCCAGGAGCATGTTGCGGTTGGCCTTCGACATGGGCTTGTCGTCGTCGATGGGGGTCTCCACGGCGGCAAGCTTCTCGCCGAGAGCCATCTCGTCCTTCAGCTCCTGTGCGAGCTTATTCTCCTTGATGGTGGCAAAGAGCACCAGCGCGGAGATCACCATCAGCACGGAGGCGACGATGAAGGGCAGCTCGATCGTCCAGATATTGCGCTCGGCCGCGGGGGCGTTGATGTAGGACGAGAGGACGAAGGCCAGGCCCAGCACCGTGGCGAAGGCGCCGCCGAAGTAGCCCATGATGTTGATGATGCCGTTGGCCTTGGC
>CAMHMZ010000092.1 GCA_946186375.1 uncultured Clostridia bacterium
ATCAGGGCGCAAATTTTCCGGGAGGCGCCGCAGGCGATTTGATCAGCGTTTACCTAAAAACTAAAAACTCCGTCATGACCTTCTCTGCGAGCGGAGATAGAAGAGAAGGCCCAGGAGGATCCAGATCGCAAGGCAGATATAGGACTCGCGGCCCAGCGAGCAATGCAGCGCCGGGATCGGCACGAGCAGCAGCACCACGAATACCACGCTCATCAGAAGTCCCAGAGCGCCTGTGACCATGATGCCGGTCTTCTTTTCCTTCCTCGCAAAGCGCAGCGCCGCAGCCGAGGTGTAGCCGTAGCCGATGGCCGCGCCGATGGAGGACATGTCCACGATCCAGCCGATGGCCGTACGTCCGAAGAAGGGCGCGACGACGGAGATGACCAGCACGAAAAGGATGGCGTTGGCGGGCGTACTGTACTTGCCGTGCAGCTGCCCAAACCAGGCCGGGAGCACCCGCTCCTTGGACATGGAGTAGAGGAGCCGGCTTGTGGCCATATAGAAGCCGATGATGCCGGAGAGGATCGCCCCGGTCACCGCCAGGCCGATCGCCACAAGGCCAAAGCCGCCGAGGAGCTCATAGGCCGCATGGAAGGTGGGCAGTGAGAGAAGCCCGTCCAGCTTGCCGGCCGCGGCGATGTAATCCTCCCAGCCGCTGTAGCCCTCCGGGACGACCGCGGCCGTGACGGTGTTCAGCACGACATACACGAGAGCGCCGAAGAGGATGGAGAGAATCATGATGAAGCGTGTTTTACGCGGGGAGAAATTGAATTCCTCTGCGGCCTGCGGGATCGTCCCGAAGCCGACGAAGGCCCAGGGCGCCACGGCCACGACGGCCAGGATCCCGGCCAGCCTGCTCCCGCCTGTCGGAAAGGCAGGAGAAAGGTTCTGCGCGCTCGCCTTCCCGCTCACAAGCGCCGCGATTGAGACCAGCACGATGCCGCCGACGAGCACGAGGACGAGCCCCGTCTGGAAAATGCCGGTGAACTCCACGCCGCGGATGCTCAGCACCGCGAAGAGGACGAGCGCGAAGAGTGCCAGCAGGATCTCCCCCAGATATACGTCATAGCCTGCGACGGTGTAGTGGAAGCCGATCTGAAAAATATTGTTCAGGAGGTTTCGCCCGATGAGCGCCAGGGCCGTGGCGTTGAGCGGAACGATGGTCAGATATGACAGGCCCAGAAACCAGGAGCACACAAAGGCGTGCTTTCCGCCGAAGGCCTGCCTGGCATAGGTGAAGTCTCCTCCCGCCACGGGGAAGAGGTTGATCATATAGTGGTAGTTGAACGAGATGATCGCCATGATGAGGGCTGAGAGGGCCATGGCGATGGCGGTGCCGAGCGGCCCGGCCTGTCCGAGGAAGGTGTTCCCCGGCATGACGAAGGCGCCCCAGCCGATGATGCAGCCCAGCGCCAGCGACCAGACGTTGATTGGGGAGAGCTTGCGTGAGAGCTGCGTTTCCTGTTTTTCAGACATGCTTCCTGTATGCTTCTTTCCTGTTTATTTGAAAACTTGCTTTGTTCAGCTTTGCGCTTCCTGCCAGAGATAGCGCTCCATATACGCACGCATCCCCAGGCCCTGCTCCACATAGGGCAGATTGACGAAGCCGCTGTCCGGCGAGGCGTTGGCCTCGATGAGGATGGGGCCGTCTCTGCCGATGGCTACGTCCCAGCCGATCATGCCGGTCAGCTTCAGTTCCTTGATCGCCTCATAGACAAGCTGCACAGCCTCACGCACATAGGGGATCACAACACCCTTGATGGGCACGCCGGTCAGCGGATGTGTCGTATGCGCGTTTCCGTCCCAGTCGATGCCGTTGGTGAGGATCTCGCCCGTCTCCAGATCCACCGCTGCGCAAACGCCGCCGCTGGCGTGCAGATTGTCCACGACAGTGCTGGTGCTGCCGCCGAGCTTGAGCGTCGCCGTAGCGACATCCGCCATTTTCCCGTTGGCGAGCACCGGCGTTCTGTTGGAGGAGATGCTCATGAGGCGGATCGTGTTCACCGCGTTGGGGTTAAAGCGGGCAAGCACCTCGTTCTGTACGACGAATTCCTCCACCAGACCGCGCTCCATCCCCGCGATCGTGCGATAGACGGTCTCGATATCCGATTTATCAAACGAAAAGGCCTGTACGCCGTGGCCTTGCTTGCCGAAGAGCGGCTTGTACACCACGCCGGTGCTGCCGGCAAAGAGCGCCTTGAAGCCCTCAAGATCGACTTCCGTGCTGATGCACCAGGGTCGGGCCAGATACTTCTGAAAGCGTGTGTTCGTCAGCTCCTTGTTTTTGAGAAGCCTGTATTCTCCGTTGCGGTGCGGCCAGACCTCAGCCATATGCTTGTGTTGGCGGTAGAGGTATAACTCGTCCTGTTGCGCTTCACTATGCTTCCAGAAGCGAAAACGCTGAAATTCTTTGAGCGTGCAGCCGGTTCGTTTCTTAGCCTTTTTCAGTTCCTCCTCGGCCTGCTCGCGGCTCCAGCCGGTCTCCCGCATGATGATACCGTAATTATGATCGCGCTCCTGCCGGAGTTCCTCTTCTCTTTCCGTTTCCTGCTCAACAACCGCGTCCTGCTCCTCCGGATCAAGCCTCGCCAGACGGTAGCGGCGATACTGCTTGTAGGTCACACCCAGGCGTTTGCACGCCTCGTGGATCTGACGCACAGCCTCCTCGCGGCTCCAGCCCATCTCCTTCATCGCGTATTCGATACAGGCTTTCTTTGGGTCAGGGTCTGGCATCTTCGCTGCAGCCTTCCTCGGCTTTTCCGCAGCAGTCTCAAGGTCTCTCGATTTCTGTTTGTCCATATCTTGACACCAGTTCTTTCTTCCTTGTTCACTCTCCGCAAACAGGCGATCTGCGGAGCGAGTCAAATTATATATGATTCTACCAAAGGATGCAAGACTTTTCCTTTTTTATCAAGACAAGCCGGGAGACGGGGATCAAGTTTTGGCTCCTTTCGCGTTACAATCGGCTCAGCCGAGGGCGAAACGGAGGTGAGGCGATGGACGAGCCCGACTGGAAGGCAATGGAGGCGGATTATCTGGCCTCGGGTCTGAGCTATACGGCACTGGCCGAAAAGTGGGGCGTGAAGCTCTCCACTCTGCGCTCGCGCGCAGGCCGTGAGGGCTGGGGCAGGCGGCGGCGGGCCCTGCGGCACGCTGAGCTCTCCCCCTCCCCGACCCCGGCGGGTACGGAGGAGGCGGAGCTGCTCGCACCGGAGGAGCTGGCGCTGGAGCTGCGAGCCCAACGCAGCCGCCGCATGATCGAGGCCACCGACGCCATGATGGACCGTGTGCTGCTCTCGCTCGAGCAGCTGGAGCCGGACAACACCTATGCACTCTCGATGCTCGTGCGCTCGCTCAAGGAGCTCAGAGAGATGCAGGGGCTCAATAAGAGTGCCCTGGACATCGAGGAGCAGAGGGCACGGATCGACAAGCTCAAAAGCGAGACGCGCGCGGAGGAGCCGGGACGCGGCGCGGGCTTGACCGTGAGCTTTGTCAATACCGAGGGGGCGGAGGTATGAATGAGAGAAGCGGACGAGCAATGCTCGTCCCTACGGATTGAGAGGCGCGTATGCCGGAGCTGCAGATCCCACAGCCGAGCGAAAAGCAGCGGCTGTTTCTCACGGACGAACATAAATACGTCTGCTTCGGCGGGGCGCGCGGCGGCGGCAAGAGCTGGGCGCTGCGCGTCAAGGCCGTGCTGCTGTGCGAAAAGTACCCGGGCATCCTCTGCTGCATCGTGCGCAAGACCTACCCCGAGCTGCGCGCCAACCACATCCGCCAGCTCAAGGCGCTGCTGCGCTGCGGGCAAACCGACGCGCTGGCCCGCTACAACGACAGTGACAAGTCCCTCAGCTTCCCCAACGGCAGCGTGATCCTCTTTCGCTATCTCGACGCGGAGAGCGACGAGGGACGCTTCCAGGGCACGGAGGTCGACGTTCTCTTCCTCGACGAGGCCACACAGCAGCCGGAACGGCGCTGGAACATCCTGAAGGCCTGCGTGCGCGGCGTGAACGGCTATCCCAAACGGATCTATCTCAGCTGCAACCCCGGCGGCGTCGGCCACGAGTGGGTCAAACGCCTCTTTATCGACCGGCGCTTCAAGGAGGGCGAGAACCCCGACGACTACGCCTTCATTCAGAGCCTCGTCACCGACAACACCGCGCTCATGCGCGAGCAGCCGGAGTATCTGGAACAGCTTCGCTCCCTGCCGCCGCGGCAGCGCGAGGCCTGGCTCTACGGACGCTGGGACATCTTTGAAGGGCAGTTTTTCGAGGAGCTGCGCCTCGAGCCGGATCTCGCCGCGGCGGAAAAGGCCGGCTGCACCCTCTCTCCGGAGGAGCTGCGGCGGCAGCACCGCTGGACGCACGTGATAGAGCCCTTTGAGATCGACCCGCGCTGGAAGATCTGCCGCAGCTTCGACTGGGGCTACCGGCGCCCCTTCTCTGTGGGCTGGTGGGCCGTGGACTTCGACGGCGTCGTCTACCGCATCCTCGAGCTCTACGGCTGCAGCGGCACGCCCAACGAGGGCGTCAAGTGGGTGCCCGAGCAGGTCTTCCGCGAGGTCGCGCGCATCGAGCGCGAGCACCGCTGGCTGCGGGGCAAGCGCATCCGGGGTGTGGCCGACCCTGCGATCTGGAACGCCGAGCGCGGTGAGAGCATCGCAGAGACGGCCGAAAAGCTGGGCGTCTACTTTGAAAAGGGCGACAACGCGCGCCTGCCCGGTTGGATGCAGCTGCACTACAGGCTCTCGTTTGACGAGCAGGGCTTTGCGCGCCTCTACGTTTTTTCCAACTGCCGCGCCTTTATCCGAACCCTGCCAACGCTGCGCTACGATCCGCTCCGTCCGGAGGATCTCGACACCGACGGCGAGGACCACATCGCCGACGAGACGCGCTATCTCTGTATGTCCCGGCCCGTCGCGCCCGGGCAGGCGGCTATGCCCGACAATTCCAACACGGGGCCCCTGCGCCTGTTCCTGGACATCGACGAAAAAAGCCTGCCCCCCGCGCCGCGTCTGGAGCGGATGCGCGTCGTGCGCAGCGAAGAAGAAGCATCCGGAAAGGAGCAAGATAACACGACATGAACGACACCAGAGAAGAGCTCTTCGCGCCGGGCGCGGAGAGCGAAGAAGCCGCTGCCGAGCCAGTGCGGGACAAGCCGCCCGTCGGCCCGACGGAGCTCGCAGCGGCCACCCAGACGCTTTTACAGTACAAGGCGGGCAAGGCGCAGCTGGAAAAGCGGCTCATCGAAAACCAGCAGTGGTACAAGCTGCGGCAGTGGGAGTGCATGCGTCGCGGCGAAAAGAACGCCGTGGAGCCCGCCAGCGCCTGGCTCCTCAACGCCATCGCCAACAAGCATGCCGAGGCCATGGACAACCTCCCCGCCGCCAATATCCTGCCGCGCGAGGAGGGCGACCGCGAGGAGGCCGCGCGCCTGCGCTCCATCCTGCCGGTCATTCTGGAGCAATGCGACTTTGAGCAGGTCTATTCGGACGAGCAGTCCGACAAGATCGAGAGCGGCACCGGCGTGTACGGCGTTTTCTGGGATGCGGCGCGCCACAACGGGCTGGGCGACGTCAAGATCAGCTGCGTCGACCTCATCGACCTCTTCTGGGAGCCGGGGATCACCGAGCTGCAGGAGAGCCGGAACGTCTTTCACGTCTCGCTCAGGGACAACGATCTGCTCGAGGCAGACTACCCCCGTCTGAGCGGCTGCCTCGGCGCGCCGGGGCTCGACGTGCGGCGCTACGTCTATGACGACGCCGTGGACACGAGCGGCAAGAGCGCCGTTGTGGACTGGTACTATAAGAAGAAGAGCGGCGGGAAGACGCTGCTGCACTACTGCAAGTTCGTCGTCGGACAGCCCGAGCCGCTTTTCGCCACGGAGAATGAGCCGGACTATGCGCAGAGGGGCTGGTACGATCACGGGCAGTATCCCTTCATCTTCGACCGGCTTCTGCGCTGCAAGGGCACGCCCGCGGGCTTCGGCTTCATCGACATCGGCAAAAGCGCGCAGGAGTACATTGACCGGGGCGACCAGGCCATTTTGCAGAATCTCCTCTTCAACGCCCGGCCGCGGCATTTCATCCGCTCGGACGGCGCGGTGAACGAGGAGGAATTTGCCGACGCGGCACAGCCCTTCGTACACGTCGACGGCCATCTCGGCGCCGACAGCATCCAGCCCGTGCCCGCCAATCCCCTCTCGAGCCTCTATGTGCAGATCCTTGAAAGCAAGGTGCAGGAACTCAAGGAGACCACCGGCAACCGCGACGTCACGAACGGCGGCTCCACGGGCGGCGTCACCGCCGCCTCGGCCATCGCGGCCATGCAGGAGGCAGGAGGCCGTCTCGCCCGCGACAGCAATAAGGGCAGCTACCGCGCCTTCCGGAAGGTGGTGCTGCTCATCATTGAGCTCATCCGCCAGTTTTACGACCTGCCGCGTCAGTTTCGCATCCTCGGCCGGGGCGGCGCGGAGAGCTTCGTGGCCTTCTCCAACGCCGCGCTCAGGCCGCAGCCGCAGGGGACGCTCGTAAATGGCGTGCCGATGGCTGCCGGTGTGGAGGTGGGCTACCGGCTCCCCGTCTTCGATATCGAGGTGACGGCGGAGAAGCAGAGTCCTTACACGCGCATGGCGCAAAATGAGCTGGCTCTGCAGCTCTA
>CAMHMZ010000093.1 GCA_946186375.1 uncultured Clostridia bacterium
TCGCCCCCAAGTATGCCGACCGCAACGGCGGCTACACCCGCATCACCCGCATCGGGGCCCGCCGCGGCGACGCGGCCGAGGTCGCCGTCATCGAGCTGGTGTAAACCAATCGTATAACACGCAAAACGCCCGCAGAGGAAAGCTCTGCGGGCGTTTGACATAGCGTGGGAAAGTTTTCAGTTTTAAGTTTTTAGTTTTTAGGAGAGCGACAAATTTGAGCTTAGCGACGAATTCGGAATGCGGAGTTCGGAATTCGGAATGAAGGGAACGAGGGATAGCGCGAAGAAATTGACGTTCGCGTTGTAGGGGCGGCTATCAGCCGCCCGTCAAACCAGTACCGGGTCCGCGGGCGGCTGATAGCCGCCCCTACGGCTTCCTTTCAAACAGAGCGCTACACTTCCGTTTGGCTTTCTAAAAACTAAAAACTAAAAACTGAAAACTAAACACCCGTTCGCTTAAGAGAAGTTAAGTTGACTTGGTAATATTCCCGTGGTACGGTGCTTTTGGAAAAAGGAGGGTCGCGTCATGAAAAAGCTGAGAGGGATCCTGATCGCGCTTACCTGTCTGCTGCTGCTTTCCTCCTGCGCGGGGAGACCCGCCGGACAAGCTGCCGCGCGGGAAGCATCGGCGGAGGACGTCAGCTTGGAGAGCCTGAAAACTGCCGACGAGGTCGTGAGCCATCTGGAGACGGTCCTGCCCCGGGAGGGGGACGAGAAGCTGATCCCCTACGCGGCGGATATCTACCACGCGGGCGACAATACGATGAGCTGGACGCTGCTGGGCTTTTGCACGCCGGGCGGTCGGATCGTCACGAAGCCGGTTTTTGCCGGGATCAGCGTTGCGGAGCTTGCAGAGGCATCCTCTGCTGACGCACCGAAGCGCGTCTTCCTGGCCGAGATCGCCGGGCAGCCCTGGCTGACGGCCGTGATCTCTCCGGAGGGGCAGCTCCTCGGATGGGCCATGGAGATGCAGGGACAATGGGAACCGATCCCCAGGGATGAGTCGATCGTCATGACAGGCGGTTGGGACATCGCGGTCTGCGACGACGGCAATTACTGCATCGACGGCTATGCCGTTCATGAACAGGACGGCTATGTTTACGGAGACTTTGCGTACCGGGAAGACAGGTATGAAATCTGCCGGAAAAGCGACGGCGCGCCGGTCGGGCATACAGAGTGGGTTGGGCTGCTGCTTGGCGAGCTTCCGGATGGCGGACGCGTTTACTATACGGTGGAGGAGGGCTTTATCTGCACGTACGATGAAGCTTTCGGGCTGATCCTGCGCGTACCGGCCTCGGATGAGGGTCACCGGCACGAGACTTTTGCCTTCCTGTCCCCGAGCGAGTCCGTCGATCCATGAGAAGCCGAAAAAACCCGGACATTCGAAGATCCCCGGCGAAAACGCAGCTTTGTGCGTTTTCGCCGGGGATTATTGTATGTTTTCAGATGATTGCTGCCGGGCCGCCGAGGGCGCCGGCCCCTGCAAAAGGAGGTCACACCCCGCAGGGACGAGCATCGCTCGTCTGCCTGCTCGCTCTTTCTATCTGCTCTTGCCCATCCCGCTTCTTGACAAAACCGGTCAAGAGGGAATATTGTATACATGGATCGGGAAGGCCACAAAAAGCCGGGACGCAGCCGCAATACGGCCACAAGGCTCCGATGCAGGGGGGGGTAATGATTCGTGTACGGCACCATACGTTTCCTGATCGGTCTGCTCTGCTCTTTCGGCTTGGAGGTGTGCTTCAGGAAGAGTTCTCTTTCCGTCAAAAAAAGACGGATTTGGGTCATAGTCTTCTTCATGCTGTTTACGCCTCTTCTGAATTTGCTCCCGTTTGAGAACTTGTTCTGGACTTTTCATTCTCCGGAGGAAGTCTATGCCTATCGCAGCTTTGGCCCTTCCCATGTTGTCAGTATCGTCAGCGGTGAAGACTATGACAAGATCGTCGGAACGAGCCGGGGCTCCAGGACGTATGATTTTGTTCCGAAGACGGAAAAAGGCTGGAAGATCTGGGTGTATGGCGGGTTGAAAGAAGAAACCACTATCACGGACGAGGGCCTGTTTTTGTGCTGCCAATCCATCCGGTCTGCGAAAGGTTTCTTCCTGACCGTCGGCGCTTTCTCCTCTTCGCCGCTTGAGATCTCAGATTCCCGGGGCTCGGAATTCACCTTGATCGAAAAAGCGGAGGGAGCCTCCGAACAGGTGCACCCTTTCTATTCCTACGGCGCCTATGTAGCAGATTCGGAGGACCCGTATTCTGTCACCGTAGACGGGGCGTCTTTTCGTCTGGATGATTTCATGCACTTTACGAGAATCGGATGAGCGGGGCGGGGACAGGCTGAGACGCGGAGCCGCTGCCGGCTGCGGAAGGGAGAAGAAAATGGATTATTACATCTATTATCGCAAGGATCCGGAGCCTGACGTCGCGATCGTGGAAAGCGCCACCCGTGAAGAGGCGATAGAGCAATTGAAAAAGTACTTCAGCCCTGTTGCGGAAGACGAGGTCATGAAGATCGACTGTCACCGGGATGGATATGCGGATGGGATCATGATCGTGAGCAGCTATTAGCCGCCCTCCCACATGACCGGGAGTCTGAAGCAAAAAAACCACGGCAAAAACGCACAGAATCGCGAATTTGCCGTGGATTATTGCATATTATTGGCTCACTTCTGCCGGGCTGCCGAGGGCGGCAGCCCCTACGACATCATTTCAAACTCAGCGCTAAACTTCCGTTTCTCTCTCTAAAAACTGAAAACTAAAAACTAAAAACTAAAAACTGAAACCCTACCACTTGTTCTCGACCTTCTCGGCAAAGCCGGGGAGGTCTTTGATTTCCAGCTCGGTGCCGTCGTCCAGCACGGCGCGGCCGGAGAAGCGGCCGAAGACCTGGTGCTGGTCGGATTTGAGGAGCTTGAAGTCTGTGCAGCTGGCCCGGTCGAGCACCGGGACGAAGTCCATCTCGAAGCGGCCGTTGTCGGAGCTTAAGCGCCAGGGGGAGAGGAAGTCCTTCTCCTCGCCGGGGATGTGGAAGCGCACGTGGTTGAGCTTGTGGGCCTTGCCGTCATAGAAGAGCATGTTCTCGGTCGCGGCTGTGGTGTCGCCGAAGCCGTAGCCGATGTTGAAGCCGAAGGGCACGCCATCCACGAGCGCGGAGCAGGAGCCCCAGTACCAGGTGTTGTGATAGGTCCAGACGCCGCGGCCCCAGTCCAGCACGGCGAAACTGTCGGCCGGGTCGAAGGTATAGACGCGGCTGCCGTAGCGCACCTCGCCCCGGGCGCGCAGGCAGTTGATCTTCTGGTTGAAGTAGAAATGGCCGGGCTTGTCGAAGGGAGTGCAGATGACCATGCTCTCCTCCGGCGCGTCCGTCAGCTCCACCTCGGCGCTGAGCGCGCCCTCGGGGCCGAAGTCGTCCATGCGCGCGGTGAGCACGCGGCGGCCGCTGCCGTCGTTTTCAAAGGCGAGGCTGTGGCCCTTCCCGCCGTGGCGCACGTCGCCGGTCACGGAGCTCTCCGGCATATGGATCGAGCCGAAGGGCAGCCAGTTCATCGGGCTTTTGGTGATCTCCCAGACCTCCTCAAAGTCCAGCAGCGACACGGAGTCCATCCCCATGTAGCCGTTGTCCGCGACCGTGAGGGCCAGGGCGAAGCGCCCGTTGGAGACGAGGTAATAATCCCATTCCTTGATGCGGCTTTTTCCGGCGCGCACGTCGCGCCGCCGGTAGACGGGCAGAAGCTTTTTCGCGTAGCCCGGCTCGGTCAGCTCTCCGTGCTCGTCGAGCAGGGGGATGACCCGTGTGATCTCATGCTGCATGACGCGCCCTCCTCGTATGCTTTATTTTTTCATCAGACGGATATCCTGCCCGATAAAGGGCAGGCTCCGGTAGGCTCCCTTGAGACGCGAATAGAGCTGAGGCCCGTAACGACCGGAGAGCTCCTCGTCGCTGAGGTTCGTGCTGATGATGCTGCGGCGGCCGTTTGCCAGCCGCGTGTTGACAAGGGTGTAGAGAGCGCTCGCGGAGACCGGAGTGAGAAACTCTGTGCCGAGATCGTCGAGGATCATCAGATCGCACTCGAGCATCTCGCGCACCCGGCGCTCGGCGTCGCCGCCGGACTCCCCGTCGCGAGCGAAGCGCCGCGTCTCGAAGGCCTCCAACGCCGCGGAAATGCTGTCATAGCAGACGCTGTAGCCGCGCTCGGCCACGGCGCGCGCGATGCAGGCCGACAGGAAGGTCTTCCCGAGGCCCGGCCCACCCTGCAGCAGCAGATCGGAGGAGACCTGCGGGAAGGCGGCGGCATATTCCTTTGAGAGCGCGAGCACCTCAGTCATGACCGCGCGGGGGACGTTGCCCTTGGCGTCGGGCATGTCGGGATAGAGCCGCAGGTCGAAGTTTTCAAAGCGCTCGCTGCCGTCGCGCAGCAGGCCGCTCAGCTCCTCGGTGAGGGCGGCGTTGTAGAACTTTTTCAGACAGGAACACATCTTTCCGTCCACCGTACCGCTGTCGCGGCAGATCGGGCAGGAGACGATCTCGTCGAGATAATCCATCGACCGGCCGCTTCCCACCAGAAGCTCGGCGCGTTCGGCCTGCAGCTCCAGATTGTCGTGCCGGAGCGCGGCAAGCTGCGCGTCCCGGTCCGCCTCGCGGCTGAACGCGAGCCGGGCCAGCTCCGCCATCTGGCGGCGCAGCCTCGCGTCGATCTCGGCGACGCGTGGAACGCGGGCGTAGACCTCCGCGATGCGGCGCTCGTGCTCCGCTTCGTTGGCGGCCCGGATGCTCTCCAGACGCTCCCGGGCTTTTTTCAAGGCTTTTCCGTCGTAGCCCATATCAGCACCTCATATCTTTCCGCGCAGCGCGCGCAGTCCGTCCAGATCGACCTCCGTCTTCTGCTCCCCGGCGCTGCCGACGAGCCCCGGCCCGCTCTTGCGCGGGGCGCGGCCGTCTCCGGCCTCGATCTCGGCGGGGGTGTGCAGACCCTTGCCGTGCCAGGAGAGGAGGATCTTGTTCATATACGGCCAGCTGAGCTTGCCGGTCTTGGTCACGGTGCGGTCGTAGGCGATGGAGAGCGCCTCGTCCTCGAAGCCCAGCTCCAGCCAGGAGAGAAGATACCCGCGCTCGGTCTGCGTCGGCTCGCGGTCGCGGATGCCGAGCAGCGGCAAAAGCCGCCGGAGGGCCTCCTTCTGCGAGGAAAGGCGGCGCAGATGCTCCTCCGCCTGCTCGAGCGTGAGGATCTCGAGATCGTTCCAGCGGTAGGCCTCCTTTTCGACCGTGCGCATCGAAAGGCGCACATGGCGGGAGAGCGCCTCATCAGCGCAGAAATGCAGCAGGATGTACACGACCTCGACCGGCAGCTCCAGATGGTCGTACATACCGCAGAGCGTGCGCATCTCGGCGCTCGAGAGCTTGCGGCCGAAGACGCGCTCGGCCTCGCCGATGAGCTGCGCGAGCCGCCGGTCCTCGCCCGCCCGGCGCCCGAGCTCCTCGGCTGTCAGCTCCGGCGTCTCGTCCGCGGGCAGGAGCGGCTTGTCCGCCGCCGCCGCGGCCGGAGAGGCCGGGGCAGAGGACAGCAGGCCGAGCAGACGCAGCTGCTTCAAAGCAGTGTCGAGCGCCTGCTGCGAAAAGCAGAGCTCCTGAGCCGCGCGCGGCAGCGCCTCCGGCCCGTGGAGCGCGAGATAGAGATATAAAAGAGCCATGTTGCCGTCGTGGAAGGCGAGCAGCTTTTCCAGCGCTTCGGCAGACAGAGGCAGACGCAGTTCGGCCATGGCGAAATTCCTTCTTCGGAAACGGGCGAAGCGTTTCCGTTAAATGTTAATTTTCTTTGTCAAGCACATTATACCATCAAAATTGACTTGTCGCAAGGGGCATCCCTGTGCTATAATACCTTGAAATGCTGTCAGCAGCGCCAACGAACTGCCAAAAATTTCCGCCTCGGGCGGCGACGGGCGCGGACAGGCTTCCTTTTTCCATCACGCGGTGCTTTTCCCGGGGAATGATCCCGGAAGAGCAATAGGAGATAGATAGAATGATCGAGCTGCTTTCCCCCGCGGGCTCGCCCGAGACCGTCATTGCCGCCGTGCAGAACGGCGCGGACGCGGTGTATCTGGGCGCCGGGGACTTCAACGCCCGGCGGGGCGCCAAAAATTTCAGCGACGAGGAGCTGGAGAAGGCCGTGCGCTATTGCCGCATCCGTGGCTGCAAGGTCTATCTGACGCTCAACACCCTCGTCAACGACCGTGAGATCGAGCCCGCGCTGAACACGGCGCGGCTGGCCTCCCAGCTGGGCGTGGACGGGCTGATCGTGCAGGATCTGGGGCTGGCGTCGGTCTTGCGCCGGGCACTCCCGGATATCCCGCTGCACGCGAGCACGCAGATGAGCATCCACAATCTCTCCGGCGTGGAGGCCGCGGCCGAGATGGGCATGACACGCGTCGTGCTCGCTCGCGAGCTGAGCCTGGAGCAGATCCGCTTCATCACCAAGCACGCCTCCGTTGAGACCGAGGTCTTCGTGCACGGAGCGCTGTGCTTCTGCCATTCCGGGCAGTGCTATATGTCCAGCCTCATCGGCCGCCGCAGCGGCAACCGCGGCATGTGCGCCCAGCCCTGCCGCATG
>CAMHMZ010000094.1 GCA_946186375.1 uncultured Clostridia bacterium
CAATGATTTATGCAGGAACCCCTCGCTTCTTCCTCTGTTCAGTTTTCAGGGTACAAAATCCCTGTTCCTCGTTTCAAAGCCCAGCGCAAGCGGGTTTGAAACGAAGAGGAAGAGGAAACGGAATGAAGTGGATGTTCTCCGCAAGGGGGACGGAACGGAATGAAGTTTTCTCTGACGAAGTTGGTGTTTTTAACGGTGAGGGTCCACCTGTTCCCATTCCGAACACAGAAGTTAAGCTCACCAGTGCCGACGATACTTGTCTGGAGACGGACCGGGAAAATAGGTCAACGCCAACACAGCGCCGCTCGAAAGAGCGGCGCTGTTTTTTCTGTATTAAGTCAAATTGGAGTTTAGCGCGCTGTCATTGCGAGGAGCGAAGCGACGTGGCAATCCGTTCTCTTCTTCATGTGGAATACGGATTGCCACAACCAGTTTGCGAACTGGTCTCGCAATGACATCGTAGGGGCCGACGCCCTCGGCGGCCCGCGCGGTGCAAGCGAAAAATGCGAACAAATCCCCGGCGAAAACGTACTATACTACGAATTCGCCGAGGGATTGTCGCATGTTTTTGAGGTTTTCCTGCCGGGCTGTCGAGGGCGCCAGCCCCTACAAAAGGAGGTCACGTTCCCCGTAGGGATGAGCCTGCAGCATGTCCTTTAGAATACGGATTGCCACACCAGTGACACGGTCACTGGTTCGCAATGACAGCGCGCTAAATCCCCGGTTATCTGTCATTGCGAGGAGCGAAGCGACGTGGCAATCCGCCCGCCGGAGGCCCTGGCCCACGCAGAAAGGTGAACCTGGCCGCAGGGAGAAAACGGACTGCCACGACCAGTTTGCGAACTGGTCTCGCAAAGACAGAGCGTTAAACTGCCGTTTACCGTACTGAAAACTAAATCTTCCGGGGATTGCGGTTGACTAACCGGGACAAAATAAGGTATAGTGTTGGAGTGAGATTAATTCACCAAGGAGGAACCGATATGGCAAACAAGTATGCCGGCACCAAGACCGAGAAGAACCTCTGGGAGGCCTTTGCGGGCGAATCCCAGGCCAGGAACAAATACACCTACTTCGCCTCCGTCGCGAAGAAGGAGGGCTATGAGCAGATCTCCGCGCTGTTTCTGAAGACGGCGGAGAACGAGAAGGAGCACGCCAAGCTCTGGTTCAAGGAGCTGGGCGAGCTCGGCAAGACCACCGACAACCTGCTCCACGCCGCCGAGGGCGAGAACTTCGAGTGGACGGATATGTACGAGCGCATGGCGAAAGAGGCCGAGGAAGAGGGCTTCCCGGAGCTCGCGGCGAAGTTCCGCGGCGTCGGCGCCATCGAGAAGATGCACGAGGAGCGCTACCGTCAGCTCCTGCAGAACGTCGAGACCGCCAGGGTCTTTGAGAAGAGCGAGGTCAAGGTCTGGGAGTGCCGCAACTGCGGGCACATCGTGGTTGGCACCAAGGCCCCCGAGGTCTGCCCCGTCTGCAACCATCCGCAGGCCTATTTCGAGGTCCACGCGGAAAACTTCTGATTTCCCGAATGATAAAGCAGAGAGCCCGCGGCGTCAGCCGCGGGCTCTCTGTGTTTCCGGATCCGCTGAAGGGCGGACGTGATCGCGTACCGAGAGCAAGGAGGAAAGAAACCTGCCGTTTCTCAAATACTCGTTTACGGCAAGCATCTCCCAGACGCTCGGCTGCTGCTCGTCGTCAGTCAGGGCAAAATAGCATGAAAATCCCGGTCCCTTGGTGGATGAGTGCTGCTGGACGATCAGAAGTCTCCGCGTCTCGCCATTCTTTGCTTGAAGGACAAGCTCGACCGTGCGGGGAAGTCGACGTGAAACAAAGAGCTTATCGATCTCGCCCCAGGGGTAGAATTCTTCGCGGCGACCGGGATCGAGCAGCACGCCGTCCCGGTCTGCGCGCAAAAGCAGCATCGGCCGAAAAAAGCCTGGACGGCTCAGGAAGAACACGCTCATTATTTCTTCTTTTTTCCGGCGTAGGCGAACATCCAGATCACCAGGGCGATCAGCCCGAGGATCAGGAGGATGCCGAGCACGGTGTTGAACAGGCCGCTCACCAGCGTGACCGCGCCGGAGATGAGCTTCACCGCCAGCATGCCGATGAAGATGACCACCGCCAGAACGACGACGATGCGGGAAATATCCTTGGTTGTCATATCAGGTCTCCTTTTCTCCGAGTTTGGACAGGATCTCCAGAAAATAGGGCGGCAGCGCCGTTTCGAGGCGGACGCTCTCGCCCGTGCGGGGATGGATGAATTTGAGCTCCCTGGCGTGCAGGCACTGGCCCTCCAGCCCTTTCTCCGGGCAGGGTGCGCCGTAGACGCCGTCGCCCAGCAGGGGGTGGCCGATGCTGGATAAGTGCACGCGGATCTGATGGGTGCGCCCGGTCTCGAGCCGACAGCGCAGATGCGTATACTCGCGGTAGCGCGCGAGGACTTCCCAATGCGTGACGGCCGGACGGCCGTTTTTTTCGTTGATCGCCATGCGCTTGCGGTCCGTCGGGTGACGGCCGATCGGCCGGTCGACCGTGCCGGACTCCTCGCGAAAGCGGCCGTGGGCGACGGCCTCGTACACGCGGGAGAGGCTGCGGTCGGCCAGCTGCGCCGAGAGCGCCTGGTGAGCAAAATCGTTCTTGGCAGCGATCAGCAGCCCGGAGGTGTCCTTGTCGATGCGGTGGACGATGCCGGGGCGCTTCTCGCCGCCGATGCCGGAGAGCGTGTCGCCGCAATGCCACAGCAGGGCGTTGACCAGCGTCCCGTCCGGATGCCCCGGCGCCGGGTGCACGACCAGGCCGCGCGGCTTGTTGACGACGATCACGTCGTCATCTTCAAACACGACATCCAGCGGGATGTTCTGCGCGATCAGCGGTACCTCCTCGAGCGCCGGAAGGGAGACAGAGAAGACGTCGCCGACAGCGCACTTGTAGTTCTTTTTGACGGGGATGCCGCGCAGCAGCACGCGTTCCTCCTCCAGCAGCCGCTGCGCCGCGCTGCGGGAAAGACCCTCTATTTGGCGCGCGAGGAGAGCGTCGACCCGGTCGCCGCTCTCCTCTGCGTAAATCACGATATTTTCGTCCATGGAGCCTTATTTGAACTCGTTGAGGATGTCCTCCAGATCGAATTCCATGTCGGACGCCTTGGGGGCCGGCGCGGGCTTCTGCACCGGGGCGGGCGCGGGAGCGACAGGCTTCTGTGCTGGCGCGGCAGCCTTCTGGACAGGCTTCTGAACAGGCTTCTGAACAGGGGCCGGCGCGCGGCCGCCGGCCTGATCCCAGGCGTCGAAGGCGTCGTCCGCCGGGGCGGGCTTCTGCACGGCCTTGCGGGCGGGGGCGGCGGCCTTCTTCGCGGCGCCCTGCTGCCTGGCGGCGCGGGCGGCCTTGAAGGCCTCGTACTCCTCTTCGTACTCGGTGGACTTTTCGGGGGCGGGCTTCTCCTCACGGGCAGGGGCGGCCTTCTTCGCGGGCTGCTTCTTCACAGCCTTGCGCGGCGCAGGCTCATCCTCCTCTTCCTCGTCGTCAAAGTCATCCCCCTCGTCGTCATATTCCACCCGGCGGCGGGCGGGACGGCGCGGAGTCTTTTCCTTTTTGGCCTTGCGGCGGGGCTTTTCATCCTCTTCCTCGTCGTCGTACTCATCCTCATAATCGAGGCGGTCTTCCTCGTCCTCATCCTCGAACTCGACCTCCTCGTCGCGGCGCTTGTTGCCGCCGAAGAGGAGATAGAGAATGAACAGCACCGCGAAAACGGTGATGAAGACGTCTGCCACGTTGAAAATGGCGAATTGGGGGAAGAAATCGAGCTTGAACATATCCTGCACAAAGCCGTAGAGCAGGCGGTCAATGGCGTTGCCGATCCCGCCGGCCGCCACGAACACGGCGCTCCAGCGGCCGAGCTCTCCGCGGATCACGTGGGTCGCCAGCAGGATGATGACTGCGACGGCGATCACACCGGCGAGAGCAACGAAATAGAGCTTGGCGTTCGCGCCGGCCAGAAGGCCGAAGGCGGCGCCCTCGTTGTGGACGTTGACAAGACTGACAAGCCCGGGGATCAGCTCCTTGGAGCCGGTGCCGAAGACAATGTTCCCGGCGACCCAGTACTTGGTCCACTGGTCGAGGATGATGACCAGAAGAGCTACGATGGCGTACAGCATATCTTTCTCCTATCTGCCGCGCGGCTTTCGTCCGCGGCCTGCGTATTCGCGCCGCCTCTCTCTGTTTCGGCGCAGGGAAAAGGGGGGGTTACAGAAGCTTGGAAACGACCCGGGCGCAGCGCGGGCACAGACCGGTCTCGGGATCGGCCTGGACGGAATGCTTCCAGCAGCGCGGGCACTTGGTTCCCGGCGCCTCGACCACGGAGACGGACAGACCCGGGTTCAGGCTGCCCTTGCCGCTGACAGCGTCCGCTGCGGGCGCTTCGTCGGAGACAAGGCACTCGGAGACGATCAGCAGCTCGGCCAGATCCATGTCGGACACGCTCTCCAGCAGCGCGGCGGCACTCTCGTCCTCCGCCTTCAGCGCCACGGCGGCCTCGAGCGGCTTGCCGATGCGCTTAGCGGCACGGGCGGCCTCCAGCACGCCGTTGACGTCGCTGCGCAGGGAGATAAGCTGCTCCCAGCGGGCCATTTCGTCAGCGTTCAGGGCGTAGGCGGTGAAGGGCGCGTTCATGTTGTTGAGAACGACGTTGCGCGTGTCGTCACCGGTGCGGTGCGGCATGGCCTGCCAGATCTCGTCGCAGGTGAAGGCGAGGATCGGCGCGAACATGCGCGTCATGCTGTCGAGGATCAGCCAGAGCGCGGTCTGCGCGCTGCGGCGCGGAAGACCGTCTCTCTCCTCACAGTACAACCGATCCTTGATAATGTCAAGATAAAAACTCGAAAGCTCGACGACGCAGAAGTCGTTGATCGCGTGGGAAACCACATGGAACTCATAATCGCGGTAGGCCGCGTCCACCTTTTCGATCAGCTCGTTGAGCTTGGTGACCGCCCAGCGGTCGAGCGGCAGCATCTCCTCCGGGGCGACGAGCGCGTCGGCGTCGAAGCCGTCGAGGTTGCCGAGGCAGTAGCGCGCGGTGTTGCGGAACTTGAGGTAGTTCTGGCTGAGCTGCTTGAAGATCTCCTTCGAGCAGCGCACGTCCACGTGGTAGTCGGCAGAGCCGGCCCAGAGGCGGATCATGTCGGCGCCGAATTCCTTGATGATATCAGCGGGATCCACGCCGTTGCCGAGGGACTTGTGCATGGCCTTGCCCTCGCCGTCGACCGTCCAGCCGTGGGTCAGGCATTCGCGGTAGGGCGCGCCCTTGCCGAGAGCGCCGACAGCGACGAGCAGCGAACTCTGGAACCAGCCGCGGTACTGGTCGCCGCCCTCCATATACATATCGGAGGGCCAGAAGCCCTGGTCGCGCTGCATGGCGGCAAAGTGCGTGGAGCCGGAGTCGAACCAGCCGTCGAGCGTGTCGGTCTCCTGGGTGAAGTGCCGGCCGCCGCAGTGCGGGCAGACAAAGCCCTCGGGCAGGATCTCGGCGGCTTCGCGGTCGAACCAGGCATTGCTGCCTTCCTTTTCAAACAGGGAGGCGACGGCCTCGATGCTCTCCGGCGTGCAGACGGGCTTTTTGCAGTCGTCGCAGTAAAAGACCGGGATGGGCAGGCCCCAGCGGCGCTGACGGGAGATGCACCAGTCGCTGCGCTCGCGGATCATGGCCGACATGCGCTCCTTGCCCCAGGCGGGCAGCCAGCGCACGTCCTCGCAGGCCTTGACGGCCTCCTCCTTGAAGGAGTCGACCGAGCAGAACCACTGCGGCGTTGCGCGGAAGATGATGGGCTTCTTGCAGCGCCAGCAGTGCGGATAGCTGTGCACGATATCCTCGGAGGCGAAGAGCGCGCCGCTCTCCTTCATGTCCGCGAGGATGACGGGGTTGGACTCCTCCGTGCGCAGACCGGCGTACTTGCCGGCATAGTCGGTGTGGCGGCCCTGATCGTCCACCGGGACGACCATCTCCGCGCCGTAGCGCATGCAGGTGACGTAGTCGTCAGCGCCGAAGCCGGGCGCGGTGTGCACGCAGCCGGTGCCGGAGTCCATGGTGACATAGTCGGCCAGCATCAGCAGACTCGTCTTCGGGAGGAAGGGGTGCTGTGCCAGCATATATTCAAAGAAGGCGCCCTCGTGCGTCTCGACAATCTCATACTCGCTCACGCCGCCCGCGGCCATGACCTGGGGCACCAGCGCCTCCGCGACGATATACATCTCGCCGCCGGGGACACGGACGATGGCATAGCTGTCGCCGGGGCTGAGCGTGATGCCGATGTTGCCCGGCAGGGTCCAGATCGTGGTGGTCCAGATCAGGAAGAAGAGCTTCGAGCGGTCGAGATGAGAGAGCTTGCCCTTGTCGTCGTGCAGGGGGAACTTGACGTAGACGGTGGTGACAGGGTCGTCCTGATATTCGATCTCGGCCTCGGCCAGGGCGGTCTCGTCATGGGCGCACCAGTAGACGGGCTTGAGGCCCTTGTAGATGTGCCCGTTCTGATACATC
>CAMHMZ010000095.1 GCA_946186375.1 uncultured Clostridia bacterium
AGGTATACTTTTTTCCAAATCCTCGCGAATCCACTTCAAAAAGGTCTTGTGTGCCACACATAGCCTGCTTGCGGCTTCCCTTGCAGAAATACTGCCATGCTGCCAGACTGATTTGACGGTTTCATATTCAGGCGGCCGTTCCATAGGTTTCCGCCCGAATTGAACACCGCGCTCCTTTGCTGCCGCAATGCCCTCTGCCTGCCTTTGACGGATAAACTCCCGCTCTGTTTGCGCCACATAGCTCAGCAGCTGCAGGACGATATCCGCAATCAGCGTCCCAGTCAGATCCCGCCCCTGCCGGGTGTCCAGCAGCGGCATGTCCAGAACAACGACCGCGGCTTGCTTCTCCTTCGTGATCAGCCGCCACTGCTCCAGGATCTCGTCATAGTTGCGGCCCAGCCGGTCGATGCTCTTGATAATCAGAGTGTCGCCCGGCTTCAGTTTTTTCAGCAGCCGCCGATAGCCGGGCCGGTCAAAGTCTTTGCCGGACTGCTTGTCCATGTAAATCCGCGCATCCTCCACGCCGGCTTCCCGCATGGCGATTCGCTGCCGGTCCTCGTTCTGATCCCGCGACGAAACCCGTATATAGCCATAGGTGTACATGTTTCGATCTCCTCCCATCTGTTTGAAACTATTATGCCCGATGGAGGAAACCCTGATGTCTGTATTCAGTTGTCAGAGAAATAGGGCTGTGTCAGCCTTGCTCATCCTTCACGATCTCGTCCCGCAGCTCCAGATGCTGCCGCTCCAGCGCCTTCCACTGCTGTTCCAGCTCCTTGAAGTCCTGATAGGCCTGCTTCATCTGGTCAGAATCGTAGGGAACACCCCTCTCCAACAGCTCTTTGAGTTTGGCCCGCGCCGCTTCCAGATCCACGCCCATGCTGTATAGTCGTGCTGCCGAAGCCAGCAGCAGATCTTTTCTGTAATCCATACCCTCGCCGCCATAATTACATTATTTCTGATTTGTCCTATAACAGGACAAGAAATCTTGTTATGTAGTTTACGCTTACCTTTGTCCTAAGTCAAGACAAAGGAGCGTGCAATTATGGCAAGGATTATCGACGGGAAAGCCCAGAATATGGTTGGAGACAAGGTTCGGAAACTGCGCACGGAGCAGAAAATGAGCCAACAGATGCTTTCGGATCGCCTGGAGACCCTTGCGATTTATATTTGCCGAGGTTCCATTTCCCGCATCGAAGACAAGCAGCGAACCGTAACGGACATTGAACTGTATGGGCTAGCAAAGGTGCTCGGGGTTTCGATAGAAGAATTGTTTAACGACTGATTATGGATACGATCACAGCCATCAAGAACCGGATCCTGCGGCTATGCGTGGAACGGAATATTTCTATCAATAAACTTGCGACAATGTGCGCCCTGCCGCCGTCTTCCGTGAAGAACATCCTCTACGGCAGAAGCGTCGATCCCAAGATTCTGACAATAAAAAAGATCTGCGACGGCCTGGATATCACCCTCGCAGAATTCTTCTCCACCGCGGAGTTCGACGCCCTGGAGCAGGAGATTAAATGACGAGGCGATTCAAAAACCAATTGTCATTGAAAACATTATTAAAAAATGTTATATTATTCATTGTATTATACTAGATGGAAAAGCCATAAGGAGGGATAAACGTGCTTGAAGAGAATCATGAATTTGAAACCACTAATTCTGAACAAATACAAGTTTCAGAAGACGATTACTCCAATGATACAGCGGCTACTTCAAAGGGCAAGCGCAAAAGACGGGTTAATAATTTCCCGACTACGCCCTATGAAGATAGCCTTGAGATAGCAAATGCTATATGGAAATTTGCTTCCGGCCAAAAGATAAGACGGCTAACCCTTTTTGACAACCTTGACAGATCTCCGGATAGTGGTCCTAGCCGTGCTTTAGTGACGGCTTCATCCAAATATAAAATCACTACTGGAAGTTACTCTGCTGATTTCTTGGAACTTACATCTGATGGCGCGATTGCTACAAATCCAGACGAAGATCCAGTAAGAAAACTTGATGCATCTTTCAAGCTCGCGATTAGCAATAACGAATACTTTAACAAACTATATGAGAACTATAAAGAAATGCGGCTGCCTGTAGCTTCAGTTATGGCAGACTTCCTTTGCGAAAATGGCTTGCCTCGAGAAGAATGTGATCAATGTGTTGAAGTGTTCATAATCAATGCAAAATATATTGGCATTATTGATGTAGTTGCTGGATCAGAGCGAATCCTTTCCCTTGACTATTTGAAGGAAAAGTTGCTTGAAGGGAAAAAGACTGAGAGCACGGAGACTTTGGTGCCGCAAACTAAAACTCCAAATGCAGAAAGCTCTTCGGGCACAAATAAGGATGAAGAATGGAATAAGGTGTGCTTCTTTATTGCACCGATAGGAGATGATGGATCTGAAGTGCGAATGCATTCGGATTTGTTCCTCGGCCAAATAGTTGAACCTGTGTTAAATCAACTCGGTTTCAAGGTCATTAGGGCAGATAAAATTAATACGGCAGGGATGATAACATCACAGATTATTGAACACATTATTAACTCTGGAATAGTAGTAGCGGATCTGTCATTTCATAATCCCAATGTTTTTTATGAATTGTCCCTTCGTCATGCGCAAAACAAGCCGACCATACACATCATAAGAAAATGCGATAAGATTCCTTTCGACATTAATACTTTCCGGACAATAACTATTGACGATTCCAGTATTTATACGTTGCTTCCTCAACTAGAATCATATAAAACGCAGCTTTCCTCGCAAGTGCGAAAGCTGATAGATAACCCTGAAGAATTTGAAAATCCCATTTCAGCATATCTTCAGTCCGCTAAAAGAAAAAGCTAAGCAATTTAGACACAATTAGTTGCCAAAGAGCGCCCAACCAGTAATATGGTTAGGCGCTCTTTCCTGATCGTACGTGGCCTGTTCTAAAGAAAACTCATAATCAAAAGCTGTTGTTAACCGTCGGAATAAAACTAGGATAAGTGGCGGCAAAAGATTATTTGCTCAATGTGAAGCGGTTCATTATAAGAAGTTAATGATTTCTTCCATTAGATTAGTTGTAATAAGTATCTCGTCAAACTCTGGCTTCTCCCCGAAGATCATGTTCTTCATGTGCTCATAGTCAGCACGCAGGGCGGGAAGACAATCTTCCGGCGGCATGAGGCGCATGGTGCCGGGCTTGGCCAACTCCTTCAAGCGGAAAGACGTCAAAGTCAAGCGGAAAAAATATCAAAATTTTTCCGTTATTGCCGCTCATCCTTCGGCCGACACGCAGTGACCTTGTCCAGATAATAGCGAATGCAGCCGTTCAGAATCAGATCGGCATAGCCCACCGGGTCGTGATGAAGTAGCCAGGTCAGCTCGGATCGCTCAGCACTGTTCTGAGCGACCTCATCCTCTACACCCAGGCAGTCAATATCGATCAGTGTCCCGTCGGTATAACGCAGCTCCACGCTCTCGGAATCTTCATGATACTCACAGCAAATCAGTCTCCTCATTGTGCCCTCCTTCTATGTTTTCCCAATTTTCGCCGTTTGACCCCTCTCGGATGCGCATGGAAAAGCGCACGTTTTTCGTCAATATGTACTATTCCAGGCCCATGCGTTTAGCCAAATCTAACATAGCAAATCCGAATTTCTGCCATTTTTCCAATTTCGTCTGTGACGGGTCTTGATTCTTGATCTATCTGGTAGCGAAGGAAAAGTCCCCCCTATTCATCGCCGGTCTCCAAATCCAGCAACTCCCCGGCCAGCTCCGGGCTTTCGAGACGGATGGCAGTGTCCTCTGGTTTTGCAGCGGACAGGAAGTTAATATCGCCGTACCAGACATCAGTACCTTTTCAAAGCTGAACGCCGCCACATGGTGGCACTCATCGCAAATCACCAGACCATAGTCCGCTACCAGTTCCTTAACGTGCTTATCCTCGCCTTCAAACAGCGACTGAATAATGGCGATATCCACAATCCCACTCAAGCTGTTCTTACCGCCGCCCAGCTGACCGATCAGCTGGCGCTTCTTTTTTCGACCACGTTTTTTCGGCTCCTCCGGCAGCGTTTCGTCAATGGACAAAAAAACGCTCCAAAGCCTGCTTCCACTGGGCAAGCAGTGCGGTGGAGTGGACAAGGATCAATGTATTGGTTTTGCGCGCGCCGATCAGATAGGCCCCGATCACCGTTTTGCCGAAGGCTGTCGTCGCGGAGAGTACACCCATGTCATGGGCAAGCAAAGCTTCTGCTGCGGGCGCCTGTTCCGGCCGCAGTGTTCCATTGAACTGGACGGTGATTTTCCTACCGCTATTGCGCAGGTCGGAGCAGGTATAGGGGACACCAAGCTCGTCCAACAGCTCGCAAACCGTCGTCAGGCAGCCGCGGGGCAGAATAAGATAGTCGTCCGTTTCTTCCCCGCAGTCGATGACGCGGGGCTTGTCATAGATTGGAAGGCGCATGGCCTGCGACTTGTAGAAGTCGGGGTTACGGAAAGCTGCCAATCGCTTGATGCGGTTGAGCGCATGTTGAGATAGTCCTGCCTTCTCCACATAGAGCCTGTCTGCCAACGTCAAAGCGACCGTCAGCGGGAAATCCAGCTTTGTCAGCGCCTTTTCCTGCCTCGAACCTCTTTCCCAGGGCTTTTCTTTGCTGTCTGCCAGCGTGCCGGTATCCGCTGCGCCGCGGAAGGCGGACAGGGCTTTTCCAGTTCCGCCTCGGTAATCCGCGGCAGGGCCGAGAGATAGGCCCATTGATCCGGATAGGGCACGAAGTGCTCATCCACAAACAGGCTGTTGCCGTTTTTCTGCGCCTGCCCTTGAAACGGCAGGGCAATCAGATTTCCAAAGCCGCCTTTCGGCATGGTGTCCTGACTGGGAAACAGACGGTCGTAGGAGCGGAAGCTCAGCTCATGGCGCTTCGACATAGCGCCGGTCAACAGCAGGCTGCCCAGCTTGCGTGCGTCTGCGGCGGGAACCGGAGCTTCAAAGAAAAACCAGACATGCGCGCCTTCACCGGAGCGGGAGCGTTCCACGGCCGGCGTCAGTCCGCAGCTTCTGGCGGCATCACAAAAGGCGCGAACATCCTCCTGCCAACCGCCGTCGTCAAAATCGGCGCACAGGAGCCGGGTCGTGTCGTCCGGCAGCAGCGGGTAGACGCCGACCACATCACGGCAGAATTCGTCCCTCCCGATCAGGTGAGCGCGGACGATCTCGGGAGACAGAGAGATGAATTCCCGGTTGGGGCAGTCGGCACAGCGGTGTTTTTTCTTGTCACAGACGCCGCGCACCCACTCATTCCGGCAGGCGGGAGAGTACCCGGATTTTTGTGTTTTAAAATTGTACCAGCGCTTGGCGTACACATCCTCACGCCCATGAAACAGCTCCAAAAAAGTGCAATTTTGTCCTGCGATGAGCTTTTTGCATGAACCTTTGTCGCTGAGGCGGGAGCTGCATTCTCCCAACGGTTCAGCGGGCAAACGAAGCGGTCGCCATTCTCGCTTTCGCAGAGGACATAGCTCGCATCGTCCAGTCCTGGTATTATTTCGAGCAGTTGGTATGTGGATCCGGAAAGAATAGCGACTCGGTTCATGGCTCTTTATCAAGGCTTGTTATGATTTTTCCGCTTTGCTTGGCCTCGAGATATAGTTGCTTAAAACTCTCCTTGTATCCGGGCCCCAGGGAGACCCGAAGCGGTGCTACAAGGCCGTCCGATATGATGCAGCCGCAGAACGGAATGAGTGTTGCTTCCAGAACAATAGGTGGGTTCGCCCAGGGAAGCATCTCGCTCCATTTTTGTGTAAGTCCTTTGACTAAATAGACCTTTCCGGTGTCGGGGTTGATAAAAATCGAACCTTTGGAGAGATGCCGCTCCAGGACAAAAGACGCGCTGATCGGATGCTTCCATCCCTCCAGAACCAGGCGATCCTCTTCCGACAGACCGCGTTGCTCCGAAACTGCTTTTATGTATTCGTCCAAGATACCCGTATCTTCCCACAAGGCATTTGCTACTTCCTTGAGATCCTTCATACTGGGGCGTCCCGCGCGAAGTTGTTCCTCCAACGTGTCACTGATCTCATAGTTGAAATTGACCGCTTGCAGCAGGGGGAGGAACAGACGGAAAAAGTTACTGCTTTCTTCGGACGACAAGGTTGCTCCGTTTTCTTTCTTCATGCTTTTCCTCCTTCCTGCGTCAGTCCCAGCTTTTCCAGCCTTGCGCGGATGGCTGCGCGGGTGCGCTTGAGCTCGGCGGACATGTCCTTGACGTCCGCGCCCGCCTGAACAGCCTGCCGCAGATACGCGTCCTCTTCCGGTTCCCAGGGCTT
>CAMHMZ010000096.1 GCA_946186375.1 uncultured Clostridia bacterium
CGCCCGCGGACACGGTGCAGGCTCGGCGGACGAGCAATGCTCGTCCCTACGGGGAACGTGGCCTCCTGTTGTAGGGGCCGGCGCCCTCGACGGCCCGGCAGAAAAAGCCAAAAACATACGGAAATCCCCGGCGAATTCGTAGAATAGTACATTTTCGCCGGGGATTTGTTCACGTATTTAGATCGTACCGCGCGGGCCGCCGAGGGCGTCGGCCCCTACGAAATGGACGTCATTTTTCGCGTTTTATCCCCCGTTCCCTTTCATTCCTCTCTCCTAACTCCTAATTCCTCATTGTTTTCAAACTCATATTTGTCGCTCTTCCGAAAGCCGAAAACCGGGAGCGGCTTCCGTTGACAAGCTCCGGGCAAAATGGTACGATATAGAATACCAAACCACGGTCAAATCAGATCAGGAAAGGGGCATGCTTATGTTTCATTTCGATCATTTCAACTTCAACGTCCTCAATCTGGAGCGCAGCCTGCGCTTTTATGACGAGGCGCTTGGGCTGCACCCTGTGCGCGAGCGGCGGACGGACAGTTACCGCCTCGTCTTCCTCGGCGACGGGCAGACAAACTTCTGCCTGGAGCTGACGCATCTTTTTGACAGGACGGAGCCCTACGACCTCGGCGAGCAGGAATTCCACCTCGCCTTTATGACCGAGGACATCGAAGCCTCGCTCAAAAAGCACGAGGCCATGGGCTGCGTCGTCCAGTGGCCCAAGACGCCCGGCGGCTTCTACTTCCTTGAGGACCCGGACGGCTACTGGATCGAGATCATCCCCGAGAGAAAAAAGGAGGCATAAATCATGAGCGAGATCGGACTGCCACTCTCGGAATTCGAGCTGGCCTCGGAGCGCCTGAAGTCGGTGCTCCACCATACCGAGCTCGATCTGTCCGCCACCTTCTCCGGCATGACCGGCGGGCGGATCTATCTCAAATGTGAAAACCGGCAGAAGACCGGCTCCTTCAAGATCCGCGGCGCGAGCAACAAGCTCGCCGCCATGGTCGAGCGCGGCGAGAGAAAGCCCGTCGTGGCCTCCTCCGCCGGCAACCACGCCCAGGGCGTGGCCTGCGCGGCGCGCAAGTTCGGCGTGCCCGCGACGATCGTCATGCCGCGCACGGCTCCCATCGCCAAGGTGCAGGCCACCGAGGGCTACGGCGCGAAGGTCGTGCTCGCTGGCAGCTGCTACGACGAGGCCTATGCCGAGGCCTGCCGCATCTGCGAGGCGGAGAACGCGGCCTTCCTTCACCCCTATAACGACCCCGAGGTCATCGCCGGCCAGGGCACGCTCGGCCTGGAGATCCTCTCGGATCTGCCCTATGCCGACGTGATCGTCGTGCCCGCCGGGGGCGGCGGCCTTCTGGCGGGCGTGGCCAACGCCGTCAAGCTCGTCAATCCCCGCATCCGGGTGATCGGCGTCCAGGCCGAGGGCGCCAGCGCCATCGCGCAGAGCTTCAAGGCCGGGGAGCGCATTTGCACGCCCTCGACCGCCACCATTGCCGACGGCATCGCGGTCGGCGCGCCGGGCGATCTGACCGTGCCGATCATCAACCGCTTTGCCGACGACGTGGTCACGGTCTCCGACAACGAGATCGCCAATGCCATTTTGCTCCTGATGGAGCGCTGCAAGCAGATCGTCGAGCCTTCGGGCGCGGCCTCGGTCGCGGCGGTGCTCAGCGGCAAGCTTGACGTGAAGGACAAGCGCGTCGTGTGCCTCCTTTCCGGCGGCAACATCGACGTCAGCTTCATCCAGACGATCATCGAGCGAGGCCTTGTGGCCCGCCACCGCCGCCTGAAATTCACGGCGCGTCTTGCAGACCGGCCGGGCAGCCTCGTGCAGCTTCTCAACCATATCGCCGCCTCTCGCGCGAACGTCCTGGCCGTGGAGCACGACAAGCTGCGCACCGGCCTCGACCCCAACGAGACGACCGTGCGCGTCGTGTGCGAGGTCGGCGGCGAGGAGCACGGCGAGGCCGTCGTGCAGACGCTGCGCGACAACGGCTATCTCCTCGAGGTGGAAGAGGTCTGAAGGCAAAAATCAAATAACTATTGAAAGATATGGGAGGAAAAAGCATGAAAGTCATCAGCACAGACAAGGCGCCCGCCGCCATCGGCCCTTATTCCCAGGCCCGCGTCGTCGGCGGCATGATCTACGCCTCCGGCCAGATCCCCATCATCCCCGAGACGGGCGAGCTCGCCGTCGGGCTCGAGGCCCAGGCCGAGCAGGTGTTCAAAAACATTGCGGCGATCCTGGAGGCCGCGGGCAGCGACATGGCCCACGTCGTCAAGACGACGGTCTTCATCAAGCACATGGACGACTTCGCCGCCATCAACGCCATCTACGCCCGGCATTTTGCCGAGCCCTATCCCGCCCGCTCCTGCGTCGAGGTGGCGCGGCTGCCGAAGGACGTGCTGCTGGAGTGCGAAGTGATCGCAACGGAGAAATAAGCGGAGGAAGCTATGAAAAAAGTATTGAAGGGGCTGCTGATCCTCGTTCTGGTGGTGCTCTTCGCCCTCGGCGGCCTGCTTGGCTATCTGACGGCTACCGAGTATCAGCCCGAGGCGACGGAGCAGATGCGGCTCGAGCCGTATAACGCCTCCGCTCCCGTTCTGTCGGCGGAGGGAGAGATCTCGGTTTTGAGCTGGAACATCGGCTACGCCGGGCTGGGCAAGTATTCCGATTTCTTCATGGACGGCGGCAAGAGCGCCCGTGCGGCCGACAAGATGCAGGTCAGCGAATATCTCGGCGGCATCTACGCCGCGATCTATAACGCCGAGGACAAGCCGGACCTCGTCATGCTGCAGGAGGTGGACGTCGACTCCGCCCGCACCTACGGCATTGACGAGACCGCCCTGCTCCAGAGCGACAACGCGGCCTTTGCCTACAACTATTCCTGCCCCTTTGTGCCGATCCCGTTCCCGCCGATGGGCAAGGTCAACAGCGGCCTCTACACGACGACCGCCTACGCCGTCGACCGCGCCGAGCGCATCCAGCTGCCCTGCCCCTTCTCCTGGCCGCTGCGTATTGCCAACCTCAAGCGCTGCCTGCTCGTCAGCTACCTGCCGCTCGAGGGGACGGACAAGAAGCTCGTGCTTGTCAATCTCCATCTCGAGGCCTATGACGACGGCGAGGGCAAGATCGCCCAGACCAACCAGCTCAAGAGCTTCATCCAGGCCGAATACGAAAAGGGCAACTACGTCATCGCCGGCGGCGACTTCAACCAGATCTTCCCGGGCGGCCTCGAGGCGTATCCCAACACGCATCCCGAGCTGTGGATCCCGGGCGTGCTGGACGACGACATGCTGCCCGAGGGCTGGCACTTCGCCTTCGATCTGGCTGTGCCCTCCTGCCGTCTGCTCAACCAGCCCTACGATCCCGCCGACACGGTGAACACCCAGTACTACGTGATCGACGGCTACATCGTCTCCCCGAATGTCACGGTCAAGTCTGTCGAAACGCTCGATCTCGGCTTTACCGACTCCGACCACAACCCGGTGCGCCTCGTCGCGACGCTCGCGCCCTGAGCGCCTTTCACTGAAAAAGCCCCTCGCGCATAGGATGGCGTACATCAATGCGCGGGGGGTATTTCTATGGAATGTTGGCATATCCGCGGCGGCAGACGTCTGGAGGGGGCCTGCTTCGTGCAGGGCTCGAAGAACGCTTCGCTGCCGATCCTGGCGGCCTCGCTGGTCTGCCCGGCGGAGACGGAGCTGGAAAACGTCCCCTGCCTGCGCGATGTCGACGCGGCGCTGCGGATCCTCCGGCACCTCGGCTGCCGGGCCGAGCAGCGCGGAGGCAGCGTGAGCATAGACTCCCGCGGCCTCAACGGCAGCGAGATCCCGCGGCGGCTCATGGAGGAGATGCGCTCCTCGGTGATTTTTATGGGCGCGCTGATCGCCCGCTGCGGGCAGGCGCGGCTGTCTCTGCCCGGCGGCTGCCAGCTCGGGAAGCGGCCGATCGACCTGCATCTTTCGGCGCTGCGGCAGATGGGCGCGCAAATCGAGGAGGACGGGGGAGAGATCCTCTGCCGCGCCGGAAAACTGCACGGGGCGGAGATCAGTCTGCCTTTCCCGAGCGTCGGCGCGACGGAAAACGCCATGCTCGCAGCCTGCACGGCGGAGGGAAAAACGGTCATCCGCGGCGCCGCGCGCGAGCCGGAGATCGGCGCGCTGCAGGACTATCTGCGCACACTCGGGGCCAGGATCAGCGGCGCGGGCACGGACACCGTCACCGTGGAGGGCTTGCAGGCGAAGGAGCACGCGAGCTGCCGCATCGCGCCGGACCGCATCGTGGCCTCCACGCTCGTCTGCGCCGCGGCGGCGACCGGCGGAGACGTCGAGCTGCGCGGGATCGACCCGCGCCAATTTTCTACGGTTTTGGACTTCCTTAATCGTGCAGGCTGTGATATAATCTCCTCTGACCGCAGCGTGCGCTGCCGCGCCGCGCAGCGGCTCAAGGCGGTAGGCGAGGTGGTCACGGCGCCGTATCCAGGCTTTCCAACCGACGCGCAGCCCGTGCTGATGGCGGCGCTGCTGCGCGCCGAGGGGCGCACAAAAATCAAGGAGACCATTTTTGAAAACCGTTTCCGACAGGCGGCGGAGCTCTGCCGCCTCGGGGCCGATATCACCGTCAGCGGCCGCACGGCGGAGATCTGGGGCGTGGAGCGGCTGCAGGGCGCGGCCCTGACGGCCACAGATCTGCGCGGAGGCGCGGCCATGATCGTGGCGGGACTCGGCGCGGAGGGGGAGACGCTCCTCTTCGACGAAGGACATATCACCCGCGGCTACGAGCGCTTCGACGCAAGGCTGCGCGCGCTCGGCGCGGACGTCGTTCTGGAATACTGAACCCATAAGACTACCAGCAAGAGAGGAAAGAACACCTATGCCAGGGATATCTTCCAACAATCTGCCGCCGGAGAGCAAGCACGGCGAAGTGAGAGCGCCCCGCAAACGCGGCGGGCTCAACGCCATTCTGGGCTTTCTGGTCATCGTTGTGGCGGTCATCTTTGTGATGAGCGTTTTCTTCCGCGTCTCGGACATCCGCGTGGAGGGCAACGAGCACTATACCGACCAGGAGATCATTAACGCCAGCGGCATCGAGGAGGGCGACAACCTCTTCTTCTTCGACAAGTTCTCCGCGCTCAGCCGCGCGTACACGAAGCTGCCCTACCTCGAGGAGGTCACGGTGGACCGCCGTCTGCCCAACCGCGTCACCATCAACGTCGTGGAGTGCAAGGCGATGGCCTATCTCTCCGTCGGCGACGAGCAGTGGACCATCGACCACAACTGCAAGGTGCTCGGCAAGGCCGTGGAGACGGAGCTCGGCGACCTGATCCCCATCTACGGCATCGAGCCCGGCACGCTGATGATCGGCGAAAAGCTCGAGCGGGCCGACGACAACGAGGAGATGGTCGACTATCTGGCCTTCCTGCTGCTGGAGCTGCAGGAGCGCGGCATCGCCGCCGAGACGCGCCGCATCGACTTCACCGACCCCTATCGCGTGAGCTTCGCGCTGGGCGAAAAATACAACGTCATCGTCGGCGGACCCATGAAGCTCGACCACAAATTTGCCATGCTCTTCTCCGTTCTGAACCAGCTCAAGGAGGGGGACGCCGGGACCATCGACGTTTCTGACGGCAGCACCGCGCATTTCATTCCGTATTGACCGAAACGGCGAGAATTTACAAATTGCTTACAAGAATTTTCAATACTTCGAAAAAACTCCTTGACCACGGCGACAAAATGTAATAATATACATAGGAACACAGTTCACACATATTTTCACATACATTGTGGGGAAACTAAACAGGGAGGCAAACAGAATGGATTTCAAAGCAGAAGCCGGTCCGGATAATGTTGTAACGATCAAGGTCGTCGGCGTCGGCGGCGCGGGCAACAACGTAGTCAACCGTATGGTCAAAACCGGCACCCAGGGTGTCGAGTTTATCGCGATAAATACCGATAAGCAGGCGCTGGCCGTCTCCAATGCCGATCAGAAGATCCAGATCGGCGAGAAGATGACCCACGGCCAGGGCGCGGGCTCCGATCCCGAGATCGGCAAGCGCTCGGCCGAGGAGAGCCGCAACAACATCGCCAAGGCGATCGAGAACGCCGACATGGTCTTCATCACCGCCGGTATGGGCGGCGGCACGGGCACGGGCGCTGCACCCACCGTGGCGGACATCGCACGCGAGGCCGGCATCCTCACCGTCGGCGTCGTGACCAAGCCCTTCAAGTTCGAGGGCAAGCGCCGCATGGACCAGGCCAATGCCGG
>CAMHMZ010000097.1 GCA_946186375.1 uncultured Clostridia bacterium
TATACCAGAGGCGATAAGTGCAACTTCAGCGTCCATTACCAAAGAGAAGGATAATTGAATCACGATCGCAGGATCATAACGCCGCACGGCGGGCTTCGGCTCGCCGTGCGGCATTTTATATAATTGTTGTTATTTTTTGTACCAATTTAACAATTCGTGTCCGACCGGGCTTTTCGAAGGCGAATGCTCTGCCTCGGGCGAGCCAAACGAAGTGCTCGGAAAGAGCGAAAATATGCCATATTTTGCTGCTTCACAGGCCTTGCGATTGCCGCGCCTGTGTTCCGCCAAAGTGGTACAAAGTTATTGACAAGTTATATGGAAAATGCTATAGTCAATTTAGCGTGAGAAACCGCTGAATACTATGGTTCTGCTTTGACGGAGCCGTGAAAAAAGGAGAGAACGCCATGAAAACCTGGAAGAAGATCCTGCCGCTTTTGCTGGCTTTGCTGATGCTGGCGGGCTGCGGCGCTCCTGCCGCGCAGGAAACGGTTCCTGTTCCCGCGGCCCCTGCAGACGCCGCGTCTGCCGATACCGCAGAGGACGGCGACTACAAGGTGTTGAATGTCGGCCGTATGGCTGAGCTGTTCGACATGGATTCCACGATCGCCACGGAGGCTGACTGCTTGGAGGTTATCTCCGCGATCATCGAACCGCTCTTCGTCACTGCTGCGGACGGCACGCCGGTCAACGCGCTGTGCGCATCCTATGAGACGAACGAGGAATCTACTGAGTATGTGTTCCACATTCGTGAGGACGCCAACTGGATGAACGGCGTACCCGTCACGGCGGACGACTTTGTTTTCGCATGGCGCCGTCTGGTCGATCCCGTGACTGCCTCCGAATACAGCTTCATGATGGAAGTGGCGGCCGTGAAGAACGCAACGCCCATCATCAGCGGCGAGCTGCCCATCGAGGAACTCGGCGTCAGCGCTGTGGACAGCAAGACCCTGAAGGTCGAGCTGGATCATCCTGTTTCCTATTTCCTGAACCTGATGACCTTCCCCAGCTTCTGTCCGATCAACGAGGCCTTTGCCACGGAGCTCGGCAGCGAGTATGCGCTGGGCGCCGACAAGCTGCTCTGCTGCGGCCCCTTCTACATGTCTGCCTGGGACGTGGGCGGCAACACCTATCAGCTCAAGAAAAACCCCAGCTACTATGACGCGGACAAGGTCAATCTGGACGAAATCAATTTCCAGATCATCAAGGATCCGCAGCAGACGATGCTGGCCTATGAAAACGGCACCCTGGACTATGTCCGCCTCTCCGGCGACCAGATCGTGAAGTACCAGACCATGGACGGCTTTACCCGCATCGAAGAGGGCTATCTGTGGTATCTCTCCCCCAACCTCAATCCGAAGAGCGAGGAGTATTCCTGCGGCCTTGAGAACGAAAACCTGCGCATGGCCATCGCACTGAGCTATGACAAGGACGTGATCTGCTATGAGATCCTGCAGGACGGCTCCACGCCCGCCGACTTCGCGATCCCGAACCGCCTGGCCATCGGCCCGGACGGCAAGGACTTCCGTGAGACCTCACCGCTCTACCTGCAGACCGACAAGGCCAAGGCCCAGGAGTACTGGGAGGCAGCCAAGGAAGAGCTCGGTGTGGACGAAGTCACGATCGAGCTTCTCTATGACGACTCCGACTCCACGCCGCTAATTGCCCAGTTCCTGCAGAGCGAGATCGAGAACAATCTGCCCGGCGTACACATCAACCTCAAATCTCAGCCGAAGAAGAGCCGTACCGAACTGATGCAGAACCGTGAGTATCAGCTCGGCCTGACCCGTTGGGGCCCGGACTACGCTGACCCGATGACCTATCTGGACATGTGGACGACCGGCTCGACCTACAATTACGGCGAGTGGAGCAATGAGGAATATGACAAGCTGATCGCGGACGCCAACGGCGATCTTGCCAACCGGTACGAGGAGCGCTGGGAGGCGCTCAAGCAGGCCGAGGCGCTCGTGATGGAGCACGCTGTGATCCTTCCGGTCTACCAGAAGGGTACCGCCGCCATGGTGCGGCCCGGCATCACCGGTTTGGCTTTCTTCCCCGTCGGTGTGGGAACGATCTACAAAGACGTGGATGTGAACTTCTGATACAAGCATTCATACAGCAAATCCGTTAAAGGGCGGCCGCGCTACATCGGTTGCGCGGCCGTCCTTCGTAAAGGGGAAAAAGTATGTTTAAGTACGTCCTCAAACGGGTGCTGATCTCGGTGGTCACGGTCCTCATTATTCTCGCCGTTCTCTTTACCATGCTTCACAGCATGCCGGGCAGCCCCTTCAACGACGAGAAGATCACCGCGGTGCAGCGGGCAAATCTCGAGGCCAAATACGGCCTGGACAAGCCCCTTCCCGTTCAGTTTGTCAATTATCTCAAGGCCATGCTCTCCGGGGATTTCGGCGTTTCCTATGTCATCCAGAAAAATATGCCCATCGCCTCGCTGCTGCGCGCACGCATTATGGTTTCAATCCGCATCGGGGTGCAGGCGGTGGCGCTCGGCACGCTCATCGGGCTGCTGATGGGGATTGTGGCTGCGATGAAGCGCAACTCCTTCCTGGATACTTTCGCCACGGTGGTCTCCGTTATCGGCGTTGCCTTTCCCTCCTATGTGTTTGCCATGGCCATGAGTTATTTTATCGGCTTCCGCCTCGGCTGGCTGCCGCTGCTGTACAGCACGGCGGACGCCGCGCGCTCGACCGTGATGCCCACGATCTCGCTAAGCATGTTTTCCATGGCTACCGTCGCGCGCTTTGCCCGGACCGAAATGGTGGAGGTCATGGGCTCGGACTACATGCTGCTGGCCGACTCGAAGGGCATATCGTCGTTTCGGCTGCTCGGCGTACATGGTCTTCGCAATGCGCTGATCCCGATCGTCACGGTGCTCGCGCCCCTGACGGTCGAGCTGATGACGGGAAGCCTTGTGGTGGAGCAGATTTTTGCGATCCCCGGTATCGGCAGCCTGCTGGTGTCGGCGATCCAGTTCAATGACTATAACGTCGTGCTGGCGGTGGTGTTCGTTTACAGCATCATGTTCATCTCTGTGATGCTGATTGTGGACATCCTTTACGGTGTGATCGACCCGCGCATCCGTCTGGCAAAGGAGGATGCTTCAACATGATGACGGCAAAGGAGTATGCCTCTCTCGTAGAGAGAGAGGATTTCGTACCGGCACAGAACCGGGATCTCGGCATCGATAAGGTTTACAGTGCACAGAGCTTCTGGAAAGACGCGCTGGGCCGCTTCGTCAAGAACCGCGGCGCGGTGTTCGGGCTTGTAATGATCGTACTTATCGTGGTTATGGCCTTTGCCGGTCCCACGCTGAGCGGTTATGATTACCGCACGCAGGACATGTCTCAGCGCAACCTGCCGCCGCACATCGCGGGCTGGGAATCCGCGCCGATTTTTTCCGGCGTCTATACCCAGTATGTCAACGGCGAGCCGATCCGCAGCAACGTCTATACCCAGAAGGGAATCGAGGATGTGACGCACATCTTCGGGACCGACGCCCTTGGCCGCGATCAGTTTGCGCGGACATGGACCGGTACGCGCGTTTCGCTGTATGTGGCGCTGGTGGCCATCCTTATCGACACCTTTGTCGGTATGAGCTTCGGGCTGGTCTCCGGCTATTATGGCGGAAAGCTTGACTTCTTCCTCCAGCGAATCGTTGAGATCCTCTCCACGATCCCCACGACAGTGATCGTGACGCTTCTGATCGTGGTGATGAAGCCGGGCCTGACCAGCATCACCGTGGCTCTGATGATCACTGAGTGGATCGGCATGAGCCGCGTGACTCGTGCCCAGACCCTGCGGCTGAAGGAACGGGAATTCGTCCTCGCTTCCCGCACCCTGGGTGAAAACACCTTTTCGATCATTTTCCGGGAAATCCTGCCGAACATCTTCGGCCAGATTATCGTCATGTGCATGATGACGATCCCGAACGCCATCTTCACCGAGGCCTTTCTGGCATTCATCGGCCTGGGCATCCCCGCTCCTCTGGCAAGCCTCGGCTCGCTGATCAGCGACGGCTTCAAGTCCATGACCATGTATCCCTTCCTGGTGCTCTTCCCGGTCACGGTGCTGGCACTGCTGATGCTGAGCTTCAACCTGATGGCCGACGGCCTGCGCGACGCCTTTGACCCCAAGATGAAGGAGATGTGAGCATGGAAAAGACATTGACGATCCGGGATCTCCGTATCTCCTTCCAGGCAAGCGGCGGTACGGTGCGCGCCGTGCGCGGTGTGGATCTGGACCTTTATCAGGGGGAAACGCTCGCCATCGTGGGCGAGTCCGGCTCCGGCAAAAGCGTGACCGTCAAGGCGATCATGGGAATTGTCAGTTCCAACCAGATTGTTGAAGGCGGGACAATCCTTTATCGTTGCCGGGAGAAGGATGAATGGACGGAGCGGGATCTTCTGCGTCTGTCCCGCCGCGAGATGCGCCGGCATATCAACGGCACGCATATTGCCATGGTCTTTCAGGACCCGATGACCTCGCTCGACCCTACGATGACGATCGGCATGCAGCTGATGGAGGGGATGATCCAGCATCTGCACCTGTCCAGAGCGCTGGCCCGCCGCCGGGCGATCGAGCTGCTGGAGCTCGTCGGCATCCCGGAGGCAGAAAAGCGGATGCGGAACTATCCCCACCAGCTCTCCGGAGGCATGCGTCAGCGCGTGGTCATCGCCATTGCCCTCTCCTGCAGCCCGGACATTCTGATCTGCGACGAGCCGACGACGGCACTGGACGTTACGATCCAGGCCAAGATCCTGGAACTGATCCAGGAGATCCAGCGGAAAACCGGCATTTCGGTAATCTATATCACACATGATCTCGGCGTCGTGGCGAAGGTGGCGGACTATGTGGCCGTCATGTATGCCGGGCGCATTGCGGAAAAAGGCACGGTGGAGGACATCTTCTACGACCCGCGCCATCCCTATACCTGGGGTCTGCTCAGCAGCATGCCGGACATCTCCGATGAAAGCAGCGAGAGGCTTTACACGATCCCCGGCTCGCCGCCGAGCATGGTAGACCTGCCTGCGGGCGATCCTTTCGCCCCGCGCAACGCCTATGCGCTGGAAGCGGATTTTAAGGCGGAGCCGCCGATGTTTCAAATCAGCCAGACGCATTTTGCGGCAAGCTGGCTGCTGGACGAGCGCGCGCCCAAGGTGGCGATGCCCGACTCGCTGCGCCGTCGCATCGAAAGCATGAGGGGAGGGGAAAGAACAGATGGCTGAACACCTTCTGGAAGTGGAGGGCCTGAAGCAGTACTTCCGCGTCAGCAAGAAATTCACGGTCAAGGCGGTGGACGGCGTCTCGTTCTATATTGACGAGGGAGAGACCTACGGCCTCGTCGGCGAATCCGGCTCTGGCAAATCCACGATCGGCCGCTCAATCATTCGTCTCTACACGCCGACCGCGGGCCGCGTTCTCTTCGAGGGCGTGGAAATCTCCGGCCATCTTGGCGCGGCGGAGACGCGGCACCTGCGCACGCGCATGCAGATGATTTTTCAGGACCCCATGGCCTGTCTCAATCCGCGCAAAAAGGTGGGAGATATTATCGCTCAAGGCCTTGATGTGCATCACCTCTATGTCAATGCTGACGAGCGGCAGGAAAAAGTCTACCGCATTATGGAGCGCATTGGACTGGACCGGGAGCACGCCAATCGCTATCCCCACCAGTTCTCCGGCGGCCAGCGCCAACGCATCGGCATCGCCCGCGCGCTGATCATGGAGCCCAAGCTCGTCATTGCCGACGAGCCGATCTCTGCGCTGGACGTCTCGATCCAGGCGCAGGTGGTCAACCTGATGAAGGACCTGCAAAAGGAGCTCGGCGCGGCCTATCTGTTCATTGCGCACGATCTGTCCATGGTCAAGTACATCTCTGACCGCATCGGCGTGCTGCATCTGGGGCATCTGGTGGAGACCGGGACGACGAAGGACATCTTCGATCGTCCGCTGCATCCCTATACGAAGAGCTTGCTCTCTGCTGTTCCGCACCCGGACCCGCGGGTGGAGAAGCAGCGCACGGCGATCGCCTATGATTACAAAAGCTCCGGCATCGACTATACCAAGGGCAGCTATCACGCCGTCAGCGAGACACACAGCGTCCTCGCAACGGACGAGGAATTTGCCCGCTGGTCGGCACGCTGAGGGCAAAACTGGATAGAAAAGAAGGCTGACGGTGCTCCGTCAGCCTTCTTTTGATTGTGAGGCTCAATAATCGAACTGCCTGTAGTAACGTCGGATCGAGAG
>CAMHMZ010000098.1 GCA_946186375.1 uncultured Clostridia bacterium
GGCGTGGCCGCGGGCAAGATCTATGATTTCATCTGGGACAGCTTCTGCGACTGGTATATCGAGCTGACGAAGCCCCGTCTCAACGGCGACAGCGAGGAGCTGAAGATCAGCGCCCAGAAGGTGCTGCTCTACGTGCTGACGGAGATTCTGAAGCTTGCGCACCCCTTCATGCCCTTCATCACGGAGGAGATCTGGCAGGCGCTGCCGCATGAGGGCGAGGCGCTGATGGTCGAGCGTTATCCGGAATTCAGGGAAGAGCTGAGCTTCCGCGCCGACGAGCAGAGCTTCGAGATGGTCATGACCGCGATCAAGGCCGTGCGCGCGCGCCGCAGCGAGATGAACGTGCCGCCCTCCCGCAAGGCGCATCTGATCATCGCCACGGAGAAGAAGGCCGCCTTTGAAGCCGGTGTGAGCTATATCTGCAAGCTGGCCTACGCGAGCGAGGTGAGCGTCGTCGACTGCCCGCCCGAGGGCAGCGAGGGCATGGTCTCCGTCGTGACAGACAACGCCCGCATGTTCATGCCGATGGCAGATCTCGTCGACCTCGACAAGGAACGCGAGCGCGTAAGGAAAGAACTGGCCAACGCGCAGAAGCAGCTGGCCGCCCAGGAGGGGAAGCTCTCCAACCAGAACTTCGTCACCCGCGCGCCCGAGGCGGTCGTCAACGCCGAGCGCGAGAAGAAGGCCAAGCTTGAAGCGCTGATCGAAAATCTCAACGCCAGCCTCGCTTCCCTCGGCTGAAACGACAGAAACCGCATACGGAAAGAGATAAAATAACCCTGCATAGCAATATGCAGGGTCATTTTTTATCCAAAAGGAGAGAAGTCTATGAACATAAGCAGCAGTTACTTCTCGGGAAGGCTGACGCTCTTTCTGAGCGGCGAGCTGGACCACCATGAGGCACGCGGGCTTTTGGGCAGCATCGACGATCTGATCGAGGAATTCATGCCGCGCGAATGCGTGCTGGAGCTCTCCGGTCTGAGCTTCATGGATTCTTCGGGCATCGCCGTCATCGTTCGCTCGGCGGAGAAAATGCGCCTTCTGCGCGGGCGGCTCAGTATCGAAAACCCGTCTGCCCAGGTGATGCGTGTGCTCGAGGCGGCGGGCATTGAACGGCTTGTTCCGGTGACGAGCGGAAACATGGGAGGTTTGCTATGAAGGAACAGAATTACATAAAGCTGGAGTTTCTCAGCCGCAGCGCCAACGAGGCCTTCGCCCGGGCGGCCGCGGCGGCCTTCGCCTCGCAGCTTGACCCGAACATGGAGGAGCTCGGCGATATCCGCACGGCCGTGAGCGAGGCCGTCACAAACGCCATCGTCCACGCCTATCCCGACAGTATCGGCCGGATCAGCATGCGCCTGCGCATCCTGGAGGGACAGCTTCTGGAGATCAGCATCCGCGACTGGGGGCGCGGAATCGAAAACGTGGAGCAGGCCATGAAGCCGCTCTATACCACCGGCGGACAGGAGAGAAGCGGCATGGGCTTTACGATCATGTCGAGCTTCATGGACAAGCTGCGCGTGCGCTCGGCGCCGGGAAAGGGAACGACGGTCGTTATGCAGCGTGCGATCTGCCCGCGCGTCGGCTCGCGATGAGCGATGCGCTTTTTGAAGCGATCCGCGCGGCGCAGCAGGGAGACCGGGAGACGGCCGGAAAGCTCGTTGAGGAGAACGCCGGTCTCATCTGGAGCGTCGCGAGGCGCTTTTTCGGGCGCGGCGTCGATCCGGAGGATCTGTATCAGCTCGGCTGCGTCGGCTTTCTGAAAGCTATCGACGGCTTTGACGAGAGCTTCGGCACCCGTTTTTCCACCTACGCCGTGCCTAAGATCTCGGGTGAGATCCGTCGCTTTCTGCGCGACGACGGAACGGTCAAGGTCAGCCGCGGGATCAAGGAGCAGGCGGCAAGGATCCGCACGGCGCGACAGACGCTGGAGCAGCGTCTCGGCCGCGAGCCGAACGTATCCGAGCTTTCGTCTGAAACGGGCATGACGCCGGAGGACCTCGCCTTTGTCGAGACAGCCGCGGGACCCGCGGAGAGCCTGCAGCGCGAGGCGGGGGAGGACGGCTTCAGCCTGGAGCTCGTGCTGGGTGATTACGCGGCGGAGGAGAAGATGGTCGAGCACGTCGCTCTGCATGCCGCGATCGAAAAGCTTCCCGAGCGCGAGCGGCAGGTTGTCTCTCTGCGCTATTACCACGGCATGACGCAGCAGAGCTGCGCCAGGGTGCTGCGTGTTTCACAGGTCCAGATCTCCCGTCTTGAGCGCCGCGCGATCGAGCGGCTGCGGGAAGAGATGGAGGAGCAATAGATCATAAGTTCCTCCTTGCCACAGGTGACGAACTGTGGTACAATCCAGCACATGATGACTGATTTTGAAAAGCGTTTTATTGACGCACGCCGCGCTCTGATCCGCGCGGACTATAAAAACCTGAATGACCGCCAGCAGGAGGCCGTTCTGGCCACGGAAGGTCCGCTGCTCATTTTGGCAGGCGCCGGCAGCGGCAAGACGACGGTTCTTATCAACCGTATCGCCAATCTCCTGCGCTATGGCCGGGCGTCCGACACGGACGAGCTGCCGGAGGGCGCGGACGAAGAGATGCTCGCCGCTCTCGAAGCGGGCGGGGAGCGCGGCCGCTTTGCTGCGGCGCTCGACCCGGTGGAGCCCTGGCGCATCCTCGCCATCACCTTTACCAACAAAGCCGCGGGCGAACTGAAGGAGCGCCTGGAGCGCATGCTGGGAGCTGAGGCGGCCGGGGATATCTGGGCCTGCACCTTCCATTCGGCCTGTGTGCGTATCCTGCGCCGCGACGCGGAACGGCTGGGCTTTCCGTCCAATTTTACGATCTACGATACCGCCGACAGCCAGAGCCTCGTCAAACATATCGTGAAGGACATGGATCTCGACGAAAAGAGCTTTGTGCCCCGCGCGCTTTTAAGCGAGATCAGCGCGGCCAAGGACGCACAGATCACTGCCTCGGACTATCTCCGCCAGGCGAGAGCCTCCGGAGACATCCGCCGCACCCGCGTGGGGGAGATCTACAGCGAGTACATGCGCCGGATGTTTGCCGCCGGGGCGATGGATTTTGACGATCTCATATCCTTTACGGTCAAGCTGCTGCAGGAGCAGGAGGACGTGCGCGAGCACTGGCAGCGCCGCTTCCGTTACGTGCTGATCGACGAATACCAGGACACGAACCACCTGCAGTATCTGCTGGCCTCCATCCTGGCCGAGGGCTGGGGCAATATCTGCGTCGTGGGCGACGACGATCAGAGCATTTACAAATTCCGCGGCGCGACGATCGAAAACATCCTGTCCTTCGAGAGCGAATACAAGCATTGCCGCACGATCCGCCTGGAGCAGAATTACCGCTCCACAGGGCACATCCTGGACGCGGCCAACGCCGTCATCCGCAACAACGTCGGGCGCAAGGGCAAGGAGCTCTGGACCGACAAGGACCGCGGCGAGCTCATCAAGCTCTACGTCGCCGACAACGAAAACGACGAGGCGCAGTACGTCGCCTCCTGTATCATGGGCGAATACGGACGCGGTGCCAACTGGCGCGACCACGCGATCCTCTACCGGATGAACGCCCAGTCGAACCAGCTGGAATATGCCTTCAAGCGCAACGGCATCCCGTACCGCATCATCGGCGGCACGCGCTTCTTCGACCGTGCTGAGGTCAAGGACGTGCTGGCCTATCTGAGCGTCATCGCCGCGCCGAACGACGATCTGCGTCTGACAAGGATCGTGAACAATCCGCCGCGCGGCATCGGCGCGCGCAGCGTGGAGCTGGCGCAGGAGATCGCCGGGCGGGAGAACACGAGCCTCTTCGCAGTGCTGGAGAAGGCCGACGCCTATCCGGAGCTGAGCCGCGCGGCGCTGCGCATGCGGCAGTTTGCCGCCATGATCACGGAGCTGCACGAAAAGTCCGCGGAGCTGGGCCCGGATCTGCTGCTCGACGAGCTTTTAGAGAAGACCGGCTATCTGCGTATGCTCGAAGAGAAGAAGACCGTGGAGGACACAGCCCGCGCCGAGAACGTGCGCGAGATCAAGACCAACATCCTCACTTATCAGAAGGAGTCCGGCGACAACACACTCGAGGGCTTTCTGGCCGACGTCGCGCTCTACACCGACATGGACACCTACGACAAGGACGCCGACTGCGTCGTGATGATGACGATGCACAGCGCGAAGGGACTGGAATTTCCGACGGTCTTTCTTGTGGGCATGGAAGAGAGCATCTTCCCGAGTATCCGCGCCATCGGAGAGCCGGAGGAAATGGAGGAGGAGCGCAGGCTCTGCTATGTCGCCATCACCCGCGCGATGCGGCGGCTGCATATCGTGTGCGCCCGACAGCGCATGCTTTTTGGGCGGACGACGGCCAACCGCGTTTCACGCTTTGTCGACGAAATCCCGGAGGAGCACATCGAAAAGAAAAACGTTCCCAAAGGCTACGGCTATCACGACCGCCGGGAGACGGGCACATATTCTCACCAGGTCACGCAGAAAACTGCATACAAGGTTGCGCCGCCGAAAACGGTCCAGGCTCCAACCGCAGCGCCAAGACAGACGCAGGCGCCCGCTTTTCACGAGGGCGATCATGTGACGCACAAGGCCTTCGGCCCCGGCGTCCTGCAGAAAATGACGCCCATGGGCGGAGATTTTCTGATCGAAGTGCAGTTTGAAAAGGTCGGCACCAAAAAGCTCATGCTGCGCGTCGCGGCGCAGATGATGAAAAAAGAGTAAAAACTTTCGCCGGAAGAGCAAAAGCCTTTGCTTTTCCGGCGAAACTATGTTAGCATAAAGCGTCAAACACATAAGGAGGGCAAAACCATGCCTTGTTGAGAAACGGACTGCGATTGAAGAACAAAAAGGAAGGAAAAAATCGTATGTCTGAACAAATGAAAAAAGAAATCGAACGCCGCCGCACTTTCGCCATCATCTCCCACCCAGACGCCGGTAAAACGACGCTGACGGAGAAGCTCCTGCTCTACGGAGGCGCGATCCAGCTGGCCGGCTCCGTCAAGGGGAAGGCCACGGCGCGCCACGCTGTCTCCGACTGGATGGAGCTCGAGAAGCAGCGCGGCATTTCTATCACATCGTCTGTGATGCAGTTTGAGTATGAGGGCTATTGCATCAACATCCTCGACACCCCGGGCCATCAGGATTTCTCGGAGGACACCTACCGCACGCTTATGGCGGCCGACAGCGCCGTTATGGTCATCGACGCGGCAAAGGGCATCGAGCCGCAGACCCGCAAGCTCTTCAAGATCTGCGCCATGCGGCATATCCCAATCTTCACCTTTATCAACAAGCTAGATCGCGAAGCGCGCAGTCCCTACGATCTGATGGAGGAGCTGGAGCAGGAATTCGGCATCGGCACTTACCCGATGAACTGGCCCATCGGCTGCGGGCAGGAATTCAAGGGCGTTTACGACCGCGAAAAGAGCGCGATCCTCGCTTTCCAGGACTTTCACCGCGGACAGAACAGGATCCGCGCGATCGAGTGCTCGCTGGACGACACGGCAACGCTGGACGAGCTGATCGGGCCGCGGCTTCGGCAGACGCTGCAGGACGACGTGGAGCTTCTGGACGGCGCGGGCTATGAGTTCGACCTCGATTTAGTGCGCAGCGGCGAGCTCAGCCCGGTCTTCTTCGGCTCAGCGCTCAATAACTTCGGCGTGGAGCCTTTCCTGGAGAGCTTTTTGCGCATGACCATGCCGCCGCTCCCGCGAGAGACGGAGAAGGGGACGGTCGATCCTTTCAACGAGGGCTTCTCGGCCTTCGTCTTCAAGATCCAGGCCAATATGAACAAGGCGCACCGCGACCGCATCGCCTTCATGCGCATCTGCTCCGGCCGCTTTGAGCGTGATAAGGAATATTTCCACGTCCAGGGCGGCAAGGCGCTGCGTTTGGCCCAGCCGCAGCAGCTCATGGCGCAGGAGCGCGCCGTCATCGACGAGGCCTATGCCGGCGACATCATCGGCGTTTTCGATCCGGGCATCTTCTCGATCGGCGACACGATCTGTGAAAAGGGGATGAACGTCACCTTCGAGGGGATCCCGACCTTCGCGCCGGAGCATTTCGCCGCGGTCGAGCGCGTCGACACCATGAAGCGCAAGCAGTTTGAAAAGGGCATCCAGCAGATCGCCCAGGAGGGCGC
>CAMHMZ010000099.1 GCA_946186375.1 uncultured Clostridia bacterium
AGGCCATGGAGTCCTCGGGCTTGCAGACCACGATCATCTCCTGCTTTTCAAACTGATGGATGCGGTAGACGCCGCGCTCCTCAATGCCGTGGGCGCCCTTCTCCTTGCGGAAGCACGGGGAATAGCTCGTCAGCGTCTGCGGCAGGCTCTCCTCCGGGATGATCTGGTCGATGAACTTGCCGATCATCGAGTGCTCGCTTGTGCCGATCAGATAGAGATCCTCACCCTCGATTTTGTACATCATGGCGTCCATATCGGTCTGGCTCATGACGCCCTCGACGACGTTGCCGTGGATCATGAAGGGCGGGATGCAGTAGATAAAGCCCTTGTTGATCATGAAGTCGCGCGCGTAGGCCAGCACCGCCGAGTGCAGCCGCGCGATATCGCCCATGAGATAATAGAAGCCGTTTCCGGACACACGGCCCGCTGCGTCCATGTCCACGCCGTTGAAGCGCTCCATGATCTCCGTATGATAGGGGATGGGAAAGTCCGGCACGAGCGGCTCGCCGAAGCGCTCGACCTCGACGTTGGCGCTGTCGTCCGGCCCGATCGGCACGGAGGAATCGATGATGTTGGGGATCTGCAGCATGATCGCGTGGATGCGCGCGGCGTAGTCCTCCTCCAGCTTTTCCAGCTCCGCCAGGCGCTCGGCGTTGGCCTTGACCTGGGCCTTGATCGCCTCGGCCTCCTGCAGCTTGGACGGATCCTTCTTCGCCTGACCCATCAGCATGCCGATCTGTTTGCTGAGCGTGTTGCGGCTGGCGCGCAGATCGCTGGCCTCGGTGATGGCCGCGCGGTTGAGCCGGTCGAGCTCCAGCACCTCATCCACCAGCGGCAGACGCGCATCCTGGAACTTTTTGCGGATGTTTTCCTTGACGAGCTCGGGATTTTCGCGGATAAATTTGATGTCTAACACCGTATGTCCTCCTTTTTTATTCCCTGCTGAGGGAAGCGAGCCGTTCGATCAGAGCCTCCCGATCGTCCGGACCGTAAAATTCGATCTCGATGCGGCTGCGAACGCCCTCCACGAGCCGCACCTTGCGCCCAAGCGCCCGGCTGAGGCTCTCCGATACCTCCGCGGCGTAGTCTACCGCAAGGGGAGAGGGCACGGGAGCGGGCTTCTCATTTTCCAGCTTTTGCCATTTTTTAACAAGTTGTTCGGTCCTGCGCACAGAGAGCTCCTTTTGCAGGATCTCTTCGGCGGCCGCCAGCTGCCTGTCTCCCTCGAGGGGCAGCAGCGTACGGGCGTGTCCGGCGCTGAGCTTTCCCTTTTCAACCAGAGACAGCACCGGCGCGGAGAGACTCAGCAGACGCAGCGCGTTGGCGATCGCCGGGCGGGAGCGGCCGACGCTGCGTGCCGCCTCCTCCTGCGTCAGTCCGTAGGTCTCCATCAGCGTGCGGTAGCCCTCGGCCTCTTCGACCGGGTTGAGATCCTCTCTCTGCAGGTTTTCCACGAGCGCCAGCTCCGCCGCGCGGCGGTCGTCGGCTTCGATGACGCGCACCGGCACCTCGTGCAGTCCCGCGAGACGCGAGGCGCGCCAGCGGCGTTCTCCGGCGATGATCTGATAATAGCCGCCCTCCAGCTTTCTCACCGTGATCGGCTGGATGAGGCCATAGCGGGAAATGGAGTCGGCCAGCTCCTGCAGAGCGTTCTCGTCGAAAACCTGCCGGGGCTGATCGGCGCGAGGCTCCACCCGCGCGATCGGTACGGTCCGAAGCTCCGCCTCCTCCTCCACGCTGTCCGCGCCGAAGAGGACGTCGAGCCCGGTCCCGAGTCCGCGTTTTTCCTTTGCCATAGCTTTACACCTTCCTGCAGCGCGCGTCGAATTCCTCGGCGAGCGCCATATAGGCCCGGCTTCCCTTGTTGCTCTTGTCATAGACCACGCCGGGGATCCCGTGGCTCGGCGCCTCGGTCAGACGGATGCTGCGCGGGATGACTGTCTGATACACCTTGTCACCGAGATATTTTCTTAATTCATCAGCGACCTGAAGCGTGAGGTTCATGCGGGCGTCGTACATGGTCAAAACGACGCCTTCCACGGTGAGGCGCTTGTTGAGCCGCCGGGAACAGAGCCGGATGCTGGTCATGAGATCCGCAATACCCTCCAGCGCGTAATATTCGCACTGCATCGGGATCAGCACGCTGTCGGCCGCGACGAGCGCGTTGACCGTCAAAAGCTCCAGAGAGGGCGGACAGTCGATAAAAATATAATCGTATTCCGAAAAGAGAGACAGCAGTGCGTCCTTGAGCACATATTCGCGGCGGTCGGACTCGATGAGCTCCACCGAGGCCGCGGCGAGCTCCTTGCCGGTGGGAATCACATCGCCGTAGTTGGTATGGACGATGCAGTCGGCCGCGGAGGCTCTGCCAGACAGAATATCATATGTATTCGGGCGTTTCGCTTTGGAGACGCCCATACCCGAGCTGGCGTTTCCCTGCGGATCGGCGTCCACAAGCAGGACGCGGCGCCCCATCAGATGCAGGGCCGCGGCGAGATTGACGCAGCTGGTCGTTTTGCCTACGCCGCCCTTTTGGTTAGCGAGAGCGATCGTTTTTGCCATGGCGGCCTCCTGTCACGCGTTTTGTATGCGGGTATTATATCACATTCGCCGGAGAATGCAATTGTTTCACGTGAAACTTTCGAAAAACGACAAAATGTTTCACGTGAAACATTCTAATCCAGATAGGCGGCGATCTCCTCGACCGAGAGTCCGCGGTGCAGCGCCAGATCGATGGCATATCCGATCAAGAGCGCCCCGCGGCGGACGACCGCGTCGATCTCGCGCGGCGTGACAAAGAGACCCTTCAAGGCCTCTTCTTCTGAAAGACAAGCCGCGTCGACGACCGTGGGGACCCCGATCGCTATGACCGGCACGCCGAGCGACCGCTCGTCCAGCCGCTCCCGGTCGTTGCCGACACCGGAGCCGGGGGAAATCCCGCTGTCGCAGACCTGCACGCTGCGGCAGAGCCGGGAGAAGTCGGCCCCGGCCAGCGCATCGACAGCAATCACACAGGAGGGAGAGAGCGCCCGACACAGGGCGCGCAGCTGCACGGCACTCTCGACGCCGGAAGTGCCCAGTACGCCGGGGCGGCAGAGAGCGGTGGAAGCAAAGCCGTCAAAAAGCGAGGGCTCCGCGGTCTTGAGATGCCGCGTGACGAGGATCTGCCCGGCCGTCAGTGGGCCGAGGGCGTCCGGGGTGATATCCGGGTTGCCCAGCGCCGCTACAAGGACGCCGCCGCCAAGATCCGGGGGCAGACAGCGGCGGATCAGCGCGGCCAGCGCGCGGACACAGGCGGCAAAGGAGCCGTCGCTGCGGCCGAAAAAGCGCTCAGGCTCCAGCGTATAGTATTGTCCGCGGGGCTTTCCGAGCGCCGCGGCGCCTTCGTCGTCCAGAATACGGACAGAGCAGACCGGGAAGCCCTCAATCGTCTCCTCCCGGGCCGCAACGCCCCGGAGAGCCGAGGTCTTCTCTGCAGAGGCCATCCAGAGGCGCTGCGCCTCGGAGGCCAGATCAGTTCTTCCATGAAATACCATTTGTATCCAGTTCCTTCTTTCTTAACGCAAGATATAGTATATTGTTGCCGCGTAGAACGGAAGATATAAGATAGGAAAAAAAGATCCAAGTTTCTGAAAAAAACACTTGATTTTCAAGGCTTTGTTTGCTATAATCTCTAAACGCGAGTTATTTATAACACCCGTGACTATTATAGGAGGAGGTGCCGATCGAACGTGGCCAATATCAAGTCTTCTGCCAAGAGAGACGAGAAGTCCAAGCAGCTCAGAGCGAAGAACCGCGCGGACAAGACCGAGCTCAAGACCATGATGAAAAAGTTTGACGCAGCTGTTGCCGAGGGGAACCAGGACGCAGCCGTCAATGCCTATAAAGTTGCGGTCAAGACTGTTGACCGTGCAGCCGGCAAGGGCCTGCTGCCGAAGAACAATGCTTCGCGCAAAAAGTCCGCAATGACAGTCAAGCTCAACGGGCTGTCCAAGTAAGGTTGGATCGGGAAGGACACAGGCTCTTGCCTGTGTCCTTTTTCCCTAAATGAGGTTATTACGATGGAAAAAAAACTGATGCTCATCATCAACCCGGCCGCGGGCCGGGGCGGCTATGCGCTCGAGCTGGGCGAGGCGCTGCGGGCGCTTGACGCGGGCGGCTATCGGACGACCCTGTATTTCACGCAGGGCCGCGGCGATGCGACGCGCTTTGCCGCGCAGTTCGGCGCGGAATACGACACGGTCGTCTGTATCGGCGGCGACGGGACGCTCAGCGAGGTGCTGGCGGGGCTCATGCAGCTGCCGAAGGCGCCCGACGTGGGCTACATCCCCATGGGCACGGCCAACGACGTGGCGACGACTCTGGGTCTGCCGAAGAACGACACGGTCGGCGCGGTGCGGCGCATCCTCACCGGCACACCCCATCCCTTCGACGTCGGCGGCTTCGGCAAGGACGCCTATTTTGCCTATATCGCGGCCTTCGGCGCCTTTACCGAGGTCAGTTATGCCACGCCGCAGGACCAGAAAAAGCTGCTGGGCCATCTGGCCTATGTGCTGCAGGGAGCGGCGCAGCTGGCGAAGATCGAGACGATCCACACCCGCGTCGAATATGACGACGGCGTCGTCGAGGGAGATTTCTTCTACGGCAGCATGTCCAACTCCACCTCTGTGGCAGGGATCGTGCGGCTGAAGGACACGATGGTCAGCCTGGGCGACGGGCTGAGCGAGCTCGTGCTCGTCAAGGACCCCGGCAGCGTCGAGGGCTTCGGGGATCTCGTGAGCAGCGTACTGAGCCAGCGCTTTGACAGCGAATACATCATCATCCTGCACACGCGCCGCGCGCGCTTCACCTTCGACAAGCCCGTGGCCTGGACGCGCGACGGCGAGGCCGGCGGCGAGCACACCTGCGTGGAGCTGTGCAACTACCACGCGCCGGTGAAACTGATTTTTTAAGTCACGCACCGCGCTTGAAAAAGCGAAGGAAGCGTGATAGGATAAGCCCGATATGCCGGAGCGAGGCTCCGACCGGGAACGAAGAAAGGACGAGCAAAGCATGAAACGCCAGAAGATCGCGGGGATCTATGCCGACGCGGCGGCCTTCGGCGGACAGGAGATCACTGTCTGCGGCTGGGTCCGTACCGTGCGGGACATGAAAAACTTCGGATTTATCGAACTCAACGACGGCAGCTGCTTCAAGTCGCTGCAGGTCGTTTTCGAGCGGGGCAGCCTCGCAAACTATGAGGAGATCGCCCACCAGAACGTCGGCGCGGCGCTGATCGTGCGCGGCACGCTGACCCTGACGCCCGAGGCCAAGCAGCCCTTCGAGCTCAAGGCTGCCGAGATCTGCGTGGAGGGCGTGTCCACGCCGGATTATCCGCTGCAGAAGAAGCGCCACAGCGTGGAATTTCTGCGCACCATCCAGCATCTGCGCCCCCGCACGAACCTCTTCTCCGCCACCTTCCGCGTGCGCAGCGTGGCGGCGCAGGCCGTGCATGAGTTTTTCCAGAGCCGCGGCTTCGTCTATATCCACACGCCCATCATCACCGGCTCCGACGCCGAGGGCGCGGGCCAGATGTTCCGCGTAACGACCCTGGATCTGAACGATCCGCCCCGGAACGAGGACGGCTCGGTCGACTACAGCAAGGACTTCTTCGGCAAGGCCACGAACCTCACGGTCTCCGGCCAGCTCAACGCCGAAAACTTTGCCATGGCCTTCGGCGACGTGTACACCTTCGGCCCCACCTTCCGCGCCGAGGTCAGCTACACCCAGCGCCACGCGGCCGAGTTCTGGATGATCGAGCCGGAGATGGCCTTTGCCGATCTGGCCGACGACATGGAAGTGGCCGAGGCGATGGTGAAATATATCATCAACCGCGTGCTCGAGCGCTGCCCGCAGGAGATGGAATTCTTCAACAGCTTTGTGGACAAGGGGCTCCTGGAGCGCCTGGAGAACGTCGTGTCGAACGAGTTCGGCCGCGTCAGCTACACCGAGGCCATCGAGATCCTCAAGAAGAGCGGGAAGAAGTTCGATTACCCCGTGGAATGGGGCATCGACCTGCAGACCGAGCATGAGCGCTACCTGACCGAGGAGGTCTTCA
>CAMHMZ010000100.1 GCA_946186375.1 uncultured Clostridia bacterium
CCGCAAGTGGACCTGGTTTGCCATCGGCTATCAGTGCGGCTTTGCCTACGTGATGGCGCTCATCACCTGGCAGCTCGGCCGTCTCTTTGTCGGCAGCGTGAACGTGGTCGGTCTGATCGTGGCTCTGCTGCTGCTCGCGGCGCTCTGCTTCCAGCTCTTCCGTCCCTATAAGGAAGCCTCGAAGCTCACCGTTGACTGATCGAAACCTGACCCTGCCGCGAAAGGAGGAACTGTTATGATCGCGTGGCTCGCGGCCAATCTCATCAACATCGTTCTGCTGGCGGTCATCGCCGCGGTGGTCTTTCTGCTCATCCGCTCCCTTGTGCGGGATAAAAAGGCGGGCAAGTCCTCCTGCGGCGGCAGCTGCGGCAGCTGCGGCGCCTGCTCCGGCGGCTGCTCGGGCAGCTGCGGCATGCAGCCATAAATAAAACGGGGATGTGAAAACTTGCTTTCACATCCCCATTTTTGAGTTTTTAGTTTTCAGTTTTTAGTTTTTAGACGGAGGAAGATAGCATGATCGAAACCAAACTCAAGATCGACGGCATGATGTGTTCCATGTGCGAGGCACATATCAACGACGCCGTGCGCAAGGCGATCCCGGTCAAAAAAGTCAGCTCTTCCCACACGAAGGGGGAGACCGTCCTCGTCACCGAGGAGGCCGTTGACGAGCAGGCGCTCCGAAAGGCCATCGAGGCCACGGGCTACCGCGTCCTCTCTGTCAGCGCCGCCCCCTACGAGAAGAAGGGCTTTCTGGGGATCTTTCGGTAAAATTCGGAATTAGTGAGTTTTCAGAAGTCAGTTTTCAGTTTTCAGAAGAGAACGACATTAAGGCGTTCAGCGTTCAAAAGGCTTCCCCGTGCACGGGGAAGCCTTTCAAGCTGCAGGGGCCGGCGTCATCGAAAGCCGGCAGTGAAAAGCTAAAAGCATGCAAATATCCCCGGCGAATTCGCAGAACGCTGCGTTTTCGGCGGGGATTTTCATCGGTTTCGAGATGGCGCACGTGCACCAGGAAAATCCCTGTTTAGCATGCAGGGAACGAGCAGCCTCCCGGGATCCTCTCCGGGAGTGCCGCTGTCCATGCCTGCCGCAGTTTCTTGACAATACGGTGAGCCGGCTATAAAATACGATCATCATATTGTCAGATAATCACAGGTGTATGGGGAGCTTCCTCTGCTCGCCCGACACGATAGAGGCAATAACAGGAGAACGGTATGATATACGTCACACTTGTCAACCTTGTCTGGATCTGCTTTTTGATATGGAAACTGAGATCGATCAAAAAGGATCCTCACAAATATGACAAGATCCCTAACTATGATAATTATCGCGGCTCGTCGTGGTATTGGCCGCCTAAAAAGAGTTATAACAAAGGGGATCCGCCGGAGTATGCGGGTCGTTATTGTGTACCGTTTTTGCTGGCGGCGGCGATGTATTATTATGCCTCCACCGTAGGGATCTATGTTTTATCGGCGCAGAATGACTCGTACGCGATCCGCTTTTATGATATCGGAGGTTGGAGCGGCTTCACCATACTGTTGTACATGGCTTATGCGTTGCTTCTGTCTTTTTATTGTCCGCTGTTCTTCAAGAGCCCGATCGCCATTAGCTTTTGCACCTTTACTCTTTTTCCGAAACGGGCGCGATCAGACAAATGGGCTATCATGACGCGGACAGTATTGATCGCAACGATACTGCTGTTGCCGTTTCGCCTCCTTGCGCTCAACAACAACGGCTGCGCTAACAGCGAAGAGATCGTTTACCGACCGTATGGGAGTTTTGTTGAGCAGCATTTTGTCTATGACGAGGTCAAGGAGATCAGAGTCGTCATGAAAGAAGAACGGGTCCTTGATTGCTGGCTGGTCAACAGCGAGGGCCGACAGTTTGACTTGAGTGGGCAGTATTGCAACGGTGATGAGCCGGAAAAGCGAGTAGCTATGGAACAGTTCGTGCGGCTGCTTCCCGAAGGACTCAAAGACAGAATAAACAAAAAGATCCAGGAGGCTCAGGAAAGCCCGAAAGGCAGCGGGGCATAATGCGAAAAAAAGAGGGACGGGGAAGCGCACCCTGTTCCGCTGTCCCATAGTAGGGGCCTTCGTCCCCGACAGCCCGCGCGGTACAAGCAGAAGAATGAATAAACCCCGGCGAAAACGTATTATTCTACGAATTCGCCGGGGCTTTTGTATTGCGCCGGGCTTTTTCTGCCGGGCTGACATCCTGGGCGCCAGCGACGAAAGATCTTAAGATCCTTCGACTCGCTTCGCTCGCTCAGGATGACAGAGAAGGCTTCGCCTACGCTCAGCGACGGCGCGAAGCGCCTGGTCCTTTAGGGGATGACAGCGCCCAATTTCCGTTTCTCTTTCTGAAAACTGAAAACTGAATTCTGAAAACTGAATCACCCCCAGAGGGCGGTGAGCATGGGGATGACCTGCTTCTTGCGGCTCATGACGCCGGGCAGGAAGAGCTGGCTGTCCTCCGGCTCGGCGCCGAAGGCCTGGCCGATCACCTCGTCGCTGCCCACGAAGAGCAGCCAGGTGCCCTCCTTCAGCACGTCCGTGATCATCAGCAGCACCATGTCGAAGGCGCCGGCCTTCTTCATGCTGCGCATGACCGACAGAAACTCCTCCTTCCGCTCCAGCAGCACCGCGGAGTCGTCACAGGTGATCTGACTGACGGCGATGTTCTGCCCGGAGATGTGAAACTGCTTGTAATCCGTGCGGAAGAGCTCCTCCGCGCTCTTGTCGCGGCTGACGGAGGAGAAGAGCGAACGGCCGATCTCCTCGAGCGAGAGCCCCGCGATACGGCTGAGGCGCTCGGCCATGGCGATATCGCGCTTGGTGCAGGTGGGGGATTTGAAGAGCACTGTGTCGGACAAAATCGCTCCGGCCATGAGCCCGGCCATCTTGGGGGAGGGGACGAGCCCGTGCTCCTGGTACATGGCCGTGAGGATGGTGTTCGTGCTGCCGACGGGCTCGTTGCGCACGCGGATGGGCTGTTTGGTCTGGATATCGGCCAGACGGTGGTGGTCGATGATCTCCAAAATCTCCACCTGCTCGAGCCCCGGCACGGACTGGGAGGCCTCGTTGTGATCCACGAGCACCACGCGCTTGCGGCGCGGGCGCAGCAGGTGGAAGCGCGAGAGCGTGCCGACGACCCGGTCGTTCTCGTCCAGCACGGGATAGCTGCGGTAGCGGCTTTTGAGCATGGTCTCCTGCACGTCGTCCACGAAGTCGTCCAGGTGGAAGGCCACGAGCTCCTCCTTCTGGCAGACGCGGCTGACGGGGATGGCCTGATAGATGAGGCGCGAGACGCGGCGCGGAGAGAAGGGTGAGGAGATGATGACCGTGCCGCCGGGAGAGCTCTGCCACTCCGGACGGATGTCCGAGCGGCAGATGATGACACACTTGACGCCCTTTTCGATGGCGTGGGCGATGAGCTCCGGCTGGCTGCCGCAGATGAGGATCCGGTCCGGATTGCAGAGGATCGTCTCGTCGATGTCCTGCGGCAGGGCGATGCCGAGCTTGCCGGAAATGCTCGAGACGGTGGTGCTGAATTCGTTGACGAGCGTGCCCTCCAGCACGCTCAAAAGGTTAAACAGCGGCAGGTCCTCGATCCGGTCGTCCTGGATGGTCTCGATGTCGTAGGTGGCGATGTCTCCGGCCGAGAGCATGCCATAGAGCGCGCCCTCCTCGTCCGTGACGGGCACGGCGGCGATCTTCCCCTCGCGCATGGCCTGCCAGGCCAGATCCAGCGTCACAGAGGCGCCGAAGACAGGGGGGTGGTCGAAATCCAGATCGCGCACCTGCGTGCGCATGCTCTTGACGAGCAGGGGAGGCTCGAAGCCAAAGCGGTCGAGCAGCTTCTGCGTCTCGTCGTTGATAGCGCCGATGCGGGCGGCGCGATAGTCCCGGTCGCCGAGGGCGTTGCGGAGATTGGCATAGGCGATGGCGGCCACGATGGAGTCGGTATCCGGGTTGCGGTGCCCGGTCACATAGATCTCACTCATAGCGTCTCCTTTGCTGATATGACAATGCGCGCAGGCGCGTTTCACTCTGCTGCCATTATATAAAAAGACGGCGTCAAATTCAAGTATTCCCTTTCCGGGCAAACTGTGGTACACTCTTTCCATCCTGTCAACAAGGTGAGGGCAAAGATGAAAAAAAGAATGCTTTCGGTTTTCTCGCTCGTTCTGGCGCTGGTGATGCTCGCAGGCTGCGCCATGCCGCAGCCGCTCGAGGAGCTCTTCGGCGGCGGGGACGAGGCGAGCGCCCACGAGAAGACGATCCCCTTCGGCGAGATGGTCTATACCCGGCCGGAGCCGGAGAAGATGGACGTGCTCATGCAGGAGCTGCAGGAGCTGCTGGACGCGAACGCCTCCTATAAAAAGGTCACGGCGAAGCTGGACGAATGCTTTGACTGGTATTACAGCTTCTACACGATGTACACCCTCGCGGAGATCCACAGCTATCTCGACATGACGGACGACTATTATGCCGACGAATTCGAGTGGATCAGCGAGGAATACGCCCTGGTGCAGAAGGCCTATGACAAGCTCTACTATGCCTGCGCGGGCTCGAAGCTGGCCGATAAGCTGGAGAAGGGCTATTTCTGGGAGGGCTTCAAGGAGGAGTACAGCAACCCCGAGGACTCGATCTATTCCGACGAGTACGTGGCGCTGCTGCAGGAGGAGAGCGACCTGCTCGCCCGTTATCACGAGCTCGTCGCCGCGCCCACGATCCTCTTCGACGGCAGGGAGGAGGACTTCTTCACGCTGCTCGAGAACATCGACGGGGCAGACTATAACCGCGCCCTGCAGATCTATTATGAGACCTATAACCCCCAGCTCGCGGAGATCTACATCAAGCTCGTGGGCGTGCGCAAGGCCATGGCGGCGCAGCTCGACTATGAAAGCTACGAGCAGATGCAGTACGAGTTCTATTTTGACCGGGACTACAGCCCCGCCGACGCCGACGGCTATCTCGAGCAGATCCGCAAGTCCGCCGTGCCCTTCTACAAGCGCCTTATGTCCGTCAATGCCTACGGTCATATCAACTATGACCTCGTGAGCGAGGAGACGCTTTTCACGACGCTGCAGACGGCCGCGGGCGAGGTCGGCGGCGACGTGGCGGAGGCCTTCGCCTTCATGGAGCAATACGATCTCTGTGATATCGGCCCGAGCCCGAAAAAGGCGCAGATGTCCTTTGAGACCTATATCCCCGATTATGAGGCCCCCTTCGTGTTTCTGGGCGCGGCAGGGGACAGCTCCGACGTGCTGAGCTTCGCGCATGAGTTCGGTCACTTCTGCGACGGCTATGTCAACGAAGGCGCCATGGAGGAGGGCATCGACCTCGCGGAGGTTTATTCCCAGGCCATGGAGCTGCTGATCCTCTCCCGCCTGTCGAACACGATGAGCGAGGAGGACGTGCAGAACATCGCCCGCATGAAGGCCATCGACACCGTGAGCATGTACATCCAGCAGGCGGCCTTCGCGGAATTCGAGAAGGAGGTCTACGCGCTGAGCGAGGACGAGCTGACGGCCGAAAAGCTCAACGAGATCATGCTCCGGCAGACCAAGGCCTACGGCTTCTATTCCGCCGGCTACGACTGGTACTACGGCATGAGCTGGATCGACATCACGCACTTTTTCGAGTCGCCCTTCTACGTTGTCTCGTACCCCATCTCCAATGACCTTGCCATGCAGATCTACGCCCTCGAGTGCGAGGAGGCGGGCAAGGGCATGGAGAAGTATCTGAGTGTACTCCGGCACGACTTCAACGGCATCATGGGCCTTGTGGACGAGGGCTTTGTCAGCCCCTTCTCCGAGGGCCGCGTCGAGGACGCCGTGAAGATCCTCAGCGAGCTCTACGGCTTTTGAGGAGTTTTAAGTTTTCAGAATTCAGTTTTCAGAAAGGTAAACGGGAGTTTAGCGAGGAATTCGGAATTCGGAATACAGGGAAAACGAGGGATAGAACGAGGAAATTGACGTCCACGCCGTAGGGGCGGCTA
>CAMHMZ010000101.1 GCA_946186375.1 uncultured Clostridia bacterium
CCATGTCCGCGGGCGGCTGATAGCCGCCCCTACGACATCATTTCAAACTCAGCGATAAACTCCAATTTCTCGCTTATCTGAAAACTGAAAACTGACTTCTGAAAACTCATTCAAGGGGGGTTCCTGTATGAAAAACATCCTGGTCGCGCTGCCGGTGGAGCAGCGCCATAAGGAGCTGCTGGAGGCCGCGGCCCCCGGCTGCCGCTTCACCTATGTGCCCGCAAAGGACGTGACGGCCGCCCAGGCCGCCGACGCCGAGGTCATCATCGGCAACATCTCCCCCGCGCTGATCGCCGGGGCGGAGAAGCTGCGCCTTTTCCAGCTCAACTCCGCGGGCGCCGACGCCTATCTCAAGCCCGGCATCCTGCGGGAGGACGTCCTCCTCTGCAACGCCACCGGCGCCTACAGCAAGGCCGTGGCCGAGCACGCGCTGGCCATGACGCTCGCGCTGCAGAAGAAGCTCCCGCTCTACCGCGACGGCCAGCGGCAGCATGTCTGGCGCGACCGCGGCGGCGTCACGAGCATCGCCGACGCCGTCGTGCTCGTTGTGGGGCTGGGCGATATCGGCACGCATTACGCGCGCATGGCCAAGGCTCTTGGCGCGCGCGTGCTCGCCGTCAAGCGCCGCCCCGGCGAAAAGCCGAAGGAAGTGGACGAGCTTTACACCATGGAGCACCTCGACGAGCTGCTCGCTCAGGCGGACGTCGTTTTCTCCGTCCTGCCGGGGACGCCCGCCACGGAGCATCTTTATACCTACGAGCGCTTTCAGCGGATGAAGCCGGGCGCCGTGTTCGTCAACTGTGGCCGCGGCAGCGCCGTGGCGCTCGAGGTGCTGCAGCGCGCACTGGCCGACGGGCTGATCGCCGCAGCGGGCGTGGACGTCACGGAGACCGAGCCCCTGCCGCCCGACAGCCCGCTCTGGGAGCTGGAAAACCTGCTGATCACGCCGCATGTGGCCGGGGATTATCATCTGCCGGAGACCTTCGAGCGCATCGTCGCCATCGCCGCCAAAAACCTCGCCCTCTATCTCGAGGGCAAGGAGCCGACCACGATCGTCGACCGCCGGACCGGATACAAGCGGTAGTTTTCAGTTTTGAGTTTTTATTTTTTAGAAACGAGACGAACATTTCGCAGAGTATGGGAGGCCATTGCGCCCTTCCGGAGAATAAACTGTTTAAACCATAGAAAATGCGGCGAATTCGACTTTTTCTCGAATTCGCCGCATCTTTTTTCCAAGGGCGGACAATACTTCTAAAAACTAAAAACTATAAACTGAAAACTTATCACTCAGTCTTCCGTCTGATGCGTGTGCTCCTCTTCCTCGTCGGTGAACTGGAACTGCTCGGGGTCGTAGGCGATGCCGCGGCGGTCGTAGTAGTCCTTAACGGCGGCGCGCACGGCTTCCTCGGCCAGCACGGAGCAGTGGATCTTGTGCACGGGCAGACCGTCGAGCGCCTCGACCACAGCCTGGTTCGAGAGCTTCAGCGCCTCGTCGATGGGCTTGCCGATGATGAGCTCGGTCGCCATCGAGCTCGTGGCGATCGCGCTGCCGCAGCCGAAGGTGTTGAACTTGCAGTCGGTGATGACGCCCTCGTCGTCCACCTTGATATACATGCGCATGATGTCGCCGCATTTGGCGTTGCCCACCTCGCCGATGCCGTCGGCGTCGTCGATCTTGCCCATGTTGCGCGGATTGCGGAAATGGTCCATGACCTTTTCACTGTAAAGTGCCATTGTTAGTTCCTCCCCTGTTTATCGTGATGAAGTAAAAGCCTTATCGTGTACTTTGCCGTTTTGCGAAGCGGGTTTGCGGTGATTTATATCAGATGCGGCCGCTCGCCCTTCTGCAGCTCGTCCCAGACCGGGGACATGTTGCGCAGATAGTCGACCACCTGGGGCACGACCTCGATGATGTGGTCGATCTGCTCCATGGTGTTGTATTCGCCGATCGACAGGCGCAGCGAGCCGTGCGCCACCTCGTGCGGCAGGCCGATGGCCAGCAGCACATGGCTCGGGTCGAGCGAGCCGGAGGTGCAGGCGCTGCCCGAGGAGGCACAGACGCCCCGGTCGTCCAGCATCAGCAGCAGGCTCTCGCCCTCGATGCCCTCGAAGCACATGTTCACCGTGCCGGGCACATGGTGCTCGAGGCTGCCGTTGATCTTGCTGTGGGGGATCTTGCTCAGCTCGGCAAAGAGCTTGTCGCGCATGGGGATGATCTTCGCGGTGTTCTCTTCCATATGCTCGCAGCTCTCCTTTAGCGCCGCGGCCATGGCGACGATGCCCGCCACATTCTCGGTGCCGCCGCGCCGGCCGCGCTCCTGCGCGCCGCCCTCGATGACGTTCGTGAGGGGGATGCCGCGCCTGCAGTAGAGAACGCCCACGCCCTTAGGCGCATGGAACTTATGGCCGGACATGCTGAGCATGTCGATGTTCATGGCCTTCACGTCGATGGGCATGTGCCCGGCGGCCTGCACCGCGTCCGTGTGGAAGGGGATCTTCTTCTCCCGGCACAGGGCGCCGATCTCGGTGATGGGCTGCACGGTGCCGATCTCGTTGTTGGCGAACATCACCGTCACGAGCGCCGTATCCTCCCGGATGGCTTTTTCGACGTCCTCAAGCCGCACCACGCCGTCGGCGTGCACGTCCAGGAGCGTGATCTCAAAGCCCTCCTTTTCGAGCTTTTTGAGCGTGTGCAGCACGGCGTGGTGCTCAAAAGCCGTGGAGATGATGTGCTTTTTGCCCTTGCGCGCGCCGAGCCGCGCCGCGGAGATGATGGCCTGGTTGTCGGCTTCGCTGCCGCCGGAGGTAAAATAGATCTCGCGCGCGTCGGCGTTGATGCAGCGGGCGATGTCCTCGCGCGCCTGCTCGAGCCCCTCCTTCGCCCTCTGGCCGAAGGCGTACAGGCTCGAGGGGTTGCCGAACTCCTCTGTCAGATAGGGCAGCATGGCCTCCAGCGCCGTCTTGCTGACGCTCGTGGTCGCCGCGTTATCCGCGTATACAAACATAAGTCTTCTTCCTTTCTCTTATACTTTCTCTTCCCGCCACTTCTCGCCCGTCAGCAGATCCTGCAGCGTCACGGCGTCGAGATAGGCGTTGGTGATCTCGTCAAGCTCCTTCCACATCGGCAGCGTCGCACAGGCGGCCGCCTTGTCGCAGCGCACCCCGTCTGCGCGCAGGCAGGAGACCGGGGCCAGATTGTCCTCCAGCGAGCGCAGGATCTCCCCGACCGTGTAATCCTCCGGCGCGCGGCAGAGGCGGTAGCCTCCCTCCTTGCCGCGGGTGGACTCCAGCAGCTCCGCCTTTTTCAGCCCCGCGACGATCATCTCCAGATACTTCATGGAGATCTCCTGCCGCTCGGCGATGGTCTTGAGCGAAATGGTGCCCTCCTCCGGGTGCTGCGCGAGGTCGAGCATGACCCGCAGCGCGTAGCGCCCCTTGCTCGTCACATTCAATGCTTTCCCTTCTTCCCGATGGCTTTGCCGCCTTCCCTCGCAATATACCACAAAAATAGTAGGAATTAAAGAGGCGATCCCTGCTATGCTGTGCAAATTTCGCACAGCATAGCAGGGATCTTTCTCTTGCTTTATTTCGCTAATGTGTTATTATGCTAACGTATTAAATCCCTTGAGGAGGACACGAACATGAAAAAGATGCTTTGTACGCTGTTGGCGCTGACCATGCTGTTCCTGCTCGCCGCCTGCGGGCAGCAGGGCGCGGCCGGGGAGGCCGGGGATCTGGCCTATGTCAAGGACAAGGGGACGCTGATCGTCGGGATCACGGACTTCGCGCCGATGGATTACCGCGGCGACGACGGCAGCTGGATCGGCTTTGACGCCGATCTCGCCCGCGCCTTTGCCGCCTCGCTCGGCGTCGAGGCCGAGTTCCTGGAGATCGACTGGGACAACAAGCTCCTCGAGCTCAATGACAAGAACATCGACTGCGTCTGGAACGGCATGACACTCACCGAGGAGGTCCTCTCCTCCATGGGCTGCTCCGAGCCCTACTGGAACAACGCCCAGGTCGTCGTGCTGAAAAAGGAGCTGGCCGCCGAGGTCAAAGACGTCGAAAGCCTGAGTTCTCTGCGTGTCGCTGTGGAGGCGGGCTCGGCCGGGCAGGCGGCCGCCGAGGAGGCGGGCCTCAGCATCACCGCCCTGCTCACGCAGGCGGACGCTCTGATGGAGGTCGAGGCCGGGACCTCCGACGCCTGCGTCATCGATCTGTCGATGGCCCGGGCCATGACCGGCGAGGGCACGAGCTACGCCGATCTCGTCTACGAGCTGTCGCTGACGGAGGAGGTCTACGGCGTGGGCTTCCGGCAGGACAGCGAGCTCGTCGCGGCCTACAACGACTTTTACGCCAAGGCCTGGGCCGACGGCACGGTGCAGGCCATCGCCGAGACCTATGACGTGGCCGACTTCGTGATCGGCTGAAGAATGCCGCCCGCCGCCTGGCGCGCGGGCGCGGGTAAGGGAGTGGGTCTATGTTCATCACCGTTCTGCGCGCGCTCAACAGCGGCTTTCTGCGCTCGCTGGAGATCTTCGCGCTGACGCTGCTCGGAGCGCTGCCGCTGGGACTGCTGCTCTCACTCGGCTCCATGAGCCGCTTCCGGCCGCTCAAATACGCCGTGAAGCTCGTCGTCTGGATCGTGCGCGGCACGCCCCTCATGCTTCAGCTGCTCGTCGTCTACTACGGGCCGGGGATCCTCCTCGGCGACAACTGGTGGGGCGGCGGCGCGGCCGGACGCTTCACCGCGGCGGCGCTGACCTTCATCTTCAACTACGCCTGCTATTTCTCCGAGATCTTTCGCGGCGGGATCGAGGGCGTCCCCGCCGGGCAGCGGGAGGCCGGGCAGGTGCTCGGGCTGACGAACCGGCAGATCTTCTTTCGCGTGACGCTGCTGCAGGTCGTCAAGCGCATCGTCCCGCCCATCGGCAACGAGGTCATCACCCTTGTCAAGGACACCTCGCTCGTGCGGGTGATCGCGGTGTACGAGCTCATGTGGGAGGGCCAGAGCTTCATCAAGGCCTCCGGCATCATCTGGCCGCTGTTTTTCACCGGCGTCTATTACCTGCTGTTTTCCGGGCTGCTGACCGTGCTGCTGGGGCGGCTGGAAAAGCGGCTGGGCTATTTCAAAGTGTGAGGCGCGCCATGGCATTTCTGGAAGTAAAGGATCTGAAAAAGAGCTTCGGCGGCGCCGAGGTGCTGCGGGGGCTGAGCTTCTCGCTCGAGCAGGGGCAGACGCTCTCGGTCATCGGCCCCTCCGGCGGCGGCAAGACAACGCTGCTGCGCTGTCTGAATTTTCTCGAGACGGCGGACGGCGGGCGGATCGCCGTCGCGGGCGAGACGATCTTCGACGCGTCCCGCGGCGTCGGGCTGAGCGAGGCGGAGCGGCGGAAAAACCGGCTGCACTTCGGCCTCGTGTTCCAGAGCTTCAACCTCTTTCCGCAGTACACGGCGCTGGAGAACGTGACGCTCGCGCCGAGGCTGTTGGCCGGCACGCGTGAGCGCGAAAGGCTTGCGGAGATCGAAGCCGAGGGCGCCGCGCTCTTAAAGCGCGTGGGGCTCGGGGAGAAGCTGCGCTCCTATCCGCACCAGCTCTCGGGCGGGCAGCAGCAGCGCGTCGCCATCGCCCGCGCCTTGGCGCTGCGGCCGGAGGTGCTGTTCTTCGACGAGCCGACCTCCGCGCTCGACCCGGAGCTGACGGGCGAGGTGCTGCGGGTGATCCGGCAGCTGGCGGAGGAGGGCGCGACCATGGTCGTCGTGACGCACGAGATGCGCTTTGCCGCGGCGGTGAGCAGCCAAGTGCTGTTTATCGACGGCGGCGCCGTCGCGGAGGCCGGGCCGCCCGAGCAGATCTTCGGAAGCCCCCGCGAGGAACGCACCCGCCGCTTCCTCTCCCAGCTCGCGGACGGGTGATGTTAGTTTTCAGAAGTCAGTTTTCAGTTTTCAGAAGTCAGTTTTCAGTTTTCAGAAAAGAGTTTTTAGTTTTCAGTTTT
>CAMHMZ010000102.1 GCA_946186375.1 uncultured Clostridia bacterium
TTTTACCAGAGATTATGGGCTCAGTCATCTATTAATCATTGTTTACCTAAAAACTAAAAACTCAAATAAGTCCTTCTTCCACGACGGCGGTGGGGCCGGTGAGCAGGAGATCGCGCACCGTGTCGCCCTCGCGCCGCAGCGCGACGCTGAGCCGCCCGCCCGGCATCTCGACCGTGACGGGGGAGCCCTTCAAGCGCGCGCGCAGCAGCAGGGCCGCGGCCGTGGCGCCGCTGCCGGTGCCGCAGGCGAGCGTGAAATCCTCCACGCCGCGCTCATAGGTGACGGCACGCACGCTCCGCTCCCCGGTGACGCAGGCAAAAGTGACGTTGGCGCCCTTGGGGAAGGCGGGGCTGTGCCGCAGCGCGCTTCCCAGCTTGCGCAGCGCGTCGGGCTCGTCGAAGGCGCTTGACGCGACCTCCAGCACGGCGTGCGGGATCCCGGGCTCGCCCAGCTCCAGATAGGCGCAGTCCCAGAAGTGCCCGCCGGCGCGGACATAGCGGTGCAGATCGATGATCGAGGGGTCGTTGAGGCGCACCTCATAGAGCTCTTCGGTGATCTTCCGCCCGTACACGAGCCCCGCGGTGGCGCGGATACGGATAGCCTCCGGATCATGCACCAGTCCGTGCTCGACGCCGTATCGGGCCAGACAGCGCGCCCCGTTGCCGCACATCTCGCCGCGCGAACCGTCGGCATTATAAAAAAGCATCCCGAAATCCGCGTCCGGCGCGGGAGTCAGGACGATGAGACCGTCCGCGCCCGGGCCGGTCTTTTTGTCACATAAACGCAGGGCGAGGATGCTGAGATCCTCGCCCCGGAGTTCGCCGTGCAGGGCATCCGTGAGGATGAAGGAGTTCCCTGCACCGTGCATCTTCGTGTAGCGCATTTACTGTTTTCCCTTGGCCTTGAGAGCTCTCTTCAGCCAATCCTTGCCGTCGACATAGCGGGAGATGATGAAGGTGGAGACGTAGTCCATCGCGGCGTTGACCATGGTGGCGGGAGGATCGATCAGATCGCCCAGAGCCCAGGCAATGGGCAGCGCCAGACCGATCTGCTCGGGGAAGAAGATGGAGCAGAGCACCATCTCGCCCGTGCCGCCGCCGCCGGGGATGCCGGACATGGCCACGGAGGAGAAGACGGCGACGATGATCGCGAGAATCGCGCGGCCGGTGCTGAAGTCCTGGCCGAAGAAGGCGAACAGGAAGGCGACCTTCACGATGGCGCTCATGGCAGAGCCGTCCATGTGCATGGTGGCGCCGAGGGGGATGGCGATCTCGCTGACGTCCTTGGAGACGCCGGTGTCCTCGCAGGCCTCCATGTTGGTGGGGATGGTGGCGACGGAGGAGCAGGTGCCGAAAGAGACGGCCGCGGGCTGGAAGAGGTGGGACCACATGACTTTGGCCGCACCCTTGCCGCCGCCGAAGCGGGCGTAGATCGGTGCGAAGACAAACATGTAAACGAAGGCGACGACGTAGTAGATCGCCAGCGTCCGGCCGTAGCCCTTCAGGAACTCGGGGCCGAAGGTCGCGACGAGGTAGGCGAAGAAGCCGAAGAAGCCGATGGGCGCGTAGTAGGTGATGATGCGCATTGTCTTCATCAGGCACTTGTTGACGTCGGCGAGGAGCTGCGCGGTCTTGGTCTCGGGGCCGCCGGAGAGCTGCACGCCGAAGCCGAAGAGGATCGCAGCCACGATCAGCGGCAGGATGGCGCGGCGGCTGAAGAGCTCGGTGAAGTCAGGCTTCGTGAAGAAGTTGATGATGAGCGCCGTGATGTCCACAGGGTCGGCCTCGGTGGGCTCCATGGCCTCGAAGCCGGTGGGGACGACGCCGATCACGCGGACGATGAGGTACATGATGATCGCGGCGATCGCGGCCGTGCAGAGGAAGGTGACGATCGTGGTGCCCATGACCTTTCCGGCCTTCTTCGCGCTGACCATGTTGGCCACGGCGCTGGAGATGGAGAAGAACACCAGCGGCACGACCACGCAGAACATCAGATTGATGAAGATCGTTCCCAGCGGCTCGAGCACCGTCGCGCCCGGCCAGAGCCAGCCGGTGATCGCGCCGGCGACCATGCCGAGAACCATCGTCAGAGTAAACCAGTTGTTTTTCAGAAAGCTGTTTTTCATCCTGCAAGCCTCCCTGCATAGAATACATGCTTATTATACAGGAAAGCATTGCAAAGTAAATGGCGTTTTATGCTTGAAAATTTGCAAAATGTGCGGTATGCTTTTTCCGAAAGGGGGCGGGGCCATGGCCGGACAGACGGGAGTCAGCCGTGAGGGCTATCTGAACGAGAATTACCACTATTTTCACCTGCGCGACACCGCCGGGCAGGAGCGCAGCTATCACTTCCACGAGTTCGACAAGATCGTGCTGCTGCTCTCGGGCCGCGTGGACTATACGGTCGAGAGCGTGACCTACGCGCTGCGGCCCTGGGACGTGCTGCTCGTGCGGCATCATACCATCCACCGCGCCCTCATCGACAAATCCGAGCCCTACGACCGCGTGATCGTCTATCTCGACCGCCGCTTTTTCGAGCGCAGCCTCCCCGGCTCGGGGCTGATGGACTGCTTCGAGTGGGCCGACAAGAGCGGGCAGTACCTGCTCGCGCCCAATGAGGAGCAGAAAAAGGCGCTGGCCGCGGCGCTGACGGCCTACGAGGCGGTCAGCAGCGACCGCGAGCTCGGCGCGCAGCTGCTGCGCGACAGCTGCCTCATCCAGTTTTTGGTGCACATCAACCGGCTATCCGTCTCCGCCTCTGCGCCCGAGGCGCCGCAGGATCCCAAGATCGCGCAGGTGCTCTCCTATATCAATGAGCATCTCACGGCCGAGCTCTCCGTGGACGCGCTGGCCGAGCAGGTGTACCTCAGCCGCTACCATTTCATGCGTCTGTTCAAGGCGCAGACCGGCACGACCGTGCACGCCTACGTGCGGCAGAAGCGGCTCCTGCACGCCGCACGGCTCATCCGCGAGGGCATGAGCGCCGGACAGGCCGCCGAGGACTGCGGCTTCAACGACTATTCGGCCTTCAACCGCGCCTTCCGGGAGTGCTTCGGCGTCAGCCCCGGCCAGCTGAAAAAATAAAACACGCCGGGCGAAAGATCGCTCTTGCAGAAACAACAACCATTTAGTAAAATACGACAGGCAGGCCGCAGAGGGGAGAGCCACCGGCGCGGCCCGGAAGAAGAGAAAAAGAGATGAAGTGTGTGAAGAGAGAGTTTTTGCACGCGGCGCTGCGCAAGACGGCGGCGCTGCTGTGCGTGCTGGCGGCGCTGCTGCTGCGCCCGGCCTCCGCTTTTGCCGAGGAGGAGACGCTGCGGCTGCTGCCCCGGGCGGTGGAGTGCGGCACGGAGATCAGCCCGGAGGAGCTGCTGGCCCCGAACGGCTGTCCGGAGGGGGCGGCGCTGCGCTTTGCCGGGACGCCCGACACACAGACGCTCGGCTCGATCACGGTGAAAGTCATCGCCTCCCGCGACGGGCAGGACGTGGCCGAGGCTGAGACGGAAGTGCTCGTGTGCGACCGGGTGCTCCGGCTGGAGCTGAACGGCAAAAGCTACAGCGGTCTCAAGCTGCGCGAAATGACGGACATGAGCCTGCACGGCTTTCATCCGGACAGGGAGCGCTTCGCGGCGGATACGGCGGGCGTGTTCCCGCTGATGCTGACGAAGGGAAAGGAGCAGCTGCTCGTCGGGATGGAGGTCACAGACACTGTGGCGCCGACGGGCGAGCCGACCGGGATCGCATGCTTTTTGGGCTATCCGCGCTCCGCGGAGGACTTTGTCACAAAGCTCCGCGACGAGCAGGAGGTGACGGTCTCCTTCGCCGAGGAGCCTGACTGGGACAAGGCGGGCGAGCGCAAGGTGGGCATCCTTCTGACCGACGCCTCGGGCAACCGCACCGAGCTCCGCATCCCGACGGAGTTCCGGCGCGACGATACGCCGCCGGTGCTGACGGTCAACCTCAAGACCAATTACTATGTAGGCGAGACGGTCGCGTATATGAAGTCTGTCAGCGCCGTGGACGACATGGATCCGGACTGCAGCATCAGCGTGGACAAGTCGCGCGTGCGCCAGCGCGAGGTCGGCGTCTATCCCGTGATCTATACGGCCGTCGACCGCGACGGCAACGAGAGCCGCGTGACGGTCGAGCTGAATTTCTTCGAGCCGTCCGTGACGGAGGAGGAGCTCGACGCGGCCGCGCAGGAGGTGCTCGACAAGATCCTCACGGAGGATATGTCCACCGCGCAGCAGGCCAGGGCGATCTACCGCTATATCACGAGTCACCTGCGCTACAGCGGGCACTCGGAGGAGAAGGACTGGAAGGGCGAGGCCGTCAAGGGCCTGACGGACTTCTACGGCGACTGCTACACCTTCTTCTCCGTGTCCTATCTGCTGCTGAGCAAGATCGACTGCGAGGTGCTCCCCGTGGAGCGGATCGACGGCCGGACGACGCACTACTGGTGCCTCGTCAATCTCGGCACGGGCTGGTACCATTTCGACACGACGCCGAACCAGCTGCGCGGAGAGTGCTTCATGAAGACGAACAAGGAGCTTTACCTCAGCGCTGCCGGACGCTACTTCTGGAAATACGCCGTGGACGACTTCCCCGAGGTGGCGGAAGAGTCCTTCAAGATGTTTTAGATGGTATAAAGGAAGGAACGAGCGATGAAAAAACTGCTTTGCCTGCTGCTCCTGCTTGCGCTGACGGCCCTGTGTGCCTGCGGCGCGCCCGCTCAGACGCAGGAAGAGGCGGCCCCCGCCGCTCCCGCGGAGGAGAGCGCGGCGGCGCAGCCGGAAGAGACTGCGTCTCCCGCGGCGGAGACTCCGGTGCGCGCGGAGACGGAACTCCGTTTTGTGTATCACGACGTGGAGATCACCGTCCTGGACGAGGCTGAGCCTCTGCTCGCCGCCCTCGGCGAGCCTCTGGCGCGCTATGAGACGGAGAGCTGTTCCTATGAGGGGATGGACGAGCTGTATGACTATGACGGCGTGGAGCTGAGCGTCAACGAGATCGAGGGCGTCCGGCGCATTTCGGGCATCATCCTGCTCGACGACACGGTGGCGACGCCCGAGGGACTGCGGATCGGCATGCGACTGCAGGAGGCGCTGGCGCTCATGCCCACAGAGCCCGAGCAGAGCGGGCGGATCTATCGCTATACGAGCGGCAGCGTCTGCCTGAGCTTTTCCGTGAACGAAACCGACGAGCTCATCACGCTGGACTATTTCCCGGCAGAATGAGTTTTCAGAACAATGCAGAATGCGGAGTTCGGAATGAAGGAAACGAGGGAAGAAAGCAAATAATTAACGTCAACATCGTAGGGGGCGATGCCTTCATCGCCCCGCGCGGTATAAACTGAAATGACGAATAGATCCCCGGCGAAAACGTAGTATTCTACGAATTCGCCGGGGATCATCGTATTTATTTGAGATTTTCATGCCGGGTCGTCGAGGGCGCCGGCCCCTACGACATCATTTCAAACTCCTCGCTAAACCCCCGTTTATCTGTCTAAAAACTAAAAACTAAAAACTGAAAACTCCTCACGCGAGGTCGAAGGAGATGAAGTCGAAGGTGCCGCCCTGACCCTCCACGGAGAAGTACAGGGCCTCCTTCTCACCGAGACCCTCCGGCAGCGCGCCGGTAAAGCTTTTGGCCGTCGTGCAGGTCTCCACCGGGATGCGGAGGATCGGCGCGCCGTGCTCCCCGGTGCGCACGGTGACGGCGCAGCCGTTGCCGTAGCCCTGGAGCGTCACGGTGAGGCTCTTCGTCTCGCGCAGGTCGAAATACTTGAAGCCCACGGTGCAGTCGGTGCAGAAGTTCGAGACGTACTGATCCGGCCCCTCCTCGCGGTCGCCGCCCTTCTGGGTCAGGAAGGGGTTGGAGCCCTTGCGGTACTTGAGCATGGACATGAACCGGGTGCCGTTTTTGCCGTAGACGTTGCAGGCGATGTAGCTGGGATAGTGGCCCTTGCC
>CAMHMZ010000103.1 GCA_946186375.1 uncultured Clostridia bacterium
TAGCACATGACCTTGGAGAGGGTCACTAAAAACTACTACTCTATAATACAAGGAGGTCGTAAACATGACCAGAAAGATCCTATGTCTGATTCTTTCGCTCTCCATGATACTCTCATTGGCCGCCTGCGGCAAGCAGAGAGAGAAGCCGGTCGCGGCAAGCTCTGGCGAAACCCCTCCGGTAGCGACGGAAGAAACCGAGCGTCCTGCGCCTTTACCGGAGGAGGAAAAAACGGTGATCACACTGGCGACCGCTTATATGGATGGGCCGCTGTACACCATGATCCAGCAGTTCAACGAGCAAAGCCCTGACTGCCGGGTGGAAACCCGCGTGTACGAATTTGGTTCCTGGGACAAGCTGCGCGTGGAGATTATGGCCGGGCAGGGACCGGATATGATCGACACGGTTTCTCTCGCGCTGGGCGGCGAGCAGTCGTTGTATCTGGAAGATTTGTTGCCTTTTCTTGAGCGCGACCCGGAGCTTTCCGCGGATGACTTCATCCCCGCCGTACTGGAGGCCATGATGGAGGACGGCAAGCTCTATACGCTCACGCCATCTTTCTTCCTCAGCGCGGTACTGGATTATGATGGCGCGGCACAGTCGGGCTTGAGCTTTGAGGAATATGAAAAAGCTCTTGGCCCGGCCCCTGATGTGGACGACATTTTTCCGGTTCCCAGTGCCATGCAGAACTTCCGTGAGGCTTTCCCGGTGATCGAAAACGACGTGGTGAACGGAAATGACGTGGATACGGCAGTTCTGAGAGGATGGCTGCAGTTTTGCAAGGACGCGCCGAGCCTGGGTGTCCGGCACGAAGAGATCGGCGCCTGCGGACGGCTTCCGGCCATTCGCACCTATATCTCCGATGACGCCGAGCTGGTCGGCTGGCCCGCGCAGAAGAGCCGTGGCTTTTATGTCATGCAGGGAGCAGGTTTCTTTAACACCGGTATGCTGGCTGACAGTACGCACAAGGAGGAAGCCTGGCGCTTCATGCGCTACGCTCTCTTCGCCTATTACGGCGACATCTTTGGCCGGGACGCACCGGGCGGCTTCGACGATTTCCCGGTGCTGAAGGATCTCTTTGAGGCACATCTGCAAAAGGGACTTGAAGATCAGGACTATCCGATCACCGAGCAGGACGCACAGCGCCTGCGGGAGATCGTCTACGGGATCGACGTCCCAAGTTTCAAGCACGAAGGACTTCTGACAGTATTATTGCCGCTGGCCGAAGCCTACTTTTCAGGACAGCGCAATCTGGATGAGACGGTCACGCAGATGGAGTCGAAGATCCGGCTGTATGTGGCCGAGCATGACTGAAGCGACAAATGATTTGTAACCAAAGCACGAAAAAAAGCGTTTATAGAAGTGAAGGAGTTTCTGCTATGAGCAAAAAACTGATTTGCATGCTTCTTGCATGCCTGATGATACTCTCCCTTTCCGCCTGCGGCAAGCAGACGGAACAGCCTGCCGAACTGGTCGTCAAGGGGAACGCCGTTCCCGGCTACATCCCCTCGGAAATCTCCGTCCCCAAAGAGCTCGGCAGAGTAAACAGCGAATGGGATGCGCAAGGAGACACGCTGTTCCTCTCCGGCTACACGGGCGAAGCCCTGATCGGCTGCTATGATACCGTAAACGACGATTGGACGCTGCTTACCTATGACAGCAACGCGATCCCCGGTTCCGTTGCGCTGCGTGGTCTGTCCGTCTCGGGCAATGCGGTCTGGGCGCTGTTGGAGAGCCGAACCGAGCAGTCGATGGAGTCTCAATATTGGATGTACTTCTGCGACAGAACGCAGGGCAGCACCGGCAGCGTACAGGTGATCCCATTTTCGGGTGGCGAGTCAACAGAGGCTTCCGGTCTGTATTTTTCGGGAATCCTTGCTTTAGATGAAAACCGGGCGATCCTCTGCGCCGGTGAACAGGGCTATGTCGTAGACCGGGAGATGAATCTGCAGCAGAAGTTGGATCTGCAGGGCACCGTCTTTCAAAGCAGCCTACGCTCCGGAACGGAGCGCCTGTATCACACGGGGCACATGGAAGGGCAGAACTATGTCGTGGGCACCTGCAGCTTTTCCCCTGAAACCCTGAGCTTCAGTCCCTCGCGGGAGCTGGAGTTTGCAGGCAGCTTTTTCAGTGAAAACGGCCGCTGGCTCAACAGCGTGGATGGTACGGTCTGTGAGATCGACCCGGAGAGCGGTGCGGTAAAGGAACGGCTTTTCCGCTGGATCGACGTGGCATTGAGCTATGCCAGCAAGGGTGGGTATGCGCTGTTTGAAAACAGCGCCGGGGACTTTTTCTATCCTGTCATGGATGGAAAATCCGTGATCAAAGTTACGCAAGGAATGATCAAGGAGCGGCAGACGCTCGTTCTGGGCAGCTTTGGCGGTGCGCAGGCTGGCTTTTTGATAGATCCGGAAACCGGCATTTCCCGTGACCTGCTGGACGCCGTGATCCGCTTCAACAATACGAATCCCGACTACAAGGTGGAGATCCAGAAGCTCGATTTCGACGCCGAAGGACAGCGAGACAAGCGCCTTATTGAGCTTGCCACAGGCAGCGGCATCGACATTCTGGACACCGCCGGACTGCCGGAGCTCAGTCTGGACAGTGGCCTGCTCCTGGATATGCTTCCGTATCTTGATGCAGACCCTGACCTGAGCCGGGAGGATTTCATTCAGCCCCTGCTGAACGCCATGCTGAAAAACGGCGGGCTCTATGAACTGACTGCGCGGGTCACTCTCATCGGCTTTGCCGCGCACCCGGATCGCTTCCCAGGACGCGACGCCTGGACGGTGGAGGAAGCGACAGAGCAGATGCGGGAAATGCCGGACAACTGGCAGCTTTTCCCCTCATGGCAGGACCGGGAGGTTCTTCTGGACATGCTGGCCAAGATGGCCACGGCGGAGTTCGTGGATTGGGAAAACGGCAGCAGTTCCTTCGACAGCCCGGAATTCAAGGCATGGCTGCAGCTCGTGAAGGACGCGCCTTACAGTGCCGAATATACTGAAGATCCGCAGCTTCTCTATATGAGCTGGGATCTTGCCGCGAACACCGGGGCGACGATCCGCATGGCGCTGCAGAACGATTACGTTTATTGCGGCTTCCCCGGTACGAGCGGCAGCGGATGCTATTTCATCCAGCTCGGAACCGGCCCGGATCAATTTCGGACAACGGCAGGCGCGGCGACGCGCCTCGGCATTATGGCTTCCTCTCAGCACCCGGACGGCGCGTGGCAGCTCATCCGTCTGCTGCTGACAAACGCCGCGGAGAGTGATATCATGAACGGAATTCCCGTGCTGCAAAGCAGCTTTGAGGCCGCTTTGCAGGCAAGCATCTCGGATCAGATCGTGCAGGGCTTTGATAACTTCAACGCCGACGACGCGCAAAGACTGCGGGAGCTTGTGTATGCGACGGACAAGCTGGTGCGCTGCGACGAAACGCTGCTTGACATGATCAAAACGAACGCGCGGGCCTACTTCGGCGGCCAGATCAGCCTTGACGAGGCAGCCGACCGTATCCAAAGCAGCGCAAGGCTGTACGTCGCCGAGCAGGGCTGAGCCGTTAAGAAAGCTTAAGAGACAGCTCCTTGTGGAGTATGGTAGGATACGGAAGAAAGGAATGATACGCTATGGATACATCGTCCTTCGCGCCGAACAGGTTGAAATACAAAGACCTGGCGATAGACCCGTTTCGGCGACAGTGCACCCTCCACGGGGAAAGCATCCCTCTGACCAATACGGAGTTTGCTATCCTCCGCTTTCTGATGGAAAACAGAGGGCGTGTTGTGCCCGCGCAGGAACTGTCTGACGCGGCCTGGCAAGATGAGGTATCCATCGGACGCAATGACTGCCTGGCGGTTCACGTCCGGCATATCCGGGAAAAACTACATGACCATAAACCCTTTGCCATGGTCAAAACCGCCTGGGGCAAAGGCTATTGGGTGGAATAAAGGACGCCCGCCTCTCTATATCACAAGAGCGGCGGGCGATTTTTATTAAAATTTTGTACTCCGTGAAATATCCGCACCCGAATCCATACTTGTAGGGCGAGGCGGAAAGGAAGTGACGCAATTGGAGGACAGACAGATCATCAACCTGTTCTATGAGCGCTCGGAACAGGCCATTGAAGAGCTGGACCGAAAATACGGCGCGGCCGTAAGGAAAACGGCAGCCAATATCCTGAGACGCACGCAGGATGTGGAAGAGTGTACGAACGATACCTGGCTGGGAGTATGGAATACGATCCCGCCTCAGAATCCAAATTCCCTGATCAGCTATGTTTGCCGCGTTGCCCGCAATCTTGCCTCCGTGAAATACCGCAGCAACACCGCACGCAAGCGCAACGGTCAATACGACCTTGTTTTGGATGAGCTGGCGGAGTGTATCCCGTCTTCCATCAATGTGGAATCGGAACTTGAGGCTAAGGAGCTCTCCGCTGCAGTCAACCGCTTTCTGGATACCCTCAGCTATGAGGATCGATTTTGCTTTGTGCGGCGCTATTGGTATGCGGATTCCGTTTCAGATATTGCCGAACAAATCAACGGCAACAGCCGCCGGATCTCCGTCCGTCTTTTCCGTACTCGTGAAAGACTATATCGCTATTTGAAAGAGGAGGGTTTGCTGGAATGACACGGGAACAGCTTTGGGACATCATCGGCGATATTGACGATCGGTTTATTGCCGAGGCGGCTCAGTACGATCCCAAACAGCGCAGCCGCTCCCCGGAAAGGATCGTCCACATGAACAAGAAACGGATCATTACCTTTGCCCTCGCTGCGGCGCTGATTCTGGCGCTGGGGGCCGTTGCATATGCCGCAGATCTCTTCGGCCTGAAGGCTCTGCTGATTACAAACGGAAGCCTGTTATCCGCAGAGAATGCCAACGGCGGCCGCCTGTCGATTACCCAGCCTCAGGCTGTGCCGGAGGAGATGGACAGCGCGATCCGCGAGAAGATCGATAACTCCGCTGCGGCCTGGTCGGAATGGAAAGCCTGGAGCGAAGAAAACGGGCTGCGCTGGCCGGAGAGCTGCAAGGGTCCGGAGAACACGAGTGCCATGTCGGAGGAGGAGAACGAGGACGGAACCTACACTCTGATCTTCTATGACGGCGTGGATGAAAACGGCGAGGCGAAAGAAATCGGGCGGCGCGTCGCCTCTGCGGAGGATTATGCACAGATGCACGCTTATATCGAAGCGACGGGCATAGAGGTTTTTCCTGGCTATGATCCGGCCTATTGCATCTACACGCAGGAGATGGCTGATCATTTGGAGGAAATTGCCGCACGCTACGGGCTGAAGGTTCGCCACGGGCGGAACCTGATGCTCCCAAACTATCGCGAATATACAAATTTCTATTCTTTTGAAGAAATCACGGCAAAGATCAATGAGATTTGCGCAGGAGGGAAGAGCTTCTTCCGCACCGAGCCCACCGGCTACGACAAGTTCTACTATTTCGACGAGGGGACTTTTGCTATCAGCTTCTACACCGGCGAGGATCAGAGCTACACCGGAACCAACTGCTATCTCTATAATTCCCCCTATGGCACCCTGTCCAGTGGTTATGAGATCTTCGATGTGGTCAAGGACATCAACGCCTTTGCGGTCAGGAGCCACATCACCCCCGATGGCGCGGAGCTGACCGTCCTGCAGAACGGTACGGAGGCTTTCGCTTACATCTATCTGGAGAACTCCTTTGTTACGCTGCATGTCTCGCAGATCGGCGGAATGAGTGACGCGGAAATCGACGCCGTTCTGGATATGGTAGATTTCAGCACGATCCGTTAAGAGCACAAAAAAATATTTTCCACAGGGCGCGTTGCAAAATAGCGCAGGATAACAAAAGCACCAGTTAGGTCCAAAAAG
>CAMHMZ010000104.1 GCA_946186375.1 uncultured Clostridia bacterium
AGAAGGCCCGCAGCGGCGGCGGTGTCCGCATCGGCTTCGAAGGCGGCCAGATGCCCCTTTCCCGCCGTATCCCGAAGCGCGGCTTCAACAACATCTTCGCCAAGCCTCTCGAGGCGGTGAACGTGTCCGTGCTCGACAAGTTCAACGACGGCGATACCGTCGACGCCCAGGCTCTTCTGGACGCCGGCATCCTCTCCAAGTGCAGATATGGTGTAAAGCTGCTCGGTAACGGCGAAGTTACCAAGAAGCTGACTGTCAAGGCTGCTGCTTTCTCCGAGACCGCGAAAGAGAAAATTGAGGCGGCCGGCGGAAAGGCAGAGGTGATCTGAGTGTTACAGACACTTCGTAACGCCTGGCGCGTGGACGAGATCCGCAGAAAGATCCTCTTCACGCTGCTGATCATCCTGCTGTTCCGTATCGGCAACGCCGTGCCCGTCCCCTTCGTGGACGTGGCCCAGCTGCAGGCCTACATGCGCTACATGCAGAACACCATCTTCGGCCTGTTTGACGTCTTCTCCGGCGGCGCCTTCTCCAACGCGACGATCTTCGCTCTGGGCATCCAGCCCTACATCAACGCGTCCATCATCATCCAGCTCCTGTGCATCGCGATCCCCGCACTCGAGCGCCTGAGCAAGGACGAGGGCGAGGAAGGCCGCAAGAAGATCGCCTCCATCACCCGCTACTCCACCGTCGCGATCGGTCTGCTGCAGGGCTTCGGCTACTACATGCTCATGAAGAACAGCAACTACACCATCCTTCGCGCGGACGCCTCCGCCAGCATCTGGGCCGCGATCGTCATCATCCTGACCTTCACCTCCGGCTCCGCGCTGGTCATGTGGCTTGGCGAGCAGATCACCGAGCACGGCATCGGCAACGGCATCTCCATGATCCTGTTCGCCGGCATCGTCGCCCGCTTCCCGGTCAGCATCGGCCAGACCATCAGCAACATCAGCGCCGGCACGCTGCCCTGGTGGGTCGCCGCCCTGATGTTCCTCGGCGCCCTGGCGATCGTCATCCTGATCGTCTACGTCAATGACGCTGAGCGCCGCATCCCGGTCCAGTACGCCAAGCGCGTCGTGGGCCGCAAGATGTACGGCGGCCAGAGCACGCATCTGCCCATGAAGGTGAACATGAGCGGCGTTATGCCCATCATCTTCGCGCAGACCATCGCCACGCTGCCCGGCACCATCGCCATGTTCTTCGGCAAGACCGACGGATGGGCCAGCACCTGGACCAACTCCATCATCTATGCCGTCGTTTACTTCGCACTCATCATCTTCTTCGCCTACTTCTACTCCACCATCCAGTTCAACCCCATCGAGGTGGCCAACAATCTGAAGAAGAACGGCGGATACATTCCCGGCTTCCGTCCCGGCAAGCCCACCAGCGAGTTCATCCAGAAGGTGCTCAACAAGATCACCCTCTTCGGCGCGATCTATCTCGGCATCATCGCCGTCGTGCCTATCCTGATCTCGCACTTCAGCAGCACCGCGTCGCTCACGGGCCTGTCCCTCGGCGGCACCTCGATCATCATCGTGGTCGGCGTTGCGCTGGAGACCGTGCGTGCGCTTGAGGGCCAGATGCTCATGCGCAACTACAAGGGCTTCCTGTCCTGAGGAGGAGCTGAGCATGAAGCTGATCCTTTTGGGCGCCCCCGGCGCCGGCAAAGGCACTCAGGCCGAGATCCTGAGCAGGGAATGGAACATCCCCAGCATCTCCACCGGCAACATCCTGCGCGCGGCCATCAAAAACGGCACGCCCGTGGGACTGCAGGCCAAGGCCTACATCGACTCCGGCAAGCTCGTCCCCGATGACGTCATCATCGGCATCATCGAGGAGCGGCTGGCCCAGCCTGACTGCGCCAAGGGCTACATCCTGGACGGCGTGCCCCGCACGATCCCCCAGGCTGAGGCCATGGAGGCCAAGGGCATCGACGTCGACTGGGCGCTGTCCATCGAGGTCGAGGACGATGTCATCATCGAGCGCATGTCCGGCCGTCGGACCTGCAAGAACTGCAGCCAGACCTTCCACATCGTCTCCAACCCCCCGAAGGTGGAGGGCGTGTGCGACTTCTGCGGCGGCGAGCTCGGCATCCGCAAGGATGACGCGCCCGAGACCGTGCGTGAGCGCCTGGCCGTCTACCATCGCGAGACTGAGCCCCTCAAGGCCTTCTACGCCGAGAGAGGCAAGCTCAAGACGGTGGAAAACCGCCCCGGCATCGAGGCCACGACGGCCGCGATCCGTGAGGCGCTGGAGCATTAAGCATGTCAGAGATCATTTCCATCAAATCCCCCCGCGAGATCGAGCTGATGCGTCAGGCCGCGAAAATCACGGCCGGCGCGCGCTCGATGGGGCGCCAGGCCGTTCGGGACGGGGTCAGCACCCGGGAGATCGACAAGGCCGTGCATGAATACATCGTCAAAAACGGCGCGGTGCCGAGCTGCCTCGGCTACGAGGGTTTTCCGGCCGCCACCTGCGTGTCCGTCAACGACGAGGTCATCCACGGCATCCCAGGCAAGCGCATCGTCCGTAACGGCGACATCGTATCGGTAGACCTCTGCGCGACCTACAAGGGCTTCGTCGGCGACTGCGCGGGCACCTACGCCTGCGGCGAGGTCAGCGACGAGGCCAGAAGGCTCATCGAGGTCACCCGGCAGGCCTTCTTTGAAGGGATCAAATTCGCCAAGGTCGGCTATCGCATCTTCGATATCGGAGAGGCGGTGCAGGACTATGTGGAGAGCCACGGCTTTTCCGTGGTGCGTGACTTCGTCGGGCACGGCATCGGCCGCAGCATGCACGAGGCGCCGGAGGTCCCGAACTACCGTCCTCCGAGAGGGCGGCACATGAACCCCCGGCTCATGAAGGGCATGACGATCTGCGTGGAGCCGATGGTCTGCGCGGGCGACTGGCAGGTAGATATCCTCGACGACGGCTGGACGGTCGTCACCGTGGACGGCTCCCTGGCGGCGCACTACGAGAACACCATCCTCATCACCGACGGCGAGCCCGAGATCCTGACGATGGCAGAGGACATTTGAGGCATTAAGCCCACGAACGATTTGGAGGAAATCAACTTTGGCAAAAGACGACATGATCGAACTCGAGGGCACGGTAGTCGAATCCCTGCCCAACACGATGTTCCAGGTGGATATCGGCGGCGGCCACATTATCCTGGCGCATATTTCCGGCAAGCTCCGGATGAACTTTATCAGGATCCTCCCCGGCGACAAGGTCACGGTGCAGATGAGCCCGTACGACGTGACCCGCGGCAGGATCACCTGGAGAAGCAAGTAGGAGGTAAAACAAATGAAAGTCAGACCTTCCGTGAAGCCCATGTGCGAGAAGTGCAAGATCATCAAGCGCAAGGGCAAAGTCATGGTCATCTGCGAAAACCCGAAGCACAAGCAGCGCCAGGGCTGAGCAGAACAGCGTAACCCCACCCCGAGCAGAGACAAGGTAATCTACCTGTCCTTATAATCCAACAACCCGCACGAAACGAGGGGCTCCCTCCGGCGGGAATAAGCTCCCCGCTTCCGCAATGCGGGAAATAATTCGAAAGGATGATCGAACAATATGGCACGTATAGCCGGCGTTGACCTGCCCAAGGACAAGAGAATCGAAATCGGTCTCACTTACGTCTACGGTATCGGCAGAACCAGCGCGAAAAAGATCCTGGAGATGACCGGGATCAACCCTGACACCCGTGTGAAGGACCTCACCGACGAGGAAGAGAGCAAGCTGCGTGAGTGCATCGACCACAACTACATCGTTGAGGGCGACCTGCGCCGCCAGACTGCGCTGGACATCAAGCGCCTGACCGAGATCGGCTGCTACAGGGGCCTGCGTCATCGCCGCGGCCTGCCCGTGCGCGGCCAGCGGAGCAAGACCAACGCCCGCACCCGCAAGGGTCCGAAACGCACCATCGCCAATAAGAAGAAGTAAGGGAGGGATATGAAACATGGCAGCTGCCAACGCTAAGAAGAAAGTGCGCACCCGCAGAAGAGAGCGCAAGAACATTGAAAAGGGCCAGGTTCATATCAGCTCTTCCTTCAATAACACCATGGTCACCATCACCGACACCCAGGGCAACGCGATCTCCTGGGCCTCCGCCGGTGGTCTGGGCTTCCGTGGAAGCAAGAAGTCTACCCCCTTTGCCGCGCAGACCGCCGCTGAGACGGCCGCCAACGCCGCCAAGGAGCACGGTCTGAAGTCCGTCGAGGTCTTTGTCAAGGGACCCGGCTCCGGCCGTGAGGCTGCGATCCGCGCTCTGCAGACCGCGGGTCTTGAAGTCACGATGATCAAGGACGTGACCCCCATCCCCCACAACGGATGCCGTCCTCCGAAACGTCGTCGCGTATAAGAAAGGGAGGAGACTGTTATGGCTAAGAACAGACAGCCCATCGCGAAGCGCTGCAAGGCGCTGGGCATCAGCCCCGCTACCATGGGCTATTACAAGAAGGAAACCACCAGAAACAGCAACAGCCAGGTCCGGCGTAAAAAGTCCGAGTACGCCACCCAGCTGCAGGAGAAGCAGAAGGTCAAGTTCGTGTACGGCGTGCTGGAGAAGCAGTTCCGCGGCTACTACGAGAAGGCCGAACGCATGCCCGGCAAGGCCGGCGACAACCTCCTCATCCAGCTGGAGAGCCGTCTGGACAACGTCGTGTTCCGTCTGGGATTTGCGGCCACCCGCCGCGAGGCCCGTCAGCTTGTCAACCACGGTCATTTCACCGTCAACGGCAAGAAGGTCAACATCCCCAGCTACCAGGTCAAGCCCGGCATGGTCATCACCCTCAAGGAGTCGAGCCGCAGCATCGAGCGCTTCAAGGCCAACCTCGAGGCCAATGCCTACCACGTCATCCCCAAGTGGCTTGATTTCGACGCGGCCAACATGGTCGGCAAGGTCGTTGCCGCTCCCACGAGAGAGGATATCGACATGCCCATCGAAGAGCACCTCATCGTCGAGTTGTACTCCAAGTAAAACAGACACCCTCGAATTGGTAAGCTGACTCACTGCGAGCGCCCTTTCGGCGCACAACTTAAAAGGAGGGTACGGAAACTTTATGATCGAATTCAAAAAGCCGCGGATCGAGTGCCTCGAGCCTCAGACGGACAGCTCTTACGGCAAATACGTCATCGAGCCCCTGGAGCGCGGCTACGGCACAACGCTTGGAAACTCTCTTCGCAGGGTACTCCTGTCTTCTCTCCCCGGAACCGCCTGCACCAGCATCCGTATCGCCGGCGTGCAGCATGAGTTCTCCACCATCCCCGGCGTCAAGGAAGACGTCACCGAGATCGTTCTGAATGTCAAGAGCATCATCGCGCGTCTCCACAGCACCGAGCCCAAGACCGTCTACATCGAGGCGGTGGGCGAGGGCGTGGTGACCGCCGGCGACATCAAGCCCGACGCTGAGGTGGAGATCCTCAACCCCGAGCAGCCCATCGCCACCCTCGGCCCGGACGGCGCTCTGAACATGGAGCTCGTCCTGGATCACGGCAGGGGCTACGTTTCCGCGGATAAGAACAAATCGGCTCAGATGCCCATCGGCACCATCCCGGTGGACTCCATCTACACCCCGGTCCTGAAGGTCAATTACACGGTCGAGAACACGCGCG
>CAMHMZ010000105.1 GCA_946186375.1 uncultured Clostridia bacterium
TGACCAAGCCCTTCAAGTTCGAGGGCAAGCGCCGCATGGACCAGGCCAATGCCGGTGTGAAGGAGCTGCTCGGCAAGGTCGACTCTCTGCTTATTATCCCCAACGACCGTCTGAAATACGCCACCGACCAGAAGGTCACGCTGGCCAACGCCTTTGAGATCGCGGACGACGTGCTGCGCCAGGCTGTCACCAGCATCTCCGACCTTATCAAGAACACGGGCTTCATCAACCTCGACTTTGCCGACGTGACCTGTATCATGAAGGGCGCGGGCTTTGCCCACATGGGCGTTGGCCACGCCGCGGGCAAGGGCAAGGCGGAGGACGCGGCCCGCATGGCCGTTGCCAGCCCCCTCATGGAGACCTCCATCAACGGCGCGCACGGCGTGCTCATTAACATCACCGGCTCTGAGGACATGGGTCTGGAGGACGTGGAGGCCGCTGCCAACCTCGTGCAGGAGGCCGCGCATCCCGACGCCAACATCATCTTCGGCGCCACCTTCGACGACACGATGCAGGACGAGATCCGCGTCACCGTCATCGCCACCGGCTTTGAAGAGGGCCAGGGCGGCGCGAAGGCCGCTCCCGCCGAGGAAGCCGCTCCCGTTGTCGCGCCTGTCCGTCCGGCCTCCGCGCCCGTCAAGGACAAGCTGCCCGCCGGTCTCTTCACCGGGGCCGTGGAGAAGGCCGCCGCTCCCGAGGCCAAGCCCGCGCAGTCGGAGGAAGATCCCTTCGACAGCATTTTCAAGATCTTCAACACGAAGTAATATAAGCACTGCATGAAAAGCCCTCCGTCCATCGGGCGGAGGGTTTTGTCTGCCTGTCGCGAAAATACGCAGAGGAAAGGAGGGGAGAGCGATCAAAGGCTTGCTCCGGTTTTTACGGGAATTCGGAAAGCTGTATATGGACAAGGGGCTCACGCGCGCGTCCGCGGCGCTGTGCTATTTTCTGACGATGACGCTGTTCCCGCTGCTGATCATCCTCTATACGCTCCTCGGCAACAGCTACGGCAAGGCGGTGCGCATCCTGGAGTTTGCCAGAAACTTTATCGCCGAGAAATCCGCCGACACGATCGGGGAATTTTTGCGCTATGTGGCCGCCAACAACAGCACCGCCATGATGGTGGCCGCCATCATCGTGCTGGCGACCACGGCCTCCGCGGCCGTGCGCTCGCTGCAGGCCACGATCGGCGAGATGCAGGGCAAGCCGCGCTACCAGGGCCTGTCCGGCTTTGTGTTCAGCGTGATCTTTTCCCTCCTCTTCGTTGGCGCCATCTATTTTGCCATCCTCGTCATGCTCACCGGCAGACAGTTCATCCGCTGGCTCAACGGCGTGCTGCCCTTCGTGGACATTGGCTCCTCCTGGAGCGTACTGCGCTTTTTCGTCCTCGCGGCCATCGATTTCGGGATCGTCTGGGTGCTCTTCGCGGTGTCCCGCCCGCGACGCGACCGCTATCCCATCGCCGCGGGCGCGCTGCTGACGACGCTGGCCATGGTGGGCGTGAGCATCGCCTTCTCGGTCTTCATCGGCGCCTCGGCCCGCTATCCGCTCGTCTACGGGTCTCTGGCCTCGGTGATTTTACTGATGTTCTGGCTGTACACGGCCTGCCTCGTCATCTACTGCGGCGCGGCCTTCAACATCGCCCTGCGCAACATCCGCAGGGATAGTTTGTAGTTTTTAGTTTATAGTTTTTAGACAGATAAACGGGTATTTAGCGCTGTCATTCTGAGGAGCGCCAGCGACGAAGAATCTTTTAAGATCCTTCGACTCGCTTCGCTCGCTCAGGATGACAATGTAGGGGCTGCCGCCCCCGGCAGCCCGGCAGAAGCGAGCCAATAAGATGCACAAATCCCCGGCGAATTCGTAGAATAGTACATTTTCGCCGGGGATTTGTTCACGTATTTAGATCGTACCGCGCGGGCCGCCGAGGGCGTCGGCCCCTACGACATGGACGACAATTCCCGCGCAAAACCTTCCTTTTCCCATCATTCCGAATTCCGAACTCCGCTTTCCAAATTCGTCGCTAAACTCGAGTTTCTCGTTCCCCTAAAAACTAAAAACTGAAAAGGGGCTCTGAAAAACTGCGTTTTTCAGAGCCCCTTTTCACCTATCACGTCATGAACTTGTCGATGGCCTCGTTGAGGGCCGCGAGCTGATCGGAGTCCCCGGCGCTCACGTCGTCGATGCAGTGCTCCAGATGATCCTTCAAAATCACCTTGGCCGTACCGCTGAGAGCCGAGCGTACCGCCGCCAGCTGCACCAGCACCTCCGTGCAGTCGCGCCCGTCCTCCACCATGCGCTTGACCGACTCCAGGTGCCCGATGGCCCGGGAGAGGCGGTTCAGCACGGCCTTGGTCTGCGTATGCGTATGACCGTGGGCGTGGTTGTGCTCGTGATGATCGACCGGATGGGCGTGGACGTGTCCGTCGCCGTGGTCGTGATAATAGACGTCTTCTTCGTCGTGTTCGTGCATGGCAATGAGGCCTCCCGTCGAAATTCCTGAACAGTTTAGCATAATACCATAATAAAGCGCTGCGCACAAGCCCCCCCGGGGGATAGGGGAATGCGGAGTTAGGAATGAGGAGTTAGGAATCAGGAATGAGGAATGAGGAGTCAGGAATTCAGTGTTTTGTCGGGGGCGGGGGAGCGCAGCTCGTACAGCAGGCACCCGAAGCAGAGCGCCAGCGCGGCGATCAGCGCCCAGGCTCCGTAACGCATGGGCAGGAAGAAGCGCATTTTGAGATAGGCGTGATAGCCCAGCAGGGACGCAAACTGCGTCAGCAGCGCGGCGGCCGCGGCCGGGAAGCAGGCAAAGGCGAGGATGAGGCTCATCGCGTCGGCGGCGAAGAAATATCGGTCGTGCATATGCGGCAGCAGGAAGGGGATCCCGATCGCGAGCAGCACCGCAAACAGGAGCACGCTCCTGTCACTGAGCCTCTTGCGGCAGCGGAAGGCCAGCGCCAGCACGAGGATCATGTACACAAAGGCGGCAATGATGGCAAAGCCCGCGGCCGCCTCCTCGTCCTGCACGTGCCAGAAGATGGCGAAGATCGAGGAGGAATTGTAGTTGAGGCCGCTGCCGATCGAGCCGGTCTGACTGAAATAGAGCGTGAGCGTCTCGATAAAGGGACGTCCGGCGATCACGGCGGGCAGGACGAGCAGCACGTAGGTCAGCGGAAAGACGATGAGATGCCGCCAGCGCAGCTTCCCGTTAAAGAGCAGCACGGCGAAGACCGGCATGATGAAGACGGCCTGCAGCTTGAAGCCGAAGGAGAGTGCCAGACAGATCATCGAGCGCATGGGCTTGTCCTCCAGCGCCAGCGCGAGGGCGAGCACCGCCAGCGCCGTGTAGATGCTGTCGCACTGGCCCCAGAGAGCGCCGTTGAGGATGGCGGTGGGCATGAACAGCAGTGCAAAGAAGCAGCCGAGGCGCCGCCAGGGGTTTTCCGAAAAGCGCGCGCAGATGCGCAGCCCGCCCCAGGCCAGCAGCACATCGAAGAGCGTGCTCAGAAGCTTGATCAGATACAGGTCGCGGATGCTCGAATAGGAGAAAAGCGCAAGAAAATACAGGTAGGGGATGTTATAATTTCCGATCGAGCCGCCCAGCGCGCGAAACCCGCCGCCCGTGCGGAAATACTCCACCCAGTGCGCCAGAAAATTCTGATAGTCCAGCGTCTCATAGTCGAGCGCCGCCGCGCGCAGCCAGAAGGCCAGCAGCGTCAGCGCAGCGCACACGGCGATGCGGGGGACGCTGTCCATGACGCCCGCGCGCCACAGAAGGAACAGACTCAGCGCTGCCTCCAGGACGAGGAGGATGATCACACGGTAATCCATAAGCTGCCTCTTTAATAAATAGAATTCATAAAAAAACAGCCGGAGCAGGGCTCCCGCTGAAAAATTCAAAAAATAATGCTTGACTTTTATCCCTTGACGGAGGTAGAATAACTCGCTATGTGTGCTCCGGGGAGAGGGGATACCGACCCATCATCTCTGGAAACAGTATAGCATCCCTGTACCGTAAAATCAACACCGGGTCTCAAAAGTCAAGCAACCCACCCGGGCGTTTCAACAACCTGAGAAGGAGAGTGCCCTATGCCGAAAGACGTTCTCTACGGCAAGACTCTGCGCAAGAGCTTTGCCCGCACCCAGGAGATCATGGATATGCCGAACCTGCTGGAAATCCAGAAGAGTTCCTATCAATGGTTCCTGAACACCGGTCTGCGCGAGGTGTTCAAAGACACCGACGCCGTGACCGACTACTCCGGCAACCTCGAGCTGAGCTTCATCGACTACTCCATGGACGAGAAGCCCAAGTATTCCGAGGAGGAGTGCAAGGCCCGCGACGCCACCTACGCCGCGCCGCTCAAGGTCCGCGTCCGGCTCCGCAACAAGGAGACGGAGGAGATCAAGGAGCAGGAGATTTTCATGGGAGATTTCCCCATCATGACGGCGGGGGGCACCTTTATCATCAACGGTGCCGAGCGCGTCATCGTCTCCCAGATCGTGCGTTCTCCCGGCGTGTATTTCGACCGGACGACGGACAAGTCCTTCATAAACATCTATGCCTCCACCGTGATCCCGTATCACGGCGCCTGGCTCGAGTATGAGACGGACGCGGCCGACACCTTCAACGTCCGCATCGACAAGAACCGCAAGCTCCCCATCACCTGGTTTCTCAAGGCCATGGGCGCCTACGATCCCGAAAATCCCGCCACCTGGCTCAGCTGCGTGGCCGATCCCACGGTCGGCGCCGTGACGAACGAGCGCCTGAAGGAGATCTTCGGTGAGGACGAGCGCATCGTCGCCACTCTTGACAAGGACACCACCGCCAGCCGCGATGAGTGCCTCATCGAGATCTACCGCAAGCTGCGCCCGGGCGATCCTCCCACGGTCGAGAGCGCCGAGAGCCTTCTCAACGGCCTCTTCTTTGACCGCCGCCGCTACGACATCTCCAACGTTGGCCGGTATAAGTTCAACAACAAGCTCTCCCTCTATCCCCGCATCGCCGGCCACGCCCTGGCCGAGACGGTCGCGGATCCCTTCACGGGTGAGATCCTGGCCGAGGCGGGCGAGGTGCTCAGCCGCGAGAAGGCCCGCGAGATCTCCGACGCCGGCGTCGTCTCCGTCACGCTCAGCGTGGACGGGAAGGCCGTGCGCGTCATCTCCAACGGCTTTGTGGACATGGCCCGTTTTGTCGACTTCGACCCGGCCGAGTGCGGCGTGACCGAGCGCGTGCGCGGTATCGTTCTGCGTCAGCTGCTGGAGCAGTACCAGGGCGAGGCCCTCAAGGACGCCGTGCGCGAGCAGATCGACGTGCTCATTCCCAAGCACATCGTCGTCGACGATATGTTTGCCTCCGTCAACTACCTCAACGCGCTGGCCCACGGCGTGGGCGAGCCGGACGATATCGACCACCTGGGCAACCGCCGCGTGCGCTGCGTGGGCGAGCTGCTGCAGAACCAGTTCCGCATCGGCTT
>CAMHMZ010000106.1 GCA_946186375.1 uncultured Clostridia bacterium
CAAACAGTGTTTCTTTATTGGAGCATTGGGCGTTCAGACGATTGGTAAACTCGAAACCGTTGTCCGTCTGAACACACTCGATGGCATAAGGAAAGCGCTTCATACAATGCTTGTTTTGCTTACATCAAAAATTCTTTTCGCTCATTTTGCGGTTGATGGCGTCGAGCTTCCGCTTTATGGATGAATATTGTCCCAGCCAGATGGCGGCGTAAATCATAAGGAAAACGCCAAAGTAAAGCAGGACGCCGGAGACGCTGTGCTCCATCCAGTACATGCAATATGCGATCGGGAAGGTTGCCAGCGAGCAGACCAGCAGATGAGTAAGCGTCATTTTTGTCAGACTCCATTCCTCTCGCTCCCAGATAACCGACGCGCCGGCGAAGGCCGCGCCGTAAAGCAGGGAGCAGAGCGCTTGCAGGGTAACGGCGCTCAGCTCGCTGCCGCAGTCCGCCGCGAGTTCCGGCACGATCGCGCGATAGCTTCCTCCGCCGAGCGCGTAGGAGATAGCGATGGAAATGATCGTGCTTATTGCAAGGCCAATCGGCGCGCCGAGCAAAGCTCTCATAATGATCTTTTTCTTCATAGATAAACCCTCACAATCCCAATATTTCCTTGATTTTGGCAACATAGCGGCGGGAAACATAGCTCGTGCTGCCGTCAAGGAGGCTCACGCAAATCGTTCCGGCAAGCTGGAGATCGAAATGCCGCACCTTCTTCAAATTGATGATCTCAGAGTTGGAGATTCTAACGAAGTGGTTTCTCTTCAACTGATCTTCCAGCTCGTACAGCCGCAGCCGAAGCTGATATTCACCTTCTTTTGTGACTGCGAATACTTTTCCGCCCGAGGCATATACGCGCAAGATACTGTCCGGTTCGAGGACTTTCACCGTATCATCCCGCATCCCTGCGAGCACATGCAGCTCGGGATCTGAGATCTTCCGGACGATTTCGTTGATTTCTTCCGTCACACGGTCGGTGAGAATGAGCAGCTTTGGTTCCTGCACCGTGCTGTCGATTTTGATTTCGACCTTCAATAACGCCACCTCCCTGGTACGCCTGTATCATAATCTGCACGGCGTGCTTTGGCAAGCGATTTACGATACTTGGTCGTTTTTGGGATATAAAAGGCAGATTTGTCTGCCTGCCCGGCGAGCCTTGCAGCACAGTCCTTGTCACACATCTCGAAGCAGGAAGCAAGGGTTAAGAGAAGCTCCCGCTAAAAGAATACAGCAATCCTTTTATGGCCAGACTGTCCGAAAATTGAGCTTCGGGCCGGAGACGGACTGCGTGCCGGTAAAGATGTTCGGAAATCTGACAGCGCCGGTGCAGAAGATTCCATACAATGCGCGGATCAGCCCGAGCAACCACACGCTGGACACGGGGCATGTGCCGAAAAAGAAGGTCGTCCTGAGGATACAGGACAACAAAGAAAAGTTAAAGCAGCGAATGTGCCTGTCAGAGCATCCCTTCGGAACGGTGAAGTGGTACCGAGGCGCACACTACCTGCTGTGCAAGGGAAAGACGAAAGCCGCGGCGGAGCTGGGACTGAGCTTTCTCGCGTATAACCTGACAAGAGCGATCAACATCGTGGGAGTCAGGTCATTGATTGCGGCCATGTGAGCAGAGAATGCTCACTTTTTTCACGTAAAACAGCATACAGGCAAACAAAAATGTCCGAAAACTCGCACTAAAAACGAGTTTTCGGACAAATTGTGCCAAAGTACGCCCAAAAGGTACAAAACCGAGCTAAGTACGCCTAAAAGGTACGCGCCGAACGGCTCGATAGACCGGAATTGGGCAACTTACTTTATTTCTGAAAACACATACGCCTGATGAATCCATGAGAAAAGCTCATCATCTATCTCATCCGCAGTTCCAATGACAATGTGAGTTGTCCATCTTCCAGGATACGGCTCTGTTTTTACTGCGACCCGATCAGAATCCAACGGGTAGGGCAATCCCAATGTGATTACAAGATAGGGACTTGGAAGCTCTGCTTTCTTTTTTACCCGTGCAAAGGACACGCAAGCGAATATATGCCTGTTTGAAAAGGAGATCTGTGTCTTCTGCACCCTCTTCTTTGCTGCAGGAAACAACTCATAGATTTTGGTTTCAAATACTTCATATAACAGTAACGCCGATGGGTTCTTATCAAAAAACAGCAAGGTTTCAGTATCCACTATGTTTTCACCTCTTCAAATCCCGGTTTGTTGAAGCATAACTGCGCTAAGTACAAACAAAAGTACACCAGAGAAAAGAATTATGTAAACTCATCTCTCCGTGGAGTGTTCCCTGCAAGTATTTGCATGTACTCATAAAAGCTCTCGTTCACCTCATCCTTTCAGATCACAGCCAGTCGGCAACCTTCTGTTTCGAGTTCTTCGCCTGAGAACCCTTGACGGCGAGGCCGGGCTTCACGTCCGCACCTTTGCACAGCTTCTTGACATCGGAAACCATGCTGCCGAGGCCGGAGCCCTCGTGCGTACTGATAACACGCACAGTTTTTCCGCTGAAATCCAAACCTGTGAGCGCGGTCGCCATCTCCGGCGCGTAGGTACCCCAGTAGACCGGGCTCATGATGAAGACGGTATCGTAGGCGGAAATGTCCGCCAGCTTCTCCTTGATCGGCGCGTTGCCGATCCTTTTCTTTGCCTCTTTGATGCAGGTGTTGTAGTCCTTTGCATAGGGCACGGCCGGCTCAACCTTGAACATGTCTGCGCCGGTCAGCTCCTGCACAAATTCCGCGACGATCTCGGTGTTGCCTTTGTCGATCCAGCCGACTGCATAGTTCTCGTCGGCCCTGCTGAAATAGATGATCAGGCTCTTGCTCATTTTCGGATAAACCTCCTGTCTGCTTCGTTATCTTCCAGGCTCACATATCGCTCTACGGTCATGTGCAGATCATATTTCTCCCGTAGCGCGGCGATGGTCGCCATCATGGGAGATGCATGGTGCGCGTCGATAGCCGCCTGATCCGCCCACGAATCGATCAGCAAGATCGTTTCCGGATCATCCAACGCCTGATAATACTCATACCGCATATTCCCCGGCTCGGACCGGATCAAGTCCACCGTGCCGGATGAGATCATCGCTTCCGCAAACGCCTTTGCCGATCCGTTTGTTCCTTTATATCGCAAATTAACGGTAATCATCGGCGCACCTCCAGAACAATCCCGAGTTGTCGGAATGGATTATACCATACAACTCGGGATGTTGGAAGCTTGTATTGATCTCATTTCTCCGTTTCAGAGCGCAGCCATTTCACTTCACTGCAGTCTTCCCAGTCTTCAGGATAGCCGCATCTTCGAAGATAGTTCTTTCCGCCGTCAACGGCGCACGCGCCACAAGAGCAAAAACGGAAATCGTGGACCGTCTCGCTCTCGATCACGTCTCTGCATTTTCTGCAGCGGATTCGGTTGTGAATTATTATACTCTTCATCATAATCGAAAAAATGAGATTTATAGAAATCAAAAGCGGTTTTCACCTTCTGATTGTGACGGAATAAGATTGAGCAAGCTCTTTGAGGACTTCATCGATGCTCAGAGGGAGGTCACCGTCCTAACGGATTGCGAGACATTTTGCTATGTGATTTCGTCTGACCGCTGCCAACCAACATGATGGTCAGGAACGCATGCGATGGTGGATTATTGCTTTAGTATTTATCGCAGTATCTCCAGCTCGGCTAAAAGAAACAAATAATTTCAAAAAGATATTGACACAAGATGTTTCGCGTAGTATATTCTCATTACCGAAACAACTTGTGTTTTTATTTGGAGGCGCTTATGCGACGGATTGATCCATCGAAAAAAGAAATCATCGCGGAATATATCGACAAGCATTTTTGCGAGCACGATGAGATTCCGTCTGTGCGTGACATCGTAGAAGGCACGGGGATTCCTCTTTCCACCGTGCACCGTTATCTCATTTCCATGCGCGAGGACGGATCGCTGGATTACTCCGGCCGCCGCACCGCGCGCACAAAATTGATGGAGGACGCGGCGCCGATCCACGCGCTGCAGGTGCTCGGGACCGTCGCCTGCGGCCCAGGACAGGAAGAGGAACAGCGCTTCATCGAGTACATCCGTATGCCGGAGAGTTTAGTCGAGAAGGGAGACTTCTTTGCGCTGATCGCCAAAGGTGAGAGCATGATTGGTGCGGGCATCTTCCCCGGAGATTATGTTTTTGTGAAGCGTCAGCAGACAGCCAACGAGGGCGATCTCGTCATCGCGCTGTTTGATGGAAAGAACAATCTGAAGAAACTTGGCTTCGATCAGAAGAACAAAAAGTTTATTCTTCATTCCTGCAACCCCGATGCGAAAACATATCCCGATATTATCGTGGATGAACTTCAGATCCAAGGCGTTGTGAAGGGATCGTATCATAAGCATTGAGTACGGAGGCAACAGAACGAAATTGAAAAACGCCATCGCAGAAGATCGTCTTCGACTTCCTTCTTTCGATTGCCCGAATCCAAATTGCCGCGCAAAGAATCTTGTCTTTGCCGCCAGTGCGGAGGCAAGAAATCATGCAAAGCTTGTTCCGGTGAAAGATGTTCCCGCACAAATCGCGATCGATTTCATCGTGTGCTGTCCGAAATGCAAGCAGCAGTTTGCTATGATTCGGGATATAAAAACGATGCGTATCCCATTAGATGCGATTTCTCTTTACGGCAGAGTTGCCACCTGAACGAACTGAATACTTTGGCATAGTGAGCCGTCCTCCCACCCGTGAATGTGGAAGCAAAGGGCAGGTATCAAGTCCAAAAAAGAATCACGCAGCATGTTTGTTGCGCGTGATCTTTGGCTTGATGCCTGCTCTTGTTTTTTCAGTTTTTACATGAGCGTGACTTTTTTCGACAGCATTTTTTATCAAAAATCTGTTAGATTCGGAAGAAGAAACGTGAAAAAACGGAGTGCGGGGTAACGGTCAGATACTAAGAGCAAGTATCGACCCGTGGCCCAAATTTCAGCATTTGCTTCTTCGGTCCCGGTCAAAACTTGTTGGGGAGTGCCTTCCCCAAACCCAGCAGAACGAAAGAAACGATCATTT
>CAMHMZ010000107.1 GCA_946186375.1 uncultured Clostridia bacterium
TCAAGCAGGCCGTGGAGGAATACCGTGAAACCGTTGCCGAGATACGCGAGGAAGCAGAAAGAGCCGAGATAGACGAGGAAACCGAGGAGCCGCAAGAGGTCATCCCATACGCCCAGCTCTACGAGGATATGCAGACCTATAACCGGGAGCTGTATCTATGCAAGCAGAAAGAGCTGGACTGTAAAAGCGCCTACGAGCACTCCCAATTCTCGCTGACCGACTACGGCCTGCCCGATGAAAAGTTCGGCATCATCACAATCCCGAAGATGGATTTGGAAATGCCCTTGTTTCTCGGCGCGTCGGAGGCGAATATGGCGGCTGGCGCGGCTGTGCTGTCACAGACGAGCATCCCCCTCGGCGGCGTCAACAGCAACGCCGTGATCGCCGGACACCGGGGGTACAGCGGCTACCCCTACTTCAAGGAGATCGAGCTTTTAGAGCCGGGCGACGAGGTCATCATTACAAATCTCTGGGGAACGCTGACCTACGTTGTGACGGAGATCAAGATCATCAATCCGAATGACGTGAACGCGATCCTCATTCAGCGGGGCAAGGATATGATCACGCTGCTGACCTGCCATCCCTACGCCAGCGGCGGGAAGTACCGCTACCTTGTCTTTTGCGAGCGCGTGGAGGACTCCGAATGAGCTATGAATACTTCTACGGCGGACAGTCCGAAGCCTTTTCCTTTTACCGCATCCCACGGCAGCTTGTAACCGGCGCGGAGTTCCGCCACCTGTCCACGGACGCCAAGCTGCTCTATGGTATGATGCTCGACCGCATGGGGCTGTCTGCCCGCAACGGCTGGTATGACGAGCTTGACCGGGTGTATATCTACTACACCCTCGACGAGATCTCGGAAGACTTGTGCTGCGGCCATAACAAGGCCGTGCGCCTTCTGGCCGAGCTGGACACAAAAGGCATCGGTCTGATCGAGCGCAAAAAGCAGGGCCAGGGCAAGCCCGCCATGATCTACGTCAAGCAGTTCGTCGAAACTGTGCCGCCGACGCCCAGGGGAAAGTCTGCAAGCTCCAGACTTCCCAAAACAGGAAGTCAAGAAGTTTCAAAAGAGGAAGTCCAGACTTCCCAAAATGAAACTTCAAGACTTCCCGAAAGAGGAAGTGCAGACTTCCCAAAAGAGGACGCAAGTTATAGTAATAATAATCAAACTGAAAACAGCTATACTGATCCATCTATCCATCCCCCGGACGATAGAGAGATGGAGGAGATCGTGCGCGAGCAGATTGATTATCCCTTGCTTGCCCAGCAATACCCCTATGATGATCCCGATTGTATTTTACAGCTCATTTGTGACGTTCTCACCAGCACCGCAGAGACGATTCGTATAGGCAACGAGAATATCCCAACGCCGAAAGTGCAGACGCGATACCGACGATTGACCTTAGAGCACGCGGCCTATGTGCTGGATTCCATGAGAGAAACCACCACGAAAATCTACAATATCCGGGCTTATCTGTTGACGGCGCTGTATAACGCCCCGCTGACAATAGGCCCTTATTACGCCGCCGCCGTGCGGCATGACTTTAGCTGAAATGTGTCTCACCGTGAGACACATTTTTGCATATCTCACACTATGAAGGAGGACATCAATGCCCAACGAAAAACCCATTCCCCAGAAAATCCCCATTGAGAAGATCCACGATCTTCCCGGCATCCCCATCGTCAAGCTCGCAGATAAGTCCTACGGTGGCCTCGTTGCCACGATCCTGCTGGACGGCGTAAAAGAGCCTGTCATCCTGCGCCAGCGCGAGGATGGAGAGTACCAGCTTGTGACCGGCTACCGCCGCCGCAGGGCCGCCGAGCTTGCCAAGCTCAAGGAACTGCCCGCCCTGGTCTATGCCATGAGCGAAAAAGAGGCGCAGGAATACCACAAGATCGCCAACACCAGCCCGGACGCGCCGATCCCCGGAAAGCTGATCGACTCGGACGCCAAGACGCCCGCCGCCGTGAAGGAGCCGCCTAAAGCGGAAAAGGCATCGGAAAGCAAAGCCGCGCCATCCGAGAAAAAGGCCGAGGAAAAGCAGCCCGCCAAAGCAGCCGAGCCTCAGGAAAAGAAAGCCGAGCCTGCCGAGAAGAAAACGGAAGCAACGCCTCCGGCTCCGGCGAAAGCCCCGGCGGAAAAGCCCGCCGAAAAGAAAACGGAGGCCGCAGCTCCTCCCGCTGCGAAGCCGGAGGAAAAGAAAGCCGAGCCCGCAAAGGCCGAAAAGCCCGCGGATGCCCCGGCTGAAAAGAAAGCCACCGAGCCGCCCAAAACCGAGCCGGCTCCCGAAGCGAAAGGCGCCGATCAGAAAGAGAAAAAAGCGGCGGAAACTCCTGCCCCCGCCGCAGCAGATAAAGAGAAAAAGCCCGCCCCGGCGAAAGCTCCTGCCAAGAAAGAGGAAAAGCCTGTCGGCACAGCCGCCGTTGGCCCGACGGGAACGCTGATCACCAAGCTCCTGGGCGAGAAGCTCAACCCGCCCACCGACAAGGACAAGAAAGCGATCCCTGTCCCCGGCGAGGGCGAAGCCTTTGCCGTCACGCTCCACCCGGCCTATCTGAAAAAGGCAGACATCAACACCTTTTCCGTTGACCGCAACAGCGACGACTTCAAGGAGCTGTTCAAGTCCATTGAACGCTTCGGCGTAAAAGATCCTGTCCTTGCCCGCTTCGGTAAGGACGGAGAGCTGGAGATCATTTCGGGCCAGCGCCGCCATCTGATCGCGAGCGAGCTGAACTATCCCGTTCCCACGATCATCCAGCAGCTCGACGATGACGACGCCCGTATCCTCGTTGCGGACGGAAACCTGCACCGCGAGCATATCTCCACCTACGATCTCTCCCGCGCTGTGAAAATGAAGTCCGAGAGCATGAAGCACAAGGTCGGGCGGCGCAGCAAGTTTGATACCGGCCCCAAGAAGCAGTACACGGACGAGGCCATCGCCGCCGAAATGGGCATGAGCACCGCGAAGCTCAACCGCCTTATGAAGCTCTCCGAGGCGACCAAGCAGATTTGCGACCTGGTCGACGACAACACGATCCCGCTTTCCGTGGCCTACAATATCGCGTTTCTGATCCCCAAGTACCAGGACACCGTTGCGGATCTGATCGGGATCAATGTCAAGGTCAGCAACGAGAATACCCAGCTTCTGAAAAAGGTCGCGGAAAAAGAGTCTCTGACGGAAAAGAAGATCCGCGACGTGCTGGAGGGCAACTACCCGCCGAAAGTAGTGGAAAAGCCCAAGCCCGTCACGCCTCCCGCTCCGGTGCAGAACGCAACGCCCTCTATGGCTCCGTCCAACATCCCCAAGTCCCCGGACGTTGCCACTCCCGCCGCACAGCCCGCCGGAAATGTCGTGCCGTTCCCGTCTGCTCCCGTAGCGCCTGCCGCTCCGGTGCAGAACGCCGCGCCTGTTTCCCCGGCGCAGGCTACGCCTCCTGCCCCCGCTGCCGCCGATCCCGTAAAGAGCTCCGAGGGCGTGCAGGATCGGGAAAACAGCTACGAAACCAAGATCGTCCTGCGCGGCGACCGGCTCCGCAAGTATTTCCCCGACGTGTCTATGACGCCGCTTGCTATTGAGAACAGCATCTATGACGCTCTGGAGGAGCGCCGCCAGCGGCTGGAAAAGCAGAAGCAGAAAGCGGAGATTTTCGGAAAGGATAAGAAAGGCCCGGTGAAATAATGAGATTGAGAGCTACGATTGCCAATTTGAGCAAGTACAACAGCGGTTCCTACCGTGAAGTGACTCTTTCGTTTCCCACCACTACGGAGCAGGTTCAGAGCGCTCTGCGTAAAATCTGCATCGACGGACATTTGAGCAAGGAGATCATTATTACCGGGTATGACACGGACATTCCCGGACTTGCCCAGCACCTTCACGAACACGCCGACCTTGACGAGCTGAACTTCCTCGCCAGCCGCATCGCCTCTCTCACGCAGGATCAGCTTGTGATCTATGCCGCTGCCGTCCAGCACGGAGAATACACCGGCACGATGGAGGACTTGATCAATCTGACTTACAATCTCAACTGCTTCACGCTCTACCCCAGCATTGACAGCGCCGAGGAATACGGGCGTATTCTCATTGAGGATTTGGAAGATTATGAGCTGCCGGAAGCGATCAAGCCCTATATCGACTACGAGGCATACGGCGAGGACGCCAAGATCAACGAAGGCGGCGAGTTCACATCCTTTGGCTATATCGTCAACAATCAGTCTCCCTTTGAAAACGTGTACGAGGGGATCACCGTACCGAAAGCGTTTCAGGTATTCCAGTACCCTTTCCGGGTGTTCGGCTCCCGGTCGGAGGCCAGCGCATGAACGTGCTGGTCGTGGAGCCGGGCTTTTTGCCCTACGAAAAAGAAATCCCCGATTCGCTCAGTTCAGACGAGCAACTGCGTGCCTTGCAGGAGATCGTCGGCGGATATATCGAGGCGATATATCCGTATGAAGAAGATGTTGCCATCGTGTGCAACGAGGAGGGGCTTATCAACGGCCTGCCCTTTAACCGCAGCGTCCCCGGAGGTTACGGCGGCGTTTTCGGCACCTTCTTCATTTGCGGGCTGGGCGAAGAAAACTTTTGCTCGCTGCCGCCCGATCTTATGGAACGCTTCAAAAGCGAGTACGCTCATTCCGAAATACTGATCGGCGCGGAGGGAGACAAGCTATACACGCTCAAAGTGTCCTCTCACCCGAAACAGCCGGAGAATCCGCCCCATGAGAAACAGCACAGCAGCCCGGAACGCTGACGCGCTGGCCCAGCGTCAAGAGCAGGTCAAGGCGCTGACGGAAAAGCTGGAAAACGGTGTCAAGGCCATCTTTGAGAGCGAGGACTATGCCCGCTATTTGGAGGCCATGTCCAAGTTCCATCATTACAGCTTTGGTAACTG
>CAMHMZ010000108.1 GCA_946186375.1 uncultured Clostridia bacterium
TTTCAAATGTTCTGTGTCCCGCCGTAGTTCTGACGAACTATCGGTTTTTATTCTATAGCCGGTTTACCGCTTTGTCAAGAAAGCGCGGGCAGGCTCGTGGGACAGGGGACCGTCCCCTGTCCCAAGACCGTCCCCTGTCCCAATGCCCCAATGTCCCAACGCGGGGTGCCGCGTCAAGGATTTCGTTGTGCCGGGTCAGCAAGTCAAAATCTGCGTTTCCTCGCCCTTGAGGGGTGGGACGGGGAACCGTCCCCTGTCCCATCCCACAGAGAATGAAGCCGCATTTTGTAGGGGCCGATCCCCTGATCGGCCCGAAAAACCGACCTGTGCAGGCGGGGCGATGAGGGCATCGCCCCCTACGAGGGGAACCGGCGCTTTTGGGACAGAGGACGGTTCTGTGTCCCGCCGTGTTTCTGACGAACTATCGGTTTTTACTCTATAGCCGGTTTGCCGTGTTGTCAAGAAAGCGAAAGGATGCCTGGACAGCGGCGCTCGCTTTTCGTATATGCGTGGGACAGGGGACCGTCCCCTGTCCCAAGACCGTCCCCTGTCCCAATGTCCCAATGTCCCAACGCGGGGTGCCGCGTCAAGGATTTCGTTGTGCCGGGTCAGCAAGTCAAAATCTGCGTTTCCTCGCCCTTGAGGGGTGGGACGGGGAACCGTCCCCTGTCCCATCCCACAGAGAATGAAGCCGCATTTTGTAGGGGCCGATCCCCTGATCGGCCCGAAAAACCGACCTGTGCAGGCGGGGCGATGAGGGCATCGCCCCCTACGAGGGGAACCGGCGCTTTTGGGACAGAGGACGGTTCTGTGTCCCGCCGTGTTTCTGACGAACTATCGGTTTTTACTCTATAGCCGATTTGCCGTGTTGTCAAGAAAGCGAAAGGAGGCCTGGACGCCGCCCCTCGCTTTTCGTATATGCACACAGGCCGGACGCCCCTATCGGCGCTGCGCCACTTCCCCCGGAGGGGGAAGCGAGGGCGGACGAGCGATGCTCGTCCCTACGGGAAGCTTTCCCCCCTTGACTTTTAATAGTTAGTCTGTCCCAACGTCCCACGCGAGCGCTTTTCTTTGCGCATACAAAAAAGAGTGTTTTTTTGATTTGCCTTCAAATTTTCTTCGAGATATGCATCAATAACTCTCGGATCTCTTTCTCTGAGCATAAGTGCTTTCTGCCTCAAGTCTTCTGATATAGGATCGAATTCTGACAGATCCTGATCAATATCAAGCTGCATATGTAAGTGGGAATATACAAGATTTAACAGGGTAAGCAGTATTTTTTCCGCATTCTCATATTGCCGCAAATAGAGGAAGGAGGCAAACTTGTTCATATCTGTCCATCGTATTGCCGCTTCTGGAGATTCCGGCTTGTGGATCTTTTGCACATACTCCAAATAGTCAATACCTTCAAGCAGCTTCTCTTGCGAATTAATCCGGTCTAAAAACGGTAGCACACAGTTAACCATGTCGTCCGCATGATAATGGAAAGAGAGGACATCTTCCATGAGATCCAGAGTCACTGTCTGCGATTCTCTATATCTCTGTTCCAATTCCCACCGTGGGGCAAAAAGGTAGCGACAATTATATAATGGGATGCATCCGGAAGCTGTTAACCACTGTGGTTTCAAGTCAGCATACAAAGAAAAGAGCCCTATTAGAACGACTTCCCGAAAAAAAGGGCGTGTTTTCTTTGAGTAATGCAACACTTGCAGGACATTATTTCCATAGACACGAAAAAAGGCGGTCCCGCGGCGCGCAAAACCAGCTTGTTTCGCGATTTGGCGCAAATGTAAATAATTCTCATTCGTGACCATTATTACCCCTTTTCTATGCAGCGGCTTCAATTATTTCTATGTGGGACAGGGGACGGTACTGTGTCCCACCGTGTTTCTGACGAACTATCGGTTTTTATTCTATAGCCGGTTTGCCGTGTTGTCAAGAAAACGCGGGCAGGCATGGACAGCGGCGTTCCCGGGTGACGATCAGATCATGGCAAAAGAAAAAGCAGGGCGTGCGGAACAGGTTTTCCTGTTCTGCACGCCCTGCTTGTTATGGCGATGGGATCAGAGCTGCTTCTGCGCGTTGATCTTCACGCCGGGGCCCATGGTGGAGGCGGTGACGCAAGAGCGGATGTACTGGCCCTTGGCAGCCGCGGGCTTGGCCTTGATGATGGCGCCCAGCAGCGCGACGTAGTTCTCATAGAGCTTGTCGGCGCCGAAGCTGACCTTGCCGATGGGGCAGTGGATGATGTTGGTCTTGTCCAGACGGTACTCGACCTTACCGGCTTTGGCTTCCTTGACAGCCTGAGCGACGTTCGGGGTGACGGTGCCGGCCTTGGGGGAGGGCATGAGGCCCTTGGGTCCCAGGATCTTACCGAGACGGCCGACAGTGCCCATCATCTTGGGGTTGGCGATGACGGAGTCGAACTCGAACCAGTTCTCCTTCTGGATCTTCTCGACGTAGTCCATGCCGCCGGCGTAGTCGGCGCCGGCTGCGAGGGCCTCGTCCACCTGCTCGGGCGGGCAGAAGACCAGCACGCGCACGGTCTTGCCGGTGCCGTTGGGCAGGACGATGGCGCCGCGGACCTGCTGGTCGGCGTGACGGCCGTCGACGCCCAGCTTCACGTGCAGCTCGACGGTCTCGTCGAACTTGGCCTTGCTGGCGTTGATAACAAGCTGCAGAGCCTCCTGGGGATCATAGAGGGCCTGCTTATCGATGAGCTTCGCGCTCTCTTTATAATTTTTACCTCTAAACAATTTAGTTTCCTCCTAAGAATGTGGTATCAGTCGGATAAATCCTCCCACGTTTGACGGCTCAAAGCCGCCGAAAGGAGCGATCAGTCGCCAACGACGACGCCCATGGAGCGGCAGGTGCCGGCGATCATGCTGATGGCGGATTCGATGTCCGTGCAGTTGAGGTCGGGCATTTTCTGCTCGGCGATCTTGCGGACGTCTTCCTTGCTGATGGTGGCGACCTTGTCACGCTGGGGAACACCGGACGCGGTGTCGATGCCGCAGGCCTTCTTGATCAGGAGGGCGGCGGGGGGCGTCTTGGTGATGAAGGTGAAGCTGCGGTCGGAGTAGACGGTGATGACGACGGGGATCATCATGCCCATGTCGCCCTTGGTCCGCTCGTTGAAGTCCTTGGTGAACTGACCGATGTTAACGCCGTACTGGCCCAGAGCGGGGCCGACGGGGGGCGCCGGAGTCGCTTTACCGGCGGGAACCTGGAACCTAACGTATCCAACAACTTTCTGTGCCAACTTGGAGCACCTCTTTCTTCAATAATTAATCTTTGACGACTTCGACCTGATCGAGCTCCAGGTCGACGGGCGTCTCTCTGCCGAACATCGAGACCACCACGCGCACCCGGTTCTTGTCGGGCTCGAGCTCGTCCACTACGCCGATGAAGCCGGACAGCGGGCCGTCGTTGACCTTCACGCTGTCGCCCAGGGCGTAGGCGACCACGATCTCCTTGCGCTCCACGCCGAGATCGTAGATCTCCTGCTCCGTCAGGGGGATGGCCTTGCCGTCGGACCCCACGAAGCCGGTAGCACCGCGCACGTTATGGATCAAATGCCAGCTGTCGTCGGTCAGGATCATCTTGACCAGGACGTAGCCGGGGAACACCTTGCGTTCAACGGTCTTCTCGCCGCTGTCGGTGTACTCGGTGACGGTCTCCATCGGAATGTTGACCTCACGGATCAGATCCGTCATTTTGCGGTTTTCCGCAGCCTTCATCACAGCGGCTGCCACTGCGTTTTCATACCCGGAATAGGTATGAACGACGTACCATTTCGCTTCTTCAGCCATTGCTTTAACCGAGCAGGTTGATCAGCCCGTTCACCAGCGAGCCGGCCAGCAGGTCGAAGACCCACAGACCGAGGGCGGAGATCAGGATGACGACCACGGAAACCACCGTGTTGTTGAAAAGCTGCTTCGGAGTCGGCCAGATGACCTTCTTCAGCTCGCTCTTCATCTCACGGAACCACTTGCCGATCCGCTTGAACAGACCGGGCTTGGTGTTGTCTTCCTTCTTCACGGCGGTGACGGCCTTGACGGGAGCGGAATTGGTTTTCTTTTCTTCAGCCATGTTCACGCATCCTTTCTGAAGTTACTTGGTTTCCACGTGCTTGGTGTGCTTTCTGCAGAAGGGGCAATATTTGCTGCGCTCCAAACGGTCGGACGTGTTCTTCTTGTTCTTGACCGTGTTGTAGTTCCTCTGCTTGCATTC
>CAMHMZ010000109.1 GCA_946186375.1 uncultured Clostridia bacterium
CCAATTCACATCCAATCCCACTTTGGGGCTTGACTTTTAATAGTTAGTCTTTCAAAAATCGCTTGTGTCGTTTAATTTCGTCGCTCTGTTCCTATGCATTCTTTGCAGCTTGTTTTCGATTTGCCCACCGTTTCGCAAGCCAGGCGGACAGAACGATCAATGCAGCGCCTATGCCGTATATGGTCGGCCATGAGAACGTGATCTCCAGCAGGTAGCAGAATATGCTGTCGATGAAGCCGAGAATGCACCAGTGGATGCAATAGATCTGTTTGACGTTCCGGCTCATGGTGATGAACACGGAAAGGCGGGAAACGTCGACCCTTTTCAGCAGAAAGTGGAACGCGCCCAAGAGCGTCAGATCGATGGACAGAAGCCCCGCTGCCTCCGGAAGACTCGCCGCATAATACCAGCCGTTCTTTGTCAGAAAGAGCGGTCCGAGAACGCCCGTCAGCACGAGATAGACCGCCGTGACCGGGCAAGCGATGCGCAGCAGCCGACCGTAGAAGCGATCCGGATCCTCCGTTCTTCGGAGGACCGTGCCGAACCACATCCCGAACGCGACGAAGACGTACCAGTTGAAAAACGCAAAGCAGGAGCTTTCCTCCGTCGTCACGAGGAAGTGTCCGAGGAAATAATCGGAAACAGGACTGCCCTGACATACGAAGGCCAGCGGCCCGCCCAGCGCAGACAGGAATATGCCGATGAAAAGGATCTGTCCTTCCTTCAGCCGCAGGCGCTTGAACAGTCCCGTGGCCATCAGCGCCAGGCCCGCAAAATGGAGGATGTCCTGCACGACGAGCGCATAGACAGTATCCTCCACGAACGTACCCGAAAGGAGCCCGTCGGCCAGCGCGTAGATCCCGTACCGAAAGAAGTTGAGGACGAAGCCAAGCACGTAGAGCCGGACGCCCCGGCGAAAAAGCCCGCCGGGGCTGTTCTTCTTTGAGTAGTTGACCGTGACGCCCATGGCGAACATGAAGGCGTGGGCCACGGCCAGATAGTCCCCGAAGACGATATCCCCGATCAGATAACAAAGGTCCTGCTCAAACCCGGGCCAATGCTGCCCCAGCCGGATGGCGCAGTGACAGAGGATCATGCTGACGATCGCCAGCGCCTTCAAAAGATCCAGCTCATACAGGCGCGGGGTCTGTTTCTTGTTGTGTTTCATCTTATCAAACCGTGTTTTTATGATAATCTCGTTGGAGATCAGACCAGATCCCAGTATTTTTCATGGACCCACTTTTTCCCTTCCGGACGGATGATATAGAGGAAGAGGATCAGAATCACAGGCCGCACAGAATAACCGTAGGCGGACAGGATATTTTTCAGCGCCAGGTTGGAGTGGTGAACGAGCAGTTCGTTTTCCCCAGATTCTGCCCGATCAGACTGAGGCTCAACGCTGCGATGATGAGCATGATCAGTCGCTGTCTCCGCTGGATATATGGGTCGATCACCACAGCAAACCCCAGGCCAAGCAAGAGAAACAGCAGTAAGAAGAGCACGGCAAGCGTACTGATATTCATCGTCTTAGCTGCACTTCCTCCTGTCGGCTTTGTGGAATGTATTATATCATGCACAGTGATCTAGATCAATTCATATCTCATCAAGAATGGTGTCAAGATGCAACGTGAAAAAGCCATAGTCAACGCTGTTGGGATTGAGGGTGTCGTAATTGTCATTGATACTTCATTACAACGCCGAAGTCAAACAGCGGCGTCCGCACGGTTCCCTTGTCAGACAGCGCATATGAGGCCTTTCGTCACGCTCTTTCACACCGGGCCAAGCCCCAGGTCGAAATGATGATTGACGGTGTGAGCGGATTTATCTTTCTTGATAAAGACGGGAGACCAGAGGTGGCTATGCACTGCCAGAACTATATGCGCAATATGCAGAAGAAGTATCGAAAGCTTTGTGGCGGCCATATGCCCACAGTAACACCGCATGTCCTTCGGCACACATTCTGCACCAGGATGGCTCAGCGTGAGCTTGATCCAAAGTCTTTGCAATATGTCATGGGCCACAGCAAGCCGGATATTACTCTGAATGTATACACTCACGCCGACTATGATTATGTGGAGCATGCTTTCAGAAAAGCATTGAACGGATAATGGGCTTCATTCATCAGCCCGCGCCAAAAATCTACCAAAAAACGAAGTAGAAATATGGAGATTTACGTAGATTTACAGTGCTTCCACCTAATCCAAGCGCAAGAGTTCAGTGAACTATTAGCCTCAATTTCACACGGAATAGTGAATAATTCGAGAATTTAGAGAATTTTTTAAGTGCAAATCATTTTCCAAAGTCCTCATGGGCGGCATGTATTGATCAAGGCAAAAAACCTTGAGAAATAAGCGCTTTTCGGCTTAGGGCTGCCCGTACCTACACCAGCTTTACACCAAAAGCGTTCCGTATGAAATGAGATCCCCCAGGGAATGAGCTTTCGCTCGTCCTCTGGGGGATCTTTTCTTCCCTTACGTTTTCGTAAGATTGCCCCGCTGTCGTTGAAAGCGGGGCATTTTTCGTATATAATTCAGAGAAAGAAAACACACCTCTTTTGGGAGGAAGCTATGCAAACAACGATCCTGCTTGTCGAGGACGACGCCGTTTTGCGCCGGGGGCTCGCGGAGCTGTTTACCCGCGAAGGCTACCGGGTGATCGAGGCCGCGTCCGTGCGCGAGGCAAAGGAAAAACTGAATCACGATATACAGGCCGTTGTGCTGGATGTTGGCCTCCCGGACGGCGACGGGGTCACGCTCTGCCGCGCGTGGCGGGAGGCCGGAGAGCAGCGGCCGATCCTGTTCCTCACGGCAAAAGACGAGGAGCTGGATGTAGTGCGCGCGCTGGACTCCGGCGGGAACGACTATGTGACCAAGCCTTTTCGGATGCAGGAGCTGCTTTCCCGCGTCCGTGTCCTGTTGCGCAGCGCGAAGCCCCAGGCCGTTCAGCGCGACAGCTTTACCGTTGACGAGAGCAAAATGCAGATCGTCAAGGACGGCACTCCGCTGCCCTTGACGCTGACGGAATACAAGATCGTAAAAATGCTGATGGAGCGTCGGGGCGTTGTGCCGCGCAATCTTCTGCTGGAAGTCCTGTGGGATGACGGTAGCAAGTTCATTGACGATAACACCTTGTCCGTTCACATGAGCCGCCTGCGCGAGAAGATCGGCGCGGAGCATATCAAGACGATCCGGGGAGTGGGGTATCAATGGTCGGAACCATGATTTCAGCCGTCCTCCTGCTTGTCGTGATCGTGCTGGCCGTGAAGCTCCTGTTGCAGAGGAAACGCCTGCGGGACTTGGCCGAATCTATGGAGGACTATTTGAACCGGGGAGGCGAACCCGCGCCGTTTTCTCTCCGCGAGGACACGGTCGCTCCCGTGGAGAACGCCGCGTCGGAGCTGGAAAACCGCATTGCGGTATTGACGGAACGGCTGCGGGAGGAAAACGAGCGCACCAGCTCCCTCACGGCGGACATTTCCCATCAGCTCAAGACGCCGCTGGCCTCTCTGCGCCTGTTCGTGGAGATGGACGAGAGCGCACACATGGCCGAAGAGCTCGGCCAGATCGAGCGCATGGAAAGGCTGATCGGCAGTCTCCTGCGGCTGGAAAAGCTATGCGCGGACGGATATGTGTTTTCCTTTGCCGAGCATCCGATCCGCCCGCTGATCGAGGGCGTATGGGACGAGCTTCACGCCCTTTGGCCGGGCAAGCAGCTTTCTATCGAGGGAGACGCTCTGATCCGTTGCGACGGAAAATGGCTGAGCGAGGCGTTTCAAAACCTTCTCAAAAACGCCTGTGAACACACCGCGGCGGACGGCTGTATTTGGGTAAAGATTGAGCAGACGGAACACACGGTTTATTGCTCTGTCGAGGATAACGGCGGCGGTGTACGGAAAAAAGATTTGCCGCACATCTTTGAGCGCTTCTACCGCTCGGAGGATCAGGCGCAAAGCGGCTCCGGCCTGGGTCTTGCCATTGTGAAAGAGATCGTGTACCGGCACCACGGGCATGTCAGCGCTGAGAATGGAAAGAACGGCCTGCGGATCAATTTGGAGATTCCGATCCTCAACCTTACGAAAACGTAAGCTAAAAGTCACCGAAAAGTAAGATTGACCTTGTATGATACAGCCAAAGGGCAAAAACGCTCTTTGGCTGTAT
>CAMHMZ010000110.1 GCA_946186375.1 uncultured Clostridia bacterium
TCCTTTACCGCGATCACCGGCAAATCCGGCAGCGGCAAATCCACGCTCCTGCATTTGCTCAGCGGGCTGGACAGGCCGACAAGCGGCGAGGTCATCTATCAAGGGAAGAATCTCTTTTCCTACAACGACAATCAGCTTTCGGTGCTGCGCCGCCGCCGCTTCGGATTCGTGTTCCAGAGCTACAATCTTGTCCGCGAGCTGACGGCGCAGGAGAACATCCTGCTGCCCGTGATGCTGGATGGACGCAAGCCGGATGAAGCGCACATCGGCCACTTGATCGAGCTGCTGGGGATTGAGGATCGTCTTTCCCACCTGCCCGGCGCCATGAGCGGCGGCCAGCAGCAGCGGGTGTGCATCGCCCGCGCCCTGGCCAATAAGCCCGCGATCCTGTTTGCAGATGAGCCCACCGGCAACCTGGACGGCAAGACCGGGCGTGAGGTGCTGTCCCTCATGCGCACCGTGGGCAAGGAGCTTGGCATCACGCTCATCATGGTCACGCATGATCTCGGCGTAGCGGAACAGGCCGAGCGCGTAATCCGTCTGGAGGACGGCCAGGTGCGTGATGACAGCGGGGCGGTGAGCATATGAAGCGGCTCAGCATCAATCACATTTCCGCGGCGTCCATCCGCACCAACCGCAAGACCTACGTCAGCCTTGCCGCCGGGATCGTGCTGGCGGTGGTACTGGCAACGGTCATGACGCTCTGTGCCTTTGGGCTCATCGAAGCCCGCGAGCAGCAGGTCGTGCAGACGGTAGGTCATACCGACTGTATTTTGCTGGACGAGCCGGATATTACAGACGAATCGCTGCGGCAAAGCGGCTTGTTTGATCGGATCGGGCAGCAGTTCGTCGCCGCCTCGGTCAAGGACAGCAACGTATATCTGGGTTATTTGGACGAGGCGGGACAGGACATTCTCTGCCGCGCCCTGGCCGAAGGGCGCATGCCTGAGCAAAGCGGCGAGATCGCCATCGAGCGCAGCGCGCTGGAAAAGCTGCGCCTGGAAGCGGAAGTGGGCGACGAGGTGACCTGGACGCTGCTGCCCGTGGACGGCTTGGAAGAAGAACATAGCTTCACCATCGTGGGTATTCTTCGGGAGCAATCCGGGGCGCTGGACGTGAGCGGCTTCGCCTGGTCCTCCGATGGCGTTCTGAACTGGCCTTCGGTGCTCATTTCCCCCGATGAATCCTTTGCAACCGGCCGTCTCGTGCAGCACCGCGCCATGACCTACGCCCCCTTTGCTTCTCTCTCCCAGGTGGAGAAGCGCTATGACTATGGCCGTTTCTTCGGCGTAAGCCGCACCCAGGCCGCAGTTTATCCCGTCGATCCCGCCGATACCGATATGGCGGCGTACACACAGTTGACGGGCATGCTGCTCATTCTCGGCGGTGCGCTGCTGCTGGCGGTCTGCATCGGTATCTCCTCGGCGATGGAGGGGGTGCTCACCTCCAAGACCGAAGAGATCGGGATGCTGCGTGCTGTCGGCGCGACCAGGCGGCAGATCCGGCGCATTTTCGGACGCGACGCCTGGCTGTTGAGCCTTGTCGCGCTGCCGGTGGGCTTGCTGCTGGGGCTTGGGGTAACCCGGCTTCTCTGCCGTATGGCGCCGGACGAAATGGTCTTTGCACCGCGCCTCTGGCTGCTGTTTCCGATCCTGCTCATTTCCGCGCTATGTATTGTGATCGCGTCCGGGCTTCCACTGCGACGGGCGTCCAGGCAAATGCCCATGGGCGTACTACGGGATACGGCGCTGCTGCGCAAGGCGGGCAGCTTCAAGAGCAAAAGCAGCTTTCATGCCACGAAGCTGATCGCCGTGCGGCAGTTACGCATCCACCCCTGGCGTCAAATCGGCGCCGCGCTGCTGGTGGCGGCCACGCTGCTCTGTGCCGCGATCATCGGAGAACAGAGCTATGACGTGGTGGACGACCTGACCCGCAGCCGCCCGGTGGCCTTCTCGCTGACAAACCAGAAAGCGACCTTCTCCAACATGCCCTTTTCTGTGGTGCGGCCGGAGGTGCAGCTAAGTGAACAGGATGTGGCGCAGGTTCGAAATCTCCAGCTGGTGGACTATGCCAGTCTGGAAGCGGAAACGAAGGTCAATATGCTTCTTTACGGTGAGGCGCCGGATTACTTCCTGCCCTTTACGGGCGGAGAACTCGGCCAGGGGACGGACGGGGACGCCACCTGGGTCTACAGCTTCTTCGGCGGGGGAAGCGGCCTGAATTATCTCAGTATATCGCCTGACGACCCGGAGCCGCCGGCTGACACTGCCGACCAGCAGCGGCTTATGGCATGGCATAATTATCGAAACATGCTTGCCCTCATGGAAACCCAGGGGCTCGCGGGCAAGCCGGTGTGCTTCACGCTCTATGTCACCGATCTGAGCCGGGTGGACTACACCGACCGGATTGCCGAAGGCAAGATCGATTTGGCAGCCATTGACGCCGGGCAGCAGGTATTGGTCTATGCGCCGACTTATCATCTTTTCCGTCTGGAGGACGGGATGCGCATCGCCGCCGCCTCGGACGCCTGGGGCCGCGCGGCGTCTGAGGCGGAATTTGAAAACGGCTTTTTCCACGCGGGTCAGACGCTGGAGCTGGTGCAGTTTGTGCAGGAGCACCTGTTTGACGATATGAGCGAAGAGGCTCTGCGGACGAACTTTGCGCAGTTAACAAAGCACGATGCCTCGGTCACCGTTGGTGCCGTTTTGAACGGCAAACCGATCCGCAACAGTGAGGTTTGTATTTTAACTACAGAGGCCGGCGCAAAAGCGCTGGGCTTTGAAATGACAGAGATCACCGGCATGGAAATCTCTTTGACGCAGGACGTGGACAGGGAGACGGAGCAGGCGCTGGAAAAGCGTCTGGAGCGGATCGCCATGCGCGGCGATATGACGGTGTTCAACTGGCTGCAGAGTTGGCGCGAGCAGGTAGCCTCCTCCCGGGCAGCCCTGGCGCTCTTTGTCTCGATCATGCTTCTGTTTTTTGCCCTGGCCGTCGCCATACAAGTGGGCAACGCCGGCCGGCGCATCCGCTCCGATACCCGCATGATCGGCACGCTGCGCGCTGTGGGGGCGGACGAAAAAGCTCTGCTGGGCTGTTACCGAATGCCCATGCTGCTGACCACCTTCATCGGTGCGGCGCTCGCCGCGGGGTTGTATCTGGCGCTCGCGATCTGGTATCAGCTGCGGACAACGCTGCACATGCACGTTTACACCACGCTGCCGCTGATGCTGATCCTCGCCGCACTTTGCATCCTCTGCTGCCTTGCCGGACTTCGCATGCGCCTCAAGAACGCGCTGGATCAGAGTATCGTTGAGAACATTCGGGAGCTATGATATGAAAAAAATTCTTTCTATTCTTTTGCTGGCCGTTTTGATCGCGGCCATGATCCCCTGCGCCTGGGCAGACAGCACGGACGCCTTTACCATTGATGAACGCGCCGTTTTCAATGACATGAGCCGGTCCTATCTGCAAGGCTACGAGCCCGTTGTTTCTTGGGATCGTCTGACAATGGTGATCCCGATCCGCTCGGAAAAGGCGGTCGGCAGTATCCAGGCGGAGCTGATCATTGCCAACGAGGATATTTCTCCCTTCAAACCGCAGAGCATGAGCGCCAGAACGCAGCGTGTGGAGGATGGTCTTTGGGCGGCACGCTTCAATCTCAACCTGTTCTCTGACCGCACGAATGGAGACTATCCCTGCACCGTGCGGATCAGCGGAGCAGACGCGGACGGCAAGGAGCTGACAGCAGACCTCCCTATGGTCATTCATATCCGGGACGGCCAGACGAACACGGAGCCTGCGCAGATCAGTATTTCAGAAAACGCATCGAGCTTGAACGTGGGCGAGGATGGAGTAATTGCGGTAAAGCTCTGGAATGCAAGCCGCAGCGTCGGCTTTGAAAACTTGTCTCTCACATTAAGCGATCCCAGTGGCGACATTCTCCCAAAGGAGCTGGGCACCGTCGTGCTGGGCGATCTGATGCCCGGTGAAAGCCTTAATTTCTCTTTCCCCGTCACTGTGCTTTCTTCCGCAAAGGTCACGCCGCACAGCCTGCACTTTGATTTCAGCGGGCAGTC
>CAMHMZ010000111.1 GCA_946186375.1 uncultured Clostridia bacterium
ACCGCACCCACAAGGCCGTTGCCCACCGTCACCATCGAGGACATACACGACTGCATCAGCAGAAGCAGGAGCACACAGCCCAGCGCAAGGAGCGATCCCACGGGATGCCGCTTGGCAAAGGCCACCGTTTGGGCGGCCAGCTTTTCCGTGGTGACTGCCGTTTTTTCGGCAGCCTTGGCGCTCTGCTTGGCGGTTTCCCGCGCCCGCTTCTGATACTCCCGCTTCAGCTTGTGCTTATGCCACATCCTGGCGGCGCTTTTAGCGGTCTCGGGCTGTTCTTGGGCAAACTTGCGGGCGTTGTAATCCGCCGTGGCCTTGATATACCGGGACTCGGCGCGGGCGGCAGCCTTGGCCGGGTGCTCCCGGACGGCCTGTTTCACCTTGCGTTTACCATAGTGGAGGGCAGCCTCCCCGGAACGCTCGACAAAGTGACCGCCCTCCACGCCTACGTTGTCATGCTCCTCCTGATAGATTTTCCCATGCACAAAGGCATGGGCCTCGGCCCCGGCCACCCGGCCTGCCCGCTTCACGGGGCCGGGTTTCTTGGGCGGCTTCTGTGCGACCAGCCGATCACGGGCCTTGCCCAGCTTTTCCTCCCGGCTCTCCATGCGGAGCTTGGATTTGTGGAGCTTGGCCTGTTCGCTGTCCTGATGAAACTTCTGGCCACCGTGACCAGAAGCACCGCCCGGTCTACTCTGTCTGTTTTCCATTGGCGGCGTCCTCCGGCTTGGTGGTCAGCAGATTGTAAATCTCTCCTCGGGGGAAACGGTCTGCAAACGGAATCGTCACGCTCCCATAGAACAGCAGGCCCTCACCGGAATTGGACTGCGTGATATAGGAAAGCTGGTGCTCTGATATGCCGATCTGCTTGGCGAGGATGGCCCGGTCGCTTTGAGCCTGTGACAAGAGGATCATAAAGTCCGTGTTGTCCAGAATGTTCTCGATCTCCCGGCTGGCCAACAGGTCTTTGACGTTCTGCGTCAGGGCCGACGGCACACAGCCCTTTTTGCGAAGCATCTTCCAGACGGCCACGAAGTAGCTGGCGGTCAGCGGATCGCGCAGAAGAATATGGAACTCGTCGAAGTAGCACCACGTCGAAACGCCGTTTTTGTAGTTGGCATTGACCGCCGAAGTGACAAAATCGTTGGTGATGTGCATGGCGATCTTGCGGAGGTTTTCACCCATGCCTTTCAGCACGAAGCACACCACACGGGAATTGAGGTTGACGTTGGTGGGGTGATTGAACAGATTGAGGGAGCCTGTGCAGTAAAGCTCCAATGCCGTGGCGATCCGCTTGGCCTCGGGTTCGGGCTGTTTCAGCAGCTCCTCGTACAAGTCTTGGAGCAGGGGCGGCTTGGCCGTTTCCAGCCCCAGCGCGATCTCCCGGTACACCTGACGCACACAGCGGTCAATCACGGTTTTCTCAATGGGCTGCAAGCCCTCCTTGCCGCCCACGATCAGCTCGCACAGGGACAGCAGGAAGTCCGCTTTCATGGAAAGGGGGCTGTCCTCGTCGTTGACGCTCATTTGCAGATCCATCGGGGAAATGTGGTTCGGGCTGTCCGGGGCAATCTCGATCACCTGACCGCCCAGCCGCCGCACCAGCGGCGCATATTCCCCCATCGGATCTACTACCAAAATTCGATCCTGGGGAATGGTCAGAAACACATTGAGCAGCTCCCGCTTGGCGGCGAAGCTTTTACCACTACCCGTCGAGCCGAGATACAATCCGTTGGCGGATTTCAGCTTTTTGCGGTCAGCCATGATGACGTTATGGGAAAGGGCGTTCATGCCGTAATAGAGGGATGGCCCATCCATGCGAAGCTCCCGCGTCATAAAGGGAATAAAGATGGCCGTGGAGCTGGTGGTCATGCCCCGCTGGATTTCAACGCCGTTATAGCCCAGCGCCAGCGAGGACATATAGCCCTGCTCCTGCTGCCAGTCCAGCCGCTTCAAAGCACAGTTATACTTCTGCGCGATGCCGCCCACCGTGAAAATATCGTTTTCCAACCGCTCCCGCGTGGGGGCGGTGTTGACGATCAGGAACGTCAGGAGGAACATTCGCTCATTGCGGGACTGGAGCTCGGCCAGCAGGTCTGCCGCGTCCTTGGAAAAGGTAACGAGGTCGGGCGGGAGAATATCGGGATCGTACCCAGCGCGGGTGGCCTTGCGCTGTTCCTCCACCTTCATTTTGTCGATGTCGGAGATTTTGCCCTTGACCGTCTTAATGGCCTTGACCTGATCCACCGTCTGAATGTGCATGGTGACGGTCAGCTCTGCGTCCAATTCCAAAATCTCTAACAGGAGCTTGTCCGACATTTCCGACGCCATGATCTGCAAGTAGGACGCCGCGCCCCACGTCTGGCCCACGCGGAACAGCCGGGACTGTCGGAAGTCGAAGCTGTCCGGGACGATAAAATCTTTCGTCCCCAGCCCGGTATGGGCGATGTCGGCCCACTTGAAGCGGAACGGCTCCCGGCTGCTGGGGTGGAGCTGACCGTGGAGCAGGGCCAGACGCTCCCGTCCGTCGAGGGGCTGGGACTGCACCCCCAGCCGCTTAAAGTTGCCCATAACATCGGCCTCCACACGCTCCAGCCGGGGGCGGGCGGCGGCCACGTTCTCAGCGGGGATACCGAAAGTGATGTACTTGGATCGCTCAATACCGTTGTTGCTTTTGGCAATCTGGTTTTTCAGCATCCCGGTGAACTCGGCCCGGACGCTGTTGTACTCGTCCTCGGCGGGCTGGATATTCACCTTATAGCGGCCCCCGGAGCGGGAGCGGCGATTGATAAAGGAGAGCTGGAACGGCAAGGAGCTGTCAAAGTAGTTGAGGAACGAACTCCAGCCCCCGAAGATGGCCGTCTGATCCTCCGCCGAAGCCACGGAGTAATTGATGTCCTCGTATTCCACGGTTTTTGTGAACAGACCGTTGGGGAGCTGACAAATGCCGTCCGGGAGCATCCGCACATAGGGGACGGTCTGCTGGGCTGATATGGTGGCCGGGCGATTACCGGCCCGAATCAGGCTTTTTCTTTTCTTGGGGCTTCTGGTCAAAAGCATCCTCCTTTCCCGCAAATGGGGCGTAAATGTTCTGCGTCTGATAGGGCCTCACGCCGGGGCGGGTGAACTTGGCCCGGAGGATATTCCGCACCACCTTTTCAAAGGGCAGGCCGTCCCGCTCATACATCGCCATGAAAAAGGCCGGGAGCATGAGCGTGATCATCAGGAACATCGACCCGGTGTTTCCGAGTGTGCTGCGGGTCAGCAGATACACAGGGATGCCCACCACCGCCGCGCCGCCGAAACAGATCAACTGGCGCTTGGTGAGGTTAAAGGCAATTTTCGTCTTGATCTTGGACAAGTCGTTGGGGACGTTCACATACGGCATGACTCGTCCTCCTTTCCGCTATCCTCTGGCCACCGTGACCAGAAGCCGGGAACCGTGGACTCCACCTCGTTGCCCCATACGTCCCATCCGGGCGGGGTCTGCCTTGCGAACAGCTCCACGCGGGGCAGATCGCCCATGAGGGCCACGATCTTGTCACGGGCTTCGTCGGGCTTTTTGCTGTGGGCCTCGATGGGAGAAATAATGAACTGGTGGACATTGGCCGCCTGACGCTTGGGGTGGCCTTTGGTTGCCAGCAGACAGATCTCGGCGTTGCCCCTCGTCCAAAAGCCCAGCCCGTAAAACCAGCTATCCGCTTTGCGGTTTTTCTTCAGCCAGACGAAAGCGACGCTCTTGTAGGTGAAGCCCCACTCGCGGATCAGCCGCAGGGCCTCCGGGAGCTGGGGGAACGTAGCCCATAAAAAGAGTGCGCTGTCCGGGGCCGCAAGCTCGGCCACGGGTAACGCGCACAGATCGTCAATCCCCATTGTGGGGTAATGGTGCTCCGCCGCCCCCTGCAAGCCCTTTTGGGAATACCGCCAAGGGGGATCGGCGTAGATGAT
>CAMHMZ010000112.1 GCA_946186375.1 uncultured Clostridia bacterium
TTCAGCTCAGCCTGGAGAACGGGTACCTGAACATCACGGCGGCAAAGGGCCTTGATAAGGATGAGAAGGACAAGAAGACCGGAAAGCTCATCCGCCAGGAGCGCTACGCCGGCAGCATGAGCCGCAGTTTCTATGTTGGCGAAGATGTCACGGAAGAGGATATCAAGGCCAAACTGGAACATGGTATTCTGTCACTGCAGATCCCGAAGAAGGAAACAAAACCGCAGCTGCCTGAGAAGAAATACATCGCGATCGAAGGATAATCCCTTGACAGCTCCCCACCAATCACGGTGGGGAGTTTGCTTTCAGGAAGGGAGATGTTCATCATGATGACAAGAAAAGCTGTATCTGTAATCCTCGGCGTGCTGATGATTATAGCGGGTGTGTATTGTTTCTTCACACCTGTGGAAACATCAACTGTAATCCCGTTTGTGCTGGGAATTGTAATGGTCGGTGACGGTATTGGGCGTATCGTTACCTGGTTCGATATCCGCGATATTGTGCGGCAGAGCGCTTGGGTACTCGTGAGCGCCGTTGTGTCCCTGATTTTTGGTCTTATGCTTATGTTCTCGCCGGTGCTGCAAATGTCCATTGGTGTGGTTGTAATTCTGCTGACAGGCTGGTGGATTCTGGCCCTTGGTATCATTCGTATTGTTCACGCCTTCCATTTGCTGAACATCAAGAGAGAATCTGAAGGATTTGGCTTCGGAGAAATAATCGGCTCTAATTGGTGGATCGCGCTGATTCTCGGTATCCTTCTGACCATTTTTGGCTTGATCGTTATTCTCAACCCCATGCTGGGACTGGGCGTGATCGGTGTGCTGGTCGGCTGCAGTGTGATCACAGCCGGCATTAATCTGATCTATTTAGGCTGCAGCCCGTGGTTGCTATAATTGCCTGTAGAAAAGCAAACAGCACAAAATGAATGAAGGTTTGTTCTGGCATGTCTTTACTAAAAAAGATCGATACCCGTTTCGGTGACAATACCATTTGGCAGTTTGTAAAGTTTAACCTGGTATCCTTTAGTATCACGCTGCTGCAGCTTGCTCTTGCCAATTTGCTTCCGCTGATCTTTGACGGCGTTACGGCCAAACTGCCCCCGGTTATACGACCGGTATTTCAACCGGACACGCTTTTTAACGGGCCTTCCCCCTATGTGGTTGACGGTGTTGTAACCTGGGGATACGTGCTCCCGTTTTTCCTGTCAAATTTTATTGCCAATATTTACGGCTATTTCATGAATATGAAGACCACATTCCGCGGCAAGGGAAGCCGTAGCGGTCTCATCGCCTATCTGTTGATTTTGACAGCGCTGATCCTTTTTTCCACTTGGCTGCAAGGATGGATCACTGCCAGATTGACAGCAACTGCCTTTGCGAGGCTGGCCAGAACCATTGCCGCCACAGCCGCAGGGCTTGTACAGGTAGCGGTGTTGTTCCCATTGGAAAAATACGTGTTGTTTAGGAAGGAATAAAGAATGGAAAAGGTCAGTGTCATCGTTCCCGTTTACAACGGAGAGAAAAGCATTGAGCGCTGCGCGGGCAGCATTCTCAACCAGGACTACCCTGAGTTGGAGCTAATCTTGGTAGATGACGGCAGCCGGGATCGCTCCTGGGAAATCATACAGGCGATTGCCGCTGCGGATCACAGAGTTAAGGCGATCCACCAGGAAAACGGGGGCGTGTCCTCCGCACGAAACCGGGCCCTTGCCGAGGCGAGTGGGACGTATGTGCAGTTCGCGGATGTGGATGACTGGTTGCCAATGGACGCAACAAAGATGTTGGTGCGGGAGATGGAAGCACAATCGGCAGAGCTCGTGGTAGGTGATTTTTACCGGGTCGTTGATGGAAACGTGTCGGAAAAGGGCTCTATCGAAATGGGAGGAGCCCTTACTCTCCAACAGTATGCCAATGCGATGATGCTCTCTCCAGCGGACCTTTACTATGGTGTCCTGTGGAACAAGTTATACCGAAGAGACATCATTGAACAATACAGCATACGCATGGACGAAAACATCAGCTATAGCGAGGATATGATTTTCAATCTGGAGTACCTACTCCATGTCAAGTCCGTAGCGATCCTGAAAGCACCCGTTTATTACTACCAGTACACCAAAGGCTCGTTGGTAGACCAAAGTTTGAATCTAAGCAGCACAATCAAAATGAAGAAAAGCGTCATCGGTTATTATAACGAGTTTTTCAGGAAAACCTTTGACGCCCCCTCCTATCAGGAGCGGCTGCCGGTGATTTACGGCTACCTGCTGGCCGTCAGTCACGATAGTCTGGCGCTGCCGTTCACGCCGGGAACCCGAAAGCTAAATGCGGGCATAGACTTGTCGGCCCTTTCCGGTGAATGCGGCGCGGCCTTCCCGATGCGCAGTGCGATTCTTGAAGCACGGCTGCTTGGACGCTATCTGGAAACGCTGGCTCGAAAACACGGAATGGATGAGGCCAGAATAAAGCTTCTATACTTCATGGAAAAGATGAAAGAACCCTGCAGCGTTGAAAGTCTGTGTCTGCTGACTGGCATGGGAAAACCTGCTGTGATTGTGGCAATGGCCCGACTCCTGGCGGATGGTCTGGTGAGACGTGAGTCACCGCTTGGAGGCAAAGAACGCTTCTCTTTCTATGCACCGGAACTTACAAAAGAACTGCAGCAGTTGGATCAGGATGTAGACACGGTGTGTTTTGCCGGATTCACAGATGAAGAAATTCGGCAGTACCATAAACTGGAGGAGCGAATCGGCAACCACATTCTTCACCATCTGCAGGCTGAGAAAGCAACAGAATCATCCGTGCCGGTTTGACCCGAATACTTCGTCTTGACGTTGGACCCAGTATCGCATATACTACTTACGAAGCCATCCCGAGGCAGGCCTCCGGGCAATTGGTGCCCGGCCACCTGTAGTAGGGTATAGGCTTCTTTTTTATTCCATATGTATTTTGTCTTTTCCTGTTGTTATGGTATGGTAAAGATCTATTCTTCATATTATGATGATATCATGAAAGGTGGGGCGACACAACACGACATGGGACGACATAGGGTGACATTGGGCAACAATTATTCAAAGAGTAGTCGCACACTAATCGAAAAATCCTAAGTTGTACTTTAGATTTTCTATTGACAATTTGGATTCTTTCCGCTAATCTAAAGTTGTACTTCAGATTAGCCAAAGGAGAACGCGCTTATGTATTCGATAATCAGGCACATTGAGCCTATTGTAGAGAGACGAGCCAGGAATAGTAAGGCCATTTTATTAACCGGCCCCCGTCAGGTAGGGAAGTCCACACTGTTCAAGCACCTTTTCAGCAGTGCAAATCAGGTTACTTTTGATGACGACTTAATGCTCGCTCAGGCCGCGGAGGATGTAGGGCTGTTCCTGATGAACAATCCCTGCCCTCTTATGATCGACGAAGTGCAGAAATGCCCTTCCATCTTCAATCGGCTGAAAATCGTGCTGGACAATACAGACAAACTCTCCAACTTCTATCTCACCGGTTCTCAGAAGCTTCAGCTCATGGAGAACGTGAGCGACTCTCTGGCGGGCCGCATTTCCATCGTGGAGCTGGAGGGACTGTCTCTGCGCGAAATCAACGGTGTGAACTTCAACCGTCATTTTGTTCCCACTCAGGAGTATCTCAGTGAGCGAGAGAAACACCTCAAGAAATACGGGGCTGACATTTGGGCGACCATCCACCGCGGCAGCTATCCCGAGCTTTACGCCAACCCTGAGCGGGAATGGATCGACTACTATCAGTCCTATGTCAAAACCTATCTGGAACGTGACGTGAACAAACTGATCAAGGCAAAGAACCACTTGACTTTTGTACGCTTCATGACGGCGGTTGCTGCGCGGACGGGCCAGATCATTAATTATGCCAACATTGCCTCGGAGTTGGATGTGTCAGAGGTCACAGTCAAAGAGTGGATCTCCATTCT
>CAMHMZ010000113.1 GCA_946186375.1 uncultured Clostridia bacterium
TAAACATAGAGAGGAGTTAAAAACATGAATTGGACGACAATCTGGAGTCAGGCGGCAGCGCCCTCTTTTGCGATGGGCATGCTGCAGGGGAAGAAGAAAACCGTGGTGTTCCCGGTCAGCTCTCCGGTTTCCGGTGAGCGGGTCCGCCTGCGCTTTTCCAACATCTACGGAAAGAAGCCCTATGTCATCGGCGCGGTCACGGTCCGGGGCAAGGGACAGCCGGTCCCTGTTACCTGCGGCGGGAAGAGAGCCTTCACGATCCCAACGGGCGGACATACCTTCTCCGATCCGGTCGCGCTGCCGGTTGCGGCAGGCGAGGCGTTGGAGATCCGGCTTTTCTATGCCTCCAAGGCGCAGGACAGCAACATGACCTTGGAGGAGGCTGTGGCTTACCCCGGAGATCATACGGCGGACGAAGCTCTGCCGGAAGTGAAAAAGGAGAGCTATAAGCAGCAATATAACCTCTACGACGCGGTCGTCTCTCTGGATCGGGTGGAGGTCGAATCCGAGGCGTGCAGCAAGCTGATCGTCGCCTTCGGCGACAGCATCACAGCCATGAATCGCTGGGTCAAACCGCTGCAAAAGCGGCTGTTTGCGCGCTTTGGCGGGAAATATACCCTGCTGAACGCCGGGATCGGCGGAAACTGCCTGCTCTACCAGGTGCCCGGCTTCATGGGCAGCTCTTACGGAGAAAAGGGCGTCGCCCGTTTTGAGAGAGACGTTCTGAGCTTTGACGATCTTCATACCGTGATCCTGGCCCTGGGGGTCAACGATGTGGCGTATTACACAAAGAAAACGGAGCAGACAATCTCCTTTGACGCTTATACGGCGGCCATTCAGGAGCTGACCAAAGCCTTGAAAGAGCGCGGCGTCCGTGTCGTCATGCAGACGCTCACACCCCGGGAGGGCTTTGTCAAAAAAGGCTATACGCCGGAGATGGAAGCCCTGCGCGTGAAGATCAACGCATGGATCCGGGACTGCGGGCAGTTCGACTATGTGTTTGACGCGGATCGGCTGCTGCGGGACGAGAAGGACCCTTCCCGGGTGGATGAGCGATACCACCAGGGCGACCACCTGCATCCCAACACCATGGGCGGCGAGCGGATGGCAGAGGCCTATGATCTGGCAGCGCTTACCGGTGAGGAGTCGTAAATGGGAAAGAAGTATTTTACGCTCAGCTTTGACGACGGTCTCGAGCAGGACAAGCGGATCATCGCCCTGATGAAGCAATACGGATTGAAGGGGACCTTCAATCTCAATTCCGGCCTGTTCGGGCAGCGCGGCGAGGTGATGGGGCTCGGCAGCTTCTCCTTTCGGGATTGCGAAGAGGGCGTAAGGCATCGCTGGCCCTTCTCCTATGTGCCGCATAACCGCATCCCGGAGGACGAGATCCTGCAGGTCTACGAAGGCATGGAGATCGCCAGCCACGGCTTTCGCCATGAACCGCTGAAAAAGCTCGATGAACAGGGGCTGCGGGATTCGGTCGGCAAAGACAAGGAGAACCTGGAGCGCCTGACCGGAGCCCCCATCGTCGGTCATGCCTACGCCCAGGGCTCTGTCTCGCCGGCTGCGGAGGCCTTTCTGAAAAAGCAGGGCTACCTCTATGCCAGAGCGGTCTATCCCTCCGGCAGCTTTGAATTCCCGGCCGATCCCCTGAACTTTCGCCCCTCTTCCTCTGTGATCCTCGGCAATGCCATGACGTTGGTGGAGAGCTTCAAGCAGGCGGAGGCGGCGGACAGGGATCTGCTGTTATATCTCTGGGGTCACGGCTATGAGATGGACTACGGGAAGGGACAGGCAAGCTGGGACGGCCTGGAGCGCCTCTTTGCTGCCATCGCCGGACAGCCGGATATCGTCTACTGCACCAACAGCGAAGCGTTCCGCCATATGTAAAGGAGGGCATACCTATGAAGAAAACCAGCTTTAACGATCACTGGACATGCAAAAAGCAGGGCGACAGCGCAGACCCCAAAGCTGTCACGCTGCCCCATGACGCCATGCTTTTTGAGAAGCGGGACAGAAAAGCCGCTACTGCCGGAGCCTGCGGGTATTTTCCCGGCGGTAAGTATGAGTACGCCAAACGTTTTTTTCTCCCGGAAGCGGAGCGCGGCCGGACGCATATTCTGGAGTTCGAGGCAGTCTATAAAAACGCGAAGGTGTATCTGAACGGAAGCCTCGCGGCGGAGCGGCCCTATGGGTATTCCAATTTCTATGTACCGCTGGATGAGTATCTTCGCTTCGGGGAGGAAAACGAGATCACCGTCATCGCGGACAACTCCGCCGTTCCCAACTCCCGCTGGTACTCCGGCAGCGGGATCTATCGCAATGTCAGCCTGTATTCCGGGCACTCCAGTCATATCCTCCCGGATGGCCTGCTGATCTCCACCCGGAACAATGACACGGTCCATGTGAAGGTCGGTGTCAGCGGCGGAGAGGAAATCCGCGTAAAAATCTGCGACGGCGATTCCGTTGCAGCCGAGTCCGCTGCGCCTGTTATAGAGGGTGCGGCGGAGGTGTCGCTCCATGTCACGGCTCCACGCCTGTGGGACGCCGAGCACCCGGAGCTCTATCGCTGCTGTGTCGAGCTGCTGGAGGATGGCGAAGCGGTGGATGAAGCGGAGGATTCTTTCGGCTTCCGCACGCTGGCCTGGAACGGGAAGGGCTTTTTCGTCAACGGGAAGGAGACCCTGCTTCGCGGCGCGTGCATCCACCACGACAACGGCATTCTGGGCGCGTGCTCCTTCGCCGCGGCGGAAGAGCGCAGAGTGCGGCTTTTGAAGGAAGCGGGCTTCAACGCAATCCGCAGCGCCCACAATCCCGCGTCCAAAGCGCTGCTGGAGGCCTGCGACCGGCTGGGCATGTACGTGATGGACGAGTTTTGCGACAACTGGCTGGTGCACAAAAACCCCTATGACTACGCCGATCAGGAATTCCGGACATGGTGGGAGCGGGATCTGACGGCTATGGTGCTGAAAAACCATAATCACCCCTGCGTGGTGATGAATTCCATTGGCAACGAGATCTCCGAGCTGGCGATCCCGGAGGGGCAGGAGATGTGCAGGAAGCTTGCCGTTCTGGCGAGAGCGCTCGATCCGGACAAGGCCGTGACGCTGGGCGTCAATCTGATGCTCTGCAGCATGACCGCCAAGGGCGGCGGGATCTACGGCGACAAAAAGGACGGTAAGGAAAACAAGAATGGCAGCCAGACGATGGATAATCTGCCTACCAGCGCATTCTTCAACCTGCTGATGAACCATCTGGGCGGGATCATCGAAAAGTCCGCGGCCAAGCCCGCGGCCGATAAGGCTACAGAAGTCGCGTTTTCCTATCTGGACATCGGAGGCTACAACTATGCTGCCTCCCGTTATGAGATGGACGGCAAGCTGCACCCGGACCGCGTGATCGTCGGTTCTGAGACGCTGCCGAAGAACCTCTATCACAACTGGCAGCTTGTCAAGAAGCTCCCTTATGTGATCGGCGACTTCATGTGGACGGGCTGGGACTATCTCGGCGAATCCGGCATCGGCACCGTGCGGTATAAAAGCTTCAAGAAGCCGGGCGAAGACGCCCCCATCATTTCCGGCGGCTGCGGCGTCATCGACATCTGCGGCAAGCTGCGCCCGGAGGTGCAGTGGAACCGCCTGGTCTGGGGCTTGAGCAACAAGCCCGGGATCGGCGTGGAGCCCCTGACCCACGCGGGAGAGACCGGGTCTGTCTCCATGTGGCGCGATACGGACGCGGTGGCAAGCTGGTCCTGGAAGGGCTGCGAGGGGAAAAAGACCAAGGTCACGGTCTATGCCTCGGGCGCCGCGGCTGAGCTGATCGTCAACGGCAAGACCTATGGCAGAAAGAAAACCAAAGAATACAAGGCTGTCTTCCCGAA
>CAMHMZ010000114.1 GCA_946186375.1 uncultured Clostridia bacterium
CATCTGATCGTCGGCGTTCCGATCTTCCTGCGCAGCGAAAAGAAGATCATGAAGGTCGAGGTGCAGTTTCGGACGATCTCCATGGACTTTTGGGCCAGCCTTGAGCACAAGATCCGGTATAAAAAGAATCTGCCAACTGTTGCGGATTTGGAAAGAGAGCTGTTTGAATGCGCTGTGCTGAGCGCCGAGCTGGAGAACAGGATGGAGCGGATCCAAAAAATGGCCGACTGTTATCTGAATGATTCGGGGAAGGAGAAAAAAACATGACGAGCCCCTCAAGAAAAATCATAAAGTGGGGCGGTGTCCTTGCAGGCTCAGCCGCTGTAGCGTCGATCTCCGCCTTTGCTACCACAAAGTACCTGCTGAAGATGGCGGTGGATCGAGAGGAGCCGAAGCTGATGAAGCTGGCGGAGAAGCGTGTCGCTGGGTTTATAGAGGACGATGCCTTTTTCAAAGCGAGGATCGAAGCCGGGGACAGGCTCTCGAAAAAGGCCAGCACGACCGTAGAGACCATCAGCCATGACGGCGTCCTTCTGGTCGGGCATTGGATCCCCGTAGAAAACGCGAAACGGATCATCATTGCCGTCCATGGCTGGCGCGCCTCCTGGTACGAAACCTTCGGTATCGTGGCCGACTCCTGGGCGGCGAACGACTGCAGCGTCCTGTATATCGAGCAGCGCGCCCATGACAACAGCGGCGGCGAGTACATGGGCTTCGGCCTGACAGAACGCTTTGACTGCCTCGACTGGGTATCCTGGGTAAACCGAAGTGTCGGCGCAGATCTCCCAATCTATCTCGTAGGCGTTTCCATGGGTGCGGCGACTGTGCTGATGGCGTCAGATCTTTGCCTGCCCGAGAACGTACATGGAATCATCGCCGACTGCGGCTACACCTCGCCGCACGCCATCTGGAAGCACGTGGCCAACAACAATCTGCATATTGCTTACGGCGTGCGCGGCGTGATTGCCAGCGAAATCCTGCGCCATAAGATCCAGGTAGGCTCCAACGACTTCTCCACGACGGAGGCTCTGAAAAACACAAGAATCCCGGTGCTGCTGATTCACGGCACAGGCGACCACTTTGTTCCGGTGGAGATGACCTATGAAAACTATCTCGCCTGCGGCGGGCCGCGACGGCTGCTGATCGTACCCGGGGCGGACCATGGCATGAGTTATTTCACAGATCCGGAACGCTATACGGCCGCTGTTCTGGCTTTCTGGAAAGACTTCGATTCTTGGGAAGGAAGGAATCAGGCATGATAAGAACCAGTACGGTCCAATTGACAACGATCTCCGCCGTTGCTTATCGGCAAAAGCTGGTATCCGGCGGCGCAGGGATTACCATTTGGGGAAACAATGTCCGGCAACCGGGGCTTGCCTCGATCAGCAAGACTTCCGGCGAGGCGATCCCTACTGCAAATACGCCTTTGGAGTATTATCCTCCGGAGGCGTTTGCGGAGGCAATCAAGCTGACTGCCGGGCTGCCTTACAAAAACCTCGGCAAAGTACAGATGCCCGAAGGGCTTGCTGTTGAACCGGAGGAGGCGGAAGAAGCTCCCGCTCAACCGGAGATCGAGGCGGTTATTGACAGCGCGGAATATCAGCGCGTTGTCGACGCTTACAGCGACAAAGACGGGCGGCTTTCCTATACGCTCCTGAACAAGGATCTAATCCAGACGGCAAAAGCGAGCGGGCAGGTTCGCCTGATGATCGAAGACCACGCTTCGCTTGAGGAGATCCGCCTTCAGGTCGTAAAGGCCAAGCTTCGCAGTGTTTCAAGAAACCCTGCGCTGACCGACGAGCAAGTGCAGCTGATGATCGAACTGCTGGATGAGATCAGCCCGAAGGGTGTGTTGAGACCGCTGAACGAAGAGATCCGGAAATGGCTCCGGGACGGAAAAATGAAATGAGCAGAAAATGAGTGTTTGACTATGACGATAGCCGTAATCTGTGACGTGTTGGGGAAAGAGAATAACGGTACGACCATCGCCGCCATGAATCTGATCCGCTCCCTGCGGGAAAAGGGGTACGATGTGCGTGTCGTATGCTCGGACCCGGAGAGAGCGGGACAGAAGGACTTTTATGTTGTTCCCACACTGAATCTCGGACCTTTGAACGCGTATGTAGCCAAAAACGGCGTCGCGCTGGCGAATCCGGACAGGAACATCCTGACAGCGGCGCTCAACGGCGTGGATCATGTCCATGTCATGATGCCCTTCGCGCTCGGCTCCGCCGCGGCCAGGCTTGCTCACGAGCTGGGGCTCCCTCTCACGGCGGGATTTCACTGCCAGGCGGAGAACTTCACCGGGCATATCTTTATGAAGGATTTCCCCCTCGCCAATCGGATCGCCTATCACGTGTTTTATCGGAATCTCTATCGCTATTGCGACTGTATCCATTACCCGTCCCAATTTATCTGCGACACCTTTGAAGCGATCGTCGGCCCCACGCCGCATCGGATCATCTCAAACGGCGTGAATCACATTTTTCAGCCGAAACCGGCAGAGAAGCCAAAAGAACTGAAGGACCGGTTTGTCGTGCTGTTCACCGGCCGGTACAGTTCAGAAAAAAGCCACAAGGTTCTGATCGAAGCTGTGGCCAGATCCCGCTACAAAGATGAGATCCAACTGATTTTTGCCGGCGACGGGCCTCTCAGGCAGAGCCTGGCGCGGCAGGCCAAGCGCCGGGGCGTTCACGACCCGATCATGAGGTTTTATAGCCGTGAAGAGCTTGTAAAGGTCATCAACTACGCGGACCTCTATGTCCATCCCGCCGAAATCGAGATCGAAGCCATCGCCTGTCTGGAGGCCATCGCCTGCGGCAAGGTGCCCCTGATCGCCGATTCTCCGCGCAGCGCGACACGGTATTTTGCCCTGACGGACCGCAATCTTTTCCGGTACAACGATCCGCAGGATCTCGCGGACAGAATGGACTGGTGGCTGGAGCACCCGGAGGAAAGACTCTCCTGCTCAAAAAGCTATCTGGGCTATGCCGCGCAGTTCAATTTCACAAGCTGTATGGATCAGATGGAGAAGATGATCCTGGACGTATCGGAGGGCAGGCATGAGAGCTGAACGGGTCTACGCCTATTCCGATCCGCTCAACGATGACTTCGCGGGTACGAACATCACCACCTGCCGCGTTGGGAAGGAGTTTCGTTTTGTCCGTTCTTCTCTCCTCTGGCGTGCGGTATCCTTCGTCGTTTACTATGTGATCGCTTTCCCCATCGTCTGGCTGGTGGCCAGACTCTATCTGGGACTGAGGTTTGAGAACAAAAAGGTGCTGCGTCAGCTCCGCGGAAAAGGGTTTTTCCTATACGGGAACCACACGCAGATCCTTGACGCGTTTCTCCCGGCCATCGCCGCGTTTCCCCGGCGGGCGTATATCGTTGCGGGGCCTGACGTGGTGTCCATTCCAGGGATCAAGCATCTGGTGATGATGCTCGGCGCGCTGCCGATCCCCACGGAGATGTCAGCCATGCGAGGCTTTCTGGACGCCATCTCTCTCCGCTATCGCCAGAATGCCTGTGTCGCCATGTTCCCCGAGGCGCATATCTGGCCGTATTACACGGGGATCCGGCCCTTCCCAAATACCTCTTTTCGCTATCCCGTAAAAGAAAACGCCCCTGCGGTGGCCATGGTCGTCACATACCGGAAGCGGAAGGGGCTTTTTCGTTTCCTCAAGCGGCCGGCGATCACGGTCAGCTTTTCAGAGATTATGATGCCAGACAACGCCCTGACGCCTCGGAGAGCGCAGGCAGAACTGAGAAATCGCGCCTTTGCGTTTATGAATGCCACCGCGGAGAGCAAAGATCAAATCTGCTATATTCGCTATGAATACAAACCCAAAACCGACACGGGGGTACCCCGTGAA
>CAMHMZ010000115.1 GCA_946186375.1 uncultured Clostridia bacterium
GCTATCAGCCGCCCGCGGACACGGTGCAGGCTCGGCGGGCGGCTGATAGCGACGCGAAGCTAGTCCTTTAGGGCCGCCCCCTACGGCGTGGACGTTATTTTCTCGTTCTATCCTCCATTCCCTTCATTCCGAATTCCGAACTCCGCATTCCGAATTCGGCGCTAAACGCTAACTTGTCGTTCTCCTGAAAACTAAAAACTGAAAACTGAAAACTCTCCCCCCCGCTTATCTGAAAACTGACTTCTGAAAACTCATACGGCATCCAAGTTTTTGTTGACAGATTGACATTTTTTCAGTATAATAACCACTCGACGGCTTCGGCCGCCGGGTGACTTTTTTGTCAACTACTTCGGGGCCCTCCGGTCTCGATGTTGAGTATCATACCTGAAAGGAGTGCAACCAGTATGCTTCGTACCTACCAGCCCAAAAAGCGCCAGCGCAAGAAAGAGCACGGCTTCCGCAAGAGAATGAGCACGGCCAACGGCCGCAAGGTCCTGGCCCGCCGCAGAGCCAAAGGCAGAGCCAAACTCAGCTACTGATCCCCTTATGAGCAGGTCTGAGACAGAATAAACTTTTTTCAGGGCGGAGCGATCCGCCCTATTGGTGTTTGTCCTGTCTCAAAAAAGCGCGGCACGCGCAAACGGGTGGAGACGCATGAACGCACGCACGACTCTGAAACTCAACAAGGATTTTCGGCGTCTGTATGCCAAGGGGCGCTCCGCCGTGACGCCGTATCTGGTGCTCTACTGCCGCCGCAACCGCCTCGGCCGCAACCGGACGGGCTTCACGGTGTCGGCAAAGCTCGGCAACGCCGTCACGCGAAACCGCGCCCGGCGCCGCCTGCGCGAGGTCTGCCGTCTCCACGACGGCGCGCTCAAGCAGGGCTGGGACCTCGTGGTCGTGGCCCGGACGCGCTGCGTGTCGGCACCCTGGAGCAAGCTCTGCGCCGCCTATCTGCGCGCCTGCGGAGAATTGGGTCTTCTGAGGGAGGAAGGATCATGAAACGTTTTCTTCTCTGGGCGATCCGCTTTTACCAGCGGCATCTCTCCCCGATGAAGCCGCCCTGCTGCCGCTTTTACCCCACCTGCTCGCGCTATGCGCTCATCGCCATCGAAAAATACGGCGCCCTCAAGGGCGGCTGGATGGCGCTGCGGCGCGTCTGCTGCTGCCACCCCTTCTATCACGGGCGGCGCGGCCTTTACGATCCCGTCCCCTGAGGCGGGAACCACACCGACAGACACAGTTTAGGAGAACGCTATGTCATTTGGAGAAATCATTACCTGGCCCTTTGCCAAGCTGATGGTTTGGCTCTACAATCTGACCGGGAGCTACGGCGTGGCGCTCATCCTCTTTGCTCTGGCCGTCAACCTCATCCTGGCCCCCTTCATGGCCAAGAGCAAAAAGAGCATGATGCGCTCGACGCGCCTGCAGCCGATGATCCAGGAGCTGCAGCGCCGCCACGAGGGCAATCCCCAGCAGCTGAACAAGGCGATGCAGGACCTCTACCGCGAGGAAGGCGTCAACCCCATGTCCGGCTGTCTCTGGTCCCTCATCCCCTTCCCGATCCTGATCGCGCTCTACAGCGTCATCCGCCAGCCCATCACCCGCATGATGTTTGCGAGCAAGGATGTCGTCACCACGCTGAGCGAGTACTTCACCGGCCTCGGCTTTGACGTCGGCACCACCGGGCGCGCCGCGGCCTACACCGAGATCCGCCTGACGAACCTCGCCCATCTCAACTGGGCGCAGGTGCAATCCGATCTGGCCGGCAAGGTCGATGGCCTGCTGGACATCGACTTCAGCTTCCTCGGACTGAACCTGGGCGAGCAGCCCACCGTGAGCACGCTCTGGCAGGGCCCCTACACCTGGGCCGCCATCGGCCTGTTCCTCATCCCCTTCATCTCCGCCGCGCTGAGCTGGCTGAGCATGAAGGTCTCCAGCGCCTCGAACCCCACCACGGGCGACGCGCAGACCCAGGCCTCCATGAAGACCATGAACCTCATGATGCCCCTCATGTCGATCTGGATCTGCTTTGTCATGCCCGCCGCCATGGGCATCTACTGGATCGCCAACAGCGTGTTCGGCATGATCCGCGACTTCATCCTGACCAAGGTCTATAAGCGCCAGCTCGACGCCGAAGACGCCGAGCGCCGCGCCAGCCGCAGCGCCAGGGAGAAGGAGCTGGAGGAGAAGCGGCTCGAGACCGAGCGCCTGCGCTCCGAGGGCCGGACCGAGAAGAACGTCAACACCAGCAAGAAAAAGATCCAGGCCAACGAAAAGCAGAAGTCCGACGAGCGCAAGGCCGCTCTCGACCGGGCGGAGCGCGCCGCGCGGCGCGAGCGTCTGGGCGTGCAGGAGCAGGAGAAGCCCGCTTCCCAGGTGGGCAATCGCCGCTATGCGCGCGGCCGCGCCTATGTGCCCGATCGCTACACCAACCCGGAAAACGCAGCCGAGGCGACCGAGGCCGCCGCGCTGGCGTCGGAAGGCGCCGCCGCCATCGACGAGAGCGTCGAGGAGGAGCTGCTGACCGCCGCACCCGCCGCGGAAGCTGCGGAGGACGCTATCACAGGAGAAACGAACCATGATTAAATATCTGGATAAGACCGCGCGCACGGAAGACGACGCCATCGCCGCCGCTCTGGCGGAGCTGGGGCTCGACCGCGACGACGTTTCGGTCGAGATCATCGAGCGCGCCAAGTCCGGCTTCCTGGGCATCGGCGCCTCCCCCGCCGTCGTGCGCGTCAGCTACGAGGTGCCCGACGAGCCCGCCCCCGCCCCGAAGGCGGAGGAAGTCAAGCAGCCCGCCCCCAAGGCCGCGCCGAAGCACGAGGCCAAGGCCCAGCCGAAGCCGGAAGTGAAAAAGGAGGCCCCCAAGGCCGCGCCCGTGGACGAAAACGAGGACTATGCCGCGATCCGCGCCTTCCTGACGGGTCTGCTGGAGCGCATGAACGTCCAGGCGGACATCGAGATCAGCCCCCGCGACAACGGCGGCGTGAACGTCAACCTCTCCGGCAGCGGCATGGGCGCGATCATCGGCCGCCGCGGCGAGACGCTTGACGCCATCCAGCACCTCACCAACTACGTCGTCAACCACGGCAGCGAGCGCCGCCTGCACATCAGCGTGGACGCGGAGAACTACCGCAGCAAGCGCGAGGAGTCGCTGGCAAAGCTGGCCGAGAAGATGGCGGAGAAGGCCGTCAAGTACAAGCGCAGCATGGCGCTGGAGCCCATGAACTCCTACGAGCGCCACGTGATCCACACCGCGCTGCAGAACTACGAGGGCGTGACCACGAGCTCCACCGGCGTGGAGCCCAACCGCCGCGTCGTGGTGTCCTACGTCAAGCCCGAGCAGCCCGAACAGCCCCGCAGCAACCGTCCGCAGAGCCGCGAGTGGGCCTGAGGGCGAACGACTTCATTAACTTTATGTGCGAAAGCGCATCGGAGGTATGAACATGATTTTTGAAAAAGTCAGAGACGCCCTGGCAGCCCAGTTTGAGATCGACCCCGAGAAGATCACCATGGACACGAACCTGGTCGACGATCTTGGCGCCGACTCGCTCGACGTGGTGGAGCTCATCATGAACATCGAGGATGAGTTCGGCATCAGCATTTCCGACGACGACGCGGCCAACCTCTACACGGTCTCCCGCATCGTGGAGTTCCTCGAGAAGCTCCAGTAAGCGACCAAAGAAAAAAACAGGGCCCGAAGCCTGGCTTCGGACCCTGTTTTTTCAATTCGGAATCGGTAAACGGGAGTTTAGTTTTCAGATTTTAGTTTTTAGTTTTCAGAAAGAGAAACGGGAGTTTAGCGAGGAATTCGGAATTCGGAATGCGGAATTCGGAATACAGG
>CAMHMZ010000116.1 GCA_946186375.1 uncultured Clostridia bacterium
CGTCATGCTGTGCGGGCGCTTTTGTATGCCCCCGCCCTTGCTTCTGGTCACGGTGGCCAGAGGTTCCCCGATGTCGTGGGCCGCCTGTTCTCCATTTTGATCCGCACCCACCAAAGACTTTGAAATGGAGGACAATTTTATGACTACGATCAACCTGAAACGGTATTACCCCTATATGACCGAAAACATGACGATGGAAGTGTCTGACGAGATCGCCGCCGTCCTCTCTATGGGTGGCCGTCTGTGTGACAGCTACAAGCGCCAGAAGCGCAGAAACGGTGAGTGCTCCTTGGACACCGATCCCGGCTTCGAGGCTGATGTGCTCCACGGCCCCATGACCCCGGACGAGTACATGGACAAGCATGAGCGTGATCTTGCCCTCTATGACGCGCTGGCCCAGCTCCCGGCTGTTCAGGCCCGGCGGATCTATCAGCACTATATCCTCGGCAAGAGCAAGGCCGAGATTGCCGCCGCCGAGGGCGTGGGCAAAAGTCGGGTCTGCTGCTCGATTGAACGGGGCTTGGCCAGCCTGAAAAATATGCTGAAAAATTCTCTCTAACAGGGAGTACTTTTACCTCCTAAGCGCCCTGATAGATGAGAGGTACATTTCTTCTCGCTGACAACTGAATAGACAGTACTCCAGATACGAAACCCGCGTGATAGCGACGTAAGGTGCGCCGCCACGACAGCCAGCTTTAGGAGGTGATGGACAAGCTGGCCGAGCGATCTACGCAGCCTTTAACCCGGTGCTGGCAATCCGGGCGCGAGGACAGCGCGGGGGATAATGAAACTTGTTCACGCCCTCCCACGGACTTGAGGGGGAGTCCCTGCCGTATGCGCCAGCCCTCCACGGGCAGCGGTATCGCGGGGCTATGCAGCCGGGGCCACCGGCGGTCTGGAATACTCCCCGCGCCGGGGATGCGTGGCAAATACGGCGTACATATCAATCAGAGAGCCGCCGATCCGGGGCCTTTCTGTCTTGTGACAGCCCAAACTTAACCCGGCCCGGCGGCTCTCTCCATTGTGGATTGAAATGGAATAAAACAGTCTCCCTGCTTCTGGTCATCGTGGCCAGAGGTGGGGCAAGGTCAAAGGGCGGCGCTTTTCAGCGCCGCCTTTCAGCGTTTCCCCACAGGACAACGGGAGACTGGTAGTATCAAACAACAACGGAACAGGAGGATGCTATGACAGATCCCATTGATCGGGAGGAATATGTATATCAAGTCGATAAGATAAAATTCATCGTCACGCCCGTCTACAAGGAGGACGGAGAGCCGATGCGCGATATTCTCTTAAAACTGATGCTGGCGGAACTGGAGCCAGCTTAACCCCCTTTCACGGACATCCTTAACATGGGCGGTCAACGGAGGTATAATATAGGTAGGATAAAACCTCTTGTTTGACGGCTGAAAGGAGGATATATTGAAACAGTCAAACAAGAATTTCGCAGTAGGTACTGCCGCTCTATATTGCCGCCTGAGCCGCGATGACAACATGGATAGCGAGTCCAACAGCATCAGCAACCAGAAGAAAATACTTCAAAAGGCCGCCAAGGAAAAGGGCTACACCGATACCGTTTTCTTTGTGGATGACGGTATCACGGGTACGACGATGAAGCGCCCCGGCTTTCAGAAAATGCTGACGGCTATTGAAGCCGGGTATATCTCGGCGGTGTTTGTGAAAGACCTTTCCCGGCTGGGCCGTAACTACATTGAGGTCGGCAAGCTGACGGAAGAGTTCTTTCCGCTCCACGATGTACGGCTGGTGGCCGTTTCCGATGGCGTAGATAGTGACGAGGGCGAGGACGACTTCACCCCGTTCAAAAACATTATGAATGAATACTACGCCAAAGACATCTCCAAGAAACGGCGCATCGTCAACAAAATGAAAGGCAATTCTGGAGTGCCACTTTCTCCGCCGCCCTATGGCTACATCAAGAACCCAGATGATACCCGCTTTTGGATTGTGGATGAAGAAGCCGCCGCTGTGGTACGCCGCATCTACCGTATGGCGCTGGATGGCTTCGGCCTTGCCGAAATTGCCGCCGCGCTGGGTGCGGACGGGATTGTAAATCCCACCTACTACTGGCGAAGCAAAGGTACCAACCGGGGCGGCTCCAAAAGTACGCTGGAGCCTACCAAGTGGGGCCACACCACCATTAAGAAAATCCTCACCTTGCAGGAATACTGTGGCGATGTGATCAATTTCAAAAGCTACTCCAAATCCTACAAGATGAAAAAACGGATTGAGAACCCCGAGGAAAATCGGGCGATCTTCCTCAATGTGCATGAGGCAATCATTGACCGGGCCACTTGGGAAAAGGTGCAGGCGCTGATGAAGAACACCCGGCGCAAGCGTCCCAGCGTTTCCCAAGAACGGAGCGCGTTCTCCGGCCTTTTGAAATGTCCCGAGTGCGGCGGCAATCTGAACTTCCACTTTAACCAGAATAACCACGATATTAAGTTCTTTAGCTGTCAGAACCACAATTCCGGGCTTCGCAAATGTTCCACCACCCACTATATCCGACTGGACTTTCTGGAGCGCGTGGTGCTGTATGAGATCAAGCGGCTGGCCTGTTTCGCCAATGAGTACGAGGACGCCTTTATAAAGGCTATGGTGGGCCGCTCCGCAAAGGTGGCGGAGAATGACCGTGTACGGAAACGGCGGGAGCTGGACGCTCTGGTGGCCCGTGACAAGGAACTGGATGCCCTCTTTGAAAGGCTCTATGAGGACAACGTAAACGGCAAGATCGACGATGCCCGGTTTGCCAAAATGTCCAAGCGGTACGAGGAGGAGCAAGGCGAAAACGCCAAGAAGATCAAGGCCCTGCGGCTGGAACTGAAAAAGCTGGAGGGCAGACAAATGGACGTTGACCAGTTTCTTGAAACCGTCCGACGGTACACCGATGCAACGGAAATTACCCAACGCATGGTTGCCGAGCTGATCGACCACATCGATGTGTACCATGCAGAAAAGAAAGACGGCATTACCACCCAGCGGGTTGTCATTCACTATAACTGTGTTGGCGCTTTTGAAGTGCCTGACCGCCGCAATATCCCCGAGGAGGACATCCTCATGCAAACAAGAAAAGGCGTAGCATTAAGCTACGCCCCGTCACAAATTGCGGTATAAGGTGGTGGATGATATGAAAGTCTTTATTTACTGCCGTGTGGCTCACAATGACAGTTTTAGCCTTGAAGCACAGGAAACCGAACTTCGCCGCTATGCGGCCCAAGCCGGATATACCATCGTCGGCGCGGCTGCCGAACATGGGAGCGGGCTGACATTAGACCGCCCGGCGCTCCAAAAGGTCACACAGGCCGTCCTCGCTGGTGAGGTGGATCTGGTGCTGGTCAAGAGCATTGACCGCATAGGCCGCGAGTGGGGCATGACACAACGGTACATCGACCTGCTTGCAGAGCACAGGGTCAAGCTCCTTTGCATCAAGGAGCGGTGCTTGTTCAGCGATAAAGCCGTTTCCCAATTTTGAGCATAAAAAATGCGGAGTGTCCATTACAGGATACTCAGATCCCATAAGGACACTCCGCATGGTCCGAGTGACAGGATTCGAACCTGTAACATATTCCAATTTTAAGCAAAGTTAGCCCCTTGCAATCACTTTTCGGTTAAGGTACCAGTTCAATCTTATGTGTCTTCTGATCCTGTTTGAGCCGCAGCCGGAAATCCGGGAACAGATCGGTCAGGTGAAAAATCAGCTCGTCGTATAAGTAAAAATACCAGCTGAAGAAAAAAACTTGAGTCTTCTATTGTCCTTCTTCAGCCGGTACAGCCCGGTAGGAGGGGGAGAGTTTGAGAGGG
>CAMHMZ010000117.1 GCA_946186375.1 uncultured Clostridia bacterium
AGGGAAAACGAGGGATAGAACGAGGAAATTGACGTCCACGCCGTAGGGGCGGCTACCAGCCGCCCGCCAACTCTGTACCATGTCCGCGGGCGGCTGATAGCCGCCCCTACGACATCCTTTCAAACTCAGCGCTAAACTCCAAGATTTGTCGCTTCTCTGAAAACTGAAAACTAAAAACTAAAAGGATCGCGGCAATGAAAAACGCAGTTTTCATTGCCGCGATCCTTTTCATTGGGCGGGTTTCAGATAAACGCTGCCGGTGACGGAGGTGATCTGGAAATTTTCGAGGTACAGGATATAGCTGTCGCTGAAATTGCCGAAGGTCCAGACGCTGGTGCGATCGCCCTTCGGCCAGAAGACGAGCTCCTCGCTCACGCTTTTTCGCTCGGTGGAGGAGGGAGTGCCGCTCCACTGCAGGGTGTCATAGTCCACCTGGAAGCGGCCGGCGTTGACCACCTGCTCGGCCGTGAAGGTGATGCGCAGCGTGTCCTTGTGCCGCTTGTCGTTGGCGGCGGTCCAGCCCTCGCGCAGCCGCAGCCCGTAGGCTACCTGCACGTTGCTGATCTCCCCGTTGTTTTCGCCCTTCACCGGCGTCATAAATTCGTGGTATTCAAAATAGTCGTAGAGGTTATCCGCTGTCAGACGGACCTCGATAACGCCGTCGTCGCTTGCCTCCTCGGGCTCGGCGGGCAGGCCCTCCGGCTCCGGCTCGGCGCGCTTGCCGCAGCCGCACAGCGAGAGCAGAAGCAGCGCGCACAGCAGCAGACAGACGGCGCGAAGCAAGCGTTTGTTCATACTTCTTCACCTTCCGGCGCGTAGCCCAGGCGCATGCGGAACACAGCCCGCTCGCCCTCGCCCGTCAGATACCATTCGTCGCCCTCCCGGCCCCAGCTCACCGTCAGCTCCTGGCCGCAGCGAGCCTCGCTCGCGTATTCGATCACGGCCGAGCGCAGCGCGCGCCCTTCGGCCGCCGCGGGGATGGAGTCCTCCGCCAGATCGAAATAGCGGGTGTTGTTCATGTGGCCGTTGATGTCGACATAGCTGTAGGGCACGCTAAAAAGGCGGCTCTCGGTGCAGGGAAGCCTTGCAGGGGCCGCGGGCAGGGCGATCTCCTCTCCGGTGACGACGCCCTCGATCGCGACGCCGTATTTCTCCGGAAAGATCATCTTACGCGTTTCGGCGTCGACCAGACCCCAGATCGCGCTGGCCTTCAGCAGCGGCTCGCCGTCGGCGGTCTCAAGGCTGTAATAGCGCGGGAACAGGAGATGCATGGTCTTGCCCGGCCAGCTTTTGAGGACGATCTGCTCGTCATATTCCGGCATGCGCCGGATCTCGGCCCGCTGCAGCAGCAAGATCCACAGAAGCCCCTTGTCCAGCGTCTTCTCGCGCCCCATGCCAAGCTGCTCCGTGTGCCGGATGGAGGCCTCCTGCAGCAGGCGAAAGAGCTCTGAGGTGCGCAGACGGCGGAACATGTCCACGTCCTTGCTGCGCAGGAGCCTCTCCTCTCGGTAGACGCTCATGCCTTCGGGAGACGCTTCATGATGGCGTCGGCCACGTCGCCCAGAGTCAGCAGCTTCTGCCACTGGCGCTCGGGGATGCGTACGTCGAACATCGCCTCCAGCTTGCAGATGACGAGCACAAAGCCCATGGAGTCGATGGCGGTATCGGTGTTGATGACGGTGTCTTCCCGGAGCTCCATGCCCGCCATGTCGGGGAAACAGTCATAGATCACGGTGCGGATCTTGTCGATTACTTCCTGTCTGGTCATGCCTTACCTGCTTTCTGCTGGAGTTCCCAGCGTTTTATTTTTCCCGTTGCCGTGCGCGGCAGCGGTTCGTCGGTGATGAGGATGTCGCGCAGCTGCTGTCCGCGCGGCAGCTCCGCCATAAGCGGCATCAGCGCGTTCAGGAGAGCCGTCTTGTCTGCCTGCCCGCTGTAGACGAGCAGGGGCCTGCCGTCGCGCAGCGTGACGGCCAGCTCCGTGTGGCCCAGGGCCTTCATGAGCCGCGCCTCGTATTCGGGGAGGAAGATCTTCGTCCCGTCGGGCAGGACAAGGATGTCCTTCTTGCGCCCGGTGACGTGCAGCCGCCCCTCCTCGTCCAGATAGCCGAGGTCGCCGGTGTGCAGAACGCCGTCCCGCAGCACGGCCTCGGTGGCCTCCGGGAGCTTGTAATAGCCCTGCATCATGCAGGTGGGGGCCTGCAGCAAAATCTCCCCGTCCTCGGCAAAAGAGACGCTGTCGTCCGGGCAGATCTCCATCGCAAAGGGGTCGCCCCGCACGCTGATGGCCACGCCAGAGCTCGTCTCGGTCAGCCCGTAGCCGAAGCTGACGCGGATCCCCCGCGCAGCCGCGGCGGCAAGCAGGGAAGAGGGGCAGTCGCCCGCGCCGACAAGGATGAGCGAGAGCTCGGGGTTGACGGCGCCGTGCTGGAGCAGAAAGCCCAGCAGCAGCGGCACAACGGAGATGGCGGTGGGCCGGTAGAAGCCGCAGTCGTCCGCGTAATGGCGGGCGCCGCGGCCGAGCGCCACGCAGGCGCCGCAGCTCAGCCCCCACAGAAGCCCGCACACGAAGCCGAACACATGTCCCAGCGGCAGCAGGCACAAGAGCTTATCCTCCGGCGAGAGCGGGAGCTTTGCCGAGCCGTTCCAGGCGCTCTGACACAGACTGTGGTCGGTGAGCACGACGGCCTTGGCCCGCTCGGTGGTGCCCGAGGTGAAGAAGAGGATCTTCCCCGCGCCGTCCCTGACGCCGCCCGTGAGGCTGTCGGCCAGCTCCTCCGTCAAGTCCTCGTCGCCCCAGAGAAGGTCGATATCCGTGTAAGCGATGAGGGCGCGCAGCAGACTCTCGGGGGCATTGGCGTCGAGCAGCACGAGCTGCAGCGAAGCGAGGTTTGCCGCAAAGATTTCGATCACGCAGTCAAGACTGCCGTCGCATAAAACGCCCAGACAGGTCTTTCCTGTGCCGGAGAGCTCTTCGGCGCGCTTTTGTACCCGCTCATAGAATTCCCGGTAGCTGAGCACGGTTTTCCCATAGCACAGCGCCCTCTGCTCCGGCCGCTCGGCGGCCTGGTGACTCAGCAGCTGCCGGAATGAATCAAAACGCATGGCATGCACCTCCCGGATCGGTTTTCTTGACCAGAGTATACCATATCTCCCGAAGCTTTGAAAGAGCTTTCTGTGCAGTTGGCGAAAAATTTGACAGTTAAAAAGAAAATATATAGTGCAATTTCGTCAAGGCTGTTGTATAATAAAAACAGCGTGAAAAATCCACAAAAAACGGAGGAACAAACATGGATAAAAACATCCGCATCTGCATCGTCGGCGGCGGCCCTGCGGGTCTTTCCGCCGGTATGTACCTGGAAAAGAAGGGCTATGAAAACTACACGATCCTCGAGCGTCAGGATCGCGTGGGCGGCAAGTGCTGGTCTCCCCATTACAACGGGCGCCGCTATGAGATGGGCGCCATCATGGGCGTGCCCTCCTACTACGCCGTGCACGACGTGGAAGAGTTCTGCGGCATCACCCACGACGGCCCGCAGCTCAACCGCAACTACAAGAACGCCAAGGGCGACGTGATCGAGCCCTTTGCCCGCACGCTCGGCAACATCATCAAGAACCCTTGGATGCTCAAGATGAAGGGCCAGCTCAAGAAGTTCGGCGAGCTGCTGGAGACCAAGTACAAGGGCTACGACCTCAACGGCCACCGCGGCGTTGCCGAGGGCCGCTACGACGGCTATGCCGTCA
>CAMHMZ010000118.1 GCA_946186375.1 uncultured Clostridia bacterium
AGGAACGGCAAAATTTTTTGCACTTCTATTGCTTCTTTATCACACATAAGCAAAAGCGCCCGGATTAAAACAGTCCCCCGCGTTTGGACTTCCGTACACCGGAAATCTAAAAGCGGGGGATCTTATCGGGCATGGAGATGAGACTGTCGTCGCCCGTGCCCGGGCTCCATTCAAACACCAGATCCTCCCCGTTTTCGGACTGATCCTCATGCCAGGTGAAGGTCCCGTCGTCATGGAAGGCGATGGTTCCGGTGCCGTCGTCATAAACGGACTCATCGCTCTTGATTTCGCCAGCCTCATCATAGACAAGCTCTGCCTTGCTGGCGCCGGAATAGCTGATGGCCAGCGTGTCAGTATCCAGCTTGCCGACGATGATCCAGCGAGTCTGCTCCCAGGCGCTGCTGCCCCACTCGATCGTGATAAACGCTTCATCAAAGCCCCAGCACTCTACCGTGGCATGCGCCCGGTCGCACTGGTACTCCCCGACGAAATTCATCACGGGATTTTGCCAGTTCGGATCTTCCTCAAACACGGCAGTGTATTCCGCACTTTCGTCCAGCAGAAGCGTGATCTGCGGCTCGGTCGAATAGTCTTCTCCGTTCTTTGTCCATTTTACAAAGAGATTGCCCGCCTCCGGCTCGGCCAGGAAGGTATGGACAGCCGGTTCGGCCAGACCGATATAGGCAGACTGGGCCGGGAACTCCGGATCGATCTCCGGCGCTTCCTCACCCTCGGCGTATGCGATATGGCCCCAGCCCTCCATGTTGACAGTGACAATGATCGTTGCCTCCGGCATATCCACCGGTGTGAAATAGTAGGTCTCGCCGCCCTCAACTTCGAGTTTGAGACCGTCTTCGCCCTCTTCGGTAATGGTAACGTTGAAGGGAGCCAAATTCTCATCCCAGCCGTTCAGGTTGCCGCGCAGGGCATTCCCTTCCTGATGGGTGATCCAGCCGATCGCTTCACCGTCCAGCATCAGGGAGACAGCCCAGCCCTCATAGCCCTCCGTCTCGGAGAGGTTAACGATCAGATGATTGCCGCTCTCGTCTTCATAAGTGCCCTGCCGGGTCCATTCTTTGATTTCCGGCTCCGCGGGTTTCGTTTCTCCGCAAGCTGCCAATGCAAAAAGTATGCAAACCGTCAAAATCAAGCAGATCAGCTTTTTCATGTTTCCTTCCTCCTGCTTCTTCTATAGCGTTTAACCCGGCTTTGATTCAGCCCTGTATTTCTTTTTTAGAACAGCATCCAACCGATGCTAAATCCACTGGAATAAGGAAAAAATTCAATAAAACACGGGACGGTTGACGAGCCTGCCCGGAGTCCTCTGGCGGGAGGCAGAGAGATCATAACAATCCCGCAGGAGTTTGGGGCGCACACAATTGGTATGCGCGCCATAACCCCCTGCGGGCAGTTCTTTTCATGAGTTTTATGCTGCGTTCAGGATCTGCATGAACTCTTCTCCTGTGATGGTTTCGTGCTCGTACAGATAGGACGCCAGCTCATCCAACTTACCACGATTGTCTTTCAGAATGTTCAGCGCTTTTTCATGTTGTTTTCGAACAAGCTCAACGACCTGTTCGTCAATTCTGCTTTGCGTTTCAGCGGAGCAGGCAAGAGAAGTATCCCCGCCCAGATACTGATTCGTGACGGTTTCCATGGCGACCATGTCAAAGTCCTCGCTCATCCCGTAGCGGGTGATCATGGCGCGGGCAAGCTTCGTAGCTTGCTCAATGTCATTAGCAGCTCCGGTGGTAATGGAACCGAATACCAGTTCTTCCGCCGCCCGGCCGCCGGTGAAGGTTGCGATCTTGTTTTCCAGCTCCTGCTTGTTCATCAGATAGTGGTCGTTGTTCTCCACCTGCAGCGTGTAACCCAAGGCACCGGAAGTGCGGGGGATGATGGTGATTTTCTGAACCGGAGCGGAGTTCGTCTGCTTTGCGGCCACGAGGGCATGACCGATCTCATGGTAAGCGACGATCTTTTTCTCCTGATCCGTGAGGATCGCATTCTTCTTCTGGTAGCCGGCAATGACCACTTCGATGCTCTCCTCCAGATCGGCCTGGGTGGCAAAACCGCGGCCGTCACGCACTGCGCGCAGAGCGGCTTCGTTGACAATATTGGCAAGCTCTGCCCCGGAGGCACCGGAGGCCATACGCGCTACCTGCAGGAAGTCCACATCGTCGGCGACCTTGATCTTTTTCGCGTGCACCTTCAGGATGGCTTCCCGCCCTTTGAGGTCGGGCAGATCTACGGGGACACGCCGATCGAAGCGGCCGGGGCGCGTGAGGGCCGGATCCAGAGACTCGGGACGGTTGGTCGCGGCAAGGATGATCACGCCGCTGCTCCCGTCAAAGCCGTCCATCTCTGTGAGCAGCTGATTGAGGGTCTGTTCGCGCTCATCGTTGCCGCCGTACTGTCCGCTGCTTCGCTTCTGGCCGATGGCGTCGATCTCATCAATAAAGACGATGCAGGGGGCTTTCTCCTTGGCCTGACGAAACAGATCGCGCACCTTGGAAGCGCCCATGCCCACGAACATCTCCACAAATTCCGAGCCGGACATGGAGAAGAAGGGAACATTGGCCTCACCGGCCACAGCCTTGGCCAGCATGGTCTTGCCCGTGCCCGGAGGCCCGACAAGCAGGACGCCCTTCGGCATGGAGGCGCCGATCTCCCGATACTTTGCGGGGTTTTCCAGATAATCCACGATCTCCTGCAGGTTTTCTTCTGCCTCGTCAACACCCTCCACATCGCTGAAGCGAATGCCATCCGAAGATTTGACATAGACCTTGGCGTTCGATTTGCCAAGATTAAACATCATGGATCCGGCACCGCCACCGGCTTTGTCCATCAGCTTTTTCGACATGAACTGACCGAGCAGGACAAAAACGCCGATCGGCAGCAGCCACGACAAAAGCAGCGTTGCCAGAGGTGAAGTTTTCTCTATGATCTCGCTCGTGAAGCTTGCCCCGGATGCATGGAGCCGCTCGACCAGGCCGGGATCTTCAACTACACCCGTTCGATAAATCGCAGATTCCTCTTTGTCGGTGAACACGATTTGATTCTGCTGGATCTGGACTTTTCCGATTTCTCCCTTTTCGGTCATCGTCATGAAGGTACCGTAATCCACATCCTCAATAGCTTTCCCGGCAAGGTATGGGGCAACGAGGCAGTTGAATACAAGGATTGCGAGAATCATCGCCACATAAAAATAAATGAGTGGCTTTTTGGGGCGTTTCACTTCCTGCATGCAGGGTTCCTCCTATCATGTTTTGATGGTTTCACGAGCTAAGCGTGAGGCTTACGATTCTTTTGCCGTTTCGGCCTGCAGGTGCTGGAGGATACAGTTGCCGATCCGCTCCTCCATATCGCGGTACCGGCGAATTTCTTCTTCTGTGAATCCGGCAAAACACACCGCGTCTACATCCCGATCCAGCTGCTGCAGCTCCTCTGTAAGCTCCGGTGCCTGGAAAGAGAAGCGTTCTTTGCTTCCAAGGGGCGACTCGCGCCTCACCAGTCCGTCCGCCAGGAGTCGGGCCATTGCCACGATCACGGCAGGTTTTCCCATACCGGTCAGCAGACACAGGCTCTCAATGCTGCAAGGTTCCTTTCTCTTTTCCATGCAGTATAAGATCTTGATTCTGGCCTCATCCATTCCGTGTTTTCGGCCAAGCGTTTCCAGATATCGGCC
>CAMHMZ010000119.1 GCA_946186375.1 uncultured Clostridia bacterium
AGCGCACGGTTCGCATCCGTGAGGTTCGAGGGTTCGATCCCCTTCAAGTCCACCAAAAAGAAAAAGTCGCGTCAGCGGCTTTTTCTTTTTGTTCTTTTCACTCTTCTCTCTTCCTTCTTCTCTCTTCTCTTCGTTCTCCACTGCGACTTTTTCCAGTGAAGAGTGAAAAGAGAATAGAGAAGAGAAAAGGTGCTTTGCTGCGCAAAGTATTGAAAATATTTTGTTTTTCCTGTATACTTTTTACATATGGATTACATATGGAGGTGAAGGTATGGAAAGCCCCTTATTCGAGAAATCACTGGACTTTGCTTCGCAGGTCGTCTTGTTTTACGAGGTTTTTTCAAAGAGCAAAAAAGACACTGCGATAGCCAAACAGCTACTTCGTTCCGCGACTTCTATAGGAGCGAATATTAATGAAGCGGTTTACGGTAACAGCAAAGCAGATTTTATTGCCAAGCTCCATATCTCCCTAAAAGAAACCGGCGAAAGTATCTACTGGTTGACGTTATTGAAGCGCACAAAACTGATTGATTATGATTTCGATCGCCTCCTGTCTCTTGCAGAAGAGATCAAGCGCATGCTGATTTCTTCCATCAATACTGCTAAGAATAATAAATAAAAACAGTTTATCATGCTTCCTGCAGCAGTGTTTACATCTTGCCCTGCCGCGCGGTACCGGTAGGACCGGATCGCCGCATTTTCATCAGAGAGGGATCCTGTTATGTCTTCTGTGTCTTCTGTATTTGCATTTCTCGGCGGATTGGTGCTTATCGCCCATATCTATACGATCATCCGTACCGGGCGAGAGAAACGCGCTACCCAGCCGACGCCGGAATTCAGCGATACTTCCCGCGCGCTCATCGGCGCGCTGTCCGCGACAGACGGCCTTGTCATCGGATTCTTTTCGTTGTTCTTCTGCCTCTTCGAGCTGCGCTGGTATATGAAGATCGCCTATCTCCTGGCCGGGCTGCTCAGTGTCGGGCTGCTGCTGGGGCTGATGTTCCAATGGTTCAACATAAAGCGCTTTGCCGCGTGGCTGGCCTGTGCGCTGCTGGTCGGCGGCTGCATAGGCGGCGTTACCGCCCATGACAACTATATCAGGAGCATCACACTGCGGGAGTATTTTGATTATCAGACCTATGAGCCGTTCCGGGAGGACAGCCTGGTGCAGACGCCGGACGAAAAAGCCACCCTTCTCTTTTCAAAGGACGATGCCCTGCCGCGCATGGACGGTGCGACTGCCCTGTACCCGGTTTACGCGGCGTTCTGCCAGGCTGTGTATCCGGAGCCGGATGCTGAGGATCACGAGTTTTACTGGGATACCATCACCTGCAGCTCAACGACTATGGCCTATAGAAACATTGTGGACAGCAGCTGCGACATCATCTTTGTCGCCAGGCCCAGCGAGGAGCAGGAGGCCTATGCGGCGGAAAAGGGCGTGGAGCTGGTGTATACGCCGATCGGGCGGGAGGCTTTCGTGTTTTTCGTTCACCCGGACAATCCTGTCGAAGGCCTGACCCTGGATCAGATCCGCGGGATCTACTCCGGGGAGATCACCCGGTGGGATCAGCTCGGCGTCGAAGGGCTGGGCGAGATCCTGGCCTATCAGCGGGATGAGGGAAGCGGAAGCCAGACCGCGCTGGAGCGCTTTGTCATGCGCGATACGCCGCTGATGCCGGCTGACAGAGAGAAGACCCTGGACGGTATGGGCGACATCATCGACCGGGTCTCCGCCTATCAAAACCATCGAAACGCCATCGGCTTCTCCTTCCGCTTCTACTCCACGGCCCTGATGAAGGACTTTGACGTGAAGCTGCTGGAGATCAACGGCGTCGCCCCGACGATAGAGAACATTGAAAACGGCACTTATCCCCTCGCCAGCAGCTTCTACGCCGTGACGCGCAGCGACGCGGACGCGAACACGCTGGCGCTGCTGGATTGGATCTGCGGTGAACAGGGGCAGGCGCTCATACGAAAAACCGGGTATTCCCCTATCGCGTCCGAACCTTGAGCGCTCTTTAGCAGATCACGATGACCCGTAAAAGAGTTGATCATCATGCCGCCGACGATCCTTGGCACTTTATTCGTTGGCCTTGTTCTCCTTGATTGCATCGACATTTCAGATCTCAGACGGCTGCTCATCGGGATCCTGATCCACGAGCGCAATCGGAAAAGCGCAAACAGGATCTACAAGGAGCAGGAGCCGCTCGCAAGGATCACGTTAAGCTATCTCCCTCTCCATCTGAAAAAGAACCGGCAGTATTTCAGCCGCTTCTATCGGCTCTATCACGCCGAGCTGATCTCTCTGCTCCCTCAGTACCTCCTTCTGATCCTTTTCGCCGCGCTTTGTGGCGTGCAGAGCAGATTCGCCTTTTATGGCTTTGCCGGGATCAAGCTTTTGCTCGGCGTCATTGTTAGTCTGCAGGTCGACAGTCTGCGGCGGCCGAACAGGCTGAAGGAATGAGCGCTGCTCTACGGGATAAAGGAGCTTCTTTCAAAAGGGTATCTGTGATCTATTGCTCCTTCAGCACACATTAACACAGGTTTTAGAATGATGACAGGGGGACGTTTATGCGAGAACGAAAGACGCTCAGAAAAGCAGATCTCTTCCGGGCGGCGGTCAAAAAGTCCTTGTTCGATTTCCTCGTTGTTTCGGGGATCTGTTTTGTTTTTCTGCTTGCGGTTTACCTTGTCGCCCGCATTTCTTCCCGAACAACGCTGACTGTTCTTCAACTTTTATGCCTGTCGTTTTTTGAAGCAGCTTTCATTTTTATCGTGTGCGCCGTACCGGTCGTGCTGATCGCCCTTTCCAGCCTCCGCCTGCTCAACAGGCAGGAAAAGCTTTGCTGTTTCTCTTTTGCAGACGAGGAGCTGACGTGGGAAAACATTCCTTCCGATTGGTATATCAATTGTTCCTTCAGCCGTGTGATCGCGGTCCGCAGAGGGTATATCCTGAAAGCCGCAAAACCGGAGTATGAGTACCGAGTGCTGTACAGGATGAAGGTCAAAGATGTTACAGGGCAAGTCTTTTACCTCAAGGGCACATTTCAGCAGCTTGAAGGCTTGCGCGTATGGCTGCGCGGCGCCGATAAAACGGAAGAATGAAGAACAAAAGATCCTGCCGATGAATATCGGCAGGATCTTCGCTTTGTCCCCGGCGGGGCGTTCCTTTTATATTTTCGCTCAGCGGTCGTATTCTCCGTATTCGCAGCCGACGCCCTCCGCCTCCACCTCGTCGATGAGGATCCACTTGCCGGGCGCGCCGCGCCGATAGAGCTTCAGCACGCCCGTGCCGTTGCCGCCGTTCCAGAGACGGTTGTGGCGCTTGAGGCCGGTGGGCGCCTCATAGTTGATGTTCAGCATGTCCTTCTTTTTGCAGCGGATGACCGTGTCCAGCTTGGCGGCAGCCGTCGTCTGCACGACGTGCCAGTGGATCTCATCCTCGGTTTCCTCACAGTCGAACTTCGTGCCCGAGAGCGTCCAGAACTTGGAGAAGTTGAACTCGTAGTCCTTTCCCTCATAGTAGAATTCGCCCAGGAGCTTGCGCTCGAGCGCGACGGGGCCGACCTTCGGGCGGCCGCCGCCGATGTTGAA
>CAMHMZ010000120.1 GCA_946186375.1 uncultured Clostridia bacterium
GCCGGAGCCGTCGCCGGAGCCGGAGCCGTCGCCGTAGCCGGAGCCGGAGCCGTCGCCGTAGCCGTAGCCGGAGCCGGAGCCGGAGCCGTCGCCGGAGCCGGAGCCGTCGCCGTAGCCGGAGCCGGAGCCGTCGCCGTAGCCGGAGCCGTAGCTAACACTTAAGAATTGTTTAATCAGCTCTTCCATTCCGGCACCGCCTGAATATTCTGCGCGGCCTGCTCGGTGCAGGGGATGATCTCGATCACGTCGAGCACGGTCATGATCGGGACCGTCACCGTGAACCGGCAGTCGTTCGGACGTTTGACGCCCTCCATGGCCATCTGAGACAGGGACGCGGCCCCGCTCCAGTACCAGAGCCGGCGGCAGTCGGTGAGAACCGCCGTGCTGCCTTCCAGCTCGCGGACTTTGGCGAAGAATACGCCAGCCCGGTCGCATCGGATAATGCTGAATCCTGTGTTGTTTTCGCTCATGTGTAACCTCCTCAAAATTGTGTGTTTCCGTCATTGATGAAGTGCCCGTAGAGGCTGTGACTCCAGTCGATGCTCCCGTCCGGGTACCGCATGCAGTTCATTGCCTTGAAGGCCCACCCGGCCGGCGAGACCATCCAGGCGCAGTTGGTGGCGTAGGTGTCGCCATCCTCCAGGCCGGCGACGCATTGGTAGACGGTGCCGTTCGTGTTCTTGTAGCTCTTGCCGGTTTCCGGGGTAAATGGTGTGCCGTCAATGTATAGGCTCATGCTTTCGCCTCCGCGAGATTCTCGAGAATCTCGGCCGCCTTGTGCATGATCTTCGATTGGCAGTCACACGGATCCAACTCTCCGAAATATGGGCACTTGGAGCAGGGCTCCTTCGCGGTACCGCAGAACCGCAGGCCCTCCGCGATCTTCTTATATTCGTCTGTCATTCTGCCCTCCTCTTAGATCATGCAGCAGAGCATCGCGTTTACGATGCTGCGCTGCTTCTGCCGAAAGGCTGCGAGGTCCAGGGCTTTCGGCTCCTTCTGCCGGACGGCCTCCGACAGCTTCTTCAGCTCGGCCGCCTGGTCCGCGGTCTTGCTGAGGGTCTTTCTTCTGTTGTTCATTTGTGCTTGTGACTCCTTTCGTTTTACTGACCCTTGGGTTCCGATATGGCATCCATCCATCCTTTTGACGGATAAAATCTGCCGAACCGGCGGATGCATAGTATAAGATACTCGCCGTTTTGGCATTTGTCAAGAATGTTTTGCATTAAGCTTTCCGATTTGGCAGACTTGTCGAAAAAACTAATGTCGAATTGTATAATATTTACAATCATTAACAGGAGGCGGGCCACCGTGAATCGAATCAAAGAGCTGCGGCAGGAGCGAGGCTGGAAGCAAGACGAGCTTGGTGAATTTATACAGGTAGGAAAAGGCTCTGTCTCTCGTTATGAGTCAGAGGTGCGTCAATTGGACCCAGCCACCATTCATGCCCTCTGTGATCTCTTTGGCTGCACTGCTGATTACCTCCTCGGTCGGTCTGAGAACCGACTGCCGGTAATCAACGAAGAGGATGGGGCGATCCTTCGCGCATACCATGCGCTGCCGCTGGAGATCCGGCGCGCGGTCGACGGGCTTATGGAGCCGTATAAGCCTGCGACTGAGTCTGAGAAGAAGATGGCCTGATTGTCTCCTGGGATTTCCGGAGAGGCAGACAAAAATAAAGCGGCGTCCAGATCGGACACCGGAGAGGGGAAGATCAAGATGAAGGCTGCGAAGGTATTCGCGATGATTGCCGGCGGCTTATGTGCCGTGGTGGCACTCCTGATGTTCGCTGTCGGCGATACAAAAGCCGGGTTTGCACTGCTGATCATGAGCGTCGTGGTTCTGGCGGCCGCGGCGGCCGGGCAGTCAGGGAAGAAGATCGACCCGCCTGCGTGGGAGAGTAAAGCAATGCGACAGAAAAGACAGGCGGCCGAGCGCAAGCAGCAGGCAGCCGCCGACGGCGTCGCCTGCTGCCCTCGCTGCGGATCCACGTCCTTGAGTCTTAACAAAAAGGGCTTCGGCGGTGGGAAGGCTACGGCTGGAATGCTTATCACCAACGGTCTCGGCGGCGCCGTGGCTGGTACCTATGGCATGAACAAAATGAAGATCACCTGCATGAACTGCGGGTACCAGTATAAGCCAGGTAAGAAGACCCGCATATGATGACCTGCATCAAATGTGGTGCGGAGCTTCCGCCGGGCGCTGCCTTCTGTCCGGCCTGCGGGAAGCGCCAGGAGAAGCCAAAGCGCAAAACAAAAAGCCGAGGCAATGGCCTCGGCTCGGTGTATAAGCTCCCGAATGGGAAGTGGTGTGCGGAGAAGACGGTCGGATGGATCACGGATCCGCTCCCGGAGGACGCGCCTCCGGATGCGAAACCACGCCGCCACAGACTGCGCGTTAAAAAGCAGTTTCCGACGAAGAAGGACGCCATCCTTGGGCTGCCCTTCATGACTGCAGCGGATCGCCGACCGCGGCAGGGCACCACCACGCAGCGCAAAGGTACCGCCACGACGCTGAAGGAGCTCTATGATCAGTGGGAGCCCACTCACGGGCGCGGCCAGAGCACGATGAACTGCTACAGAGCCGGCTTCCGGCTCTTCGCTCCGCTGTGGTTTGTGCCGATGAGCGACCTGGACATTGACGATCTGCAGGACTGTCTGGACGACTCCGACGCCGGCCGGCGTACCCAGGAGAACGCCCGTGCCGCGCTGGGTCTGGTGTACAAGTACGGGATCCCGCGGGATGCGGTGCCGAAGGACAGAAACCTCGCTCAGTTCCTCCGGATCCGCGAGCCCGGATCCGCAAAGCGCGAGGGCTTCAGCGGTGCCGAGCTGGAGCTGATCCGGCAGGCCGCCCAGCGCGGCAGCTACATCGCCATCCTGGCGCTGTGTCAGTGTTACCTTGGCTTCCGGCCGACGGCGTTCCTGGCCTTGACAGCTGCGGACTATAACGAGAAGGAAAAGGCATTCACGGGCGGCATCAAGACGGAGGCCGGCATTGACCGCACCGTCACCGTATCGCCGAAGATCCAGCAGTATGTCGACGCCTGCCTTGCAGCTGCGGACGGCGGCTGCATTTTCGGCCAGCGGGGCAAGCCGCTGCCGATCAAGAAATACCGTGAGCTGCTCTATGCGCTCCTGAAGGAACTGAAGATCGACAATCCGGTCGACGAGGACGGCCGGCACCGCCTGACGCCGCACAGCTGCCGGCACACCTTCGCGACCTTGATGAAGAACGCGAAGGGCAGCGACACGGACAAGCTGGCCCTGATCGGCCATACCTCCACGGACCAGCTCCGGGAGTACCAGGACGTCCGCTTCGAGGATCTCCGGGCGATCACGGACCAGCTCTGACGCCCCACTTTTCGACAGTTCCGACAGGAAAATGAACATCGATTACCCTTTTATTACCCTTATATGGCAAACTATACCTGTTTTGGCTTGGTTTTGCGGTGAATGGCATTCAAGAGGTCAGCGGTTCGATCCCGCTTATCTCCACCAGGACGATTGGCGCAGCTGGTAGCGCATCCGCTTGACGTGCGGGAGGTCACAAGTTCGAGTCTTGTATCGTCCACCAAAG
>CAMHMZ010000121.1 GCA_946186375.1 uncultured Clostridia bacterium
AGGATGGCGTCCTGACGCTTGACTTCCCGAAGGAGAAGCCGGTAGCGCTTCCGGAGCGTAAGACCATTCAGATCCAAGGCTGATTCCAACTACTCCAGCGCCCCGCTTAACCGCGGGGCGCTTTCCGCTTATAAGGAGATGTTTGAAATGAAAGAAAACTTGATTCTTGTGAACTATAAAGTTGAGAGCGAGGCTTATCAGGCGCTGTCAGAGTTGAAGCGTGAGACGAGCAATGCCAACTACACCATTTCGCAGGCCGCCATCGTGAAGAAAGAAAACGGTACACTCAATATCATGGACGGCTTTGTCAATGGCGCTATGACCGGTGATGACACATGGAAAGGCAGCCTGATCGGCAGCCTGGTCGGCATCCTCGGCGGCCCGCTTGGCATATTGCTGGGCGGCAGCATGGGCATGTTGATCGGCGGCGCGGTGGATGCGAATGACATGGCGGAAAACGCATCTCTGCTGGAAAAGGCCGGGGATAGCATTCTCGATGGTGAGACGGCGATCATCCTGCTGGCCCAGGAGGAGTATGAAACCGCGCTGACGGCAAAGCTCAACAACTTTGACGTGTCGATCACCAGATTCGACGCGGCGGAGGTTGCGGCGGAAGTCGAGCATGCCCGTGAGATTGAGAAGCAGATGGCAAAAGAAGCTCGGGAGAAAATGCGGGCAGAGAGGACCGAAGAGTTCAGAGAAACGGTATCAAAAAAGAGCGAAGAACTTAAGAATTGGTTCTCGCACTTTGGCAAAAAAGAATGATGCTCTCTGTTTCAAGTTCAATTCTCCTACCACTATTTCTGCAATTCCCCAAAATCGGTATTTCCCGGTTTTGGGGAATTGTTTTTCCAAAACAGTTCCCAGAAAATACCAAGTCCGGTTTTTAGGACACCGTATGTGAGATAATGGCAGCATCCAGAATTATGATAAGGGGGTGCTGCTTATGGCGGAAATGGATTATTTGCCCGGCGGGATTCGGGAACGGATGGAGGATCTGCGCAACCGACGCAAGCTCACGTTGAAGGAGGTCTCGGAGAAAACCGGCATGCAGATCAGCACGCTATACGGCTCCGGCGCCTGGAGGCGAACACGCTCCTCTTCCCCCGCTCCCTCACCGCCGCGCTGATCCTTTGATCTCCGACCAGAAAAGCAGCGGGCAGATCCGGCCTGTCGGATCTGCCCGCTGCGTTCTTCTTGTTTAGTCCGCGTTCTGTCTCCGCCTGCGGCGGCGGCGATTGATCGTGCGCTCCAGCTCGCCGCTGCGGATGAATTCCGCCAGCACGAGCTGATCGAAGACCGGTACCGTGCAGGAATAAAAGCCCAGCTTCTCCCGGTACTGCGGCAGCAGCCCCTCCGGCAGCACCATGTAACCGGTGCGCATGGAGGGCGCGAGCGTCTTGGAGAAGGTGTTGAGATAGATCGTGCGCTCGGGCGCGAGAGAGGCGATCGTCTCGATCTGCGGCACTTCGACGGCGAGCTCCGCATCGTAGTCATCCTCGACCAGGATGGCGTTCCGCTCGCGGGCCCAGGCCGCGTATTCGCGCCGTTTGGCCGCCGAGGCCGTCACGCCGCTGGGATAGCTGTGATAGGGCGTCACGTGCAAAACGCCCGCGGCGCTTGCCGCGAGAGCCTCGGAGGCGATGCCGTCGGTCCCCATCCGAAGCCCCTCGCAGCGGGCGCCGTTTGCCTCATACACGCGCTTGATCGCCGCATAGCAGGGCTCCTCCTGCGCGTAGGAGCGCTCGCGGCCCAAAAGCTGCACCACGAGCCCGTAGAGATATTCCGCGCCCGAGCCGACGACGATCTGCTCCGGCGAGACGCGCAGGCCGCGGCTGCGCAGCAGATAGGCCGCCAGCTCCTCCCGGAGCTCCGACCGTCCGCTGCCGGGGCTGCGGACAAGGATCCCTTCGCCGTAGTCGCTGAGCACGCGGCGCATCGTGCGCGCGAAGGTGGAAAAGGGAAAATCCTCCGGCAGCTCGGGCAGCGCCATCTGCGGCAGGCTCGCCCGCGGCGCAGGCGCTGCGGCGGGCGGCACGCCGGAGCCCGCATAGAGCCCGCTGCGCTGCCGCGGCACGGCATAGCCCTCGTCCACGAGCAGCGAGAGCGCGTGCTCGACCGTGATGAGGCTCAGCCCCAGCTCCTGGGCGAGCTGCCGCTTGGAGGGCAGCTTCGCGCCGGGCGGATAGACGCCCTCCGCGAGATCCTGCCGCAGCTGTCGGTACAGCTGCAGGTAGGCGCTCTCCCGCGCGCCTTTATCGATGCTGTATTTCATAGCGGCCTCCATCTGGTCTTATTTTTTTACTGCAAACTGGGCATATGAACAAGTCCAGACATAGTATATAGTAAGGGCATCCCAAAAGTCAAGGAGGCTTTCCCATGGAGAGCAAACGCCTGAACGTAAAAAAGCTCACGCTCGCGGCGGTGCTGATGGCCATGAACGTCATCATGAGCAGCAGCATCCTCAGCCTGCCGGTGCCGGGCGGACACATGTATCTCAACGACGTGATCATCTGCACGGCGGCCGTGCTGCTTGAGCCCTTCTACGCCCTCCTCGTCGGCGGTCTGGGCGCCTTCCTGGGGGATCTCCTTTTCTATCCGGCCCCGATGTTCGTCTCTCTCGTCACGCACGGCGTGCAGGCGCTGGTCATCTCGCTCTTCGTGCACCGCTTTTTCCGTGAGCGCAGGCCCCTCGGCTCCGTCCTCGGCGCGCTCGCGGGCCTTGTCATCACCGTGACGGGCTACACGCTCGGCCGCGCCTATCTCTACAGCACGCCCGCCTATGCCGTGGCGAAGTTCCCCTTCCAGATCCTGCAGACGGCCGTCGGTGAGACGCTTGCGCTGCTGCTGTGCTGGAAGGCCGGCGTCGTGAAGCTGTATGAGAAGCAGTTTCAATAAGTTTTCAGTTTTCAGTTTTCAGTTTTCAGAAAGATAAGGCGAAGAATCTTTCAAAATCCTTCACCTCGCTTCGCTCGCTCAGCGACGGCGCGAAGCGCCTAGTCCTTTAGGGGATGACAACGTAGGGGCTCGGCCATGGGCTCCTCGGCGGCCCGGCGGGAAAAGCCTGAAAATCAGTCATAAAAACCCCCGGCGAATTCGTGGAATGGCACGTTTTCGCCGGGGATTTGTTCATCTTTTCTGCCTGTACCGCGCGGGGCGATGAGGGCATCGCCCCCTACGATGATGACGTCAATTTATTGCGTTATATCCTTCGTTCCCTTCATTCCGAATTTGTCGATAAACACAAAGTCGCCGTTCTCCTGAAAACTAAAAACTGAAAACTAAAAACTATTCGTCGTTCTTCTGAAAACTGAAAACTGACTTCTGAAAACTGCCTCACGCGCCGGCCTTCATGGACAGATAGGCGTTGATAAAGCCGTCCAGGTCGCCGTCCATGACGCTCTGGATGTTGCCGGTCTCGTATTCGGTGCGCAGATCCTTGACGAGCTGATAGGGCATGAAGACGTAGGAGCGGATCTGGCTGCCCCATTCGATCTTCATCTGCAC
>CAMHMZ010000122.1 GCA_946186375.1 uncultured Clostridia bacterium
GTCATCATGATCCTTGTTGTCGCCTCCGTGGCGATCTCTCTTATCGGCTGGTTCATGGTGAAGGAAAAGCATCATGTGGAGGAGGAGCGCTCCGAGAAGCTGAAGCTTCAGGATTTCTTTGATTTGTTCAAAGAAAACAAGGCTATGGTCATATTTGCGCTCAAAGGCCTGTTTGCCGGCTTTATCTGGACGCTGATCTTCGCCACGCCCATCTATTACATCAAATGGGGCTTCTGCGCCGATCTGAGCACGGGCATCGCGGACATGGAGCAATTCACCGTCTACAACGGCATCAACGCCATGATCACCGTCATCCCCATGGTTCTGGGCGCGATCCTGGGCAGACCGCTTTTGAAGCTCTTTAAGGACCCGGTCAAGATGACCTGCACACTGCTGCTCATTCAGGCGGTCGGCGGCGCCATCCTGTTCATCGCCCAGATCACAGGGCTTTTGCAGCACGCTCCCTGGCTGTTCTTTGCGACCATGTTCATCATGGCTACCGGCGTGGGGACGGACTTTGTGCCGCAGACCTTTGTGCAGATGGAGGTCGTGGACTATGGCATTTACAAAACCGGGAAAGACCGCTCCGCCCTGACCACGGTGACCGACGGCTTCATCACAAAGATGCAGACAGCTTTTTCCACGGCGATCGTCGGCCTGGTGCTGACCGGGATCGGCTATACCGTGGAGGAAGGAAACCGCTTCGCCGGGGACGTCTCCCAGATCCCCACGATGCTCAACTGGTTCATCGTGATCATGGGCCTGGTCCCCGCCGTGCTGGGCGTTATCTCTGTCCTGATCTACAGGAAGTATCCTGTCACCAACGAAGTCCGCGGAGAAATGAAAGCCTATTTTGACAGGCAGAGTGAAGAATAGTATAAATAAAGCGGGTCGATCCACTCGACCCGCCTCGTATCAGCGCTTGGCGTGTGCTTTTTCCCGGTATTCTGTGGGAGTCATCTGATACTCACGCTCAAATATTTTGTAAAACTGTGTGCGATTCTCATAGCCCAGGGAAGCGGCGATCCTGCTCACCGGTAGTTCGGAGCCTTTGAGCAGCCGGGCTGCTTCGCGCAGCTGGACCTTTTGGCAATAGGCCTTCAGCGTATAGCCCGTGTGCTCTTTGATCATGCGGGAGAGGTATTCACAGGAATAATGGAGCTCCTGAGCCAGCTCCGCGCGGCGGACATTGCCGTGGCGTTCCTCGATCAGCTTTTTCGCCTTTTCGAGAGTGATCAGCTCCCGCCCGTAGCCGAGGGAGACGTACTCGGCCCGATAGAGCTCCGGGTTCTCCAGCGCCGCAAACAGCCGAAGCAGCGACGAGTATATGTCAAACTGATACCCCACCCGTTTTTCGGAGTAGGCGCGGATCAGCTCGTTGGCAATCAGCGGGATCGGATCTTCGCCCAGGAGCTGAAAGTCCACATAGTCCCGCTTGCAGGCCGCTCTCTCCGACAGGTTCTCGCTGAAGAAGCGGTTGAGGATGCTTTTATAGCCGAAGGGTTGAGCAAGCCCTTTCGGCCATTGCGTGATGAGCGAGGGGTCGATGCCGATATAGAGGATATCGGCGGAGGCCATGTCGGTTTCCCGGTGCATGGTGCTTCGGTTCAGCAGACACAGATTCCCCGCCGAATAGCGCACTTCTTCCTCCTCGATCATGACCGAGGCCTCTCCGCGCATGATGTACATCAGCTCGAAGAAATTGTGCTTGTGCATATAGGTTTCCTGGAAAAAACCGCTCTCGGCGGGGGTGTGCAGGCAGAAGGAACGCCTGTCCATGTAGTTGGAAAAGAGGTATTCCTCCGGGGTGTGAACACTGGTCGCAACGGAGAGCTTGGAAAAGTAATCCCGGTCGACGGTGTGATCGCGCAGATAGTTTACGATGGGGCCGCTCTCCTGCGCCCGGACCTCCTCGATATCCCGGAAGTATAAATGAACCACATTTTCCATAGCCTTCACCCCTTATTTCCTATTCTATCATACTGAAAGCTCGATGAAAAGGAAGGATTTATGCTTTGAAACAACAATGCTTTAACCCGTATCTCCCCGGCTGGGAGTATATCCCGGATGCGGAGCCCCGGCTTTTTGACGGCAGACTGTATGTCTTCGGCAGCCATGACCGCTTCGGGAGCAAGGACTACTGCGTCAACGACTATGTGGCCTGGTCAGCCCCGGAAGACGATCTCAGCGACTGGCGCTACGAGGGGGTCATTTACCGAAAAGAGCAGACCCCGTGGAACAGGGACCGGAAGTCCTATTACGCGCCGGACGTGGTCCGCGGGACGGATGGGCGCTATTATCTGTATTATTCGGTTGCCAATTCCTCCGTCACTTCTGTCGCCGTGTGCGATACCCCGGCAGGAAAATATTCATATCTGGGCGATGTGCGTTTCCCGGACGGCAGGGTCTACGGCTCCCGGGCGGAGGACTGGTTCGTGTTTGATCCGGCGGTTTTGGTGGATGATGATGGGCGCGTCTATCTCTATGTGGGGAGCGGGCAGCCCTCCAACGGCCGCTTCGGACATGAGATCGTGGGACTGTTCGTGATGGAGCTGGAGCGGGATATGCTGACCATCAAATCTGATCCCACCATCCTTTTCCCGGCGGATTTCAACGCCAAAAAGCCTAATTACTGGGAAGGTCCCTCCATCCGCCATATCGGAAGCTGGTATTACCTGGTTTACCCAGCAACGGACATCACGGGCCTCAACTATGCCATGAGCCTTTTCCCCGACAAGGGCTTTATTCACAAAGGGCCGATCCACTCCTCCAGTGACATCGGATATCGGGGGCGAAAGCTGATGGACGCCGCCTATCCCATGGGGAACAGCCATGGCGGCCTGGTCTGCGTGAAAGGCCAGTGGTATGTCTTCGATCATCGCACGACCAACGGCAAGTGGAAAAACCGGCAGGCGGTCGCGGAGCCGATCCGTTTTGCGGAGGACGGCAGCATCGCCATGGTGGAGGCCACCAGCTGCGGCTTGAACGGCGGTCCGCTCAGAGGAAAGGGCAGCTACAGCGCGTCCATCGCCTGCTGTCTGCGCGGCGGGAGCGTTCTGGGCTTTCGCAACCCTATGGGCGGCCCTTTTGTGACCCAGGACGGGCCGGACTACGAGCCTCCGGAGCCGACAGAGCATCCTGTTAACGCCAGCAGTGAAGCGAACGCGCCGAAGTCCTTCATCACCGATATCCGAAACGGCTGTGTTGTGGGCTATAAGTATTTTGATCTGACAGAGACCGCCGGGCTTGCTGTGACGGTGCGCGGCGGAAACGGAACGCTGGAGCTGCTGGGCGGAGAAGAAGGAAAAGCGATCGCGGCCTTTATCCTCTCTCCTACGACAGACTGGACGACCTACCGCATTCCTTTCTCGCCCAATGAATTGGCCGCCGCGGCAGACTGCCCGGTGAAGCGCTGCCCCGTCTACCTGCGGTATCGGGGGAAGGGCAAGCTGGATCTGTTGGAAATCGCTTTTGCATAA
>CAMHMZ010000123.1 GCA_946186375.1 uncultured Clostridia bacterium
TTCCAGCTTGCCCGCTTTTTGGCGCAGGGAAAGCGCCATTATTGTCTGGCGCTTCCGATCGACGCTGCGGTCCCGTTTCTTCCCTGGACGGTTTTCATTTATTTCTTCGCGTGCCTCATTTTCTGGTTCTTCCTGTACCGCCGGGTCGCGGCGCTTCCGCGCCGGACTGCCGACCGCTTTTTCTGCGCCAACCTCCTCGGGAAAGCCATAAGCTTTTTCTTTTTCGTTTTCTTCCCGACGACGATGACGCAGCCGGAGCCGAACGGACCGGGCTTCTGGGACGCGTGCATGCGCTTCCTCTATTGGATCGACGAGCCGAACAACCTCTTCCCCTCTCTGCACTGCTTCATCGCCTGGCTCTGCTGGGTCGGCATCCGCGGGAACAGGCAGGTCTCGCCGCTCTGGCGCAGCTCGGCGCTGCTGATGGCCGTCGCGGTGTGCATCAGCACGCTGACGACGCGGCAGCATGTGATGGCGGACGTGCTGGCAGGCATCCTGCTGAGCGAGCTGTGCTGGCTGCTGGCCTCCTGCGAAAAGCTGCGCCGGGTCTACGCTTCGCTCATGGATCGGCTCCTGCGCGGGAACGGGCAGGAGCAGGACTCCGATCCATCTCAAAAATAGGACCCTCGTCCGGCTGCGCAAAAAAGCAGAGCCTTCGGGATCACTCGTTCCCGGAGGCTCTTTCTCTCGCCATTTTACATAAGCAAAGCTTTCTGTCGCCTGCAGATGCAGCCGATCACCTTGCTGGACGGCAAAAGCTCTCATGAAAAAAGGATCCTACGCGAATCATGAGCTGCGTCTGCCGCGCTGATCGCCGCGTCTGTCCGATGCGAGAGCGCCGAGCGGGCGCTCCTCCAGACGCTCTTTTTCCCGGTCGATTTCGGACTTCAACGCTTTTATTTCCTCACTTGCCGTCTGCTCATGATACAGCATTTCGATCAGGTCGTTCTGTTTGCTGATGATCTTGCTTTTAATGAGCGTCGCCGGTTCCAGCCTGTCGGCCACGGCCTCCCGGCGCGCTTCCAGCTGCTGCTCGGCCTCGGCGCGCAGCCGTTCGGTTTCGGCCTTTACTTCCGCGAGCCGGGCGGTGATGCGCTCCGTGCGGTAGATCACCTCGGGATAGGCGTCGGCAAAGCGCTTATGGAAAACAGATTTGTCAGATAAAAGCAAATAGACTTCCTTGCTGATCTCCTCGGTACTGTCCGCTTCGCTGCTCTCGACCCCGATCTTGACCAGCTTCATCACGAAATGGGTCAGAACGTAGTCCGCGGCGAAAACGGCCGTCAGAACGCAGGCCGTGATCTCCTTCGCGGAAAAAGAAAACGCCGCCAGGATCCGGTCGAACAGCGGATTGATGATATGGATGATCGCCACGCCGCCCAGGCCGAAGAGCATCAGATTGCCGATCCAGACCCGGCCGTGCAGGTTCATCGGCTTCTGACTGTAGTCCCACCAGCGGGCGTGGAAGCGCTTCTCCATCCAATAGCTGGTCAGATACTCCAGCGTTCCGCAGATCACGAAGGACAGGGCGAAGGTCGAGCCGTATCCGTACTCGAAGCGGGCGAGCGAGCTGACGGCCACTGTGATCAGCGCGGCGCCGCTGCCGTAGATCGGCAGGATCGGCCCCGTGAAAAAGCCGCGGTTGATGAAGCGGTGGAACTGGAAGTATTTGAGAGTGACCTCGATGCACCAGCCCAAAAAGGAATAAGCGAAAAACAAAAGGATCAGATCAACAAAAAATACCAGCATAGAGATCTCCTACAACACGTAAAACAGAATACACACGGCCTGCAGCAGGCTGCCCAGAAGGACGAAAAGATGAAACACGCTGTGGAAATACCGCTTTTTCTTTCCGATCCCGTACAGGACTGCGCCGACCGTATAGGCCAGGCCTCCTGCAAGCAGCCAGAGGAAGCCTGTCAGGCCGACGGTTTCGATCGTCGGCCTGAGCGCCAGCACGATCAGCCAGCCCATGGCGACATAGCAGGCCATCGAGGCTTTGCCGTACTTTTTCAGGTCGATCGCCGTCATGGCGGCCGCGGCTGCGCCGAGGCCCCATTCACAGCCGAAAAGCGTCCAGGCAAGCGCCGGGTATTCCGGCCGGATCGCGACCAGCAGGATCGGCGTGTAGGTCCCCGCGATCAGCGCATAGATCGTGCAGTGGTCAAGCACCTGCAGCACCCGTTTTCCGGTGTTGTCGTGCAGTCCGTGGTACACGCTGGACATCGTATAGAGCCAGAGCATGGTCAGCCCGTAGACGCAGCTGCCGACGATCGCCCAGGGATCGCGGTGGTAAGCGGACAGAATGACCCCGCCGATCAGGATCGGCAGGCTGAGGGCGGCGCCGACGATGTGTGTGACCATGTTCGTGATCTCCTCGCCGCGCGTATAGTCGGGGAGTTTTCTCTCCCGCAGGGGGGTGCGTTCCATACCGGTACCTCCTTTGCCCGTCGGGTAAAAAAACGGCGCGCTGTGTAATACAGGGCGCCGTTTTTGTGATCGTCAAGCGAGATCAGTTCTCCTCCATGAGCTTTTTGAGTTCCTTGGCCTCGGCCTCGACGTCCTTCTTCATCTGGCGGACGGCGTCGCGCTGCTCGACCTCGGCGCGGATGCGGTCGTGGCGCATCTCGCGCTCGACGTCGTGGAGCTCCAGCTTCTCGTCTGCGGCCTTCTTGACCTCTTTGGCCTCGGCCTTGACCTGCTTTTTCAGCTCGTCGAGATCCTTGCGGCTCTGCTTGGCCGCCTCCTTGATCTCCTCTTTGATCTCGTGCTGCACTTTCTTATAGTCTTTCATTTTCAGTTCCTCCATTTCCTTGATGCGGCGATAAAAGGTGTTCGGCTTCAAGTCCAGCCGGGCCATGGCCTCGCGCGCGGTGATCTGGCCGCTCTGCCAGAGCGCGACGACGGAATCGAACAGGCCTTCGTCCACGGCGATCGGCTTGCGGCCCTTGTAGCGGCCCTCCGCCTTCGCGCGCTCGACGCCGACGCGGCGGCGCGCAAACAGCTCCGAATTGCTCAAAGCCCGGCACAGGGCAAAAAAGCTTTGCCCCTGGCCTCTGCGGGTGTCGATGCCTTCCTTCAGACTAACGAAGTCCGCGCCGCGCTCGCCGATCGCCGCAAGGGCTGTCAGCATTTCCTTTCCCTTGTCGGCAAACAGGTCGAGACTGTCGAGCTCCACGCAGTCGCCCGGTGCGATCCATGCAAGCGCAGACTCCAAATCGTTCCGATTGTCAAAGCGGACGGTTCCCATACAAGCACCTCTTTCGTCGTTGTGATCGCATCATACCACGGCTGCGCGAGTGTGTCAATAGGATTTTTCTATAAATGAAACATTTCATAAATTGTTCAAATATATGACACACATACGGTGACAGCGGAACCGGGAAAGAGGAAATGCTCTTGCTTTTGTCTGCCAAGGCAAAAGAGGTTTTTTCGTGCATTTTGGGCGAAAAACGGGCAAAATACAGTGAAAT
>CAMHMZ010000124.1 GCA_946186375.1 uncultured Clostridia bacterium
ATTCCACGAATTCGCCGGGGATTTCCGTATGTTTTTGGCTTTTTCTGCCGGGCCGCCGAGGGCGTCGGCCCCTACGAAAAGAGGCTGCGCCCCCGTAGGGACGAGCATTGCTCGTCCGCCGAGCCTGCACCGTGTCCGCGGGCGGCTGATAGCCGCCCCTACGACATCATTTCAAACAGAGCGCTAAATCCCCGTTTATCTTTCTAAAAACTAAAAACTTAAAACTAAAAACTGAACCAAAGGGCCGGGATGCAAGCATCCCGGCCCTTTGGTTCACAGCGGTGTTTTCTTGATCTGCGCCCAGCGGCGCGGATATTTTTTATCGGTCGGGGCAACTTTCCGGATGACGGCGACACTGTGGCAGACGTCCGTGCCGGGGATCGGACAGCGCGCGACGCGCTCGAGCCGGCCGCCGAGCAGGGCGATCGCCCGCTCAGCCTCGCGCAGCTCCTCCTCCGGCTCCGGCCCCTTCATGGCGAGGAACACGCCGCTGGTCTTCACATAGGGCAGGCACAGCTCGCCCAGCACGTTCAGCCGCGCCACGGCCCGCGAGGTGACGATGGCGAAATGACCGCGCAGCTCCCCAGGCAGCTCCTCGGCGCGCGCGTGCAGGCAGGCAAGTCCCGTCAGGCCAAGCGCCTCGCCCACGCCGCGCAGAAAGCCCACGCGCTTATCCAGGCTGTCGAGCAGCGTCATGTCGAGCTCCGGGCGCAGGATCTTCAGCACAAGGCCCGGAAAGCCCGCGCCGCTGCCGACGTCCAGCAGGGTCTCTCCCGTAAACTCCGGCAGCGCGAGCAGCGCCGCGCAGTCGAGAAAATGCAGGCGCGCCACGTCCTCCTCGCTCTCGATGGCCGTGAGGTTCATGACCTTGTTCGTCTCTTCCAGCAGCGCGGCGTACTGCCGCAGCCGCCGCAGCGCCGTCTCCTCCGCCTCGAGCCCGAGCGCGGCGAGCCCCGGCCGCAGGATCTCCTCCATCGTCACGGCGATCCTCCTCCCGTAAAGAACAGCTTCTGCAAGGGCTGCGCCCCCGCAGAAGCCGTTGGATGTTGTTGTGTGTCGCTTATGTTTTCAGCTTGTAAAAATCGTGCTCGCCGATCGAGATCACGAACTCCTTGGTCGTTTTGAACCAGCTGTCGTCCGCGATGCGGGGGTTGACGAAAAACATGCTCTCGCCCACCGTGTTGTAGCCCTCGAAGCAGAGGCAGGCGCAGATCACGTCCAGCTCGTCCGGCTCGGCATAGACCGTGCCGCTGGCGGCGGGGTCGAACTGGATGGCAAACTGCTTGTCGAACACGACGTCGCGGATGTTGTCCGGATAGCGGTCGCTCGCCACGCGGTTGAGCACGACGTTGCCCACGCCGATGCGCCCCTCTATCGGCTGGTTGCCCGCCTCGGAGTGGATGATGCGGGCCAGCCAGAAGATCTCCGAGCTGCCGAAATTGTCATAGTACCAGGCGGCGCCGCCGGGCATGACGGCCAGCTCCGCACTCTTGAGATCGACGCGCCGCCCGTCGGAGGAGAGCTTCAGCTCCGCGCTGAAGACATGGCTGATGACCTCCAGCGGGAACCAGCTGCGTCCGTCATAGCGGAAGAAGCTGCGCGGCTCGTAGACGTAGCGGCTGTTGACGCTGAAATATGCCTCGCCCTTCACCGCGTGCAGGACAAAATCGCGCGCGCCGACGGTCAGCTCGCCGGTCTCCTCGTTCCAGAGGCTGCCGGGCTCCAGCCCCAGCAGAGTGCAGAAATCCTCCACCGCCAGCCAGGTGCCGTCATAGCTGCCGAGCGCGCGGTCGCTCAGCAGGCCGTCCACATACACGCGCACGTCCCAGAAGCCCTCGGGCAGGTCCTCCGCCGCGTCGTCCGCGGCCAGCGCAGCGCCGGAGCAGAGCGCCAAAAGAAGCGCCCACAGCAGCACGGCGGCCAGAAGTCTTGTCTTGTTGCGATGCACGGCGCTTCCCTCCTTCGTTGTTCCGGAATTATGTCACCCTTAATATAGACTTCTTTTTCCCATTCGTCAAGAGCCGCGCACGGGAAAAGCCGTGTTTTTTCTCCTTAATTTTTCTGAAGCTTTTCCATGTTATGGTAACATCTGGCAAGTGCGCCCGTCTCCCCCGCCGCTTCCTCTTTCAGCATCCGCCCTCCGTCTCCTCAAGATACAGCGCCTCCGCGTCCTGCTGAGCGCGGATCAGGATGCTCTCGGCCTCCCCGGCCTCCCCGCGCCGCAGCGCTGCGATCGCCTTTGTGATCCTGCGAAAGAGCAGCAGATAAAGTTTCTTGTACATTTTCGCCTCCGTTTATGCGTCAAAACTGCGTCATTTTTCCTTTTGACTATAAGACGACGCTAAACTTTTGTCAATACTTCGTCATGGAGGCTGGCAAAAGGATGGATAACAAATCGCGTTTCACACTCCGCGTCGATCCGGAGATGCTGGAAAAGCTCGGCTATATCGCCGAGTACGAGGGCCGCACCAAGAACCGGGAGCTCGAGCAGCTCATCAAGCGCCGCATCCGGGAATTCGAGGCCGAACACGGCCAGATCCCCGCGGGCAATTCCGACAGGTGACGCTCATATAACGCAAAACCTCCCGCTCACAGGCGGGAGGTTTTGCGATAAGCGTTGTATAAGGGCCGTGAGCTATCCGCCCCAACCGGCCGCAGCCGATCGAGCTCGCCGAAGGCGGATCAAACTGGAAAAACCGCCTGACGGCGGTTTCTTCTTGTCTAAGCTTTACACGAAAGATGCTGGTTATTCGTTGTTTTTCTTCACCGTGGTGACGGAAGAGATCAGCATCCGCCGTAAGGCGCCGCAATCGTTTCGAAGTGCCATATACTCTTTCTCGGTAAGAATATCCGTTTCATGCAGCAGATCAAGCCAGTATTCGCTCTCATAGCATTCCTTCAAGGCAATTTCCAGCTTGGAAATAAAATCCTTTGTCCCCTGTGCATACTGAGCCTCGTGAATATTGGCGCCAATACTTGTTCCACAGCGGAGAAGCTGGTTAGCCAATACGGCCTCATGCCGTTCGGTTTTGATCTTGCGGCAGGCAAAAACGATCTGCTTGGCAAAGTCTTTGGACTTTTCACGCAATATGCTGTCGGACATAGTCACACCTCGAAAGATAAGTGAAATGCCGCTTCGCGGCGTGATGAGTGGTATTGCTTCGCAGTGGTATTCTATTCGCCTCCCAAACTGGCGCAGCCAATATCACTGGCGTAACCAATATCACTTGCGCAGCAAATATAACTCGCCGCAAGGCGAATAGAACTGAAAAAACCGCCCGTAGGCGGTTTTTTCTTGGCACGCGATAAGGGATTCGAACCCCTGACCTTCTGGTCCGTAGCCAGACGCTCTATCCAGCTGAGCTAATCGCGCAT
>CAMHMZ010000125.1 GCA_946186375.1 uncultured Clostridia bacterium
CCCGCGTCGCCGTAGGTCACGCTGCCGTCGCTGTTGACCGTGGCCTTGTAGGTGATCCGGAGAGTGCAATCGCTGTACCCGCTGTTGACCATGCTGACCTCAGTGTAGACGCTGCGGCTGCTGTTGATCTCCGCAAGGCCGGAGGCGGTCATGGAGATCGTCATAACGCTTGCTCCGTCCGCAGCGGTGTTGTAACTCACGAGGAAACGGTCAGACGCCTCGTTCCAGGAGGTTACAAGATCGGTGCAGCCGTCGTCCCGGAAGAACTCCAACAGCACGTCGCCCTTGTTATAGGTGATGCCTTTGCTGAGCGTGTCGATAAAGGTGTAGTCGGTGAGATAGGACGCGGCGGAGGTAATGCTGGGGAGAGTGCTGACGATCTGATAGTCGATCACGTCGCCCGCCGAGGCCGTGCCGGTATGGGCGTAGCCGTCGTGAATGTCGCTTGTGCTGCCATTGTTATGCCCGGTGTCTGCCTTATCCTCGCGCAGCGTCTTTTCGAGGCTGGGAATACCGGTAAGGTTTTTCGGGTACAGGGTCACGTCATAGATCCAGCGGGTGCCGCCGTCGTTGGCGTTGGTGCCGTCAACGGAGGTCATGGGGACGGAGACGAGGAAGGGCGCGGTGGTGTCTGTGACCATTTCCGGGACGCGCGTTTCGATCAGCAGATACAGGCCGAGGGGCAGATCAGAGGCTCCCGTATGGCCGTAGGCGTCCGTCTCCGTCATGGCTACGCCGTGGTTGTCGTGGGCATAGCGTTCCAGCGCATTTTTGACTGTGGTGGCGTTGGCGTCCAGCGCCGCCTTGAGGCCGTCGATCAGTACATCGGAGCGATAGTAGTACACGGTCATGCCGTCTACCACTTCGTCAGCAGGGGCATAACGATCTTCGGTGCTGACGCCGATTGCGGAGATAAAGGCGTTGTTCTGCTCGGTGGGGGCGATGCCGTACAGCACTTCGATATGCTCCGCGCCGTTCTCGCTCTCGGTAAAGGTGCGGATCGAGGCCACGCGGACGTAGGTAAACTCCACACCCTTGATGGCGTAGCCGTAGGCGCTGCCGTTGGCATTCAGCGCGGAGACACGGCTGGGATCGCCCAGCACGGCCTCCACGCCGTTTTCATCTTTGACGCCGGTACTGACATAGGAACTGTCCCAAACGCCGTCTTTCTCGGCGTTGGTGAGGTCATACTTGTAAATGTCCAGCGAGCCGGTGCGGGAGGTGTCGATGGTCGCCTCGTCTACGGGCGCGGCAAAGGCCGTAATGGAAAAGCTGCTCACTACCAAGATAGCAAGCAGCAGCGCAAAGATTTTCTTCAAGTTTCGCGTTCATCCTTTCGTTTCGTAATGATGTAGGGCATGGACAGAAAGCCCATGACATAGGGCAGCCAGGCAAAGCCCGCGCCACCTGTTTCGGGGATGCGGAAAATGGGATCATCGGTGGCGGTCACATAGAGCGTGTAGCAGGTTGTCACGCCGTCCACGGTTTCGCTGTCCTCGGCTGTGCCGCTGATCTCCACGGGCAGCGTGCCAACGTAGAGTGGACTGCCCAACAGAGAGTGGCCGACAGGCGCTTGCGTCTCCGTGAGGCGGTAGAGAATGGAGCTTTCCGCCCGGAGGCCGTTGAAGGTCACGCTGCCGCTGTCGCCGGTGGTAAGCTGGCCGTCAGAGAGGCCGGAGCTGGTGCAGCCGCCGGTCTGTACATCGTCACCGTTGCGGAAAAACACCGCCGTCCAGCTCGCGCCGTTGTCCGTGGAGTACTCCAGGAGGAAGGTCGCACCGGCAAGGGGCTTTCCGTTCTGATCCTTTTTCTTCACTTCCAGCGTTCCCGGCCTGCGGAGGTTGTCACGCTCCTGGGTGATCGTTACGCCGTGCTCGGTGATTGAGAACGGGTACACCGTATCGTCCAACTCATAGCCTTTCGGCGGGCAGAACTCTTGATACTGATAGCCGCCGCAGAGCAGGCTTTCAAAGGTCAGCTCGCCGTTTGCGTCGGTATAGCCCTCGTCGATCAGATGCCCGCCGCTGTCAAAGAGCCGGAAGCCTGCGCCGGAAAGGGGCGTGTCCTCGTAGGCGTCGCGCTTGACGATTTTGAGGTTGCCCCGGATCGGGGTGTTCTTGGCTGTGACAGAATAGGTCTTGCCGTGTTCGGCCACTTCCACGGGGATCGGTGTTGTGTCCAGTACGAAGCCCTCCCGTGTGGCGGTTTCCTGCAGCGTGTAGCTGCCAAGCAGAAGCCCCGTAAAGGTCAGCGTTCCGTCCTGCGGAGTGTCGCCCTCAGCCACAAGGTTTCCACCGCTGTCTTTGAGCTGGAAGTGTACGCCGGACAGCGGCTCGCCGGTTTCCTCGTTTACCTTTACAACGGACACGTTTCCGCGGGCAAACTCGTTTTCTGCCGTCATGCTTACAGTCTGTCCGCCCTCGGTGATCGTCACGGGATAGAGCGCAGGATCAAGCACAAGATGGCGCAGCGTTTCCGTCTCGGCGTAGTAGTATTCTCCCAGCGGGAGGTCGTAAAAGACGAGCTTTCCGTGGCTGTCTGTCTTGCCGCCTTCGACCACGTTCCCGTCGCTGTCGTAGAGGACGAAACACACGCCGGGAACGGCGTTTCCGCCCTCGTCCACCTTGTATAATTCGATGTTGCCGGTGCGGATCGGGGCTTTCGGCGTCCTCACGGTCATGCCTGCGTCAACGAGCGTACTCTGCATATCTATGGTACAGGTGACTACGCGCTGCTGTCCGTAGGTGGTCGGCGCATAGAAAAACAGCACCGCCTCGGTGCTGTCATAGATGCCGGAGGCATAGAGAGGATAAGACTTTTCCTCGTAATCCTCCGGGATGGAGATATGCAGCGTGTCGCCGCTGCTGCCGGTATAGCCCGTGATGCTCGTCCCTGCGGGAAATGCGGAGCTGTCCAGCGTGTAGCCTCCGGTCAGCCCGGTGAAGGTCACTCGCACGTCGCCCTCAAAGCTGTAATTCTGTTCGTTGGCTTCCAGCGTCAGATCCGTGCGGGAGAACGTAATGGAATGATTGGTGTCCGGGTGTCTGCCGTATTCCAGAAGCTCCAGGCACCACGCAAACAGCGCCT
>CAMHMZ010000126.1 GCA_946186375.1 uncultured Clostridia bacterium
GCACATGACCTTGGAGAGGGTCACTAAAAACTACTACTCTATAATACAAGGAGCTATCACAATGGACGAAAACAAGAACATGGAGCTTGACAAGAAACAGCTGGATGCGGTCTCGGGCGGCGTTGGCGGAAAAGACGGTGGTCGGAAGGACGGAGATTTGGATCACGTCCGATGCCCGAACTGCGGCGCAAAAAACGAGATCCCTACCACCCGCACCATCATCTGCATTAAATGCGGGACAGAATTTGAGCCCTGATACGTGTGGCCGCCCGAAATATTCTAAGTAAACGCTGATCAAATCGCCTGCGGCGCCTCCCGGAAAATTTGCGCCCTGATTTCGTCACTTTTTCTTGAAATACACAAAGTATTCCTGCAAAAAAGTGCCATCATCAGAACACAAATTTTCTCGGGATCCGCTCTTGCCGATTTCATCATCGTTACCCTAAAAAACAGCAAAGCCGTATTGCTGCGCAGAGCTGTAAGCAGCATTCTAAGGAAACACTGATTAAAAGCGATATTCTTACGCCATATCAGCATTTATATAATTTTTTCAGTTGCTTTTTATATATGATGCCCGGAACCGAGCTGAAATGCCGTTAATACATTGCCATATTAAAGCAGGTCTCCGAGGCGTTGGACAAAATGGGCTGCACCCGCATCGTCATCGCCCACCGGCTGAGTACCATCCGGCATTGCGACCGTATCCTGGTGCTGGACGGCGGCCGGATCGTGGAGGACGGCACCTACGACGAGCTGATCGACAAGGGCGGCTTCTTTGCCGAACTGGTGGAGCGGCAGCGGCTGGATACGGCGGGATAAACCCGATGTACATTAACACAAATCTGTTTTGAAAGGACAATCACAATGAACGAAGAACTGAAAGTGGAATTGACCTGTGAAGAACTGGAGACAGCGCAGGAGGTACGGGGAATTCCAGCGACGATCTTACCCCGGGTACAGTCTTGCGCATCGTTACAACAGAAGTATTTGGGAAATACGTTAAAATGCCCGAAGTTAAATTGGATACCGGCTGGCGCAAAAAGTGCACTCTCAACGCAGGGATCAATAGAGATCTGATCGTCCCCGGAGCGCGCGTGCAGGTGCGCAGAATGCACGATAATTACGTCATATGGGAAATTCTTGGCTGATGCACGAAAGCACAGAAGCGAAGATTTCCAAAAAATGCGTACTGTGAGGAAATGCAGATTTCACTTGAGCCTGCAAATAGGTTCCGGAACGGATTATGAAACAGAATGCTTTCGGACCCGGAAATTTGTTTTGAAAGCCTCTCCGACAGGATTCACGAAATGAAAGGATTGAAAAAAATGAAAAACGAAGAAACGATGGAATTGAAAACAGAGGATCTTGATCAGGTCGCAGGCGGCGCTGACAGCTCAGGCTACACGATTGTGCTGGGCACAGTCAAGGACTCCTTCAGGGATCCGCGTCCTAAAGCAAGAGTCCAATTGGATTCCGGCGAAAAATTGACTTGCGAAATTGACCTCAAACTGGTGAATCAAATGGCTCCGGAACTGCCCGCTCCGGGAGCGCGCGTAGAATTGTATAAATTACCCCTCAGGTACGTTGTAAAGAGCGTTATTGAATGACATTATGAACCTTACAAACGAACGGAACTGCGGAGACATAAAGGTGTGCTGATGATGCGCCGCTACATACTGACCCCCGGCTGCGCCCTCCGGGGCTGGAAGCTGCTGCCCTACGCGATCCAGTATCTCTATGCCCCACGGACGGAGTTTTTCGGGGAGGCGGACTGGGCGCTGTTCTCCGCCTGCGACGGACAGACGGACATCGACTGGAACGCGCTGACGGACGCGCAGCGCGGAAGATACGAGCATTGGGAGAAAAACGGCTTCATCCGCCGCGCGCGGAACGGGGAGCGGCTGCGTCCCGAGCAGGAATACCGCTACTTCCCGGCCCGCTTCAAGCAGGGCGTGCAGTGGTCCGTTACAGGGCGGTGCAACTACCGCCGCCTTTGAGACGGACGGAGAGGATCACGGGAACGGCCTGGAGCCCAATCACACCTATGATGACTATACCTGCGTTATGACCCGGCTTTCCTCCGCCGACATCTTCTGGGAGATCGCGGAGTTCGGCAACGGCTGAGACCGGGAAACATGATGCTGAGGATTTTTCATGAAGCGAAAACTATGTGCGATTCTGCTCTGCGCGGCCATGCTGTTTGCCTTTTCGGCCTGCGGAGGGAAAGAAGCGGAAACCATACCATACTGGAGAGCGGATTCTCCGACGATGGCATCGATCGTTTCCTATGTTTCTGCTGTTACAGATGAAAAGAACGAGAGTTATGTGCCGCCGGAGGAGCGGATCGCGGTGTTCGACATGGACGGGACACTGTACGGTGAGCGGTTCCCCACCTATTTCGACGAGTGCCTTCTGCTCCACAGGCTGTTACATGACGAGAACTGTCAGGCTTCACCGGAGGACAGCGCCTGGGCGCAGTTGGCGGAAACTGCGCTACTCTGCGACGATACCGAGCGGGATTACGGCGATCCGGAGACAGCGGCTTCCTTCGCGGAGACTTGCCGCACGTTGGGGTTTGAAACGGTATCCATGCGCGACGAGTTTCAAACGATCTACAAGGCCGACGCCGTAAAGACGGCTCTTCAATCGAAACAAGCGGCGTAATGAAATGGAATAGGCCTTCCTGCCGATGAAGGAGCAGGAGATTGATATAGACATGTAAAAGGAGAAGGTGAAAATGAAAAAGACAATTTGTGTACTGCTGGCTGCTGTCATGCTGTTTGCGCTGTGCGCGTGCGGTGCGAAACCGGAAGCGCCTGCGCAGGAGACGCCCGCCCCCGGCGAGCCGGAAAACAGGGAGTGGACGCGCGCGGGCTATTTCACGGATGAAAATGAAAATATGCTCTCCGTCACCTGGATGGAGGATATCGACGAGCCGGGCTGGTACGTCGGCCTGATGGTCGGAGAGATCATGGGCGGCAGCACGCTCCCGCAGGAAAACGGCACGCTGCACGGCAATCTGAACGCCTGGGACGAGACTGCCGAGCCCTTGATCGTCACCGTGTCCGAGGA
>CAMHMZ010000127.1 GCA_946186375.1 uncultured Clostridia bacterium
CGTAGCTCAGCGTCCCCGCGCCCTTCGTCACCGCCGTGATCAGATCCGCGCCGTCATAGGTGAACGTCTCCGGATTGTTCTCCGGCGTTGCCACGGAGACAAGCTCGCCCTCGTCGTTGTACTTGTAGCTCTGCGCCGGCTCCTCCGTCAGGCTGGCATAGGTGAAGTACGCGTTTCGCAGATTCTTGTGGTAAGAGAAGTACAGCCGCAGCACCTGTACCATCTTGTTCGGTTTCTCCGGCACGATCGGCAGCACCGCATACTGCCAGGCGGTGCTGTCCGTGCCCTGGGACAGGGGACGGTTCTGTGTCCCACCGTGTTTCTGACAAACTATTGGTTTTTATTCTATAGCCGGTTTACTGCTTTGTCAAGAAAACGCGGGTAGGATAGTGGGACAGGGAACCGTCCCCTGTCCCACACCTGTCCCACGCACCGGGTCAGCAAGTCAAAAGCTGCGTTTCCTCACCCTTGAGGGGTGGGACGGGGAACCGTCCCCCGTCCCATACATGTCCCATCTCCATAGATAGCTTTTAGCACATCGGATGAAATCTTGTGCCAGGATTCGTATCCATTCAAAATGTCCTCATATGAATGAATACCGTCTCCGCCCCCAATATTGGAAGAAGAGCTAAAGCAAAATTTTTTTAAATTATCAATATATAACGGATTGCAAAACACCTCTTTGTTCCGTATGTTTTTTGTTAAAAAATTTAGAAGTTCAGGGATATATTTTTCCATGATCACTGAAACTGCGCCATATTGATTGGCCTCAGACGCTCTAACACCTATCTGAGAATGTAATGGGTCGGTTAAGAGAACCAAGGTTATCAGATTTGGGAAGTCTAATTCGGGAATTCGCTCAAATCCATATGGGCGACCCCAGCCAGTATCAAAGAGTAGTCGTTTACTCCACTTGCCACCTTCAGAATCAATATAATACGGAGAGAAAAAACTTCTCTTGAGCCCTAATTCACTTTCCTTCAAAATGACAGGGCCAAATGGCATATAGAAATAAACCTTATTAATATTTATTCCCGTAAAAAGCATAGATAAAGCTCCTTAAAAAATCGAGATGACAATTTGGGTAACATCCCCGCTTTGAACGCGATCAAGAAGAATGGGCAATTCTGTTGTGAGGAAAATACTTTTTTCACTAAAATTCGGAGAATATATAAATGCATGTACAATTCCCGTTGTTTCCTGCGCAAATTCAGCTGAAGCAGCTTCCCACATCGGTCTAGCTTGATTCCAGGGCACGTTTTTAGTTGCGGATAACACTTGTTGACCCAAAGGAGTTTTTGCTATAGTGGAACAAGCTTTCGTAATATAGCTAAATGTTTCTGCCGCTTTTGATGCTGGATTTCCGCCAGCCCAAAAAACTTGATGTGCGCGCTCAGAGATCGGTTCGCCGGAAGTTGCCATTGCAGTCCCAATGCCAGTCGCAATTCCACTTACTGCAGCACCAACTTCGCTTACACTTGCAAAAGCGCTACCAGCAAGCGCCAATCCACCTAGCGCACCAATTCCTGCGCCAACTGCGCCACCAACCAAAGCGCCTTTTGCTGCACCTTTCCAAACGCTTTCACCTTTGTTGGCGGCAGAACAACCACCAATGATAGCTCCTACTGCTGCGCCAATAATTGTTGTGACAGCTATGAACGCAAGAGAACCTTCGCTATCGAAATTTACTACCGGATTATTCCCACAGTACGCAAACAGGTTCGTGCCAATAAACCCGCCGTCGGCGCCGAGGTTGTCGGTTCTGTCCGCATTGATGAACCGGCAGATGTTCGGGTCATAATACCGGCTCTTGAGATAGTATCGCCCCGTCTCTACATCGTAGTAGTACCCGCGATACCGCAGGGGATTGACGTTCGCCAGCGTGCCGGTGCAGGTGGTGAGCTCGCCCCAGGCGTTGTAGGCGTATTTCGCCATGACCGTGCCGTCGGCCGCGAGGATCCGCACCACGTCGCCCTGCAGGTTCGTCACGTAGTAGTACCAGGTGTCGTTGTAGTTGAAGGTCGCCGGGCGTCCGCTCTCGTCGTAGCCGAACTCCAGCTTCACGGTGCTGCCGCTGTCCGGGTAGGTCTCGCTGCGCAGCTTCCCGCCGAACCAGACGTACTTGTGCAGCACGCCGCCCACCGTCTTGCTCAGGCGCAGGCCGTCCGCGTCGTAGGTATAGCTCGCGTTCAGCCCCGTTGTGCTGTTCACGGCGCTCGCCAGTCTCCGGCCATTTACCCAGGTGAAGACCGTGCCGTCGTGCCAGGTCAGCGGGTTGCCGCTCTGGTCGTAGCTGATCGTGTGACCGTTGAACTTCGTCAGCAGGTCGCGCCAGTCGCTGTTGCCGTAGGTGAAGGTATCCGTCCCGCTGTTGTCGACCCTGGTCTTGGTCTTGATGTTGCCCGCCGCGGTGTAGGTGTAGCTGTAGGCCACCCCGCCGCGCGTCTCCTTTGTCAGCTGCCCCTGCGCGTCGTACTCGTAGGTGCGCGGATAGGTGCCGGTGATGGCCGTGATGTTGCCGACGTCGTCGTAGGTATAGCCGCCGGTGAAGACCGTGGTCGTCCCGTGCTTGACGCTGAGACCAGACACCAGGGTGCTCGTCGCGTTCGAGCCGCTGCCCGGCGCGTAGCTGTAGGTCGAGGTCGAGACTTCCGCGTTATCCAGCGTGTTCTGCGCCCGGCTCGTCAGCCGCTTCAAGGCGTCGTAGCTGTAGGCGAAGCGGCCATATGGCACGTGAAGCGCCGTCAGCGCCCCGTCCGTGTCACTGTAGGTATACTCATAGTTCCTAAAGCCGGTGAGATTGCCGTTCCACAGGCGGCTGACCTTGTATTTCAGCCTGCTCAGCCGGTTGGCCAGGTCATAGGTATATTCCGCGTGTACCCGGGCCTGCCCCGGATCGCCGGTCGTTTTCTCGTCCAGCGTCAGCAGCCGCCCCAGCCCGTCGTAGGTGTAGGTCTGCACGCGGTCCGCGGGCGTATCCGTCCGGCTCTTCAAGCGGCCCTCGCCCGCGTAGCCGTAGGTCACGGCCTGATCTTCGTCCCCATCTACATTAT
>CAMHMZ010000128.1 GCA_946186375.1 uncultured Clostridia bacterium
ACATAGGCATTGAGCAGACTGACCAGTCCGTCAATGCGTCTCTTCTGCTGGATCTTCACCGGAGTAATGACATCCAGTGAGCCGGTCGTCTTCACGCCGGTGTTTGACAGGCACCATTTAAGAATCGGGCTGTTGTTGTAATTGACCATATGGTCCGCCAACATCGCTCCGAGTTCCTTCATCGGTGCTGACCACGTAAACGGCCCCTGCGCGACCTTTTCCATAACTGTGGAGCCAAACTCATTGCTCATCTGTTCTGCCCAATATCCAGCCATAGCGCGGTCATAGCCGAGCTTCCACAGATCTATCTGATACTCATCGCGCATCCTGGCGAACCATGCCGTGACATCGTTGTAATCGACCATAGCGCCTTCACATAACGTCATGAGCCCACGGTCAGCCCACACCTGATAAGGTGCTTCTGATGCCTTCTCAGACTTCTCGTCCAGTGCCTCGACTCTCGCTCTGGGCAGGAAGTAATGCTGCAGCACGTATATCTGCGGGTCGTCTTCCTTCCGGATCAGCAGCGTTGCACAGGTGAGGTCGTACACAGAACTGAGGTCGCACCCTCCGATGGCATACGTGTTTCTTACCGTTTCCATGTCAAAGGTTGCTTCGTTATTCAACTGCTCCCAAGTCAGCCACGACTCCGCCGTGACGTTCTTGAGGTTGAAATCTTTAGTTAAAACTGTCGGCTTGAACTTAGGATCAGTTTTCGCCTTTTCTACGTTGGCGGCCAGCTTCGCCTTGTCCTTTATCGGTCCGAGTCCAGGATTCGCTTTTATCCATACCTTCGGGTCCGTCCACTCGCTCTGCTCATCCAGTTCGTAAACAAGCGGAAGAAAGTGTTCATCCTTTACATCGCCGTTGATGACCTGCTCGGCATAAGCGTACATGCTGTCGTAAATGCCTTCCCGGTTGAAACCGGAAGTCGTGATCATGAACAGGATGGGCTGTTTCCGCGCATAGTTTGCCTGCTTGACCACGTCATACAGGTTGCGGTCCTTAATGCTGTGCAGCTCATCTATGACAGCACAGTGCGGGTTGAGTCCATCCAGTGTATTCGAGTCGCTGGATAACGGCTGAAATACTCCGAAGTTGAAGTCGGAGTACATGTCTGTTTTCCGCTTCCGGATGTACCTGCTGAGATCCGGCGACTGAGATACCATGTTTTTTGCTTCACTGAAAACGATCTTCGCCTGGTCTTTTTTGCTTGCCACACAATCGACTTCAGCGCCGCCTTCGTGGTCGCCGATCAGCATGTACAGCGACAGCGCTGACAGCAAAACGGATTTCCCGTTTTTTCTGCCCATGATCCACAACACTTCAGTTGTTCTTCTCAGGCCATCCTTATCAACAAAGCCAAAAATGGCCTGTATGGCTGCCTTCTGGAACAGCTGCAGCTTGATTGGCTGTCCGATCGCGCCTTTTGACTGTTTGCAGAAGGTTTCTACAAAAAAGATCGGACGTGATGCCCGATCGATGTCGAAGTGATACTTCCCTGTTTTGCTTTTGCAGTCCTTTGCCAGTTCTTTGTAGACTGTCCGGACTTTCCGGGACACAGGGATCTTCCCGGATTCTATTGCTCGCCAGTATTTGAGGATGTAGTTCGTGTGGTCGTACTTCATCGAGTGGTTAAGAACTCAGCCATCGGATCTGCAGACCGGATCGCCACTTCCTTCTCGTTAGAAGGCAGCATCGAGGCGAGCGTCTTGATAACCTGGTTGTATGACGGAAGCATTTTCTGATAAATCTGCACAGCAGAACTGATTTTCCTGCCGGACTGCCCTCCGCCATTGTCATATCCTTCGATCATGCCGTCTTCGTCGATCAGTTTCTGCAATTCTTTGAGTTTTACGGCCATGTAGGCCGCATTCTGCATCAGACTTTCGCACAAACTCCGCTTATCTGGGGAAATGTTCTCGAAAATCTTCTGAAGTTTCTTTAATTCGGTCAAAATCGCCGTTTTTTCTGCCATTTTCGTGCATTTCCTCCTATTTTTGACTACCGGTCAGCATTTTTGCCGGTTTGAGGCACGTCGTGAAATCCCCATCGGTACTTTAAAATTTTTTGAAATCGAAAAACGAGCCGGGGGATCAAAAATTTTTTTGAAAAATTTTTTTCAATCGTCAGTCACGAGTCCGTCGTCTTCGTCGACATCGAAGATTCCTTCACCGTTGTTTATGTAGGTGACAATCTCATCGTTGTCCAGGTTGATCGCCGACAGATAACTTGCCTCTATCTTTCGGATCATATCCACATTCGCGTACACGAATGTTTCGAAGTAAGCCTTGCGCGGAATCTTAACACTGCCCTGCATTCCGGTCTCGAGTCCCATGTTGTACCATGCATCGTAGTCTCGATCACCGGAAGATGTTTGACCTTTTGCATTTCTTCCAAGATACGGATTCTTAATTCCGACAATCAGGTCTACTTCAATCTTCCGCACCCAATACTGATAAGCATGAGTCACACGCCTGTGAGGAAGTTCCGGATAATCTGTCCGGATCATCTGCCGGACATTGTTGACGATATACTTTCCGATATCAGTCAGCGCAAAGGAAGAGAGAGAACGAATAGACCATTCAGCAAGATTGGTATAGTCTCTGAACTCTACCTGTCCGTTGTACGAGACATGGACGTTCTGATCGCGCTTGCCGAATGTCATCTGCCGCTTACCCGCCATACTCGATCAGATCTCCTTCCTCGTTAAACTTCAGCCCCTCTGCTGTCTGGTATCCTCCGCCATGATGTTCTTCCGCGTGACACTTATCGCATAACAGTTCAAGGTTCTCCCAGTTCAACGCAACGGTTGGATCCTTCAGGTTCTCATCTGTCAGATAGATCCTGTGATGCACCTGAGTGCCCAAGCCTCCGCAGCGTTCGCATATGCCATTCTTAGTGTTGTAATAACCATCCCGGCATTTCTTCCACGCCTTGGATCTGTAGAACCTTCTGCGCGCTGGCGATAAGTATTGCTTTTCCATACAAAGAAAAGAAGTCGACATCTCCCTTGCCGGCTTCCTC
>CAMHMZ010000129.1 GCA_946186375.1 uncultured Clostridia bacterium
ATGCACCACACCGCCGAGTACGGCATCGCCGCGCACTGGAAATACAAGATGAACGACGGCGGCAGCTCGCTGCGCGCCGGGGACGAGGACAAGTTCGCCTGGGTGCGCTTCCTGCTGGAGAGCCAGCAGGAGTCCGACGCGCAGGACTTCTTCCACAACCTTAAGATCGACATGTTCGCCGACGAGGTCTTCGTCTTCTCCCCCAAGGGCGACGTCATCAACCTCCCCGCCGGGGCCACGCCCATCGACTTTGCCTACATGATCCACTCGGACGTCGGCAACCACATGGTCGGCGCCCGCGTCAACGGCCGCATCGTCACCTATGACTACACCCTGCAAAACGGCGACATCGTCGAAATCCGCACCTCCAAGTCCGCCCCCGGCCCCAGCCGCGACTGGCTGAACGTGGCCAAGAGCGGCTCGGCGCGCACCAAGATCAAGCAGTGGTACAAGCGCGAACGGCGCGAGGAGAACGTGCTGCGCGGCCGCGAGGCGCTTGCCGACGAGCTGCGGCACAACGGGCTCACGCTCGAGGATGTCATCGACGACGAGATCGTAGCACCCATCCTCAAACGGCTCTGCTACGCTTCCATCGACGACCTCTACGCCGCCATCGGATACGGCGGACTGACGGCCACACGTGCGGCCAACCGCCTCAAGGACGAGCTGGCCCGCAGCGCCAAGGCCGAGAAAAAGACCGCCCTTGACAAGGTGGCCGAGGCCGCCGAGCGCCGCGAGCAGCAGGCCGCGAAGCGCGAGGGCAAGGCCGTGCACGGCGTGCTCGTGGCGGGGCTTGACAACTGTCTCGTGAAATTCTCGCGCTGCTGCACGCCCGTGCCGGGAGACGAGATCATCGGCTTCATTACGCGCGGACAGGGCGTCTCCATCCACCGGCAGGACTGCCAGAATTACCTGCGCCGTCAGCGCTCCCCCGAGGAGGACGGGCGCTGGCTGCGCGTCTCCTGGGCAAGCCACATCAGCGACAGCTACACCACCACGCTCATGCTCCTGGCCAAGGATCGCTCCGGGCTTGTCATGGATATCGCCACCGTGCTCAACTCCCTCAACGCCAAGGTACGCACGCTCTCGGCCCGCGACACAGCCGGGCAGGCCACCGCGCACATCACGCTCGAGGTGCGCGGTCTGGCGGAGCTGCGCACGATCATGAACCGCCTCGCCGCCATCCCCGGCGTCAGCGAGGTGCGCCGCGGAGGAGCATGAGTTAGTTTTCAGTTTTCAGTTTTTAGTTTTCAGGAGAATACGATGAGAGCAGTTGTTACAAGAGTCAAAAGCGCGTCGGTTGAGATCGGCGGGCATGTCAAGGGGCAGATCGGTCCGGGCTTTCTGGTGCTGTTGGGCGTCCACCGGGACGACACGGAAAAGGAAGCCGACCGGATCGCCGACAAGCTCTGCGGGCTGCGCGTCTTTGAGGACGAAAACGGCAAGATGAACATCGACCCCGCCGCCGCGGGCGCGGAGATGCTCATCATCAGCCAGTTCACCCTCTTTGCCGACTGCCGTTCCCGCCGGCCGGGCTTCTCGCTGGCCGCCCGGCCCGAGACAGCCGTCCCCCTCTATGAGCGGGTGATCGCCCTTTGCCGCGAGCGCGGCTTTACCGTGGCGACCGGGGAGTTCGGCGCCGATATGCAGGTCTTTTCACAAAACGACGGGCCTGTGACCATCATTCTGGATACAAAGGAGCTGTGACCATGCTCATCAAGACTCTGCCCGTCGGGCAGCTCGAGACCAACTGCTATATCGTCACGGACGAAGCCTCGCTCTGCTGCGCCGTCATCGACCCTGGCGATGAGAGCAACACCATCCTCGACTATCTCGAGGATAATCACCTCCAGTGCCGCGCCATCCTCCTCACCCACGGGCACTATGACCACGTGGGCGCCGTGGAGGCCGTAGCCGAGGAGACCGGCGCCACCGTGTACATGCACCGCGCCGACGACACGCACGGCGAGGATCCGCGCCGTCCCTATACTCTGCCCGCGACGGGCGAATACTACGACGACGGAGATGCCGTCGAGCTGCCGGGGCTGCGCTTTGAGGTGATCGCCACGCCCGGACACACGCCCGGCGGCGTGACGCTGCGCTGCGGCGAAGCGCTCTTTACCGGCGACACGCTCTTCCGCGGAAGCTGCGGGCGCACGGATCTGCCCGGCGGCGACATGGACGAGGAGCTGCGGAGCCTTAAAAAAATCTGCTCCCTGCCCGGGGACTATGAGGTCTACCCGGGACACATGGACGCCTCCACGCTCGTGCGCGAGCGCAGCCTCAACTATTACTGCCGCCTCGCCCTGTCGCAGAGGGAGACGCCATGACGAAGGAATACGCCGATTTTGCCTCCTGGCTCGACATCGTGCTTGAGCCGGAGCTGCCGGAGGGTATCGCCGCCTTCTGCTTCAACCTCTACGAGGACGCCGAGGACGCGCATCTCTTCGCCTTCCAGCTCATCGGCGCGCCGGACTATGATCCGCTGCTGCCGGACTGGGCCTGCGAGGAGCTCTATTCTACAGGCGAATACCTGTTTCTGCACCGCGCGCTCGACTGGGAGAGCTGTCTGGAGGAGGGCGCGGGGCTCATCAAAAGCTATCTGACCCTTGGATTGCGGCGGGAGAAGCTGCTCGCCGCGCGCGCCGTCGCCATCGGCTTTGTCGACGGCGATCTCGAGACCGTCTATACGCGCTGATCTTGCGTAACATATGAAAAGAGCGCCGCTCATGAGACCGAGCGGCGCTCTTTTCGTATTTGTGATAAACGGATATTTAGCGCTGTCATCCTGAGCGAGCGAAGCGAGTCGAAGGATCTTTAGATTCTTCGTCGCTGGCGCTCCTCAGAATGACAGCGTAGGGGCGGCTATCAGCCGCCCGCCGAGCCTGTAC
>CAMHMZ010000130.1 GCA_946186375.1 uncultured Clostridia bacterium
AAGACCGTCGCGGCGGCGGACTGCCTGGTGCCCGGCATCGGGGAGATCATCGGCGGCAGCCAGCGCGAGGAGCGCTTGGACGTGCTGACCGCGCGCATCCGCGAGCTCGGCATGAAGGAGGAGGACTACTGGTGGTACCTCGACCTGCGCCGCTACGGCTCCTGCCGTCACGCGGGCTTCGGCCTGGGCTTTGAGCGCATGGTCATGTATCTCACCGGCGTCAGCAACATCCGCGACGTGGAGCTGCACCCCCGCACCACCGGAAACGCGGATTTCTGAGTTTTCAGAAGTCGGTTTTCAGTTTTCAGAAAGAGAAACGGGGATTTATCGCTCTGTCATCCTGAGCGAGCGAAGCGAGTCGAAGGATCTTTATAAGATTCTTCGCTGACGCTCAGCGACGGCGCGAAGCGCCAGGTCCTTTAGGGAATGACAGCGCAGAGGCGCTTCACGGGCGAGCGCGGACACAGTGCAGGCTCGGCGGACGAGCAATGCTCGTCCCTACGGGGGCCGAGGCGTCCATATCGTAGGGGCCGGCGTCCCCGACGGCCCGACAGGAAAAACCAAAAAATATGCGAAAAACCCCGGCGAATTCGTAGATCAGTACGTTTTCGCCGGGGATTTGTTTATTATTCTGATTGTACCGCGCGGGCTGTCAGAGGACGCCGGCCCCTACAAATGAGCGCCCGCCCTTACGGCAGCACCTCACACAATGCGCTAAACTTCTGTTCCGCTTTTCTGAAAACTGAAAACTGACTTCTGAAAACTAAGCATTGACAGCAATCTCCATATCGTGTATGATTACTTCAAATTCTTTAATAAAATACGAAAGGGCGGAACCAGCATGGATCTGTTTGAGAAATGCCGCAATTTTTCCCTGGCCGATCAATATCGCGAGATGGGGATCTACCCCTATTTCCATGCGCTCGAATCCCGGCAGGACGTCGAGGTCATGATGGAGGGCAAGCGCCGCATCATGCTCGGCTCGAACAACTACCTCGGCCTGACGACGGAGCCCTCGGTCATCGAGGCGGGCATCCGCGCCTTCGAGCAGTACGGCACGGGCTGCTCCGGCTCGCGCTTTCTCAACGGTACGCTGGAGATGCACCTGGAGCTTGAAAAGGAGCTGGCGGACTTCGTGCACATGGAGGGCGCGGTCACCTTCTCCACGGGCTTCCAGTCGAACCTCGGCATCATCAGCGCGCTCGTCGGCCGCGGCGACTATGTGATCTGCGACCGGGAGAATCACGCCAGCATCTATGACGGCTGCAAGCTCAGCTACGGCAAGATGCTGCGCTACAAGCACAACGATATGCAGGAGCTCGAGAGCATCCTCAGCCGCATCCCGGACGAGGCCGGACGCCTTATCGTCACGGACGGCGTCTTCTCCATGGGCGGCGATATCGCAAATCTCCCTGAGATCTGCCGTCTGGCCGAAAAGTACGGGGCGCGGGTCATGGTGGACGACGCGCACGGGCTCGGCGTCATCGGCGAGGGCGGCCGCGGCACGGCCAGCTACTTCGGTCTCGAGGACAAGGTCGACGTCATCATGGGCACCTTCTCCAAGTCCCTGGCGAGCCTCGGCGGCTATATGGCGGCCTCCGAAAAGGTCTGCGACTATGTGCGCCACAATTCCCGGCCCTTCATCTTCTCGGCCTCCATCCCGCCGTCCGCGTGCGCGGTGGCGCTGGCGGCGCTGCGCCACCTGAAGGCGCACCCCGAGCTGCCCGTGCACCTGGGCGAGCTGGCGGCCTACGCGCGCGACGGCTTCAAGGCCCGGGGCATCCGCATCCGCGAGTCGGCCACGCCGATCATCCCGCTTTACACCTACGAGGCGGAGAACACCCTGCGCAAGGCCAAGGAGATGTACGAGGCCGGCGTCTACGTCAATCCCGTCCTGCCCCCGGCCACCGCGCCGGGAGAGTGCCTCCTGCGCACGAGCTACATGGCCACGCTCACCAAAGCCCTCATCGACGAGGCCGTCGACATCGCCGCGAAGGTGCTGCTGTGAATTAGTTTTCAGAATTCAGTTTTCAGTTTTCAGAAAGAAAAACGGGAGTTTAGCGAGGAATTCGGAATTCGGAATGCGGAATTCGGAATACAGGGAAAACGAGGGATAGAACGAGGAAATTGACGTCCACGCCGTAGGGGCGGCTACCAGCCGCCCGCCAACTCTGTACCATGTCCGCGGGCGGCTGATAGCCGCCCCTACGACATCATTTCAAACTCCTCGCTAAACTCCTGAACGAAAAAACCCGGCTGCCGCAGCAGCCGGGTTTTTTTCGTTCAGGCTTAAGGGTCTCAGAATTTACCGAGGGAGCCGGAGTTGGCTTCGTTGGGCATGTACTCGTCGCGCTTGCCGGGGAGGATGGCGTTGAGGACGATGCCGACGATGGAGGCGACCGCGAGGCCGGAGAGGGCGATCTTCATGTCGCCGATCATGAAGGAGATGGCGCCGGTCGCATTGTTGCCGGCGGTGGTGATGTTCGCACCGAGGAGACCGGAGAAGTTGATGCCCAGCGCGAGGCCGAGGATGACGGCCGCGACGATGACGTTGCGGGACTTCTGGAAGTCGGTGTGGTTCTCGACCATGTTGCGCACGCCGACCGCGGAGATCATGCCGTAGAGGATGATCGACACGCCGCCGACCGTAGCGGTGGGCATCGCGGAAATCAGGGCCGCGAACTTCGGGCAGAAGGAGAGGACCACCGCGAAGAGGGCCGCGATGCGGACGACCTTGGGATCATAGACCTTGGTGAGCACGAGCACGCCGGTGTTCTCGCCGTAGGTGGTGTTGGCCGGGGCGCCGAAGAGCGCGGCGATCGTGGTGCCGATACCGTCGCCGATCAGGGTGCGGTGCAGGCCCGGATCCTCGAT
>CAMHMZ010000131.1 GCA_946186375.1 uncultured Clostridia bacterium
GAGGTTGGGAGTATAATTCAAAAATTTCCCTTTTATATTGTTAGGCCAACGAAGATTAGTCTCGAAAGTACTGGTGTGTTCAAGTCAGCAGTTGCACGAAAATGTAATTCGTTCAAATACTACTACCTGAAATATAAAATTACATTGGGTGATGTCTATGAAATTTGAACGCGATGAGCGAAAGTTTGATTTCCACGATATAGGGCGCGAAATTAAGCGCAAAAGAGAAGCCAGCGGCATGACACAGGAGCAACTGGCCTGTATTATTGACCGCGATCCCCGTACCGTCATGTACCATGAAAACGACGGCCAGCATCCCAGCCTGAATATCTTTTATCAGCTGGTGACAAAGTTCGATATATCGGTGGATCAGTTCTTTTATCCAGACATGAGCGCAGATGACGCTTGCAAAAAGCGTATCAATATCATGCTCGGCTCTATGTCCGAAAAGGAATTGCGCCTTGTGGAAAATATAATCAGAGCTGTCAAAGACAGCCAAGAAACGGAGGAAGTGTGAAAAACGCTGCCTCCGTTTTTTTTGTGGGATTTCCGGGGGTGCGCGTTAGCGGCAAGCAATGCAAGTGTATGGACACTTGCTTTTTTGCGCCCCCACCGGGGCGGCAAAAATGCTTGTTGGGGTTGCTCCCCAAACCCGCCGTACTTCTGGCCACCGTGACCAGAAGCACTCCTGTCTGCGTCACAGCCCTATCGGGTCTGTTCCTTATTGCGCTGGCCGTCCGTCAGGCCGCGCAGATGATCCACGCTGCCCTTGACCGCCACCAGTTCCCGCATCTCCTGTTGGGCCTTGCGGTAGTCGGCGTAAAGGGCTTTTTTCTTTGCCGTCAGCTCACGGCGGGATTTTTTGAGGGCATCCATTTTAGGGAGCTTGGCCCCGCCCAAAAGCTCGCCCAGCGCGGCCTTGGCCGCCCGGTAGTCAGCAAGCTCGGCCTCATGCGCGGCAAGATATTTCTTGCTGTACCGGGCCGCCTTATAGCCGTCGAACACAGGCCGGGTCTTGGCGTAGTCCACCACGGCGGCCATGAGATCGGATACCTTGGACAGCTCGGCCTCGGTCTGCTGGATCTCTCCGGCCAGCGCATGAAAGCGATCCGTGGCCGCCTCGGTCTTGGCCGCCAGCTCGTCGTATTCCATCAGATTGTTTTCTTTCAGAAATTGCAGGGCGGCGGCCATCTGTTTCAAGTTGTAGACCTTGGCCCACCGCTCATAGGCCGGGCCTTTGCCGTGGCTCATGCGCTCCTGAATGTCGATCAGCAGATTGACCCGCTGGGGCGCGGGACGGGAACCACGCCTGGGCTCGGCCTTGCGGGTGGGAGCCTTGCCGTCAATGACAGCCTGAACGTCCTCCGGGCCGTAGCCGTCCCCCAGCGTGGATGCCCGGAAACGGGTGGCCCGCTCCTGTCCTGACACTCGGAATGAAATCACGCCGCCCCGCCCGCGCTTCACCTGAATACCCGCCTGTTCCATGCGCCGCAGGAAGTCGGGAAGATCGGCAGGGTGCTCTGTCAGGGCCGCGTCAATGGCAAGGCGTATCTGCTCCTTATAGGAGAGCTTTTGATCTCCGCCCAGCCATTGCCCGTAATGCAGAAAGCGGCCCTTGCTGTGGAGCTTGGGGTTTGCAATGACGGACAGATCGTGCTCCAGACACACCCGGTCAGAGAGCCGCCGCAGGGCAAAGGTGGAGCCGATGAAGTTGCGGAACTTTCGGGATCGGTCATAGGCCGTGGAGTTGTAGTAAATGTGGTTGTGAATATGACCCTTGTCTATGTGAGTGCAAACGAAGAATTGATATTTTCCCTTTGTCCAGCGCATCGCTGTTTCGTAGCCGATGCGGTTGGCCTCCTCCACCGTCACCTCGCCCTGCGGGAACGCCTGACGGATCTGGTAGCACAGCGCACCGCGCTCGGCCTTGCGGTCTGTTTCACCCTCATACTGATTTTTCACCACCATAAACTCGGCGTGCGCCGTGGCGGGATCGCATAGGTAGGAGGACACCGCCCCCAGCTTCTCCGGGTTCAGGCCGTAGTCAAAACGGTCTTTCAGACTTTGCAGGGCCGTCCGCTTGGCGGCCTGCTTATGAGGTTTGATATAAGTTGTGGCCGTGAGCGGCCCTCCTCTCTATATGACAAACGGCGGCTGTGGTCAGCCGCCGTTTCTGCATCTTCTGGCCACCGTGACCAGAAGTATTAGCCTGTGATGAAGCCCCGCAAGGCATAGTTGAGCTCGTCCAGCTTGCCCAGTAGCCACACGGCAAGAGCCGGCAGACCAAAGGGCGAAATGGCAAAGGCCATGATCAGCCCGGCGACGCCCGTTTGCATATCGCCCTCCCAAACAATAATCAGCGCACTCAGGATGCCCAGCAGAGAAGCGAGGATCGACAGAACGCCAGCGGAAAGACTCAGCAGGAACGAGAGCGCAGCCACAAGCAGGGTCAGCACCAGCACGAAAGGAGCGGCGATGATTTTTAGAATGATCCGCATTGGTTTTACCTCCTATTTCCTGTATATGTCTATTATAACTCTGAAAAAATCGGCACTCAAGGATGTCCCGGTTCTCCCTGCCTCTGGCCACCGTGACCAGAAGTAGGGACAGCCGGGGAACGGCGTGGGGCCGTTCCCCTTGTGTCAGAGCGTCAGAATGGCGGAGAGCTGGGCCAGCAGATCGGACAGCGGCCCCCACAGGTCGGCATAGTCCTTTTGAAGCTGTTTCAGCTCGTCCGGGTAAAAGCCGCCGTAGCTGTTGGCGTGGATCGCCGCCTGATTGAGATTGT
>CAMHMZ010000132.1 GCA_946186375.1 uncultured Clostridia bacterium
CCCACCGAGCCGTTCATCGTCCACATGTAAAAGTCCACGCCGCCGTAGGGCGCGATCTGGGGCAGGCGGCCGTCCCGCTTTTGCCAGTCGTACACGTCCCGCAGATACTTTTTCGAAAAGGCCGCGTAATCGAAAAGATAAGAGGCTGTCTCAAAGAAGATCTGCGCGTCGCCCGTCCAGCCGTGGCGCTCGCGGGTGGGGCAGTCGGTGGGGATATCGAGAGAATTGGATCTCGTCGACCACTTCGTTGCCTCCACAAAGCGGTTTAAAAGCTCGTTGGAGCTTTCAAAGCGCCCGGTTTCCGCCATATCGGAATAGACGGCGATGGCCTCGATGTTCTCCGGCAGCAGCTCCACATCCGTCTCCACCTCGGCGTAGCGGAAGCCGAAAACCGCGAAGGTGGTTTTATATTCGTTCCGGCCTTCCCCGCAGCTGTAGTCGATCTGCTGCAGGGGGGAGGTCTTCTTTTTGCCCACGCACTGGATGTTTTTGAGCGTTAGGTTGCCGTCTGCGTCCAGCATCTCGCCGAAGCGCCAGAGCATCCGCTGCCCGACGCGGGCGCTGACCGTGAAGGCCACGGTTCCGGCCAGGTTCTGCCCGAAGTCGAGGAGCTTCTTCCCGTTGGGCGCGGTGGTGATGACGGGGTGAAAGCGTTCATGTTCCGTGACCGGGACATTGTCGGACGCCGTCGGCACCACCGGATGCTTCGTCTCCTTTGCCTTGCACCGGTAGAAGGGCGTGCGGTAGGCTTCGACGGTCTCGCCGTCCTTGTTGTCGGCGAAACGGATGGGGCCGTCGTTCGACCACGGCCAGCTGCCGTCGGAGATCACGGTCTCGCGCAGGCCGCTCTCGTATTCAACTTCCAGCTGGGCCAGCAGCTTAGTCTCCGTACCATACTGATTGGTCAGTCCCCAGGCGCCGCAGCTTCCGCGATACCAGCCGTCGGCCAGCTGAACGGTCAGCTCGTTCTCGCCTGTTCGGAGCATATCGGTCACGTCATAGGTCTGGACCTGCACGCGTTTGCGGTAATCCGTATGTCCCGGGGCGAGGCAAAAGTTTCCGACCCTTTTGCCGTTGAGCTTCGCCTCATACAGACCGCAGGCCGTGATATACAGCCGCGCCCGACGGACGTTTTTCTTGACCGGAAAGGTTTTGCGGAAGCAGTCGACCGGATAGCGCTCCTTCTTATTCGGCGTATAATCGCCGGTGATCCATTTGGCCGTCCAGTCGGTTTTTTCGAGAAGGCCCATCTCGAAAAAGGCCTCGCTCCACTCGCCCGGCTCGCCGTTTTCATCCCAGAGACGAAGCTTCCAGTTCACCCGCTCCCGGCTGCTCAGAGGCAGCGGGTAAACGGCATGCATGGAAGAGCTCTCCACCTTGCCGCTGTCCCAGTTTTCGGTGACGATCTGGCAGGCCGTCTGTTTTACTCCATCTTCGCAGTTCCACATCAGTCGGGGCTGCGGAATGTCGATGCCAATCGGATTTTCCAGGTATTCGGTTTTCAGTCGAATGGCTCTCATGCTTTATCCCTCCTGGCTTTGATCTCCTCCTGCTCTTTTCCGATCCGCTTTTCCACGTCCACGAACAGCAGGATCACCGCGAGGATCAGGCCGGTGAACACTTCGAGCCCGACAAAGGAGAAGGTGATCGCACCGTTGACGGAGGCCGTCTGCTGCACCGCGACGGTGAGCATGCCGTCGGCCGCGGGCTTCAAGGACTCCAGCGCCAGCTGCGGCGTCAAACCGCTGGACGCGAGATAGGAAGAGGCCTCCGTGACGCTGTTCGCGCTGATGGGCGCGATGTACCCGGTCAGCGCCAGCATCCAGTTGAAAAGACCCGTGACCACGCCGACCATGGCCACCGCGATGATGTTGTAAATGGACATGGCCGCGCCGTCCACACGGAGATCCGTCTTCCATTCCAGATGATCCAGACAGTCGGCAAAAAGGGCCATAAAGACGTAAGCGCTGGGCAAGCCGCCGATATTTTTGATGAACTGGCCCACGAGGACCATGACCAGATTCCGGGAGAACAGCCAGCAGATCAGGCTGCCGACGGCGTAGATCACAAAGCCGACCATCGTCACGTTCCGCTTGCCGAATTTCTTCGCCAGCGGCCACACGGCAAAGATGCCGATGCCCATGGGAACGCCGCCGATGACGGAGACCAGCATCTGGGTCACCCCGTCGTTATAGGTGCCGAGGACATAGTTGCAGTAGTAGACGAGGGCCAGGTTTTTGAACATCGTCCCTGTCGTGGAGATGAGAAAATACGCGTACATGAGGAGCATGTATTTGTCGGTGAAGAGAATCTTCATCTGCTCGCGCAGGCTCAGATCGCTCTTGGCGCCGGCGGCGTTTTCCTCCGCCGTCACGCGCTCCTTGGTGAAGAAATACTCCATCAAGGTCAGAGGCAGAGCAAAAATGGAGAGGATGGTCATCAGCGTGATCCACTTTCCCTTGTCCACGCCTATGGCCGGCATGATGACCATGGGGAAGACCAGCGCCACCAGGATGCCGCTCATCATGATGGTGGTGATCTGGTTGAATACCGACAGCCCGCCCCGCGCCGTGGTATCGCGGGTAGAGAGCGGCACCATCAGGTTGTGGCTCATGTTGAAGATCGTATAGGCGAAGGAATAGAACAGGTTGTAGGAGACCATGATCCAGATCGCCTTGACTGTCTCGTTGGATTCGGGGACAGTGAAGAGCAGGATCGCCGTGATCGTGATCAGCGGCGCCGAAACGAGCAGCCAGGGGC
>CAMHMZ010000133.1 GCA_946186375.1 uncultured Clostridia bacterium
AGCTCGCCTCCGCCACGCCGCAGAAGAGCGCCAGCCCCGGCACGCCCATCAGCAGATACGCGCTCATGTCCGAGGCCTCCGTGCTCATGGCCGTCACGATGGGGCCGAGCCTGCGCCCGCCGAGATAGAAGTCGTCCGCCGAGCCGCTGCCGCGGGAGTGCAGATAGCCGATCAGAAGCATCCCGGCGAGATAGACGAAAATGGCGGCGAGGATAAATACGCTGTTCATGGTCATGCCCTCTTTCTTTGCGATGGCAGTATTGTAAAGCGTTAAAGCAAAACCGCCAAGCGAAAAAAGAGGGCTTTGGCTTGCCAAATCGAAAAAAACCGGCTATACTATCAACAAAATTGATTAAATTCATCTAAACATGAACAAAATTCATGCAAAGGGAGGAGCGGCGCGGTATGAACATGGACAGGGTGAGAGCCTTTCTCACGGTGGTCGAGCAGGGGAGCCTGACGCGCGCGGCGGAGGAGCTCGGGTGCACGCAGTCGGCTGTGAGCCATGCGCTGGCCGTGCTGGAGGAGGAGCTGGGCTTTCCGGTGCTGCGGCGCGGCCGGGGCGGCGTGCATCTGACGGCGGAGGGCGAGCGGCTCCTGCCCGCTGTGCGCGCCTTTCTCAACAGCGCCGAGCAGCTCAGGCAGACGGCCGCCTCCATCCGCGGGCTCGAGAGCGGCACGGTGCGCATCGGGGCCTTCACCTCGGTCGCGGTGCACTGGCTGCCGCCGGTGCTGCAGCGCTTCCAGCGGGAGTACCCCGGCGTCACGATCCGGCTTTTCAACGGCGACTATCACGACGTAGAGCAGTGGCTGTCGGACGGCAGCATCGACGTGGGCTTTGTGAGCGTGCCCTGTCCCGTCCGCTGCGAGTGCATCTCGCTCATGGAGGACAGGCTGCTGGCCGTTTTGCCGAAGGACAGCCGCTTTGCCAGCTACCCGCGCTTCCCGCTGACCGAGTGCGAGACCGAGCCCTTCATCAGCCTCCTGCAGAGCTCCGACCACGACGCGCGCCGGGCGCTGGAGGCGGCGGGCGTCAAGCCGAACGTGCGCTTTTACACCAAGGATGATTACGCCATCCTCGCCATGGTGGAGCAGGGCCTCGGCATGAGCATCATGCCGGAGCTGCTGCTGCGCGGGCGGCACGACGAGCTGCTCGTCCTCCCGCTCGTGCCGGAGGCCAAACGCACCATCGGCCTTGCCATCGCAGACGGGGAGCGCGCCGGTCCCGCCGTGCGCCGCTTCGCCGAGACCGTCGTGGCCCATGTCCGGGAAAAAACGGCGGAGGAACAGGCGCGCAGAGCCCGGTAAGCGATTGACTTTGCGGGGCGGCTATTGTAAAATAATAAAAGTGTGCCCGGGCAGGACCGGGTACGGCAAAACACAAATGCAGTGAGGTGCAAAGATGTATAAAGTAGTGACCAAGCGCTTCCTGAACGACGCAAAAACGATCTGCCTGTTCGAGATCGAGGCGCCGCTGATCGCGCGGCACGCGCAGGCAGGCCAGTTCGTCGTCTTCCGCCTGGACGAGCAGGGCGAGCGCGTCCCGGTGTCCGTGGCGGGCTATGACCGCGAAAAGGGCACCGTGACCGTGATGGTGCAGGCCGCGGGCCGCACCACGAAGATGCTGCACACGGTCGAGCAGGGCGACGTCATCTCCGACATCGTCGGGCCGCTCGGCAAGGCCACGGAGATGGAGGGGCTCAAGAAGGTCTGCGTGGTCGGCGGCGGCGTCGGCTGCGCCATCGCCTATCCCATCGCCAAAGAGATGCACGCGCGGGGCATCGAGGTGACCTTCATCGCGGGCTTCCGCAGCGCCGACATCGTGATCCTCAAGGAGGAGCTCAAGGCCGCTTCCGACAAGCTCATCATCGCCACGGACGACGGCAGCTACGGGGAAAAGGGCTTTACGACCGTTTTCCTCAAAAACGAGATCGAGGCCAACATCGCCGCGGGCAAGCCGCAGTTTGACCGCGTGATCGCCATCGGGCCGGACATCATGATGAAGTTTCTGGCCGAGGTCACGCGCCCCTATGGCATCAAGACCATCATCTCGCTCGACCCCATCATGGTCGACGGCACCGGCATGTGCGGCTGCTGCCGCGTGATCGTGGGCGGCGAGACGAAGTTCGCGTGCGTGGACGGGCCGGATTTCGACGCCCATGAGGTGGACTTCGACTCCCTCATCAAGCGCGCCGCCTTCTATAAGGACGAGCAGGACGCCGCGGCCGAGCATATCTGCCGCATCACGGGAGGAAAGAGACATGGCTAATCTGAAAGTCAATCTGAGCATGACCAAAAACGAAATGCCCGAGCAGGACCCTGTCGTCCGCGCCGGGAATTTCGACGAGGTGGCCCTCGGCTACACCGAGGAGCAGGCCAAAAACGAGGCCGCCCGCTGCCTCGACTGCAAGAATGCCCCCTGCCGCAGCGGCTGCCCCGTGGCCGTCAAGATCCCGCGCTTTCTGGAGAAGGTGCGCGAGGGCGACTTTGAAGCCGCCTATGAGATCATCACCTCCACCAACTCCCTGCCCGCCGTCTGCGGCCGCGTCTGCCCGCAGGAGAAGCAGTGCGAGTC